>JBBSJK010000038.1:0-30798 GCA_038257355.1 Pyrinomonadales bacterium | reverse complement strand
GGCGGCAGCGTCATCGCGTATGCTCCGGCGTGCTGCAGCGGGTTTGCCGCACCGACGGTCAGGAAATCGTGAACCTTGCGGATCGCCGATGTGATATCCGGCGGAGCGATGCAATAACCGACACGCCAGCCGGTCACCGAGTAGGTTTTTGAAAGTGAATTGACGACGACAGTACGGTCACGCATGTCGTCGATATTGGCCATGCAGATGTGGTCAGTTGTCAGTTGTCGGTTGTCAGTGTTCAGCTCGGCATTGTCAGAACTTGAAACTGAATCGTAGACGATGTGTTCGTAGATCTCGTCAGTGAAGCACAGAGCATCAAACTCCTTACAGAGATCGGCTATGAATTCCAGTTCACTGCGTGTAAAGACCTTTCCGGTCGGATTATTCGGATTGCATATTATTATCGCCTTTGTCTTTTCGTTAAATGCGGCGCGCAGCTCGTCGCGGTCAAAGGCAAAGCCGTTGTCAGTTCGATAGAGCGGAACGTGCCTTGGTGTAGCATCCGAAAGGATCGCGTCTGGTGCATAATTCTCATAAAACGGCTCAAAAACAATGACCTCTTCGGTTGGATCGACGGTCGCCATCATCGCGGCGATCATACCCTCGGTCGAGCCGCAAGTGACGGTTATCTCGGTTTCCGGGTCAATGTCGAGGCCGAGAAACCATTTTGTTTTCGCCGAGATCGCGTCGCGAAAGCTCTTAACACCCCAGGTGATCGCATACTGATTATGATCGGCCGCTATCGCCTCCATCGCTTTTTGCTTGATGTCTTCGGGTGCCGCAAAATCCGGAAAGCCCTGTCCGAGATTTACTGCTCCGTATTTCATCGCTTCGCGGGTCATCTCACGAATTACCGATTCGGTAAAACTCGCGGCCTTACGGGAGATGCGGTTTTTGGCAATCTTCGCTTGTATCATTATGGCTTTTCCTCGCTCTCAAGCCACAAAATATCAATCTGATCTTTTGGGCGGCCGACTGTTCTCTTATTGACCAACAGATGGTCTTTTCCAAGTACGGGTATCTTCATTTCTTCAACATTCACGATCAAATGTTCTTTCCACGCATCGTCAAAAGTAACGCCATCGATTTCTAATATTATATCGATACGGCTTGGAACCACCCCCATTTGAAACACGGTCCCGGGAGTTTGCAGGTCATCTAAAGTCAAATTAAACAACGGAGCGCCAAACTCTTGCAGTGCTTTCCAAACTTTGGAAGCGTTGGCCTCTGAGCATCGAATCCACAAATCAATATCGCCGGTTGAGCGAGGATGTCCGTGAAAGGCGACGGCGAAACCGCCGACAACAATGAATTCAACCTTTTCTTTTATAAACGCGGACAATATGTCTCTGAAGTCCTGGTTTAACATCGGTTTCTCCCTTGAAGGCCCAGGCGTCTTGAGCAAGCTGCCACATCATCGCCCAACGTTCTTCGGGCGTAGTGGTATTTCTTAAGTCACCGGCATCGTCCTGCTCGGACATTTTTACGATTTTAATTTGACGATTTTTCTGTGGCATTTCCATTTCAATTTTAACATGAATTTTATCGTATCGACCGCAGTGGTAAGCTTTCCGGCGTTTGGATTTTTGCGCGGCAAACCGCTAGAGGCCCTTTGTACATCCTACCTTCCGTCCACGTTGTGCGCGTAAAATAAGTTGTTTCGCGGGTATATCTGCGTTAAACTTTTACCGATCAGCAAATTTGGAGGGTTATCTCTATGAAGAATGCTTTTTTTGTTTTTATTATTATTTCGATATTTTCTACTAGTGCCGTTTTGACTCAGGATACTACTGTTGCGTCGGCTAATAAACCACTCATCACCAAGGTAACGCCCGACATCGAACCGCCCAGGGGTTATATGTTCGGGGCCGGAGATGAAATTGTTGGCAAAGTGCTCGGCGAAGCGGACTATAGTTTTCACGCGGCGGTAGATGAAGATGGACGCATAGAGGTTCCATTTGCTGAAACCCCGATAGTTGCAAAGTGCAAAACGGAGAAAGAATTGCGAAGCGAGATCACCGTGCTGCTTGCAAAATATTTAAGAAATCCGCAGCTAAATCTCCAGACCACAAAGAAAAGCCGTTCACACTCGTCGATCTATGGCGAGGTCCAAACACCGGCGCGAATCGAACTTACCCGCCAGGCGACGCTGATGGAACTAATTGCCGCCGCCGGCGGTCTAAAAGATACCGCAGGCGGCGTGATACAGGTGTTTCGCGTTCAGCCGCCTCAATGTTCGAGCGACGACGATCCTTTAAATTGGAAGAACGAAAGCGGGAACGAGTCCGAGGTCCCATCGCGCATATATAGCGTTTCATCTCTTAGTATGGGACGGGATGACTCAAACCCGGTGATATTGCCCGGCGATGTCATTCACGTGCAAAAAGCGGCACCGGTTTATATCACCGGCGAAGTCATTGCACCTCAGGGCATTCTGTTGAAAGAATCGGGCACATCGCTCATGGAGGCGCTTAGTATGATCAGCGGTACAACTCAGACCGCTAAGACTAAAGAGATCAAGATATTTCGCCTAAAACCCGGGGCGAGCCCTACGTCCAAGGAACGCGATATCCTCCTCGCTAATTTAAATCTTATAAAAGATGGGTCGGAAAAGGATATAATGTTGCAGCCCTACGATATCATCCAGGTTGATAAAACCAAGAAGAGTCTGGCATTGACCATCCTCGAGTTTGCTGTCGGAGCTGGTAAACAGGCGATACAGTCAGCAGCAACCAGCACAGGTACAAAGGTTATATATTATTAGTTTGTTTGAAACCCCACAAATACTACAGATTAGAGTCTTTTTCTCTCATCTGCACTGTGGTGATTTTGTAAATTTTAAGATTTGAACGCGGGTTGAGCGGATCAGACGGATGTTTGCGGATTTAATCCGTATGATCAGCTCGATCCGGGTGATTCACGTTCAATTTTTATTGTGTTTTGAATCGCTTGCTGCGTCCGTGTATATTTTATCGATCACGTCCCGGTATTTCTCGTCAACGACCCGACGCTTTACCTTTAGCGTGGGCGTCAATTCGCCTCCATCGACGGTTAGCTCGTTCGGAATCAGGGCAAATTGCTTTACCTTTTCATAGTTTGATAGTCCCGGCGTCATTGCTTCGATCTGACGAGTAAAAAGATCGATAATGCGAGGATGCTCGCAAAACTCGGCGTGTGTTTTTATGTCGAGTTCTTTTAGCTTTGCGTAGCTTTCAAGCATTTCAAAATTTGGCACGATGAGTGCGGCGGCAAACTTTCGCTCGTTACCGACTAGCACTGCCTGATTAACAAACCGCGACGATCTCAGCATCTGCTCGATCGGTGACGGTGCTATATATTTGCCGCCTGAGGTTTTAAATAGCTCTTTTTTGCGGTCAGTTATTTTTAAGAATCCATCTGCGTCGAGATTGCCGATGTCGCCTGTCCGGAACCATCCGTCGTCGGTAAAAGCCTCTTTTGTCGCCTGCTCTTTGTGGTAGTAACCGAGCATCACGTTTGGCCCCGACACCTCGATCTCGCCATCGTCAGCGATCCTAACTTTTACATCTCTGACCGGTTTCCCGACAGTTCCGACGCGGACCGCGGCAGGGTTGTTAGACGAAATTACGGGTGAGGTCTCGGTCAGTCCGTAGCCCTGCATTATCGAGATACCGGCCCCCGTAAAAATGAGATATATCTCGTCTGGCAGAGCGGCCCCGCCGGTAATACAAAATTTGAGCCGCCCGCCAAAAAAATCGCGCAGTTTTGAGAACACGATCTTGTCCGCGATGCCGTGTTGGGCGGTTAGCGAGAGTGGTATCGGGCTCCCCTTCTCATTTAGCGACGCAAATTCCTTGGCGACCTCGATAGCCCAGTCAAAGATCATCTCGTTGACGCGGCCCGCCTGAGCGGCTTTTAAACGGGCACGTTCAAATACCTTTTCAAAAATTCGCGGCACGCCGATAAAGATCGTTGGCCTAACCTCTTTCAGATTGTCCGGAACTTTCTCGATCGACTCGGCAAAATGTACACACATTCCATGTCTGATATAAACGTACATGCCAGTCCGCTCGAAAACATGCGAGAGCGGCAGTACCGAAAGTGAGATTTCGCGCCCCGCGAATGAGTATTTTTCGCTAGCGGCGAGAACGTTTGATATAAGGTTGGAATGGCTGAGCATGACGCCCTTTGGCTCGCCCGTGGTGCCGCTCGTATAGATCAGAGTCGCCAGTTCAGATGGCTTTATGGCTTCACGCAGTTCACTTGTCAGGTTTGGTTTTTCAGCCCGGAGTTTTGCTCCGGCGGCCTCTAATTGAGCTAATGAAATCAACCGCTCATCGTCCATTCCATCTGAATCAAACAAAATAAATTTTTCCAGCGAAGCGCATCCTGAGATCCCAGTGCGGAGACGATCGTAGGTAGCGAAATCCTGGAGAAAAAAGACCCGCGTCTCAGAGTCGTCGATGATATACCGGACCGAGTCTGTCGCGAGCGTCGTATAGATAGGCACATCAACGACACCGGCAAATTGGCATCCGGCGTCAGTGAGCGTCCACTCAGGCGAATTCGCGGCGAGTATCGCCACCCGGTCACCTTTTCTCAATCCTAACGAATATAGACCGAGGGCGATCAGCTCAGAGCGCTCGATCATTTCCTTTGACGAGATTTTCTGCCACTCACCATCTTTTTTGTAATTCAGAGCGTCGGGCAGATCATACTCGGCGGCCGAGCGTAAAAAAAGTTCGTGAAGGGTTGAGGGCTCTTCCGTAAAATCATCCGAGCTCTCTAGTGCGTCGATCATTTCTTTAGAACACCTCCGAAAAAGATTTTTAGCACCTCGCCAGCCATCGGTGAGAGTGGGTATGATTTTTTTGAAATGACCCAGTTGGTGACCATTTCATCCAAAGAGCCGTAAAGGATTTTAGCCGCAACGATCGGTTTAATATCTTTGCGAAAGTGTCCGGCGGCCTGTCCTTCCTCGATGGTCGCCCTGATGATATCGAGATAGTCTCGAAACCCGGCGGCTGAAAATTCCTGCATAAACTTTGTCGATCCGCGCAGTTCGACCTGAAAAACTATCGCCATATCGCGGTCGGCACCGAGCTTTTCGAGATGCAGCTCGGCGATCCGCGTAAGCTTATCGGCCGGCTCGGTCAGCATCGCGAGTTCCTTTTTGCCCTCGGCAATAAATTCCGCCATCGCCCGGTCAAATATCGAGTGCAGTATCTCGTCCTTGCTTTTAAAATAAAGATACACCGTACCGTCGGCAATGCCCGCTTCGCCCGCAATGTCCGAGACCTTTGAGTTAAAATAACCGCGACCTGCGAAAACCTTGGTCGCGGCACGTAAGATAGCTTCTCGTTTTCCGGTCACACCAGCTCTCGCTGATATACCGTTACGCACAGGTTTTGGCATATGACATTTATGAATGAGCCATCATTCAGTATGTCTCTAGGCTATAACAAATGGCAATTTGAAAGCAAGAAAAGAGGCTTGAAAGATCACTCCTACTCCTTTCAATGCTGGTAATTATCTCGCAAAGCCCTGGATGAAATAAATGTCGAGATCAAAAGCCGCCAGTGTTTCAGGAGGTCTGTGAAACCAAATTCGCCAAGATAACGAACCTAATTATTAACTAATCAGTTTTTTGATTTATTTTGACTTCAATACTGACACGGAGGGTTTATGAAGAAATTAATTAATGCAGCTACGACATTAGCAGTTGTTACTTCGCTTTTTGGCGGAGTCTTTGTTTTACCGGCGAAGGCATCTAGCCATCGCGAGGCTCCCCTGATCGCACGCGATCCAGCAGCCGATAATACTGATCTCTACGCTTTTCGGAGCACGGAAAGGGGGCGCGAAAACTTTGTAACGATCATCGCGAATTTCAATCCGTTGGAAATACCGGGTGCCGGCCCGCACTATTACAAATTCGACGACACTGTGCTGTACGAGATCAAGATCGATAACAACGGGGACGGCGTCGAAGATATTACGTATCAGTTTAACTTTAGCGACCAGTATAAAAATCCAGACACGGTCTTGGGAATGGCTTCGCCAAATGAGGCGCTAAAAGGAAAGGGCGGCTTTGACCCCCTGATCACCTCGATTGGCGATATCGACTACAACATATCCCAGGCCTACAATGTAACGCGAATCGACAAGTCAACTGGTAGGAGAGGTAAGGTAATTACACCACCGCTGATGACGCCGCCCGCCAATATCGGCAAACGAACCACGCCGAACTACGAAAAATTTGTCCGCGAGACGGTCTATGAATTGCCCGACGATGGACGCATATTCTGCGGACAGCGGGACGATCCGTTTTTTATTCCGGTCAACGAGATCTTTGACACGCTTAATCTGACTTCGATCTCAGCTACGGGCGGCAAGGACGCTTTGGCAGGAATGAATGTTCACACTATCGCTGTCGAGGTTCCGATACGTGCTCTCACCCGCGATGGTAACGTGCCGACTGACCCGACAACCGACAATGCGGTAATCGGTGTCTGGTCAACCGCAAGCCGCCGCACAACAAATGTTTTGAGCAACGCCCAGACAAAAGGCGCCAAAAATGGGGCGTGGGTACAGATATCGCGCCTCGGAAATCCATTAGTGAACGAGGTTATTATACCGCTGAAATTAAAAGATGCTTTCAACGGTCTTGCACCAAAGGACGATGCGATCGCAGCACCGTTTGTGCTTGATCCGCTGCTTGCCAAAATCATGAAAGCGGTATTTAAGATAGACATTCCGACCGCACCGCGAAACGATCTTGTGGCAATCTTCGCAACCGGCATTAAGGCCGGAAGCGTGCCGGGAGCTCCCACATTTAACACTTTTCTATCGGACGGTAAACCGCACGAGATGATGAGATTAAACGTGGCAATACCGCCGTCACAAAATCCGAATCGGCTCGGTTTGCTCGGCGGCGACCCGGCAGGTCATCCAAACGGACGCCGGGTATTCGATGATGTAACCGACATTGCCCTACGTGCCGTTGCGGGCGGAACTCCGTTCACGCCAGCCACGAACAAAGCTCCAAACAATACTTTGGGTGACGGTGTAAGCCAAAACGATGTGCCGTTTTTAGATGTGTTTCCATATCTTGCAACCCCACATTCGGGTAATCCATAGATCGAATTTTTGCCCCGACAGATGCAGAGAGAGCCGCGATTTGAGTATAATCGCGGCTCTCTTTAGTTTTTCAAAAGTTAAAATGGCGGAGAGAACAGGACTCGAACCTGCAAGCGCTTACGCGCGGTAGTTTTCAAGACTACTGCATTACCAATTATGCTATCTCTCCGCACGAGCTGAAGCCCAATTAAAATATAACTGAAAGCTGGTTGTTAGACAAACCGAGAGTTGTAGCGGACGAAAGTCATACCTACTTAACGAGGCGTCCGATCGCTGCATCGAGCGGTGACGTTTTGTCGTATCCGCTTGAGCGGTGGCGGACGATGCCTTCCTGATCGATGACGAAGTACGAAGGGAAGCCCATATCGAGGCTGTCGGCCTTGTCGCGGTCGGCGTATTTGAGGACGACGCCAAAGCTGTTTGGCACGATCTGAAACTTAAACAGATTGTTCCTTAAATACCTCGAGATTTTTTCTTCGTTCTCCATCGATAAAGCAAGAAAAATCACTTTGTTCGAATCGTAACGTTCGGCCATAGCGTTGAGCTTAGGGCGCTCGTGATGGCAGATGGCACATCTGGTTGACCAGAATGTCATCACGACGACGCGGCCCCGCAGATCGTTAAGCTCAAACGGTGAACCGTCGAGCGAGGCGCCCGCAAACGCCGGTGCCGCCGTGCCGACCTTGACGCTGAATTGCGAAAAAGCTGACACCGCGAGGAGAAGGGTGAGAAGAAAGATAGATATGATTTTGGTCATGGGTGTGAGTGGTGCGTTAAAAAATGTTCAACATCTCATTTAAACAAATTGATAATATGATTAAATTTCAGATTAAACAATACGGTTTATAGAAAAACGCGAACCCTCTATGATTGTCTCAGCACACTCTGAGTTGAAATTTTGTTGAATATTAGACAACCTGCCTTAATCGCTGAGTTCGCTGAGTTCGCTGGGCAGGACGCGGAGTTCACAGAGAACGGCTATGTTACACACACAAGGCCGCGAAGACCGCAAAGTGGGAACAGAAAGTAACTTCAAGATTATCCATTGCCCCAAAATTTCCGTAAATTGCGCAAAATGTGCGGCGCGGCACAACATGCTAGAATTTTCGGATGCTGCTCGAATCGCTCGAAGCTCAAAATTTTCGCAATCTGCGGGGCACGATCGCGTTTGCAAATGGGTTAAACGTCCTCGTCGGCGAAAACGGCCAGGGTAAAACAAATTGGATCGAGGCGATCGGTGTGCTCGCCTCGACCCGTTCATTCCGTACGGCCCGTTTGCAGGATGCCGTAAATTTTGGCAGCGAAACGGCGATGATACGCGGTTCTGTCCGCGAGTCACCTGAGATCGTTCGAGAACTACGTGTAATAATCACCGGAAACACAAAAACCGTCTCCGTAAACGATAAGAAGGAAACAGTTCATCAGTATCTCGGCCAGCTGCACGCGGTTGTTTTTAATTCGGACGAACTGGAGATCGTACGCGGTTTACCCGATTCGCGTCGGCGGTTTTTGGACGCAGGTATTGTCTCGCTGCACCCGCCGTTTGTACAGGTCTTTACTGATTACTCTCGCGTGATAAAGCAAAAAAACGCACTGCTGCAATCCGCCCGCGACCGTGAGTTTCCTATCACGAAAGTCACCGAAATGCTCGAACCGTGGAACGCTCAGATTGTAAAACTTGCCGTCAAGATCAACAAAGCTCGCCTCAGGTTTATCGAACGCATAAACGAAGTCCTCGAAAAACGGCTATTTGGCCGCGAAGAGCTAACCATCCGCTATCTCTCATCGCTCGAGGGCAAAGGCGATCTTGCTGATTACGAAAATCTCATTACCGAACGCCTCGCCCTGCGTATCCAGGCCGAGATCGTCTCCGGCCACGCTCTGATCGGCACACATCGTGATGATATGGAGCTAAAATTTGACGGTCACGACATACGCAAATACGGCTCCGCCGGTCAACAACGAAGCACTCTGCTACTCTTGCAACTCGCCAACATCTCCGTCTTCCACGCAACCCGTGGCGAATATCCGCTCTTTCTTATCGACGACATCGACGCCGAACTCGACTACCGCCGAATCGGCAAACTGCTCGAATTCCTTGCCGGCAAAGCGCAAACATTCGTGACGACATCCAAGGATAGTTTTGTTACAGAATTTGGCACCGGCGCCCACGTGTTTCAGGTGTCCTCAGGAAAAGCCGAAATGCACAAAATTAAAGCATTTGAATAGCGGTTGGTCTATAAATTTTGACGATTGTATGCTAAAGTTAAATATTGATTTGAACGTCATATTAGCTTCTGACGTTTTAACTTAGCGGAGGCGTTTAAGATGAGCGAGGAGCTACGGGAAATTATCGAGATCGATCCGGAAAAAATGAGCGGAACACCTGTTTTTTAGGGGAACACGTGTGCCTATCCAGAATCTTTTTGACTATTTGGAAGGGGGCGACAGTTTGGAAGTCTTTCTCGACCATTTCACAACCGTCGAGCGAATCCAGGCCGTTGGTGTACTTGAACCCTTAAAGGGCAGGGTTTTCGCTGGTTCTAGGGTTGCTGCTTGACGAATGTGTGCCAAGGCCCTTACGGAAAGAGTTACGCGGACACGAGGTTTCTACTATCGAAGAGGCCGGCTATAAAGGCCTGACAAACGGGTCTCTTTTAAGAGCCGCGAGTCAGGATTTTGATGTACTCGTCAAGGTTGATAAAAATATCGAGTATCAGCAAAACCCTAATGATTTACAGGTTGCAATTTTAGTACATTCCGCTCGCTCAAATAAGCTTGAAAACTTATTACCCTAATTGACTGCTGCTCACGAAGCTCTAACGACAATTTCACGTGGTGAGATCGTAAAGATTGAAGTTTGAATCCAGAGGTTAAATAAAATTGGCTAAAGCACAACCAGAATACGGGGCGGATCAGATCACCGTTTTAGAGGGACGCGACGCGGTGCGCAAGCGTCCGGCGATGTATATCGGCTCGACGAGCGAAATCGGGCTGCATCACCTTGTTTATGAGGTGGTGGATAACTCGGTTGACGAGGCCCTGGCGGGTTATTGCGACACGATTGAGGTCGCGATCCACATGGACAACTCGGTGACGGTTATCGATAACGGACGCGGCATTCCGACCGATATGCATAAGCAAGAAGGGCGATCGGCGGCCGAGGTCGTGATGACCATTTTGCACGCGGGCGGCAAGTTTGACACAAATTCGTACAAAGTTTCGGGCGGTCTGCACGGCGTCGGCGTGAGCTGTGTAAATTTCTTAAGCGAATACCTACGTCTCGAAATCTGGCGCGACGGCAAGACGCACGAGATGGAATTTGAGGCGGGGATACCGATAGCTCCGCTCAAGCAGACGGGGACGACGCAGAAGCGCGGGACCAAGATTACGTTTCGGCCTGATTCGAGCATTTTTGAAACAACGCTTTACAGCTTTGAAAAGCTGTCTGAACGTTTGCGCGAAAAGGCCTTTTTGAACAAGGGCATCCGCATCTTTATCAAGGACGAGCGCGAGGACCCCGAGAAATCGCATGAGTTTTATTACAAAGGCGGTATCGCCGAATTCGTCAAGCATTTGAATAAAAACAAGGCCCCGCTTCACGACGAACCGCTGTATTTTGAAGTAGTTGCAGACGAACTGTCGATCGAGGTATCCATGCAGTATAACGACAGTTATGATGAAAAAATATTTTCATTCGCCAACAATATTAATACAGTTGACGGCGGCACACACCTTTCTGGTTTTCGCGGCGCGATCACGCGGACGATCAATGCCTATGCCGAATCGTCTGGCATGATGAAGAATGCCAAGGTCGCGCTGACCGGTGACGATGTGCGCGAAGGTTTGGTCGCCGTGATCAGCGTCAAAATACCGCAGCCGCAGTTCGAGGGGCAGACAAAAGGTAAACTTAATTCGCCGGTCAAAGGCCCGGTCGAGTCGTTTCTAAATGAGAAACTCGGCGAATTTTTCGAGCAGAATCCGGGCGTCGCCAAAAAAATCGTCGGAAAGGCAGTCGATGCCGCCCGGGCCCGCGAGGCGGCAAGAAAAGCGAGAGAGATCGTGCGTAAAAGTGCATTGGGTACATCAACCTTGCCCGGCAAGCTGGCCGATTGTCAGGAAAAAGACCCGGCACTCAGCGAAATTTACATTGTCGAGGGAGACAGCGCCGGTGGCTCGGCCAAGCAGGGCCGCGATCGTAAGAATCAGGCTGTTTTGCCGCTTAAGGGTAAAATTCTAAACGTTGAAAAGGCGAGATTTGACAAGATGCTCGGCCACGGCGAGATAAAGGCCCTGATCACAGCGCTCGGTACCGGTATCGGCAAGGACGATTTTGACATTGCAAAACTTCGCTATCACAAGATCTGCCTGATGACCGATGCCGATGTCGACGGCAGCCATATCCGCACGCTTTTGCTGACATTTTTCTATCGCCAGATGCCGGAATTGCTCGATAACGGCTTTGTCTATATTGCCCAGCCGCCGCTTTATAAGGTCAAACGCGGCAAAAAAGAAGAGTACATCAAGGACGAAAAAGGGATGTTTCGCTATCTGATGCGGATGGCGACCGGCGATTCGCAGATCAGCTCAAACGGACGCTCGATCGAGGGCCGTGAACTGTCTAAGGCTCTGGAGCAGACGACCGAATTAAAGAATTATTCTGAGCGGCTCGCCCGGCGTGTTAATAACGATGCCCGGCTAGTCGAATTAATTCTCGATGCATTTGCCGGCCGTGACGGCATACTGAGCAAAAATACCGTTCGTCTGCGCAAAATATTTGGCACGCAGGAGATGATGGCCGAGATCGAAGGCAAACTGGCCGCCGCCGGTTATAACACCGAGCTCACCAGCGATGTTGAGCACAGCCTCTGGGAAGTCGACGTTTCGTACCCGAACGGAGCGCGGCTCAAGATCGATTGGAATCTGGCCAGCTATGTCGAATTTCAAAAGGCGGTCGAGCTGAGAAAGTCGCTTGAGATAGATTTTCCCGGCCCGTTCATCCTCGGCGAAAACGGCAAGAGCGAAACGCTCGGCACCCGCCAGGAGCTGCTTGAAAAAGTCATGGCGATGGCCAAAAAAGATCTCACCATCCAACGCTACAAAGGCCTCGGCGAGATGAACCCCGAACAACTCTGGGAAACCACCATGGACCCCGAAAAGCGAACAATGCTGCAGGTCCGCATCGAAGACGCCATCGAAACCGACAGCATCTTCACCGTCCTAATGGGCGACCAGGTCGAACCCCGCCGCAAATTCATCGAGGACAATGCACTGGATGTGAAGAATCTGGATGTTTAAAGGATTTTAGCTCGTGCCGAAAGTTATCGTGGACACGGTTACGATGTCTTTTCTGTTTTTCAGGAGGCAAAAGGCATTTCTGACGTTGACGTATTAGATCGAGCCGCCCGCGAAGGACCGTCTATTGATAACGAACATAAGGATTTCGACGAAATGATCTTTCGCGAACGCCGTGAGCATCACGGCATAATTTTCCTTCGCCTTGATGACGAACTCACGGTAAATGAGATCGAGATTTTGCGGCAGTTACTAATGAATTATTCCGTGAGCCGCCGTTACAATTCCTTACTGTCCCCGAAACTAAGTTCGCTTTGCCGGAAGCTAGCCGGGCGCATCCCGACCCCCGGCCGGGATATACATCGCGGGACCAGTCACTCGTCCAATTCAGCCACCACCAGCTGATGAGCAACGCCCTGGCCAGGTGCTGCCATCTAATCGTATCGCCGCAAATGCTTGTTTTGGCTGGATTGCTTTAGATCCAAAACTCGAAGCCAAAATTCCGGCGTACCCGATGAAAAATGTTTACGAAATCGATCTCAGCTCTTGTCCTTTTGCTTACATTATCTGCAGTGGGCCTTTCCCAACAGGCGTCCTCTACGCCGCCTGTGGAGGAGGTTGTGCGGATAACGACCAACCTCGTTCAGTTTGATGCCGTGGTGACGGATAAGAACGGCAGGCAGGTGACGGATCTGAAGTCGACTGATTTTGTGATTTTGCAAGACGGTAAGCCGCAGAAGATCTCAAATTTTTCGTATGTGAATACTGGCGCGCCTGCTGAGCAGCCGGCATCGCGTCTGACCACCGGCTCCAGCACATCGGGACCGCCGCCTGTGCCTACAAAGATGGGCGGAGCGGGACGCGTGGTTACGTTTGTCGTTGATGACGGGAATTGCCGGGCATCGCAGGTCGGGGTGACGGCGTCGCGCGAGGCGATTGAGAAGTTTGTAAAGGAACAGATGACGGCCAGCGATATGGTCGCTGTATATCAGACACGTTCGGGCAGCAGCATGTTTCAGCAGTACACCTCGGACAAGGAACAGCTGTTGCGGGCGGCGCGTAAGATCCGCTGGCTGCCGCCGACGCTCGGCTGTGCCCCAAACGACGGGTCGTTTTATGACGCGGCGAAGGTCAATCAGTTTGAGGTCAACAGCGGCAGTGGCGACACACGCACCATCACTATCGAATCGGACGCCGAGCGAAAGATCCGCGAGGCGACCGAGGATTCCAAGCGCAATGACCAGGTCGTGGGGACCCTCGGTGTTTTGCGATACATCGTCCGCGGACTCGAACGGGTGAGCGGCCGAAAGGTAGTGTTTCTGATGTCCGACGGTCTGGCGTATCGAGGCCGTGACGGAAAATCGCTGGACGCAAGAGAAACCCTGCGAGATCTTTCGGATTATGCTAATCGATCGTCGGTCGTTTTTAACACGATTGACTCCCGCGGAGCTACTAACGAGACCATGCTCGAGGCCCGCGACCGCGTGTCAACCGTTAATGATCCCCTGGCGTCAGAAGTACCGGTCGGCGAACGCCAGAAGCTCATCCGAGATACACGCGATGGCCTTTCATTTCTGGCCGATGCGACGGGCGGGAATTTTTATCACGACCAAAACTTTCTCGATGCAGCGGTTAAGCGCGCTCTTGACTTAGAGCGGGGCTACTATCTGCTGGCATATGAGCCTGATGACAACTCGTTTAAGGGAAAAAATTTTAACAGCATAGAGATCAAACTCAACCGCCCCGATCTCAAAGTTCAGTCGCGAGCCGGATTTATCGGTGCCGTCACCGAACGGGCCAAGGGCCGCAAACGTACCGCCGACAGCGAATTGTACGAGGCCATCGCGGCTCCGCTGCCCACGGCGGGGATGAATTTGCGACTTACCGCATTCTTTGGAAACGGTCCTGCGAGCGGAAATTTTGTCCGCTCGCTCATTCATTTAGATGGAAGTGACATAAAGTTTGCCAATGAGCCTAACGGAATGATCAAGGCCGTTTTTGACGTAGTTGCGGTGACGATGGATGAGAAGAACGAGGTCATCGACGAATTTACGCGAACTCACACTTTCAAGATCGAGGCCGGCGCGATGCCGCTTATACGGCAGAACGGCTTGGTTTATACGACGGACGTGCCGATAAAAAAACCAGGTACGTATAATTTCCGCGTCGCGGTGCGGGATGCCGGAAGCAGAATGCTCGGTTCGGCGAGCCAGATCGTACAGATTCCGGATCTGAACAAAGGAACCCTGGCTGTTTCCGCTTTAGCCCTTTCGCAGGTAAATACGGATGGCAAGTTCGCCGTCCCGTCGGCCGTTAAACCCGAAAACGCTTTGTCGCTGAGTTCCACTGGAGCGGTTCCGGCCATTCGCCGGTTTCGCCGCGGGTCGATTCTCGCCTACACGTATAGCGTTTATAACGCCAAACTGGGCGGTGCTTCGGGTAAACCGTCGTTGACCGTTCAGATGAACCTATACCGCGACGGCAAACTGATTACTGAGGGCAAACCAACCCCTGCCGATCTCCAAAACCAGACGGATTGGTCGCGTATAAACGATTACGGATATTTCCGCCTAACCCCCGAGGCCGCAAAGGGCGATTATTCTCTTCAGATCATCGTCCGAGATTCTCTCGCTAAGGGCAACCAGGTGTCGAGCCAGTGGGTAGATTTCGAAGTCGAGGGTTAACTCCGACAATCATTAGTCTTCGCGTTTGACACCCTCGATTTCCAGAACGAGATCGGCACCGTATGCTTTAGCCGGTGTTTGGTATCCCGGGTTGAAGTTGCCGTCGAGGATTTTCTGGGAGATATTCAGCGCGGCGATGGCGGTCATCGTGTAACCTTCTGGGCCTTGCAACCGGGCTTCGACACGGTTGCCGTTCAGATCAAGAGCCTCGCCCCAGAGGAGAGTTTTTCCCTTTGCTCGTTCACCGTCGCTAGGGCCGCCGGCGGGAATTTTCTTTTGCAGATAGTCCTGAAAAGGCTTGGTTGCGAGCAGCCAGCCGAGATAACGGCTGAGCTTCATCATTTTCAGGGCGGAAGGCGGCACTACTGTAAAGACTTCGATATTTGGAATTCCGGTCGAGTAAAACGCGGTTGCGACATCGCCCCACGGTATGGTCACGCCTGTCTTTGTCACCTCGCCAAAGTCGATCTCACGCGTCTTCCACGCCGCCGGAACGCTCGTGATCTTACCGTCTTGGCGGATCGCCCCGCCTTTACCAACATTCATCGTCATCGTCGCCTGCGTCCCGTGCGAGAGCCGGCCCATCCCATAAAACGCGAGCGAAAGATGAGTTGCCGAAGGCAGACGGTTCTTTAAATGGAGAGCGAGGCAATCGCTCGGCACCACGTCAAATCCCACGCCGGGCATCACCATGATCCCGGCATCTTTCGCCTTATGGTCGAAAGCAGCCATCGCTTCAAATACAGCTATTTCACCAGTTATGTCGCTGTAGTGAGTTTTCGTCCGCAGACACGCCTCGACCATCGGCCGCGACGTCAGCGAAAAAGGCCCGGCACAGTGCAAAACCATATCGACGTCCTGAAGCGACTGGTCAATGCGATAGGCCTCGTCAAGCGAGAACACACGGTATTCGAGATGATGCTTCTTTGCTAACGCCTCGATCTCAATCGCATTCCGCCCCGCGAGTATAGGCTTCATTCCTCGTTCTACAGCATACCGCGTGATCAATTCGCCCGTATAGCCGTTTGCGCCGTAAATTAAAAAATTAGCTGACATTACCCTACCTATTCCTTTTTACCTTTAACGAAGGATAGACGATATCTAAGTAAATATCGAACGAAGACTTCTTAAGACCCCTCGCGTCGTAGTTTCCGGCTGTTATCACGGCCATGACGTTATTTGCCTGATCAATATAAACTTTTTGTCCACCGTTGCCGCTTAATTCGATCAGATGGACCCTTTTCTTAGCTTCGACAAAAGAAAATTTCCAGATCTGGTACCCGTAAGCCTGCCGATCACCAAGGGCCGATGCCTCCTTTTCCTGCGGGATCTGAATGTGTTCTGAAACGGCATCATGGATCAGCTTTTTCGGTATGATCTGTTGGCCATTCCATCGACCTTTGTTCGCGATGAGTAATCCGATCTTTGCCATGTCGCGAGAACGAAGCCGCAAACCGGAATCAGCATCCGGCGCGCCGTTTTTCATTTTCGCCCAATGGTGGTTTGTAATGCCTAGCGGCGTGAGAAGATACTTCGTCGTATACGCGTAAATATCAGAGCCAGTTGCTCTTTTGATTATCGCTGTAAGTAACTGCGTCGTTCCGCCATTGTATTCAAAGGTGGTTCCCGGTTTATTGACGAGCTTTCTGCTAAGCACGAACTCGATCGTATTCGGGGCTCTATTCATCTGAAAAGCGCTGCTCGTAGGGTTCGCATAGGAGAACGCCTCGTTCCACTCGAGACCCGGCGTCATTGTGAGCAAATGTCGTACTGTTATATTCTTCTTTTCGCCCTGAGCAAAGTTTACGTACTCGGGAAAGAGATCAAATACGGGCTGATCGAGGTCCTTTATTCTTCCTTGCGAGTGTGCGACTAGCACAGCCAATGCGACCACGCTCTTTGTTACGCTCCGCATGTCATGAAGCGTTTGTTGTGTGTGGGTAACAACGCCTATTGAACCGACATGGTTGTTCACATCCTCGCCCGTGAAATAGTTTTCGTATACCAGTTTTCCATGACGAAAGATCAAGACGCTGTGAATGTTCGCGTAAGTTCCTTTAAGAATCTCATTCGTCCCGGCAACTAATTTCGCTTCGTCAAGCTTTGCCGACTTTAGTGTTCCGGTCTGAATGCCGTCATTTAGTTTCGCGGGCGGCGAGTATTTGTAATTGGGGCTTGGCTGAGACAGTGCGGGCTTCGGGATCAAAAGTAAGATAGCAATTAGAAATGTGGCAAAATTTGAATTGGATAAATTTCTCATGATTTTTAAAAACCTTATTTGCATTGACGAAATATCTACTTTGGTTGGCCATCGATCAGGTTTTGAACGCGACCAACTTGCCCATCAGTCAGCCGGACCTTGATCCCGTGCGGATGGTTCGATGAATTCGTCAGAATGTCCTTCACGATACCCACTGTTTGCTTTCCGGTACGCTGGTCTTCCTTGAGGACAATGGCGACCTCGAGCCCGGGGCGAATATTTTTGCGTTCACGATGGGGCATTTCAGAAAAGTGTCAAATCCAAATTCTGCGTATCTCTGAGTTTATCTAAAAAATCATTTCGTTCAATCTCTATGGCTCCTAAGGCTTGAAAATGTGGTGTCATAACCTGGGTATCGAGCCATGTCGAGCCGCGTTTGCGGAGGTGATCGATTAGGAATAGGAGTGCAAGTTTTGAGGCGTTTGGCGTCTTAAAAAACATGCTTTCGCCACAGAAGACACCGCCGGCGTCGATGCCGTAGAGGCCGCCGGCTAGGGTGGCGTCGGGGTTCCAGGCTTCGATGCTGTGGGCGATGCCCTGGTGGTGGAGTTCGGTGTAAATGTGGATAAATTCGGACGATATCCATGTGCCGCCCTGGCCGGGGCGGTAGGCGAGGGCGCATTCGAGTATGACCTGAGGGAAAGCTCGGTCGATAGTGAATGTAAGGTCGGTCTTTCGCCTGATTCTTTCGAGGCTTCGGGGAATCGTCAGAGCGTCAAAATTTAGGATCGCCCGCCATTCGGGGCAATGCCACGGTAGCGGAAGGCCCTCGGTATTCCACGGGAAAATGCCTTTAAGGTAGGCTTCACGGACATTTTCGACCGTCAGCGGCGTGCCGAATGCTACGATGTCGTGCGAACGAAAATAGAAATCACCGATCCCGAACCATTCGGGGTAGCAGTAGGTTCGGGGATCGGGAAAGGTTTCGTTCGGCATAGTTGATAGTACCGCAGAGATGCGTAGTCGCAGAGATTCGAGCTAAACCGTCTTCAGTTTCCACTTCCCGCGGCGGAACAACAAGCTGCTGACGACGGCGAGCAATGAGAATGAGATCGTGATCGCCCAGAACGTCCCCTGTGGGCCGAGGCCGAACTTGTAGGCGAGGAGGTACGCAAGCGGTATTTCGATCATCCAAAAGATGATGAAGTTTAACCAGGTCGGGGTCCATGTGTCACCGGCCCCGTTAAACGAGCCCTCCATTACCATGCCTAAACCGTAAAAAGCGTAACCGTAACCGACTATTCTGAGACAGTCACGCCCGTAGGCGGCGATATCCGGATCGGTTGTAAAAATTCCGACAACGAGATCTGGAAACAACACAAAAAAGAGTCCCGCGAGTCCGAGCAGGCCCGCATTTAGGAACCCGGCGATCCACACCGTTCGCTCGGCCCGCTCAGGTTTTCCTGCCCCGAGATTCTGTCCGACAAGCGTCGCAGCAGCATTCGCCAGCCCGACAGCCGGGAGGATTACAAATATAATTACGCGCAGCCCGATCTGATAACCGGCAATGGCTACACTGCCAAAACCCGCTACGATAATGACAAGGCCAGTCCAGCTTGCTGTTGAGATCAGAAATTGCAAAATCCCGACCGAGGACAACCGGATCAAACTCCAGAGGAGCTTGGGATCAAATTTCCAGTGTTGCCGCCTGATCTCGATGCGTCCGCCGCCGTTGCGAAAGAATAGTGCCCACGAGGCATAGGCCACCCCCATTCCGCGCCCAATGACGGTTGCTACAGCTGCTCCCGTTACGCCAAGTTCCGGAAAGTACCAAATGCCAAAGATAAACAATGGATCAAGCACAATATTTAGCAAATTTGCCACTATCAACACACGCAGAGCGATAGCTGCATCGCCGGCTCCGCGAAAGATCGCGTTTAGCAGAAAAAGAAAAACGATCACTCCGTTAGTGCCGAGCATAATCTGCATAAAGGGCGTCCCGAGCTCGACGACCTGCGGCTGAGCACCAAGTAAACTAAGAATGTCAGAGGCGAAAATAAATCCAAACACGCCCATCACCACCGACACGAACAAACCGAGATAGATGATCTGAGCGGCGCTTTTCGCCGCTCCTTCATAGTCTTTTTCACCGGTTCGGCGGGCGACCGTGGCGGTCGCACCGATGCTCAAACCGATGGCTACGGCATAGACGAGGGCGAGTATCGATTCGGTCAGACCGACAACGGCGATCGCGTCAGCACCGAGTTTAGCGACAAAAAATGTATCGACGATTGCAAAAACAGCTTCCATCGACATCTCAAGGATCATAGGGATCGCAAGAATGACGAGACCGATAAGGATCGGCCCTTGCGTAAAGTCCCGGTTTGATCCTCTCAAAGCCTCTCGCAACACAGACCCAATAGTATTATTCACCGTCTCTACAGACGGAGTTTCATTATTGGTAGACATAAAATGAACTTATTTTGAAAGTATAAAAGCACTCGAAAAGTGCACAAAATAATAGGCTCCCCTCATGTTAAAGCGAAGACGAGAAAGGAGATCGAGGATATATTAGCGGAAGGCAAGTTTCATAGTTTTCCGAATATAACATACAGATTTATCTATGTGAAGTCTTGTGTTCAAAACTTATCGAACCTATAATTCCTTGCAACAAGGACACCCTGATATGCATAGTGAATCACGACGCGAATTCCTTAAACGTCTGGGAGCGGTTTCGACCCTGTTACTAGCCAGCCGGAGCGGGTTGCTCTCATTTACGGCGAATCAGGCCAAACCGTTTGAATTTCTGGTGATCGGCGATTCTGTGATCTGGGGCCAGGGGCTTGAGGAGAAGGATAAATTTTATACCCTTACGGCCGACTGGCTGCGCAACGAGGCATTTGGCGCTCGACGCGAGGTAAATTTGAAGGTCAAGGCCCATTCAGGCTCGACGTTAAAATTCCATCCCGACGATGCCGCAAAATACAAAAAAGCCGGACGAGACGAAACGCATCTGTATAAACCCGAGGTCAATATCGGGTTTCCGAGTAGTTGGAAACAGGTCGAGGTTGCCGACGATGAGTATAGCGCGGCCGGTAAGAACGGGGCTGATCTGATTATGATTTGCGGCGGCATTACCGACATCACGACATCGCGCGTCTTTGATCCGAATGGCGACGACGAGGCCCTCAAGAATGATATTAAGAGTCATTGTCAAGATGATATGTATGACGTACTCGACCTTGCCGCAACCAAGAATCCCAATGCTAAACTTGCAGTAATAGGCTACTTTCCCGCCATCTCGCCATATACGACCAACAGTAAAATTTTTAACGCATGGCTCGAAATTATAAGCTTTCCGCGTCCATTAAAGATATTTGTAAATAATCCGCTCACTCGACGTCTATTCTTTAAACGGCTCAAAACAGGGGCTATCCGGCGGTCGCGAATTTGGCTCGAAGAATCGGACACGCATTTGCAGATCGCTGTTGACCGGATAAATGAAAAGCACGGCGCACAACGCGCAGTTTTTATTAAATCGCCGTTTACTGAGGAGAATGCTGCCGAGGCGCCAAAAACGCTTTTGTTCAGAATGGGTAAGGGCGGTGTTGTGAAAGATCCGATAGCCCGCGAGCGGATCAAGGATTGCCGCGAGGCCCTGCCTGAGCTAAAACGCTCAACTGGAATAGAATATTCCGTCAGGCTTTGCGAACTTGCGGGCGTCGGTCATCCCGACCCGGCGGGTGCGCGTTTGTATGCAGAGGCGATCAAATCGGCACTAGCCAAAATGCTGACCCTATCTTCGCGGGAAATACCCGCAAAATCCTAACTATTTCATTTTGTGCCCTCTTTATGTACTGGACTAATCGTGGCGCTGTTGAGAATGGAATACAAATAAATCAATAATCCTGACGCTTCGCATCAGGCTAATTTCCAAAGTGCTTTCAGCACAATAAAAAGCGGACACTACAAATTTAGAGCATTGTCACTCATTACTGTTCCGTCATAAATTTTCCAACCCGGCGGGTAATCGTTATACTCTAAGTTTGGAATTGTGATGAAGATAGCAGTAGCAATGAGTGGCGGCGTCGATAGTTCGGCGGCAGCTGCGCTTCTAAAGGAGCAGGGACATGAGTTGGTCGGCTTTACGATGCAGCTTTGGAATCAGCGCCGTGGGATAAGTGTTGATGAAAACGGCGACCCTTTGCCGTCTAGATGCTGTTCGCTTGACGATGTATATGACGCTCGGCGCGTGGCCGAAAGTCTTGGGTTTCCATTTTACGTGTTGAATCTCGAAAAGGATTTTGAGCGCGATGTCGTCGAGCCGTTCGTTCAGAGTTATCTTGACGGCGAGACGCCGATACCTTGCGTTGCCTGCAACTCACGCCTAAAATTTGCTTCACTCGACAAGATGGCAGTTTCGTTAGGCTGCGATAAAGTTGCAACCGGGCATTTTGCCCGCGTCGAGTATGACGAAACGGCGGATCGCTACCGCCTGTTTCGCGGGCGCAATCATTGGAAAGATCAGAGTTATTTCTTATGGGAATTAACCCAGCAACAGCTATCGCGCAGCCTGTTTCCGCTCGGTGAGATGAGCAAGACGCAAGCCCGCGAGATCGCTCGTGGTGCCGAGCTTTATACCGCCGAGAAAAAAGAGTCGCAAGAAATATGTTTTGTGCCTGACGGGAAATATTCTGAGTTTATCGACCGCTACCTCGATCACGAAAACCGCGCCGCCGAGCTGCCGGTCGCTGGCGAAATAGTAAACGCAGCCGGTGAAACGCTTGGCCAGCACTCTGGCATTCACCGCTACACGATCGGCCAGCGTCGTGGTCTCGGTATTGCAAACGAGAAGCCGCTATATGTCCTACAGATCGAGCGGGCCAAGAACCAGATAATCGTCGGCCAGGAAGACGACCTCGATGCTCTGGAATTTACGGCTAAAGGCGTCAATTGGATCGCCTATGACGAACCAACCGAACCGGTTCGAGCCGCCGTAAAAATTCGCTACCGCCACGAACCCGCCGCTGCGACGATTTACCCGTTGCCCGCCAACTGTGTGACTGCAAAGACCCCGGTCGCTACGACTCCCGGTTCTGACAGGAATGCGCGGATAGTTTTCGACGAACCGCAGCGGGCGATTACACCCGGTCAGGCCACCATCTTCTACGACCTCGAAACTAATGAAGAAGTTGTCGGCGGCGGTTGGATAGTGAGGGAGGAGAGTGAAACGGGTCTAAGAGTTGATTAGCCAAACATGGAGGTAAGATGTATGAACACGCAGGTTGAGGGGATTTTGGAGCTCAGTATAGCGGACCGATTGCGGGCTGTCGGGGATATTTGGGACAGCATTGCTGCCGATTCAAAACAATTGGACATTTCCGACGATTTGAAATTGGAACTTGATCGCCGCCTTGAAGCTTACGAAAAAGATCCTGATGCTGGGGTCACTTGGGAGGAACTTGACGAAAGGTTACGAAAGTCCAGATGAATCATCGTTTAATAATCCGACCGGAAGCCGAACTTGATATTGACGAGCCATTCAATTGGTATGAAGACCAAGTCTCAAATCTTGGACACGAATTTCGAAACTCAGTTGGCGCCGCAATCCTCCGCATTCGATCAACGCCGCATATGTTTCCACTCGTGTACCGGCAAATCAGACGAGCCTTAGTCAAACGGTTTCCGCATGCACTTTACTATTTCGTAGCGAATGAGGTTGTGTTCATTACCGCTTGCGTTCATCAAAGGCGCGACCCAAATGTCTGGCGACTGCGGCGGTAAATAGGAAATATAGTTTATTTAATTGAGGTAAAGATAAAGAAATGCCAAAAGAAAAAAAGAGATTAAGCAAAAATGCCAAGGCCGCTTTGAAGGCCGTTAAGGAGTCAAAACTTCTCGCGGCGGCAAAGGCTGCGAACGCGATTAACGATGGTCAGGAGTTGCGCTCCGAGCAGGTGACGCCGCGAACTACCGGTGCGAATAAGTTGAGGCCGGAGAAGAAGCGTGGATGACGGCGATTAGTCATGACAAAGGCTGAGCTTAGACAAATCTATCTCAAAAAACGGCAGGATTTAACTAAGGCCGAGATCGACGCAATGAGCCGTGATCTTGAGAAACGATTTTTTGTATCGATTGATCTTGACGCCGTAAAGAACTTACAGGTGTTTATCCCAATATCGAAGTTCAATGAGATCGACACGTCAAATATTTATTCGAGGCTCTGGCGTGACTTTCCGCAGATACGCACTTTTGCTCCGCGAACCGATCTCACAACCGGAAGGCTTGAGAGTAGTTTATTCGACCGCGAAACGGTTTTCACGGAAAACAGTTGGGGAATTCGTGAGCGTTTGAGCGGCGAAGTGATTGACCCGGTTGAGATCGATCTCGTCATCGTGCCGCTGCTTTGCTTTGATGAGAGCGGCCATCGGGTCGGCTATGGCCGGGGAATTTATGATCGATTTTTGGCGGATTGCCGGAAGGATTGCGTGAAAGTTGGCGTCAGCTGCTTTCCACCCGTCGAGAGCATCGATGACCTCACGGAATATGATATCAAGCTCGACATTTGCGTGACGCCAACAGCGGTTTATCGTAGGGATGAAAAGACGCGAAGGATGCGTGTAAATGCCGTTTCCTCCGCGTCCTGATCTTTGAAAATTTAACGTTATTTAGCCTTCAGGAGGTCGCGTATCTCGGTAAGGAGAACTTCATCAGCCGGCGGCGGCGAAGCGGCCTCGAGACTTTTAAACAGGTTGACTGCGTACCTGGCGAGAAAGAACATAACGACGGAAACAATTAGGAATGTGATTATGTCGTTGATAAACTGGCCGTACAAAACGAGGCGGTTTGCCGCCCTTGATAGCAGCCTCTAGCTGGTCTGGTGTGGCATTGGCAGGTACGGTTCCGCTCAGGTCGTAAAACTTTGATTTGAAATCGACACCGCCGGTCGCCATCCCGACAAACGGCATGATGATTCCATCAGTAAATGTTTTGACGACCGTTCCAAACGCGGCTCCCATGACAACGGCGATTGCCAGATCGAGTATATTACCGCGTGCGACGAATGCTTTGAAGTCATTTAACATCGGTTCCTCCTTTTAGTTGTAGGTGTGATTAATCTGAGCCCAAAAATTGAAAAAGCAGGACGCCCCGCTCTTTCAACCGCAATAAATGTGGGCCAGCCTAAACCGAGACAGCCTCGGCGGTCTCTTCGCCTTCGTCGTCATCATCAGACAAATAAATCGCCGAATCATCTGATTTGTCGAGAGTTAAAAGCGGCGTCTCGGGCTGTTCGTACTCAACCGCGGCGGCCACAGCCTCTTCTTCCTGAGTTTCGCGAGCCTTGAGCATACTGCAGCTGCCCTCTAAAATGGCGCCTTCCTCGACGATCAAACGGGGGCTGTGAATGTTGCCCATTACGCGGGCCGTCCGGCCAAGCTGCAGCTTTTCGGTTGCTACAATGTCGCCGTTTACTGTGCCGTTTATCATGGCTGCGGCCACGAGGATGTTAGCGTCAACCTGGCCGTTAGTACCGATTATCAGCGTTCCCGCATCTGAGGTAACGGTGCCGATCAGATGGCCGTCAACACGGAGCATGGCGTGAAATTGCGTTTCGCCGGTCAGTGTAGTCCCGTGACCGACAAAACCGCTTAGACGGCCCTCTTTAATATCGCGCGCCATCGAGTCGCTCTCCGAAATAGCCCCCCTCGATGAAGCGGCCTGTGTTTCATTAGTGTATCGATAAGCAGGATCGACCGCTGCCGATTCCTGAAAGTCGCTCGAACCCGGTTGATCGGTTCTATTTCCTCGTCCCATTCTGATCATAATTTTTATTTCCTCTCTTTAACATTCTGCTCAAAACGGCCTGTCAATACAAGTAACCGCCCGTTGGTTTCAACGTTATTTGCGCTATAGGCGCGGGTGTCATTTTTTTGATTTATCCGTCTTATAGATAATAGATGAGTTTTTGGATGTGTGTCCAGTCATTTCTTGAATGCAGGAACTCTTAAGAAACGTATATAGTGTTGGAATAACGGGATGATTGTTGCTAGGTTCACTTAATACAAACTGCGCGAGCTGATTTTGTGGACAAGGGTAAAATCTTATAACGCCTTTCCATAAAAATCACGCCGTCGTGCGGACCCACAACCGGCCTCTGGCATGGCTGAACCATTTTGTTTTCCCAAAACGAAATTCATACCGTCACATTTGCCAAAAATAACTGTACCAAACTGGCAAAACAACTGTACCAAACTAACCAAAACCGGTGACCAAACGCCACTTTTAACTGTACCAATCCAGCCCCAGAATTTCCCGAAATATAACTTTGCAAATCACTAAAACTCTGTATTTACGGCTTTGTGTTGCTTCAAATGTTTAAATTGTGGCACGTGCCACATTTTACCCCCCCCCAAATTAGTGCGCAAACCCTTGGAATTTTAAAATAAAAAAAAATCACCACCAAAAAATGTAATTTATAGAGTTTTTGGGAAACTCTTCCTATCATTATAAACACTTCGTAGGAGTGAATATTTATAGGGAGCTTTGAAATCTCACTTGCGTGGTTTGTAACTTCGCGTGAGATAATTCTAAAGACAAGTCCTTTCAATTACAGGGCCTATAATTTTGTTGTAAAATACAAACTTTATGGAACTAGCAGTAGAAAAATACAAAGTTGAAACAGAGCCGTACTATTTGCCAATCGGGAAAGAAGTAGAACTTTTTGAAGCGGCGTTCGCGGCTAAATTGCCTGCGATGTTAAAAGGCCCGACGGGCTGCGGCAAGACTCGTTTTGTCGAATATATGGCCTATCGCCTGGGCCGCCCGTTAATAACCGTGGCATGTCACGAAGACCTTTCATCGACTGATCTCGTCGGCCGATTCCTGCTCGAGGGCGAAGAAACCGTCTGGCACGATGGCCCGCTGACCGCCGCCGTGCGAGCGGGCGCGATCTGCTATCTGGACGAGGTTGTCGAGGCCCGCAAAGACACGGTCGTCATTATTCATCCACTCACAGACGACCGCCGCCGCTTGCCGATCGAAAAACGCGGCACCGTGATCGATGCGCCGCCGGAATTCATGCTCGTCGTATCGTACAATCCTGGTTATCAGTCGATTCTCAAAGATCTAAAACAATCGACGCGACAACGATTTGTTGCGATGGAATTCGATTACCCCGACAGTGACTCAGAGACCGAGATTGTCGCCAAAGAGGGCGGCGTTGACCTGAGCACTGCTGCCGACCTCGTTAGCATTGGCCAAAAGGTACGCAACCTCAGAGGCCACGGCCTCGAAGAAGGCGTCTCGACCCGACTGCTGATCTACGCCGCTCAAATGATCGCCGGCGGCATCTCACCGATTGACGCCGCCGAGGTCGCCATCTGCTCGCCGATCACCGACGACCGCGAGCTACAGCGGAGCATCAGAGAGATCGTGACGACGATTATTTAAGACCTCCCTAAACGCATAAAAGAGGCCCCGAAGGGCCTCTAATAATATCGATTGTAGAAAGTTTAGACACCTGAGGTGACTATTTTTTCCTTATCGTGGTTACAGCATGAGCAATCGCAGTTTTTGGCTTCGCCAGCGGTGGTCTCATACTTAATTTGGGTGTGCGCGGTTGACGCCTTTTCCGACTTCATCATCGGACAGTATTTGCCGTCGGCCATTTTCATGCCCGTCGCGGACGCTTCGCCCATTTTCATCGGACACGAATCGCCGCTGCAGCTATCGCAATCGTCACAGCACGATGCTTTTTCGCCCGCTGACTCGGTCTTGCTCTTCATCGGGCATGAATCGCCCTTGCAGCAAGATGCGGCCATCGAAGCCGCTCCGGTTGTTCTTGTGTGCGCGACAGCCGCGAGCGATAGCCCAAAGACCATTAACGCCGCGATTACCGCAATTATTTTCATTTTCATTGTTATTACCTCAAAATTTAGAACCAAATATAAATGCCGCTGGACGCTCATATGGCGAACAGCATTGTGTGAACGCAAGGAATATCTGCATTCTAAATCCTGAACACGCAGTTTTTTGTGAATGTGTCTTGCCGATCTGGAATATACGGCTTGAACCGAGGGATTATCGGTTTTTTAACGGCGGCGACCGCGATGTCGTATTGAACCTTCGCCTGTTGCGTGGAAATTATCTTAGCCTGTTCGGTTCGCTCAACCTTTCGGTCTTTATCGAAAAGGAACGGCAGAAAAGAGCAGCATTCAATACTCTTTGTACCATAAACTTCAGCAACGCCTTCGGACGGTTTAATGAGTTCTGCTTTGTCGCAATGATGGGATTTCGCGGCCAAAGGAGAGAATTCCGCATCCATCGACTTTCCGCCCATCGTTTCGCAACAAATCAAGAGCACCACGCCGCTCAACCAAACCGTCATGATTCCGGCGAGCGTTCGTTGCAAATAATGTCGAAGCGGGGTGTCAGCCATAAAAGGTTAATGCGTATTATAGCATCGATTTATTCCACAGCAAATTACTTTTATATGTGGAAGAAAGCCGTTAATTGGTTGCTGTGGTTTGTTTTTCCCTTGGATCAAAAGGATTGGCCATATATTTTTTTACCGCTTCCTGAGCATTGTCGTAATTGTCGCCGAGGGTCTCGGCGCGTTTGTAGGCGGCGACGGCGCGGGTGCGGTCGCCTTTGCCGTCGTAACCGTTGCCCATCTTGATATTTGACCAAACAGAGAGCCAAGTGGGGTTAAGGTTACCGGCGAGAGCGGCCTTAAAATTGTCGATTGCGAGATCGTAGTTTCGCTGTTCGAGGAATAGTAGGCCGAGGTGATAGTAGATCCATGAATTAGAACGGTCGAGCTTTAAAGCCGCCTCAAACTGGGCCTGGGCCTCGACATAATTTCCTTCCTTAAATTGTTCGATGCCGCGACGGGCAATCGAAGAAACACGTAGATCGGGCGAAATGCGGAGCAGTTTGTAACCCGGATCGATGACGACATTTATCGGTTGGCCCGTCGACTCTATATTAAAGTCGGCGCTCGCTTCGTCCATATTGAGTGTGACGGTCGACAAGCCCTGATCGCCCTCGGACCGCAATTGGATCTCGACCGGGAGGCGTAGATTGTCATAGTTTTGCTTGACCGTACCGCGAGTCACAAATTTGCCGCCGCGAGTCCTGATGATCAGATAATCACTCGAAAACTCGGGCACGCCGGTTCCCTCGACCCAACGGGCAAAAAAGTAACGCATATTCTGGCCCGCTACCTGCGAGGTCAGTTTTTCAAAATCGTCGATCGACGATCTCTTGCCGCGAAACTGCTGCAAATACGTACGCATCAACTGATCAAATTTCTGTTCGCCTAATGTGTCGCGCAGGAGTTTAAAAACAAAAGCTCCTTTGGCATACATAATGTATTGATAGGCACTGCTCTGATCGTCTAGGTTACTAGGTGCACGAATAAGAGATGCCGTTTGCTCAAAGGTCAATGATTTCTCAAGCAGCTCGCGCCTAAGCGAGTCAAGTTTTGCGCCATCCGTTTCACTCTCACGGAGAGAGAATGCACTGTACTCGGCGAGGCCCTGCGAGAGCCAGGCTTCGTCAAAGGATTTCAGCCCGACGGTCAGGCCCCACCATTGCAGGGCGGCCTCACGCTGGAGCCGGCTGGTCGTCACATCGCGGGCCTCCTCAAACGGCCGAGATGCGATAAATAACATTCCGCGCGACGAATAAAAATCGAGGCTTTCGTCATCAATCTGAACGACGATCAACTTCTTGCCGTTATCGGCCGGGCCATATCGTTTTGTGTAGTAGTCGAGGGCTTTGCCAAGGGTTTCGCCGTATGACGCGATGAGCGTGTCGCTTCCGGGTTTTGTGTAAAACTGCAACTCCTGATCGGCGAGCCGCAATGTTTTTGGCGTGTATCGGCCATATGCAAAATTGCCGAGCAGGTCCGGTGTCGATTGTACGAAACGGTATTTACCTCCCACATTCGAAACCGGAGTATCGCTATAACCAACAATTTGCAGACCGGCTGGTAGCGAAATGCTTATATCGGATGTTGCCGGGTCGGCAGCATAATTGTGAAACGGGAACCATCGGGCGGCGTACATCAGATAACCGCTGTTTTCGGTCACCGCCGCGAGTCTTTTGGTTAAAAGTGGGCCGCCGGCGGGGCCATCGAGTATACCGCTGTATTTGAAACGGAGAACAACCGGCGTTCCCTTAAGAACATTGTCGCCGAGATCGATACGCACGTGCGGGCCGAGATCGCTGCTGTTCGACTGGTCCTGGACGAATGTTACAGCACCTCCGGACACTGCTTTTATTGTGGACTTTGCTGCCGTTGGCGAGGTCACAGGCAGAGCGGCCAGACCCCTATCCTGCCGCGTTATACTATCGACCTTAAGCGAGCCGTTGAGTTCGAACGACACAGATCGTGTGTCTTCGAGCGGCGTAAACGCGACATCAACTGTCGCAATTAATCGTCGCTCGGTCGGCACGAGTGTGACATCCATTACATAATTTGTAACGTCAAAAGGTGTGCGTTTCACCGCCTGAGCTAAAACCGGCAGCGTGAGCAGCATCGAAAAAATTGCAATCTTAAATCCGTTCCTAATAAGCTTAGTCATTATCTTTTTCACAAAGTCCTTGCTAAATATGCTCTCTTATGATGTACCCGGATGGTAAATCGTTCGCTGCTTACGCTGTATCGGGAATGAGAAAATCGACTGAGACAACCTTATCAGCGATCTGCTTGCCCAGAGCGGCCACGGCCAGATGCTGCGGGTCATCGGTGTAGCGGCCGAGCGCCGCTGCGTCGGGAAAATGGATGACGAGGCCAGTGTCAAAAGATCGGTCGAGGTGCAGGATATCGGCGCCGACGACGAGGCTTTCGATATTCGGGATCAGCGTTTTGAGAGCGAGTAACCGGGCGCGGTGACGTTCACGGTCCGCTTCGTCAACCTCAGGCTTGTACTTCCAGCAAACGATATGAATCAGCATGCGGATATTTTTGCACGGAACGATATAATTTTGTGAATGCCGGGTTACTGAATTCACCTGAAAGTAATCAAATCCGAAACGCCTTATTGTTCGAATTCAGCTCATATGCACGAAACTTTCTTTAAGCCCATCCAATATTTTGCTTCCACCGCCCTCGACGGACTCGCCGATCTGCTGGGAAACAGCGGCGGAAAGCTACGCACTGCGCCGTCAGACGGTGCGGTCACGCTGCCGCAGGATCTTTTCGCGCAAGGCGACGTTCAGACGGAATGGTGGTACTACACCGGCCACTGCAAGACGGAAACTGGCCGCGAATTCGGCTTTGAGCTGGTTTTTTTCAAACGCCGTACCGATCTCGACCGGCTCGGCGTCGTGCCGATGACCGCCCTCGCGAACCCGATGTATTTTGCCCATTTCGCGATCTCCGATGTGACGGCGGGCATTTTCAAATACGATCATATCCGCAGTTTTAACAAACCCTTTGACACGCCGGTCTCGATGAGCGAAACGGCGTGCGACATCCGGCTGGGTGAATGG
>JBBSJK010000037.1:0-31509 GCA_038257355.1 Pyrinomonadales bacterium | reverse complement strand
GCGTTGGCGATAGTTGAGCATACTCTAAACAAGATGGCGTGCGGCGGGATCTACGATCAGCTCGGCGGCGGGTTTCACCGTTACGCCGTCGATGCGATCTGGCTCGTGCCGCATTTTGAAAAGATGCTGTACGACAATGCACAGCTCATACGAGTTTATCTGCACGCGTTTCAGGTGACCGGTGATGAATTTTATAAACGAATAGCGGTCGAGTCGCTCGAATATGTAAAACGCGAGATGCTCGATGAGTCGGGTGGTTTTTATTCGACGCAGGATGCCGACAGCGAAGGGGTGGAAGGGAAGTTTTTTGTTTGGAAGCCTGAGGAGATCTCTCAATTTCTCGGCGAGGACACGGCGTTGGAGTTTAATGCTTTTTTCGACGTGACGGTAAGCGGTAATTTTGAGGGAGAAAATATTCTGAACGTCAAGAACCCGGCTCCATCTACTAAGGGAGCGCTCGGTTCTGGCTCGATGGATGACGCCCGGAAAAAACTCTTTTTAGAACGCGAAAAGCGGATCAAACCGAATCGCGACGAAAAGGTTCTGACGGCGTGGAACGGTTTGATGCTGGCTGCTTTTGCAGACGCTGCGGCGGTTTTGGGAAGCGAAGAATATCTTGACATAGCAAAAAACAACGCCGCGTTTATCTTGACTGAACTACAGCACGATGGCCGTCTTTTGCGGACATGGAAGGAAGGCTCGGCAAAGCTGAACGGCTATATCGAGGATTACTCAAATGTCGCCGATGGCCTGATTGTGCTTTATCAGGTTTCGGGGGCCGTCGAGCATCTGACCGAGGCAAGGCGGCTCGCCGATCTGATGATCACCGAGTTTTGGGACGACGAGAACGGTGGATTTTTCTTTACCTCGAACGATCATGAAGAATTGATCGTACGGAACAAGGACTTTTATGATAATGCGACGCCATCGGGTAATTCGGTGGCGGCTGATATTCTGCTCCGGCTCGCAAAGTTAACGGGTGAGGAAAAATATGAGCGGTTTGCGATCAGCGTTCTGCGATTGACAGCTTCGCAATTGCGACGGCATCCGCAAGGGTTTGGCCGGGCTTTGTCGGCGATGGAGTTTTATCTTGGTGAGACACGAGAGATCGTCATCGTCGGACCGAAGGGCAACGATCTAGAATTGGAAGTTCTAGGCAGATACTTGCCAGATGCGGTTTTAGTTTTGTCGACGGACGCCGCTCGGGATTTGGCGACCGTCCCTTTGTTAAAAGATCGCGGTATCCTTGACGGACATGCGGTCGCCTATGTATGCGAGGGTTTCGTTTGTGGCAGACCGGTAACAAGCGTGGGGGAATTGATAGATCTATTGATTTGAAAACGTGTGGGCAGGATGCCCGCGCTCCAAAAAAAAACGCTCGACCGTTAGCACGATCGAGCTTTTTAGTTCGTTTTAAAGGTTAGACTACGGCTTTTTCATGGCGTTTGCATTCGAGTTCATTGAATTTGCCGGGGCCATCGTGTTTGCCGGTTTCATGGTGTTGCCCGCGGTATTCATCGCGTTGCTTGCCATGTTAGCCGCATTTGCCGTCATGTTAGCAGCTGTTTGGGCTGCGTTAGCGGCCGCGTTAGCGGCATTAGCTGCGGCGTTCATAGCGTTAGCCATTGTTTTGTTCGTGTTCATTGTTGCATTGTTCGAGGCTGCATCTCCGCAAGCCATACCCAAAGCACCCATAACAAGAACTGCTGAAAGCGCAATTACTTTTTTCATACTAAAGATTCTCCTGTCTTCTTCAAAGATTAGATCTAATTTTATTTCTATCGAAGACTATGCAGGGCACAGTCCTTGTCCCAAGTCTTTCTAATTTTTAGGAACATTGCACAATATAGTGATGCTTGGCCATTAAGTCAACCCCTAAAATGCAAATAATGCGATTTTTAATTTGAGAGCAGTACTAAATGCAGGGTAAGCAAAAGAATTAAATTTTCTGGTTACGCTATTGCTGGAAAATGAAAAAAAGCGCCCCATCCGAAAATGAGGCGCTTAGGTAAAAAAAATTAAAAGTGACTATGGTCTGTTTGTGGCAGACGGTGTCATGGCGTTCGCCGGTCGCATAGCGTTGGTATTGCCGTTAGTGCTAGTGTTAGTATTCATCGGTGTCGCGGCCGGTGTGCTGACCGGTGCGGGTGTAGATGTGTTAACCAAGACAGCATTAGCTGGACGGTTAGCGTTTACGTTTACGTTGGTAGCGGTTTCGCCACATGCCATGCCGAGGGCGCTCAATCCAAGAACGGTTGAAAGTACAAATACCTTTTTCATTTTATTAATGACTCCTAATCTATCTCAAAGAATAAATACCTGTTACCAGGCGTCGGCTGATCGGACACAGCCGTTTTTGCCCTGAACTCTTTCTTTTTCAAGGCAAACGATACTATAGAAATCCATGATGACTTAGTCAACCTAAAAACGATGAAAACTTCACTTTTTTTCATTATTTTTTTATGTCCGGTAAATGTCTGAATTCACTGGATTAAATACTTCTTGACTAGAATTCGTCCGAAAAGTTATCTTCAAATAGGGTATTCTTTCCTGTGATCAGGCCTTTCTTCCAGCGAACTAATTCCAATGTCGAATCCAAATGATATCGATCTCCCTCTCAGGAGAGTATATTCACCGTATCCGGTGATAACTGTTGCTTTATCGCTAGCAGCTATTGCCGCAACATATTTATTGGCCGGCTCAGCACTTGAAGTGACTGAGAAAACACAGGCGTTTGCAGGTGTTGTCATTTCGTACCTGTTTGTGTGTGTAATTCTGTACTTTCATCAATCAACCCGAAAACGAAAAAGCGACGACCCGCGAATGAAGGCTGAGGATGATATCGAGGCCGGACTCGCGGCTCTTGATGAAGCGAGCACATTCTTTGCCGGTTCGCTAAAGTCGGCTGATGCACTCAGACTTGTTTCGAGCCGTGTCCGAGACGTATTGCCATTTCAGACTATAGTTCTGTTTATGTTAAATGCAACGCGAACGCAGCTCACAGCCGTTCACTCCGACGGAGTTGCTTTGCAGGGCAATAACGTTGTGAGGCCAAATTTTGAGACAACCCTCGCCAGTAAGACGTTTGCGAGCGGGCAAATCGAGATCGACAGTTATTTCGCGCCGGATTCCGCTCAGCAATCTACGACGGTGGCAATTCCGCTTTGTCACGGCGAAAATGTTTTTGGTGTTCTACAATTATTCTTTTATCCCGATTACGATTTGCCGGTTACAGGTAATACGCTTTTTGAGGCGGTTGGCACCCGTGCCTCCCCACTGTTGCTTGGATCGATTGCATTTGAGCGGAGCCAGGCCAATGCTCTTACAGATGTGACGACCGACCTGCCAAATGAACGGGCATTTTACATGGTATTGGAAAACCAAATTGCTGAGACCCAGCGAAAGCCAGACGAGAGGCCGTTGACGGTGTTAGCCATCGACATTAAGAGTTTTGACGAGATCAACCAAAAATTTGGCCACTCGGCGGGCGACCGCGTTCTGAATTTTGTCTCGCAGGTAGTCAAGCACAACCTGCGACAAATGGATTTTTTTGCGAGAGCTTTGAATGACGAATTCCTGGCGGTTTTGCCGACGGCAACAAAAGAAATTTCACACGAGATTATCGCACGCATCCATACCGGGTTTTTTGGCAGGAAATTTAAAGTGACCGAAAGCGAGTCCATTGAAATCGAACTCAATATAGGTTGGGCTGCGTTTGGCGGCGACGGCGAAACGCCCGCCCAACTCCTTCGTATGGCCCAGATCAGAAAAGATCAATCTAAATCTTCAGAAACACCTAAAGTACTTTGGTTCCCAACCGAGATGGCCACTTAAATACTGATTTTTTTAATTTGTCTGGTAACAGTAAGTGCTGACTTGCTTGCAGTCCTCGAAATTATGCGAGAGGATGCGAGCAACTCAATTGTATAAGTCATCGCTCAGTAGTAAGATCCTCGGCACAGGCCGATATAATTGCTTAGAACCTGTGATATTCATTTAACTCAATCCATAAAAGTGGCATAATGCAATACTGCGAAAAACTACCATCGCCACAATTCGCCGATTTGGTAAAATGTTTTTGGTCGCTCGAATACCAAAAATCTGCCGCGAACGGGCCGGAGCCGCTCGTGCCTGATGGGTGTGTCGAGATCATCTTTAACCTCGCAGACCGCTTTCGGCGGTATTATCAAAACGGCTATACTGAGACACAGGCTGTGAGTCTCGTCGCGGGGCAAATGTATTCGAGCGTACTCATAGCGCCGTCGGGAAATGTAAGCCTTTTTGGTATTCGTTTCAGGCCAGCGGGTGCATTTCCATTCTTTCGTTTTGGGATGTGCGAACTGGCCGACCGGATTGAATCGCTCGAATCGGTCTGGGGCGGAGAGGTCGCGGGTATCGAGGAGAGATTGTCCTTCGCCACTAATTTTGAGTATCAGATTGCCGTTGCAGAATCGGTTCTTGCCGAACGTCTCCATCAACAGATTGCCGTTGATCCCTGGCTGATAAAAGCAGTAGATATAATTTCTACCCAAAATGGCACTAAGTCTGTCAGCAAGATCGCAAAGGACATTGGTATTAGTGAGCGCGGGCTGGAGCGCCGTTTTCGTGATTACATTGGGCTGACGCCAAAGATGTATTCACGGATAGTTCGATTTCAGCGTGTTCTAAAAACTCTCGAGTCGACAGTTAAACCTGACATTAGCGACACAGCACTTTTGTTTGGCTATTACGATCAATCGCATCTTATAAATGATTTCCGCCAATTCGCCGGCACCAGCCCCGCAGCATTTCTCGAAAAATCTCATCGCATTACTGAAATGTTTATTACTTCCGAATAATTGTCGGGTTTTTCCAATCTTTTACAGTAAATCAGGTGTAACGTGTTGTAAGTGGGTAGTTGTCACAACATATACACTGTGGTTTTCGTTTGGATTTCTACGTCTTGGCGTTGAATTCACGCAATGCAGAAATGAATGCAGATACGTAAACGATTGCCCCGAAAATAAATAAATCAAAATAAGAAACCTATATGAACAAGATCACAATAATCTTTACGTTGCTTATCATAAGTGTTCTGGCCGGTGACGCTACATCGCAGGAATCGAAACCTGCTGTCCAGTCGCTCGCTTTTATTGCAGGTTGTTGGGAGATTAACGCTCCCGCAAGGAAAAGATTGGTGAGTGAGCAATGGATGATACCAGTTGGGGATGCGATGCTAGGTATGTCGCGAACGTTGAGAGACGGTAAACTGAGCGGTTTTGAATATATGCGCATCGTTCAGAACGACACAGGTGTTCATTATTTTGCAAAGCCATCCGGAAATAAAGATGAAACAGCATTTAAACTCATCAAATGGTCAGCAAATGAAGCGATATTCGAGAACCCGTCACATGATTTTCCGCAGCGGATAATCTACAGGCTTAACAGTCCCGACAGCCTCTTGGCCCGAATCGAGGGAGCTATGAATGGCAAAGTGACCGGTATGGATTTTCCGATGACCCGTGCTAAGTGTGTTTAAGCCGATGCACACGGAATGGATTTGCACCTGTTATTAGCCTTTCGAACAGTAAACCAAGTGCCATTAACGTTGGATAAAGCCCTGCTAGTTTCTCAGGGAACGCTGAATAAATTGCGTAGCGTCGTCTTTCAACTTTTTGAGCGACCTAGTTTCGATGTACATCATGTGACCAGATTCATAGTATTCAAAGTTGATGTTACGTCGCAGGCTTGGTTCGAGGTTGAGGGCCGAGATCGTGTATTCGGCGGCGTAAAACGGCGTTGCCAGATCGTAGTAGCCCTGAGCGACGAATATCTTCATATACGGATTCTTGGCCATCGAGTCTTTTAGCGAGACGCTTGTGTCGGCGTATGCATTAGTGACATTGTAGTTCCAAGGTGCGGTGATGCCGCCGCCGAGAATGTAGTACTCGACATCCGTTTTGAATCCGAGTTCGCCACGCACGTAGCTGTTAAATGCGGCGGTGTACGGAGGACGAATGGCGTTCATGCTGGGATCGGAATCTGGCCCGACACCGGCAGCATCGCGATCGATGCCCTTGAAGCGGCTGTCCAGCCGTCCCGTAGTGCGACGCTCGCTGCGAAGAAGTTCCTTGTTAAAATCACCAAGTTCGACGCGAAAGTTGTTTCGTTCGATAAATTCACGGCTAACGCCAGTGAGCATGCTGAATTTATCGGCCAGTGTCCGTCGTTCGGTAGGCGAGAGCATGTCGATTTTGAACATAGCTGGGGCAAATTCGTTTGACGCAAACTCCCGTGCTTCCTGTGAAACTTGTTCGATAGTCATTGCTTGCAGGGCTGGAGAAAGTTTTTTGTGATACCAGGCCGTCGCGGTGTAGCTCGGCAGGATCAGCACGAGTGGCAGGTCGTTGTTGTTGGCAAACCGGATAGTTTGGAAATTGAGCACCGCTGAGACAAGCGATATTCCGTTGAGAGCGATGCCGTGATCAAAAAGCCAGTTCGAGAGGCCGGCGGCCCGCGTCGTGCCATAGCTTTCGCCGACCAGGAAAAGCGGCGACATCCAGCGCTCGTAGCGGCCGAGATAAAGTCGGATAAATTCACCCACGGACTCGATATCCCCGTTTACGCCAAAAAATTTGCTGGCGAGCTCCGGTCTCGCCGCCCGCGAATACCCCGTGCCGACCGGATCGATAAAAACCATATCCGTCTCTGTCAGCCAAGTGTGCTGATTGTCCTCCATTTCGAATGGCGGCGGAGGCATCGAGCCGTCATCAAGCATCTTTATACGCCGCGGCCCAAGCGTGCCAAGATGCAGCCAAACCGAAGCCGAGCCAGGCCCGCCGTTAAACGAAAACATCAATGGACGTTTTATGGTCGCATTGTCCAGCGTGTAGGCCATAAAAAAAATTCGAGCCTCGGTATCACCGGAAACTGCATTTTTAATCGGCATAAAACCGGTCGTAACTGAGTAATCAAGCTGTCTCGCACCGATGCGGATCGAGTGTTTTGTTACAACAGGCGGCTCATCGCGCGTATCAGGGGTTCCTGCCGGTCGCGGGGTCTGCTGTGCTTGCGGCTGTAGACTAGCTATTGGACGGGTTGGCGGCTGAGCGATCACAAATGCGGGAAGAATGACTAACAAACACAAAAATATTGATGCTTTCATAGATTTAAAAACTGGGGTATCAAATTGGAATTTGCAGTGAAAAGATTAGCACAACTTTAACCAATACCCTACGGCGTTCGGGCTTCTGCATCCGTATGAAAATGGATACAAAAGCCCGCACGGAATAGGAGCGTTTCTGTTAGATGTTACCTAACAACCTCGCTTACGACCCGGCCGTTGATGATCGTGCCGGTGCAGTGGGTTGTCCATTCGAATGGGTCGCCGTCGTACATTGCGATGTCGGCGTCTTTACCGACGGCGAGCGAGCCGATGCGGCTGTCGAGACCGAGAATTTTGGCGGCGTCAATCGTTATCAGGGCAAGTGCGTCGTTTCTTGAAAGCCCGCTTCGTATGGCCATGGAGGCCTCAAACAGAACGACGCGTGTTTTTGGCACATAGCCCTCGTATCCCGATTGCAGAGCGACGGGAATGCTGGCGGCCTTGAGTTTGGCGGCGGTTTCGGTCGAGAGTGATTCACTGTCGCCGCCGGCACGTGCCATCGTCGCGTGAACGATTACAGGGAAGCCGGATGCCTTGATCTCATTCAACACAAGCGGAGCTTCGGCCGCACCATCGAGGACAATGCGGAGGTTAAACTCTTTGGCGATCCGCAGGGCAGACATAATGTCCTGAGCACGGTTGGCATTAATCAGAAGCGGAATCTCACGCTTAATGACGCTGACCATCGCGATGGATTTTAGATCCTTTGGTGCATCAGTTTTTTTAGAGTTATCAAGCGCCTTGATGAGTTCGGCCCGAAGCATTGCTATTTGTTTTGCTCTTGTGCCCGGTGACCGGCCCGCACCTGCATTGGCTGCATTGCCAAGCGTAACGGCGATCATCGCAGTCGGGATGATTGTTGCTTCGTCAACGTTTCGACCCGTCGTTTTGGCGATCATTGTCTGTCCGGAAATTAGGGCAGACGGCTGATGTCCGGTATGGATCGTGGTGACTCCAAACTCGCGTACCCATTCGATCAGTTTCTCATGGGCATTGTACGAATCGGTCGCCCGCAGCTCAGGCTGCACCGTTCCGCCGCCATCGAGACCCGACTGGTCGTGCGGCTGATTCATATATCCGTTGAGGCCAATGACCGTGTGAGCGTCGATCAGACCGGGGGTGACCACCTTTGCCGTAATAACACGGTAATTTGCAGGTATTTGTACAGACATCTCGGTGCCGACAGCCTCAATTTTACCGTTATTGATGAGGACGATGCCGTTTGTTATAGGATTGCCGGCCATCGTCCAAACAGTTTCGCCTTTAACGGCGATCTGGGCATTTGCTCCGGAAATGAAGAACATTATCGCAAAGACGCAGAGAAGCAAAGACGCAAAGGGTGTCAACCCCGTTGTCACCAATTGCTTTGCTTTCCCTATCTTTGAGCCTTCGCGGTTTAGCGACTTTGAATTGAAAATAATTGTGTGGTTCATTTGTTTTCACCTCCGGTGTGATTGTCATAGCACCCGTGGTGCGTTGAGCGGTCGTTGGTTGCTCCGAAGCCGCCGACCTGGACGAGATAATCTTTGGGATCGGCGCGATCAAAAACTTTTTTGCCTTCGACCCACGTTTCTAGGACGTTGGTATATACGCTGAGCGGGTCGCCCGAAAGCACAATAAAGTCAGCGTCTTTGCCCGTCTCGAGCGAGCCGACACGGTCGCCCACGTCCATCATAATAGCGTTTGCCATCGTCAGGGCGTAGAGAGCTTTGTCACGGGACATTCCGGCTCGAACGGCCAACCCGCCCGAACGCAGAAACCAGCGCGAATCGGTGATGCCGTCATCGGTATGGAAACCGGTCAGAGCTCCAGCTTTTTCAAGTGAGGCGCCATTGCGAAAGTCGATATCCATCGTCTCAAGCTTACCGCCGGGCGAATCAATAAAGATAATTGACGCTCCGACATTGGCTTTGGCAATCTCATCGGCGACCTTCCAGGCCTCGGAGACATGCTGCAATACCATTCGGAACCCAAACTCCTTTTGAATGCGGATTGCGGTGAGAATATCATCGTGGCGGTGGGTGTGAAAATGCACCATCCGCTTGCCGTCGAGGACCTCGGAGAGGGCTTCCATGGCGAGGTCGCGGGATGGAAGTTTTGACACGTCTTTACCGGCTTTTTTTACTTTGTCGCCGTACTCGCGAGCTTTTATAAGCTGTTCGCGCATAAGTGCAGCTGATTTTGCTCGAGTTCCGGGAAAGCTACCACCGCCCGCGCGGATCGGATTTGTGCCGTTTGCAAACTTAATTCCGCCCATATATTTGCCGTCTTTATCGTAGATCAGCAAATCGTCAACTTTGTTGGCGTTGTCGCGGAGTTTGAGATAAAGCGTCTGACCGCTGTCGAGATGACCCGAGCCGGGCATTACATTGACAGTGGTGATGCCGCCCGATTGAGCTCGTTGGATGCTAGACGAGCGTGCATTCAGGCCATCGAGCAGCCGCACGTCCGGCTGTATCGGGTTCGAGCCGTCGGCCCCAGAGCCTTCGCCGATGTGGCTGTGCGTATCGACAAGACCAGGCATTACCGTCTTTCCTGCGAGATCAACAATGGTGGCACCGGACGGAGGCCGAACGGTTTGTGCGTCGCCGACAGCAGTTATCTTGCCGCTGCGGACAATCAAGGTACCCTGCTCGATCGTCGGACCGACTATCGGGATGATCCTCGCGTTGATAAAAGCCATTGTCGTATCCTGCGCACCTGCCGCAGAGACAAGTATACCAATGGCAAACAAGCTGAGAAATAATTTCTTCATTTAGCGTTCCTCTTAAGTTTTTGAATTACTGCGGGTTGTATAGATAAAGGTGCTACGAAATGGCGGCGGTGTCAATTGAGATTGTTAAGATTGGTTCTTTCAGAAGCGATTTAAATGGTTCAAACAACGGTTTGAATAATCCAAATCAACGATTTGAATCGTCAAAATGATGAATGGGACCGGTTGAAACCATACAATGACACTTTAACTTAGATCTTTTAAGTACTGGCATTTAGACAGGGAGAATGACTGTGAATTTCGTACCGAAAGGTTCAATGTTCGTGACCTCGATGCGGCCGCCATGTGCGGTGACGATGCCGTAACAGACGGCTAGGCCTAGACCGGTGCCATTTCCAGCGTTTTTAGTCGTGAAGAACGGGTCGAAGATCAGCGCTTTGTCCGCGTCGGCGATGCCAGTGCCGGTGTCGGCAATTTCAACTGATATTTCGGACGTTCCGGAAAAGGTTCGGATGCTGATGGTGTTTTCCGGATCGGAACTGTTGTTCTGATTTATATCTGTAAGCGTTGTTTGTTGCTCATCGTGTTTATTGTTACGTGCGGGCTTTTTCGTTCCCTGCATTGCGTCGCGGGCATTGAGTAGGAGATTCAGGAATACTTGCTGGAGCTGGTCTTCGTCGGCGATTACGGTTGGCAGGTCAGGGTCAAAATCGGTAATCACGTCGAAACCCTGAAATGTCCTATCAAAGCTCGCGAGACGCAATGCGGTGCGGAGCATCTCGTTTATATCTGCTTCGTCCTTAGCTGCCGGCCGAGTCCGGGCGAAGTCGGTCATATCCCGCGTGACCTGTGTGATACGCTGTATCTGGTCAGAGATCATGTTTAGCTTTTCGCGGGTCTCAGGCGAATGTCCCTGCTGTGAGCGCATCATTTGAACGAGTGAAGAGATCGAGGCGAGCGGATTGTTTACTTCGTGTGCAACACCGGCAGCGAGCGTACCCATTGCAGCGAGCTTTTCGGCACGGATTAGTTGATCGTTCAGTCGCTGGAGCTCATTGATGTCTGCAGCCATCTTGCGGCTCATCTCATTAAATGAATCGGCGAGCAAGCCAATTTCGTCATTGCTTTTACGCATGTCAACTTCGGTGCCGTAGCCGCCCTTTGTCACTTCGACCGCAGCGAGCGTGATCCGTTGGAGTGGGCGCGAGATAGTACGCAGGACAAGGAGCAGGAGCAGCAAATTAGGTATCAGCGCCGAGATGACGCTGAAAACCAAATAGCGGCGCCACGCCTCATAGTCCATCCCGTTGCGAAAGGCCCACCAAGCAATCGGAACCTGAAATAATATAAAGCTAGCCAAAGCGACCGACGCAATTGTGAGAGCGACCTTGTAGGTGATCGGAAACAGACGGAATTGATTGAGGGCCGTTTGCAGTGAGAACAGCTTGAAATTGAGGATGGCGTAAGCATATATCAAAACGCCGGGCAGCACGAAGATCGCGCTTAACTGGAGCAGGTCGTAGTTGCCGAAGAAGGGAAGTGCAATATTGGCGACTGTCTTAAGGACACCAGTGATCGCGAGTCCCCAGATAATTGCCCCGACCTGTTGGCCTTGCTGCGTTCCATTATATTTACGGTATTTTTGGAAGAGAATTACCGCTCCATAAAAGAAGACAATATATACATACACGACAAAAGCGTAAGCGAGCGAGGTTAGGTCAATAACAAAACGTCCGTCTTCAAATCCAACCTTATGCCACAACAGGCCAATCAGAGTGGCAGGAATAAGCACTAGGCCCGGAGCGAAGAGAATCGCGGCGCGATGACGGGGCGTACGATCGTTTTCGGGAAACACCCAAGCAAAAACGACCATGGCATACTGCATCAATAGCGCCGTGATGAAACTCGCCGAAGCCCACCAGCCGGCAGTAGAATTACGGGGATAAAAATTCCAGAAGACGAGGTCCTTGATCGTCCAAATAGCGAGAAAGGCTATAAACGCGGCAAAGGTCTGATTAGCACGTTTTCGCGGGTCGGCGACAAAAACGTAAAAACCGAGAGCGACCAGCAGAAATAGCGCAAAAAGATGGAGAACGACCAGCATTGCGTAGATATTACCGGTATTGGGGGCGGGAACAAAATAATCAAATGCGCGGTTGTCTAGAACCCCTTACTCGTGTGGGCTTTTGCATAGCTACGAACGGTAACGTCCGTAGCTTGTGCTTGTGGTATTGCCAAAGCTGTACGTTCGGGAGGGTTTCCAATCTCAAATTGAGGAACGATCTGTCTCAGCGATTCGACTAACTTTTCGCAATCAGCTCCCAAACACGACATTTGTTGAATGATTTCATTGAATTCAACCTCTGCGCGGTCTCTGTGGAACGCCAATCTTTCGTGATTGTGACGCGACAGGCATCGGGAAGCAAGAGATTTGTTGCGGTGGCCGGTTATGTCGAATAATTCATTGACTGTCTTTCCCGTTCGAGCGACGGCAGCATCTGAGAGGCCGGTAAAGCGATAAAAGACCTCGCGAAACTCAAAGATCGTCGAGGCCGATCTGCCGGAAAATATGAGGTTCTCGATGTCTATACGTATTTTTTCTATTACTCGACGGCGTTCAGCAGCGGTACGCTCGGCGTTGGGAAAAATATGGCCAACGATCAGCCGGACGGCGTAAAGCGGCCATAATAGAAATGATAAGAATACGCGATGCCAGCTAATCTGCGGGCGGTTAGGCTCACCGATTATCTGATAAACTCCAAACGGTGAGCCGCAGGCAAGATAAATAATAATGAAGTCGATTACGTTCATCTACTATTAGACGTTGCAAAACACGTGCCGAAGTTGCCAAAAATATCCTACCGATTCATGTCGCCGCAACTGTCTGTGAACTTTACGTTAATAAAAATATATGGAACAACCATTCTCACTCCGTCGTAATCATAATGTTTGCAAATCGCAAATTTAGTTTATTTTATTTGCAGAATGCGAAAAGCATCGGGGTCGAAATCCCAAATAACAAGCGGAGGTTTATAATGATAGACAAGACCAAGATTAAAATAGTGAAAAAGGCTGAAGCAATGACGCAAAAGCCTGTGAAAAGAAAGGTTGCAAGTTCGAGGGTCGCCGCACGAGAAATCGTTTCGAACGTGACAGGTTGGGTCACTGACCTAAAGCAGCGAAAGACGGTTGAGACAAAGGCGGCATTTGATCTGCTTTTTGCAGCGAACCAAAGACCGAGCGAGTCATAAATTGATTCTTCTGTAATTCATACTTCTCTAAAAATTTTACTTTTTGCGGTTGTCAAAATGCAGCCGCTTTTTTTGTGTTTACAAGCATGAAAGGTGGTTTAAGGACCACATACTTATTACAAATCCAAACATAACTGCTGCCCACCTGCATGGGTTTGCCAGAATTCCAGTTTCATTGCTATCCTTAACTCTAAATTCAGAAGAAAAAATAATTTATGAAAGGGAAAGTAGTGATAGTCACAGGTGCGAGTAGCGGCATTGGCCGTGCTACCGCTCTGTTGTTTGCGAATATGGGAGCGACGGTCATCGCCGTCGGGCGAAACGAGAAGGAATTAACATCCCTCGGCAAAGCTATAAAGTCGAAGGTTGGCACGATAAAGGCCCATCTTGCCGATTTGACGCAAATGTCGCAGCTCGACCGTATTGCTTCAGAGACGATACATAATCATAGGCAGATCGATATTTTGATAAATTCGGCCGGCGTGATTAAAAACGGTACGATTGAGACGACGACGCTAGACGATTGGGATAAAATGTTTCACATTAATCTGAGGTCAATATTTATGTTGATGAAGAATTGTTTGCCTTTTTTGATCGAAACAAAGGGAAATATAGTAAATGTTTCAAGTGTCGCAGGGTCTCGCTCTTTTCCAAATATTTTGGCTTATGGAGTTTCAAAGGCGGCCATTGACCAACTAACTAGATGTACGGCCCTAGAACTCGGTTCGAGAGGCGTTCGGGTTAATGCGGTGAACCCGGGCGTGGTCGTCACAAATATTCATAAACGCGGTGGTATGGATGAATCAACATATGATGCATTTTTAGAACATTCAAAAGAAACTCACCCGATCGGCCGCGTCGGTACGCCGCACGAGGTGGCTGAATTGATATACTATCTCGCATCAGAAAAAGCTTCGTGGATTACCGGTGCGACATACGAAATTGACGGAGGGCGGGCACAGACGTGTGCGAGATAGTTTCAGTTAAAAGTTGGAGGAACATCTAGCCCAGCAAATTTGTTTAATCTTCGCTCGAAAACTCGGAACTCAAAAACAAGATGAAGATCCAGATGCTTCCAGGTTCGATTGACGAAAACGGCAGGGCGTCGGAGCGCCAGCATTTAATGTCGATCATTGTCGACGACTGCGTTGCGATCGATGCCGGATGTCTGGCTATGGCTTGCTCTGAAGTTCAGCGGGCACAGATTCGCGACGTTATTTTAACGCATACACATCTCGATCATATCGCCGGGCTTCCGATGTTTATCGATGATCTTTTTGCCACACTTTCCGAGCCACTACGTATCCACGCGACCGGACAGATGATTGAGATTCTTGAACGCGATATTTTTAATTGGTCGATATATCCGCGTTTTTCCGAGCTTTCTAATGAAAATGGCCCGGTGATTGAGTATCGAGAATTTAACAGAGGTGCGGAATTTGGCGTACGGCATTTCTCGGTACGCAGCGTCGGGGTCAATCATCCGGTGTCGGCAAGCGGATTTATCATATCGGATGGCGAGGTTTCGGTTGGCATCACGGGCGATACGGCGGAGACAGACGATTTTTGGAAAATTTGTAATTCGATACCGAATCTCAAGGCGGTACTTGTTGAGTGTGCCTTTCCCGACGAATTGGTGGAACTCGCCGCAGTCTCCGAACATCTGTCGCCAGCCATGCTTAAAAAAGAGCTTGAAAAACTTCACGACCGGGATTTTCCAATTTTTGTGATAAATATTAAACCAATGTATCGCGAAAAGGTGATCGAACAGTTATATCAGGCAAATTTAGATCGGGTCGAGATACTCACGGTTGGGAAGGTGTACGAGTTCTAGAGTTATTTGCCAGAAGTCGGATCCCAGAGTCAGATGAAAGCAAAGCGGCAGTTTTTTGCCGCCGCTTAGATCGGACGCATCGTTCACACCGCCCGCTTTCTGCTAGGATCTGATCTGCCCCTTCTCTCGAAGAAAATTTATAGCCTCAAACGCGGTTTCGCGAAACTCGCCGACAAAATTATGTAGTGTCACACGCCCATTTGGCAGGACATGTTGAATCCGAAAGGTCCGCTCCTCACGGGTCACGCTACGCATGATCTCAGCGCGAAATGTGACGAGCATTTCCGGTCTCGCCCATATACTGTTTTGAACACGATCGTCGTTAGAATTGCTCATATATCAGGCCTCAGGATCGGGGAGCTTTTTGTGTTTTACCTTGCGAAGCGAAGGCCGCAGCTTTTCCTCAGGCACATCGCAGCCAAATTTCCGGCCAGGCGGTGCCGTCGGTTTTCTGATCGAATCAAATACCGGGCGTTCAGGAGGCCTACCTTTTCTCTTTTGGGTCACTCCAGAATTGTATCAAACCCGAGTAAACTCTCACAGCTTCATTTCCTAGCTATCCTATTTCATCTCCGACTTTAAAAGCGGAAATCTCTAAATCCGATACTAGACTTCGCGGCGGGCGCGATTTTTCTTCAACTGGCTCAAAATATTTCTACAATACCTTAACCGTGTGTGTAATTTACTGTTCGTAATATATAATTGCGTCCGATGAATACCAATCGTCGGCCTTTTTGGCTTCCGGCGTCAAATTATTATGTGCTTTCGGTCGCTGCATCGACTGCGTTTTTCTTTTTGCTCTGGGGCATCCTGCACGATGGAGGTGAAGAGACGCCGTGGATAACTGCCGGCATCAGCTCTAGCATCTTGCTGTGCGGTGCGGTGATTTTGCGTGAAGTGATACTTCGCGGGACCCGCAATCGTTTTCTTCGCCAGCAGAGAATGATGGAGAGTCGTGTTAGCGGTACTGTGTTGAATTCTCAGATAAGTGATCCGCGTAATGCGAATAAGCTGACACTCGAAAGAAATACCGCGATCCTGATCGAGATCAGGCAGAAATCGGACGCAGCGAAGCTACTGAACAAATTTTCCGCCGGTCATCGCGAGGTTTTTGAGATTTGCCGCGAATATATTCTACTAAATGAAAACGAACTCAAGACCGTTAACGCAAATTCGCCCAGACTCGCGCCGCTTTTAAAGAGCAGATCGTCGGTCGCCGAATACCACCGTTATCACATGCTCAGGTGGGCGGAGATCGAATCGCGGACTCTGACGAGCGCCGCTCAAAACCGGGCGAAGGCAACAGATAAGATCGAGGCGGCTCAAAACGCTCTGAGCGTGATAGAGGCAGCGTTAGAATCATATCCCGCCGAGAACAGCCTGCTCCAATCGCAAGAACTGCTAAGAGAACTTGTTGTGTCGATAAAGGTTTCGGATTGGGTAGAAAGGGCGGAGCGAGCCGCTTTTAAGGGTAATTATGCCAGGGCTAAGAGCCTTTACCGCGACGCGCTTTTTTATCTCGGCCGCGACAATATTCAAAGCAAGGTCCGCGATCAAGCCGCGATGCGTATCAACGAAGAGATCGAACGAATTGAATCAATTAAGAATTAAGAATACGAGTGACCGAAATGGGTATTTCTTGTTTTGCATCTTATGATTCATAATTAGATCTGCTGACTTCGTAATTTTTAATTTTCTAAAATGATTTCCCAACGATGCCCCAAATGCCATAGCAGTCGTATCAGGCGAGGTTATCGCCCAACATCGATTTTTTCTAAAATATTATTTCGCTACAACCTTTTGTGCGACGGGTGCAACTGGGAGTTTAAAGGATTTGCGGTTCCAGGAACCGTTGATACGCGTTCTAGCAGTAGGAAAAAACGGACTCCCTCACCGATCGATAAGCAAAAATAAGAATAGAAACTTTCTATATACTAATGAACGGATAAGCTAGTGAAGTGTTACCTGATAATTTTGTGTTTTCTTTCTTGTTTTGTCCTGACAACCGGCCAAGACTTCGCACCACCACAACTATCGGAGATTCCCAAGCAGAGTCAGATTTTAATTGCCGGAGAGGATCTCGTTCATTTTGGAGACGTAATCGATGTAGATATTGTCGGAGGGTTTGAATTCGACTGGCGCGGTAAATTGAATGCCGAAGGTTTTCTCGATGGCCTCGATAGTTACAGTGACCCGATCTATGGACTTTGCAGATCAGAAAACCAGATCGCCTCAGACATCACAAAGGTGATGGGAAAGATTCTCCGTGAGCCCAAGGTTGTCGTCAGAATCATTGACCGGTCTAATCGAGCCGTAGTTCGTATGGATGGCGCGGTCCGGACTGCAACCCGTTTTAGAGTCCAACGAACTGTGTATTTACGTGAACTGCTCGTCATGGCTGGCGGCCTAACCGACGGAGCCAGTGGTGGAATTACTATATTCAGACCTGGAAATTTAAGCTGCACTCCAACAGATGTGCCCGTCATTGTAGCCGATTCAAAACCCACGCCTTCCCTAGACAACGGTTCGCAGACCATAAACATCAAAATCAGCGAACTACTAAGCGGAAAGACATCTGCAAATCCGCAAATCTTTAGCGGCGATATGATAACGGTTACGCGGGCCCTACCTATATATGTGATAGGAGCTGTAAACAACCCGAAGCCTATTTACTCTCGGGACCGAATGACCGTGAGCCGCATTGTAGCTAGCGCTGGCGGATTGACGAAGGACGCCGAAGGTAATAAGGTCACAATCTTTCGACGCGATGGCGTTAATGTGAGTTCAATTGAAGCTGATTTGATAAAAATTAAGAGCGGCGAAACAAATGATGAAGTTTTGCGTCCATTTGATATAATTGAGGTTGCCTCCAAGGGCGGGGGCGCACGAAAGTATCCGCCGGTGTTCGCAAATGACGAAAACAGAGATCGTTCAAAACAGGAAATGCCATTGCGAATCGTTGACTGACGTTGCTTATGCTCTTAAATACTGTGACAATCTCTAAAGAAATTAATAACCTTACAATGTTTAGAACGTCCTTGTAATTAAGGTTAGGAATCGTAAGTAATCGAAATGGCAAAAAATAAAAAGATGGGCCGGCGAACACTGGCATTATTGTGGATGTTGGTGGTTGCTGTGGTAATCGGTGTTTTGATCGCTTACGAGCAGATATCCATACTTTACGTGCTGGCGACTCTGTCGCTTGTTGCTTTGCTCGTGATCGTTGCGTTCGCTGATCTAGAAGCCGTCGGGCGTGCCGATGGTGACAACATAGGTTCACAGGTTTAATTTTGATGAAGTCAATTCGGCAAATTATTATGGCAATGTTTTTGGTCACCTTGGTGGCCACGAACGCTCTTGCCAGTTTTTTTCCTTCCCTGCCGGGTAAGATCGAACCGGAGCGAGTTCGTTGGTTTGGCCGGACGATAAAGATCGCTGTTTCAAACTCAATTGTTGAACCAAATTCCAATATCAAAACAGATAGCGATGTGCTCGGAGCTGTCCGCCGGAGCATACTTGCCTGGCAAAGCGTCGCTGATATTGAGATTCAATTCGAATTAACGGACAAAGAGAACGTAAGCCCGTCCGTGAGCGGTGATGGTGTGAGCCTCATTACGATCGCTCAATCTGCTGAGAATGTCCTGCTTTTTTCAAAAAATCCGCAGGCTGAATCGGCCAAGACCAGAGTTTTTTACAATCGTAAAAATTACATTACAGAAGCAGATATTGTATTGAATCCGTTTCAGCAATTTTCGACTGATGGAACTTACGGCACGTTTGATCTCGAATCAACTTTGACGCACGAGATTGGGCATCTATTAGGATTGCGGCATTCCTGTGTTTTGGGTGCGAGAATGTCCGGCAGTCTGGCAAAGAACGGCACCTTAGGTCTCGCTGATCTGGCGACACGCTCACTGGCTGAAAATGATATTTCGGCGATTAGAGAGCTTTACGGCGTCAATAGCGAAAGCGAAACCTGCTGTGCGGCAATCAACGGCAAACTCACTTTCAGTACGCTTCATGCGATTAAAGGGCTTAAAGTCTGGGCGGAAGAAAGCACTACAGGCCGAGTCGCTGCACAGGGCGATGCCGGTCCGGACGGCAGTTTTCGGCTAGGCGGGCTTTCAAGTGGAACTTACTCGGTTTTTTGGCACAAAGACGACGACGCGACACCGTCATCAGTCGGTGATTTGGGCACTTTTAAGATCGAGAAAGACGAAACAAGGACAATCAATGAAAAGATCGCCATTGATATCTCAGCAGTAACGCTTAGTTATGTTGGCATCAACAGTCAACTCTCCGATTCCGCTGTCATGTTGAAATCCGGTAACGAGTATATGATCTATCTCGGCGGCAAGAATCTCGACCGTTCCAAAATAGCTATTGAATTTAATTCACCATTTTTTTCTGTGACACCTAATTCAATTGCCGAACAGGATTTTGGCGAGGGCGTGTCGGTAATAAACTTTGTGGTGACGGTCCATGCCGATACACCGGCGGGGGTCTATAGTATTTTTGCTACCGGCGGGAATGGCTCGATGAGTTCACTAATTGGTGCCCTGAGTGTCCAATAGATTAATTTCTTTCCTCTGTGATTATTGCCATTTTGTGTTTGCGTTTTCTTAAAACCTGTGGATAATTAGGTTTGTTCACCTCCCGGTGAACATCCGGCCACTTCGGTGGCCTTGGGGCGACGGTGTGGGAGACGTCGCCCCTTTATTTTTTTTAGCTGTTCAACGGCTTGACCTTATTAATTTTCAGCGTAAAATTTAGATATTTCGCAGGAAGGGAAAATTATAGGTGGCTCCGGCCGGTGTCAATTGCAAATCTATATTTAAGTAAGTTTTCGTAAGCCGCAAGTGCCTAAGGCACGGCGGTCTTTTTGATTCTTGTGAACATGAAAACAACCGAGGGAAGCTGGTTTAAGAAATGGCTCTACCGGGGCGTCTCTGAAATGGAGGGACCTCACGAGCCCGAGGTGCGACACCAAAAGCATTCCTGGTGGAAGGTGATGTGTCTCACTGGGGTCGATTATTTCTCCACCCTCGGGTATCAACCAGGAATCGCATTTCTTGCAGCAGGGGCTCTCGCACCTTTCGCGACTCTCGTTCTCGTTCTCCTCACACTATTCGGTGCTCTGCCGATGTACAGGCGGGTTGCCGAAGAGAGTCCGCACGGAGACGGCTCGATTTCTATGCTCGAGAAGCTGCTTTCGAGATGGAAAGGGAAAATGTTCGTCCTCATTCTATTGGGATTTGTCGCTACTAGTTTTTTCATCACGATTACCCTCTCAGCAGCCGATGCTACGGCCCACGTGGTAGAAAATCCGTTTGTCAGAGAGCATCTCAAATTTTTACATCACGAGATCATTGTTACCCTTGTATTAATCGGTTTGCTGGGATTGGTTTTCTTAAAGGGATTCAACGAGGCGATTGGCATCGCGGTGGGCATCGTAGTAATTTATCTGTCTCTAAATATCATTGTCATCGGTGTCGGCCTGCACGAGATCTTTTGGGTCCGACCGGAAGTTTTTACAAATTGGCAGGCATTGGTATGGGGCAATTCAGATGTGGGGGGAAGCGTTATATGGCTAATAATCGCTTCGCTGTGGTTTTTTCCTAAGCTGGCACTCGGACTTTCCGGCTTTGAAACGGGTGTGGTTGTAATGCCTTTGGTCAAAGGAGATTCGAAGGACGAGGTTGAAGTTCAAATTAATAGCAGCGCACACCCGGAATCAGAGTTGTCCGATTCCGAAAATGAACACCTACAGGGTCGCATTAGAAACGGGAAAAAACTGTTAAGCGGCGCGGCGATAATTATGAGTTTTATGCTTCTTGGCAGCAGCATAGTTACATCGATGCTCATACCCGCCGAAAAATTTCAGCGTGGCGGCGAGGCGAGCGGCCGTGCGTTATCGTATCTGGCCCAAACACGGTTTGGAGACATATTTGGCACTTTTTACGACGTTAGTACGATCCTGATACTTTGGTTTGCAGGGGCTTCGGCGATGGCTGGGCTACTAAATATTGTGCCGCGTTATTTACCGCGCTACGGAATGGCCCCGGACTGGGCCCGGGCAACTCGTCCTCTAGTATTGGTCTTTACGTTTATCTGTTTCGTAGTAACTATATTCTTCGAGGCAGATGTCACGGCGCAGGGGGGAGCCTATGCTACGGGCGTTCTGGTTTTAATGACATCGGCCGCACTAGCGGTTGCTATTTCTGCTTGGCGGAAAAGAGAGAAGATCTGGATCGGGTTCGCGGTGATTACTTTTATTTTCATCTATACGACGACCGTCGGAATCATTGAACAGCCAAGCGGAATAAAGATTGCCTCATTTTTTATCTTCGCTATTATCGCAACCTCGTTTATCTCTCGGGCTATGCGTTCGACCGAGATACGCATTGATAAAATCGAACTCGACGAAGCGGCACAGGCATTTATCGACGATCTCAATCATGAAGGCGAGATACGCATTGTGACGAACCGGCGTGAAACGGGTGATATGACCGAATACCGTTTTAAAGAACATGAAAAACGGGTCGATAATCACATCCCCTCGTCCGATCCGGTCGTGTTTTACGAGGTGGAGACCGGTGATGCCTCTGAATTTAAGGGTAAGCTGTATATTCGCGGCGTCGATATTGATGGTTACAAGATTCTCCGTACGCAGGCCCCGGCTGTTCCTAATGCGATTGCCGGATTCTTGCTCCACCTCCGCGACCGGACCGGCAAAATACCGCATGTTTATTTTGGCTGGAGTGAAGGGAACCCGCTGATCTATCTCGCTCGATATATTTTGTTTGGAGAAGGAGATACCGCCCCAGTTACACGTGAAATATTAAGGCAGGCTGAGGACGATCCGGAAATGCGGCCCAACGTTCATGTTGGGGGTTAAATGATTTCGTGGTCGTGTCCCACGTTGTTCCCATTCATCCCAACGTAGCACTCGCGGCAGTAAACCGGACGGCCCTGACATGGATAGAATGGAACAGTTGTTTGTGCCGAGCAGCTGGCGCATTCGGCCTGTACCTCGATACGATGCCGTCTTCCTGTTGTACGGGAAAGTTCGATGGCTTCGAGGCGTCGATTCTTTGCTTTTTTACAATCCTTACAGCGTTTAGGCGGGTTTTTAAGCTCCTTGTCGCGGAAGAAAGTTTGTTCGCCGATTGTCCAGATAAACTCCTGAGAGCAATCGATGCATTTAATCGACGTATCTTCGAACTCTTCGGAGGATTCGACTGGAATTATCACTGCTTCGTGGATTTCCTCAAAATTGCTTACTGTCATAATCAAACGCTCAGTCCCATGCGACGCTAAATTCGGGATGTGAGAATTATGAATTAGATTTTACAGTTGAGGCTGACTGCAAAATTGTTTGCGTCAAAAGAACATCGAATGTCCTGACATTACAACTATCGGTTTTTCGTGTCAAGCCTGTATGGTTTGAGCTGTAAGATTGATATATTTTTGCTATGAATATCCTCGTAATAGGTTCGGGCGGACGCGAGCATGCCATCTGTCGGAGTTTTTCAAAAAGCATTAGAGTTAGCCGCATTTTTTGTGCTAACGGCAATGCAGGGATCGCAAATGTTGCTGAATGCGTGCCGATAAAGCCCGATAATATCTCGGGTCTCGCCGCATATGCGACAGACAATAGGATTGACCTGACATTTGTCGGCGGCGAGACATCTCTGGCTTTGGGGATCGTGGACGAATTTGAGGCCCGAGGTTTGCAGATCATCGGACCGAATAAGAAAGCTGCACGGCTCGAGGCGAGCAAATCATTTGCTAAGGATTTTATGGCCCGGCATGGGGTTCCGACCGCCAAATATGTTGCCGTTCATTCGCTTACGTCCGCAATTTTAACTCTCAATAGTGACCATTTTGGAAATGAGGATACACCCGTCGTAGTAAAAGCAGATGGCCTCGCCGCCGGTAAAGGCGTTGTCGTCGCCGCAAACCGGGCCGAGGCGATCGACGCGATCAATGAAATGTCCAGTCTCGTCGGTGCGACAGCAGCCAAAAAGATTGTCATTGAGGAATGTCTGGTCGGCAAAGAGGTTTCGATCCTGATGTTTGCGGATGGCGAAGACTTCGCCCTGATGCCCCCCACCCGCGACCATAAACGCATCGGCGAAAGTGACACCGGCCCAAACACCGGTGGCATGGGGGCGGTGACCGACACGTTACTTCTTACACCACAGCAACTCGACGAGATCATCGAAAATATCGTGCGTCCCACGCTTAAAGGGTGTGTTGAAGAAGGGTTTCGCTTTCGCGGCATACTATTTCTAGGCGTGATGATGACGGCGAATGGGCCAATGTTGCTCGAATATAACGTCCGTTTCGGAGACCCGGAGACACAAGCGATTCTTGTGCGACTAGAGAACGATATCGTCGATATTTGCGAGGCGATGCTTGCGGGGGGCGAGCATGCGTCACAAGTTTTTCGCTCAGTAAAATGGAAACCAGGTTGTTCTGCGTGCGTCGTGCTTGCGTCTCAGGGTTATCCGTTCAAGCCTATGACCGGCGTTCCTATAATGGGCCTCAACGAAGCAGTGCGGGTCCCTGGCGTCGAGATATATCATGCCGGAACTGTTTTATCGGCCACTCAGGCTGACGAGCCGACATATCTTACGGATGGCGGACGTGTTCTCGGCGTGACCGCAACCGGTGACGACCTGCCCAATGCTCTAAAGATCGCTTACAAAGCGGTGAGTAATATTTCGTTCCACGGAATGCAGTTTCGGAGAGATATAGGCAAATAACGCGTCATAGGATTTTTTTTCTACTCCCTCGCTGTTAAATGTAGATTTTAGTAATTTCTCAAAGAAATCTCATAACTATCAAAATTCCGCTTCATTTCCTTAATAGAGTCGCCGCCAAATTTTTCCCGCATCGAATTAGCGAGCGTAATCGCGATCATTGCTTCGCCGATGACGCCGGCGGCGGGGACGGCGGTGATGTCTGAGCGTTCGAAGGCAGCCAGGTCTTCGATCTTAGTGTCGATATCGACTGAGTGGAGGGGTTTACGAAGAGTCGCGATAGGTTTTTTATAGCCTCGGACACGAAGCTCTTCGCCATTTGTGATGCCACCCTCGAGGCCGCCGGCACGGTTGGTTGGGCGACGAAAGCCGCCGTGACTGGAATCAAATTCTATGTCTCCTCTAGCCTCTCTCTTGTCTCTTGTCTCGGTAGCGTCTCCAGTCTCAAAGAATATTTCATCGTGTACTTTCGAACCAAACCTTCCAGCGTTTGCGACGCCTTCGCCAATCTCGACAGCTTTGATTGCGTGGACCGACATAATCGCACGGGCGATACGCCCGTCGAGCTTTTCTTCCCACGATGTGTGTGAACCGAGGCCGACCGGTAGGCCTTTTGCTACGACTTCAAAAATGCCGCCGAGCGTATCGCCGTCCGATTTAGCCTGGTCGATGAGTTTTATCATCTCCTTTTGGCTCGTCTCGTCGGCACAGTTGAGCGGAGAATCGACCGGGATCGAACAAATCTCTTCCCACGTTTTCCAGAGAGGAACAGCCTGCACGTGGCCGAGCTTGATGACGTGGCTGCGGACCTCGATGCTAAACGCCGCGAGAAGCTGTTTGGCGACCGCTCCGCAGGCGACGCGAGCTGCGGTCTCACGGGCCGAAGCACGTTCAAGAATGTCTCGGAGGTCGCGGGTCTGATATTTCTGCCCGCCGGCGAGGTCGGCGTGGCCGGGACGTGGGCGGGTGACGATACGCGGATTTTTTGGCGGCGTTTCAATTTCCTCTGACGACATAACGTCCTGCCAATGGACAAAATCATCATTTTTTATCATCACCGCAATCGGCGAACCGAGGGCCTTGCCATGACGAACACCAGACAAAACCTCGACAGTATCGGTCTCTATTTTCATACGCCCGCCGCGTCCGTAGCCCTGTTGACGACGCCAGAGTTCGTGATTAATGGCGTTTATATTGATCGACAGGCCAGATGGAACGCCCTCGACAATGGCGATAAGCGCCTTTCCGTGCGATTCGCCAGAAGTTGTGAATTTGAAATGCATAAAAAGATTTTAACGCAAAGTCGCGGAGACTCGGAGACGCAAAGGGAAGTATAGGGTTCACTATTTCAAATATCTGCTTTTGTACTGCTGTTTTGCGTCCTGGCGACTCTGAGTCTTTGCGTTGAAAATTCCTTTCCGAAATACGATTAGCCCGATGCTTGCGATGATCAGCAGTCCCCCGATGCCGGTTTGTGGCGGTAAAGTTTCACCGAGGAATACCGCTCCGAGGACGACCGCAATTAGCGGTGTGACTAGCGAGATCATCATTGCTTTGGTCGATTCGATTTTACCCAAAAGCCAGTAATATAGCCAAAAAGCGGCAATCGTGCCGGCGATTGTCAGATACAAAACGCAAGCGATTGCCCGCCACGTCCAGTTAAACAAGAGCGGATTTCCCTCGACGATCAGGCTGTAGGCAATGATCGCTGGCAGGCCACAGATCATCTGGCAAAACACTAGTGCCGCCGGGTGAAACGCACCGCCTTTAGCCTTAACTAGAATCGACGCCTGGGCTGCCGCATACGCACCGACGACAACACCGACGCTGCCTAGAAACGCCATCAGGCTTTGCACCTTGAGCTGGTCGATAAATATAACTGCAACGCCAATTATGCCAATCCCGACGGCCATTATCTTGAGCTTAGTGACACGTTCATTTGGCAGGAATATCCATGCGAGCACCAGGCCAAAAACAGTTATCATCGCCTGTAAAACCGCCGCGAGGCCTGACGTTATATATACTTCGCTCCAAAACACAAGGCTGTAATTTATGGAAAATTGCAATACGCCTGTAAGAGCGATCAAACGCCATTCTTTAGCAGTTTTTGGCAGCGGGATTGTCCGGATTCGGATAATAAAAAAAAGGATTATCACCGCGAGCAAAAAACGAGACGACGCAAATGCTATAGGCGGCAAATCTTCAAGGCCGATCTTGATAAATATCCAAGTGGATCCCCAGATTAGGCACAGTAAAATCCAGATGAGTATCGTTTTCATTAATCGCCTTCAAAAAAGCTTAAGCTCGTTTCGCCCTGTTTGAGAATACGCCAACGGCGGAGTTTGCCAATCTCATCGGGGACGTGCTTTTTAGTGTGATGCTCGACGACCAATAGACCGTCCTCATTCAGGAGTGTATTGTTAAACCCGAATTCGTGCAGCACGAGCGAGTAATCAGCGTCGTACGGAGGGTCGTAAAAGGCGATATCCCAACCCATGGGGTGTTCGCGGCCGGTAAAATTATCGGCATCAAGGCCTTGAATGTCGGTATATGATTCATCAATATCTAACTTATCCAGATTTTCTTCGATAAGTGCACAGGATTTCTTAGAACGGTCGACAAATGTTGTAAACGCTGCTCCACGCGACAGGGCTTCGATACCGATAGCACCTGTTCCAGCACATAAATCGAGAAATCTTGTCTCGTCATTAATTCGCGGGACTAGAACATTAAAGAGAGTCTCACGCAAACGATCTGAGGTCGGTCGCGTTTTATTGTCCACCGGGCTTTTGAGCACGCGGCCGCCGTAAACTCCTGAAATAACACGCATAGTAAGAAGTTTAACGCATAGTGGCAAAGTCGCTAATAGGCAAAGTAAAGAAAGTCTTGAGCCTGTAATTCTATTAGCTGTTTGTAAAATATCTTTGCCGTCTCCGCGTCTTTGCGTAGACTCCTCTTAGATTAGAAAATTCCTAAACGTTGAACTAGCCGATGCTTCCGAGTTTTACATTTTTGTTGGCGCGGGCGGTCTTGACCAGCGCGGATGTTTCGGGCGAGAGGCGGCGGTTGGTTAGATAATCTGTGGCCTCATTGCGGGCGGCGACGAGAATTTCTAGATCACGGACGATGTTGCCGAGACGGAAATTTTCGATGCCGGATTGACGCGTGCCGAGTATTTCGCCCTGGCCGCGAAGCTCGAGGTCCTTTTCGGCGATCTTAAAACCGTCGGATGTAGCCTCCATTATCCCTAAACGTTCCTTTGCTACGGCGGTTTTCTTAAAATCTGTGAGCAGAACGCAAAAGCTTTGTTCCGCACCGCGGCCGACGCGTCCGCGAAGCTGGTGAAGCTGTGAGAGCCCAAACCGCTCGGCGTGCTCGATGACCATGAGCGATGCATTAGGCACATCAACCCCGACCTCGATGACGGTTGTTGAAACGAGAATATCGAGCTTACCGGCGACAAAATCCAGCATTATCATCTCCTTCTCGGCGGTTTTCATCTTCCCGTGGAGCAAACCGACACTGTATTGCGGGAAGACGCGTGTGCGCAGGTCGTCGTACATAATTGTCGCGGCTTTGAGGTCCATTTTGGCTGATTCCTCAATGAGCGGATATACGATATATATCTGTCGGCCAAGTTTTACTTCGCGGTCGATACCTTTATAGACACCTGGACGCTGGTCTTCGCCGAGCACCACAGTTTTGACGGGTGTGCGGCCGGGTGGGAGTTCATCTATGATCGAAACGTCCAGATCGCCGTAAACCGTCATCGCCAGCGAACGCGGTATCGGGGTCGCTGTCATTACCAGAATATCGGGATTAAACCCTAAAGCCCGCAGCTGTGCCCGCTGCATAACGCCGAAACGATGCTGCTCATCAATCACCGCGAGGCCGAGCTTTGAGAATCTCACCGCGTCCTGAATGATCGCGTGTGTGCCGATGATAAGGTCGATCTCTCCATTTGCAAGATCGGTGTGAATTTGCCGTTTTGCGGCAGCTTTTGTGCTACCGATGAGCAGTTCGACGCGGCAGCCAGTGTTCGCGAAAATCTTTCTTGCGTTGCGAACATGCTGTTCCGCCAAGATTTCCGTCGGGGCCATTAGAGCGGATTGATAACCGTTTTCCATCGCCGCAAAAATAGCCAGAAATGCAACTATCGTCTTGCCGCTACCGACATCTCCCTGGATCAAACGATTCATCGGAGCGTCGGATTTGAGGTCGGCAAAGATCTCACCGATAACTTTTTTCTGAGCGCCGGTCAGCTCGAACGGCAGTAGTTGCTTTAGTCTTGATTTTGTCGAATCGGTTATCTCGATTACAGTTCCCTTTGGTTCTTTTTGCCGTTCGCCTCTTAATAATTGCATAGAAAACGAAAGCCAGAAAAACTCGTCAAAGATTAGCCGTTTGTGTGAGGCACTGCGAAACATTTGATAGTCAGCGATTGACGAATCATCCGGTGGAAAGTGTATCTCGGTCAGTGCCTGTGAGCGCGTGACGAGCTTTTGCCGGTCGAGCATCTCTGTGGGCAGATTGTCAGGTACGGATTTGCGGTCGAGATTTTGCAGAACGCTGTGAACTATCTCGCGGAGCCGTTTTGTCTGAAAAGGGCCGAGTTTGCGGTAAATCGGTACGCGGCGAGCGGTGTGGACGGGGGCAAATTCGGGGCTGGCGATATCCTCTGTTAGGTCTTCGTCTAAATCAGATCTTTCGTTCTTTGGTTTTTGGTCTTCGATAGCTTTGCTGAACAAGTCTCGGCCGGTGTCCGGCAGAATCTCGAGTTCCTCGGGCTTGTTTACCATCAACGCAAAGGTATTTCGACGTTCGTCCCGTTCCCATTTTCCATAAGCGACGAAACGGGTGTTTCGCGGAAAGCGATCCTGATAATAGGCGACAATGCGTTCAGCGGCCTTGCCCGAAACAAACCATTTAACCAAGATGGGCCGGTGTTTACGCTCGATATCGGCACCGCTGATCTCGAAAAGGAATAACGGCGATTGCTTGGGCCCGCGATTTTTGCCAACGCGAAATCCGCCTGAGACCTTGACCACAATCTCTACTGCGGCTTCCATTCCGTCCTCGATCATATCGATCGAAAGCATATTTGAGCGGTCTTCGTAACGGGCAGGAAAGTAATTGAGCAGATCCTCGACGGTCGCCTGGTTTGGATCGGTCTTAACGGCAAAACCTGCGACCGCGACGGCAAGTTTATGGCGGATTGCGGCGGTAAGATTGGCGATCAAATGGCCGGGGATCTCGGCCAGCGGCGTCGATATTGAGATCAGGTCTTTGTTCATTTTACGGCTCTAAATGTGATATCTGAACTCCGGCGGCGGTTGTCAATGCGACTCTTTAAGCTCAGTGGTAAAGGGATTGAAATTCGTATCGCGGTCGTAAAAATCCTCTTGCTCGGCCTTTTTTAGAAAGCCGACGATCTTGTATGTGACTGGTGTTGCGAGGACCTCCCAGAGAACCTTGATAATATAATTGCCGATCATCACGCTGATGACCTGCTCGGTTGACCAAGTGCCGAGAAATGCGAGCGGGTAAAATATCAGGGTGTCCACCGCCTCGCCGGCGAAGGTTGAGCCGATTGTCCGCATCCATAAATATTTGCCGTTTGTCAGCAATTTCATTTTGGCGAGGACGAATGAGTTTATAAACTCACCGCACCAGAACGCGAGCAGAGAGGCGGCGACGATCCGCCAGGTCTGGCCGAATATGAGTTCGACAGCCGCTCGCTGCTCCGCCGACATTGTGTTAGCGGCCGGCAGGCTAGTCACGACAAAGGCCATCAGCGATGCAAAGATCAAAGCTGCGAATCCGGTCCAGATCACCTTTCGCGAGCGGGCATAGCCGTAAACCTCGGTCAGGATGTCGCCAAAGAGATAGCTGAGCGGGAAGAACAGTACGCCGGTGCCGTAGATATATTCACCGTAAAACGGTAGATTGACGGACGAGACCTTGTGTACACCGATCAGATTTGCGCACAGCAAAACCGTGACAAACGCGGCCATTATCAGGTCGAAGTATTTGAATTGACGCACCGACGCCATTCCAAGGATTGTAGCAAAAAAAGAAAGCAGACCCGCCAACCGGGCCTGCTTTCAGATGTTGATTATAAAAACTGTTAAGTTTTTTCGTTCCGTTAAGCTGTTACGCCAAATTATTGACGTGTTTGGTCAGACGCGACTTGTGGCGGGCGGCTGTATTTTTATGAAGAATGCCTTTGTTCACCGCTTTGTCGATCAAAGAAACAGTCGGATATAAAAGCTCTGTGCTGACCGTTTTATCGCTGGAGGTAAGCGCGGACCTAAGTTTTTTGATCGACGTGCGCAGTTTGCTGCGGTTGTTGCGATTGATCTCTTTACGTTTCGCGTTCTGCCGGACTCGTTTTTCTGCTGATTTATGATTAGCCATCGTTTTAAATAGTCTGTTAAGACAAACTCCAAATTTTATAGATTGCCTGAGCCTTTGTCAAACTAGCGCGTTACGGCAGGTAAAAATACGTTTTTGGAAGTGATTTTTTTTGCGCATCAGTTTTGCCGGATTTGTAACTTTAAAAATGGGTGTTTAAATTGTGGCACGTGCCACAATTTGTAAAATATCACTGTGACAAGCCTATATTTATTGAGTTTTTCTGTCACCTCTTTCGATTTTATAATGTGAAACCCCCGCGTTTGGTGAAAGGAAATTACCCATTGGGACAGTAAATCCACCCACTTTGGTACAGTTATTTAGCTGTTTGGTGAAAGGTGCGAAAAGCGAAAAAAGAGTTACCAATTTATAAATTTCAGCTCTCAAATTTTGACGCGATCGTGTGCATCAGATCGACGAGAAATGTAACGATCGGCGGGTAAAAGATGAATTCGGCGACATATGGATCGAATCCGTTGGAAAACATCTTTGGCATCAGGTCGGATGCGAAATTTAGCTGCGACCCGATCAACAGCCCTAAACCCATACACAGCAAAATACCGCCGATCAGTAAACCGGCGGCGGCGAGACGCGAGTATGGCTTATGCTTGCGGTCGTTTTCGTCCAGGATCGACTCGTGAATGTCGTCGTCGGGCTGCGTGTACCGTTCAAAACCGTCCTTTACACGGCGGATGATATGAATAATGCCTACAATAAACAGCGAGACAATAATAATCCGGCCGACAATATTTGTTTCGGCAAAAATACGGGGTTTTAATGCCGTTGCGAGCACCGATGAGACAAGCAGTGCGACGAGCGGATAAATGACCTTTTGAAACGCCATTGCCTCGAGGCGCTCCTCGGCGATCATGCGGTCGATGATATCGTTGTAGCGTTTCTCGTAAACCATCTGGCGCCAGCGTTTTGCGTGCGGATTGCCGGATGCGAAAAGCGAGTCGCCGCTGCCGCTGCCGCTGCCGCTGCCGTTGCCGTTGTACTGAGCGTCAACAAGACGGCGGTCGTATCTGCCGCGCTCTTTGGCGTTGCCGAGCACCTCATACGCCTCGGCGATGGCGGCAAATTTTAAAGCGGTCTCTTCGGAGCCGTTATTGCGGTCGGGATGCAGTTTGCGCGCGAGGCGGCGGTAGGCCGATTTTATCTCGGTACCCGAGGCTTTTGGCGACACTTTCAAAATGTCGTAATAATTCACCATCGAAGCGGTTTGTCAGGAGAGGCAGAACGTCCGGAGTCAGAAGGCTGAGACCTGTTGGACTTCAAAAGTATAGCATAAACCCCGAATTGTGGACGCGATTTCCTGAATGACGTTTAACAGAAACCTTACATCTACTTTGTGTCCTTTGTGTCTTCGCTTTGTGTTCTTTGGG
>JBBSJK010000036.1:0-31540 GCA_038257355.1 Pyrinomonadales bacterium | reverse complement strand
ATTGACGCGGCCGATCTCGAGTTCCATATATTCCTCGTCGGAGTTGAGATTTGAGAAATATTCGGCCTCGCTCTTTGACCAGCGGCGTAGGGATGGCGTTTCGGCAATTCGCGTTGCGGTCGAGAAATGATGAATAACGTGGGCGATCTTGCCTTCGCGCAAAGCGATCTCAGCAAGGCCGCGGGCCGTGCGAAAATTTTCGCCTACGCGATCCAGAGCGTTTTGAAATACGTTTCCAGCTCTGCTCCATTCGCCGATCTGGAAATACCATTCGCCGAGACGTACGAGTAACTCGCCGTCATCGGCGGCGTGGCGTTCGGACAGCCGCAAAGCTGCCAGGGCACGGCGTTCGAGTTTGTTATCCCGCTGTACACTGGCGAACGAATGCAGACAGCGGGCAAATTCAAAAAGCAGCCTGGCATCGGCGGGACGGAGTATCAGAGCACGGCGAAACGCTTCTAGAGCTTGCAGGAGATAACCTGAGAGCCGCAGCTCGTTTGCGAGACTTTGCAGATCGTGTGCCTCACTTTCCGTAGATTCAATTGATTTTGGATTTAGGGAGCGATTCCCACGTTTTCCCGAGCTTTTGAATGAATTCTCTAAAACATCCGCCGCCGGAATGCGTGAAAATTCGGCACGCAAAAGCGTTTCCTTTGGATCGGCGAGGTGATCGCGTAGCTCGATAGAGCGGTTATCGAGTACGTTATCTGGTAAATGAGGCAGGATGCTTTTGACCATCCGCCGGTAATCTTCGCCGCCCGAGGCTATGGCAACACTGAGGCCTTTGCCGCGAAGGACGGTGCGGTAACGGTAAAAGATATGACCGCCGCGATTCATTGCTCGAATGGCCTCAGTCTCAACCTGTTCGATGTCTGTGATCTTTAGTCGGCGGCGTGATGTGTTGAGCCATGACCAGATTCTGTGGACAAATCCGGTTCTGACTAGGCGTTTGCCATCGAAATTAATACGGTCATTGAGGGCGAAGAAAGGTATAAGGATCCAGGACAATCCGAAAAGGATCACCGCCGGCAGATCCATTTCGAGATAGAAAAGAAGTGCCGAGAAAAATGAACCAAGCAAGAGGGCGGTGAAGTAACTCTGGGGTGAAACGCGTATCGAAACCACAGAATCAGGCATTACAACGGCATTTTTCCCGTCTGCTCCCGAACTAGCTAAATCTTTATGCCCAAGATCGTTCAAATTTATCGTTACCCGATTATTACTAAATAGAAAGAACGATTCGCCTGCGACTCCCTCAAACCGTTTAAGGAATGTTGACGGGAACGCTGGTCGCACCGCTGCCAAATGGCGATTCCGGAACCGGTTCGACTATCTGCTTGGCACGCTCAGGATCGAGTTCGGTCAGCTTCTTTTTCGCTTCTGTTGCTGTTTGTGTTTGCGGCACCGGTTTGCCGTCACGGTCTTTTGCTTCGGTTGCGACTTTGGAGATATTGAAATAAATATCCGCGGCTTCAATCTTTTTGTCCTGTTTTTCGTAGATCTTGGCAATCTCGAAATTAATCGTGTCTTTGGCAACCAGCGAGTTTTCCAGATTGGCCAATTCTTGAAAAATAGTGACAGCTTCATCGAGCCGGTTGTCATTGACGCGGGTCTGGGCGAGAGCAAATTTAGCCATTTTGCCAACCGGCGAATCGGTACCGGCCAAGCCTTCGAGTTCGGTAATAGCTGCCGGACGGTCAATGTTCAGCTTGTTGACGGCAATAAAATACTTTGCCTTTTCGCCGACATCGCCGCCATAATTGTCGGCAACAGATTGAAACTCGGTGATTGCGGCCTCAGAACGCTCTTTTTCGGTCTTAAAAGTTTTTGCGGTCGAACCGGCCGGAGTTCCGGTTTCGGATATTTGAGCCTGCGAGGTTTCGATAGCCTTACCGAGTGCGGTTTGGGCGGCACCGCTCGAACGGCGGCTCCAGTTAAAGAAAAGTGCGATCAGGATCGCCACAACTAAAAGTGCGGCAACCCCGTACAGTATGGTTCTTCCTTTGCCTTCGAAAGACTTACCTACATCATCGAGTCGGTCGCCGACCTGTTTCTGTATCGGGTTTGTATAGACCCGTTTATCCTGTGGGGCGGTTGCCGCCGCAGCCTGAAGTTGTTCAAATCGTCTCTTTTTTCGTGCCATTGTTCAAAAAACTGCAAATTCTCGTCTGTTACTCGTTGTATAATTGCTATGACGGGACTTTTTCCAAAAGAGTTAATTTAGCTTAAATCCGCGGCAAGAGCAAATAACTAAAGGAAATATGAACGAATCACCCATATTTTGACATCAAATTATTTTAGACTGGCCGGGAACATAATCCGACGAGCGGTGTCTAACATTACAGTTCGCCGGAAAAGCGAACGGGGCAAATCGACAGCTTCTCGAGGTGAGAATGCTAAAAAAGGCGGGCGATGATCTTCAGTAAGTCAATCACATTTGACGGCGAAGAAATTAGAAAGGCCGTAGTGTCGCCTCAGCCGCATGCTGTCCACGGAACGGACGAGCCGCTATTTATTGACAAATTAAAGGCCGGTGAGGCCGCCGCGTTTGACACGCTGGTCGATCGTTATTCAGGCGATATCTACGCCTTGCTTTTTCGGATAACCGAAAATGCCGAAGAGGCGAGTGATTTGACACAAGACACGTTTATGCGTGCTTTACGATCAATTAAGAGTTTTCGCGGCGATTCTGAGTTGAAAACATGGCTGTTTCGCATCGCAATCAACGAATCGCGTAACCGCTTTCGTTGGTGGAAGCGTCGAAGACGTGATTTGACCATCTCGCTCGATGTGACCATCGGAGATTCGAACACGATGCTGTCGGATACACTTGCCGACAGGTCAATCAGCCCGGAGGACGCGGCACTCATGCGGGAACGCGAATATGCGATTAAAGCGGCTCTGATGGAGATACCCGATGTTTACCGCGAGGCAATCGTCCTTTGCGATGTCGAAGGAATGAGTTACGAAGAGACCGCCGCCGCGTTAGGCGTAGGTTTGGGAACTGTGAAATCACGAATCTCACGTGGCCGCGAGGAACTGCGGCGAAGACTAAAAGATTTTTGAAAACTCGAATGAATGGTTGACTCGCCCCGGTCTCGTTTTTTACGACTAATACAATCGGTGCCAAACGATAGGTCAAAGAGAGCTGAGATTGAGGTCAGGGGTCATCGACGAACGGTTAGCGGCATATGTTTGAATCGACCAGCAACACTCGAAACGGAAAATGCTGCCGACCATTAAGAGATAACGCCAAGCCACAACTGAAGCGTTGTTAACTGAAGGGCAGTTAACTGCCGGGGTCAGTCAGCCATTCACTCGACAAGCTCGGAGCAAAAGCAATGAAATGCTCAGATCTACAATTTAATCTAACTCTCTACGCAGATGGCTTTCTCGGCGAAAGCGAGAGTATGTCTATTAAACAGCATCTTGAAATTTGTCCGCTCTGCCGCCAAAAATATGACGATTATCGTGAGATACGCGCAGGCCTGAGGCTATTACAACGGCATGAGGTATCAAATGTTTTGCGTAATCGTATTAAATTTTCGGTTCGCTCCGAGATACGTACTCAAAGTCAATCACTGCTTCCGGTTTCGTCCAACATTCGTGAATGGCTGCAGATGCGGGTGATGCCCTTCGGCGTTGGCGTTTTTGCGTCGCTGCTGATCGGCGTGACTTTTTTGACGACGATGTTTTCAGGAATACTTCAGCCGCCAGCGGTGGCCATAGCAACGAATAGCAGAGATTCTACGCTAATGCTCGCCAATTCAAACCCTTTTCGGGCTGAGACCTCGTCGGTTATATCGCCTGCTGATTACGCACAATCCCGTCTTGGATTTGCTAATGAATCCCCAAGCATCAATCCGAAGGGAGCACTGATTGCACTTACAAAATCGTTTGTTCGCGGCGGAATGAAAGATGATGAGGTCGTCGTCGTGGCGGATGTTTTTAGCAACGGATTGGCCAGAATCAGCGAGGTTGTCGAACCGTCACGAGACCGCCAGGCGGTAATTGAATTAGAAAAAGCTCTCCAGTCAGATGCCAAATTTGCCCCGTTCGTTCCATCAGTATTGGAAAACCGCCCGGATAATATACGTGTCGTATTGAAATTCCAGAGCGTCGATGTCAGTACAAAAGCAGTTCGAGTAAAACGCCCATCGTAAGCTACATCTTGTCGATCTCATTTTTTACAATGGCAGCCAAGCTGGCATCTGAGGCCATAAGCAGATTGTATTGTTCCGTCGCTCCAGCCTTGTTCTTATTTCTCGTATAGCTTATCCCGAGATTTACCCTTGCTTTTAAGAATTTAGGACTGATAGTCAAACACTTTTGGTACGCTTCGATGGCCTTATCATATTGTTTGTCGGCGAAATATGAATTTCCCAGTAAATACCACCCATCTGATTGCGTGGGATTTTTACCGGTAAATTCGACAAGCCCTTTAACCGCACTTGTATATGCCCTCGTCGCCTCGACGCTTTTACCCTGACCGACCAAGGCATTACCCAAATAGTAATACGTCTCGCCATCATCAGAACGCAACCTCAATGAACTATTGCATGCACTTACCGCAAGGTTATACTCTTTTGTCTCATTGTGGGCACGACATAGATTTGTATAGGCAGTTGGTTGCTTGGGGAGGATTTGGACCCCGGCCTTAGAAGCCTGCACAGCATCTGCGGAACGGCCAGCCAGACTGTAATATAGTCCAAGCTGCGTGTATATAACGCCATCATTTGGGAACTGGAGAAGTCCCTTTTTAGAAATTTCAATGGCGTCGTCGAAGCGATTCTCACTGCTAAAGATTTCTGCAAGGTTGTTGTATGCCTGATACATATTCGGTTTCACATTGATCCCTTTTTGATAAGCGTCGATCGCACCAGCCGCATTCTTTAGCTTCTGATTGGCATCACCCAACAGATAAAAGGTTTCACCGGGAAATCTGGTCCCCTTAGTAAGCGCTGTTTCAGCCGCCGCCGCCTGAGCCTTGGCATCACCAAGTGCGAAGTTAACCCGTGCCAAATTGTAGAAAATATCAGCGTTGTTAGGAGCGAATTGGGAAGCATTCTGAAAAGCTGTCAGTGCCTCAGGATATGATTTGCGGGCGTAATTGATTTCGCCAACGGCACTTAGAAAATTAAGATCCTTTGGCGCGAGCAGCAAGCCTTTTTGAATATCGGCGAGAGCGGCATCGTAATTACCCTGTTCAAAGTAGATAAAATACCTAATGCGATAAATCTCCAGCGGCCTGAAACCCTGACTAAGAGCAAGCGTAAACTCGTTTACCGCCTGATCATTTTCTTTAAGGCTAAAATGGGCAAAACCCTTGCGGTAATGTGCGTAAGCATTGTTCGGAACCAAAACGACCGACTGTCCATAAAGATCAGCTGCCTCGCGGTAGTTCTTAGCTGAGATCGCCTTATCCGCCTGTTCCTGCAGCTTTTTAGCCTGGTCACGGTCTTTTCTGGACTGCGCGGCGAGAGGAGCGGCAATTATCACAATGACCACCAAACACTTAAAAATCGCGATATATAAGCTCTGTCTATTCATAGTCGTCTTTACCATTATTGTAAGATCACTGTCCGGTCGTCTTTCGCTTTGGGTTTGGGCGTAACTTTAGTCGGCGGTGGTTGTGCCGTCTTTGGCGAACCAACTTTTGGAGTCTGTTTAGTCGTAGCTGTTCCAGGCGTTGAGATGTTGGACGTAGTAGATTCGGAGGTGCCTGCATCTGAATTCGAATCGCTGGCGGCTAAGGTATTTGAATTTGAATTCACATTCTGATTGGTATCCGCCAAGATAGCGGGTGAATCAGCAATATTCGGGGTCGGAGAAGGCGTGGTTGTTGTTGCTGCTGCATTAGAACCATTAAGTAAATACCAGCCCGCACCGGCGCCAAGACCTGCCAGTAAAAGCAATCCCACCAGAACACCAGCGATCAGACCGACGCTTGACGATTTCTTTTGAACAGGCGGGGGCACAGCCTGAGGCTTGAAGTTGGACGGTTGTTGAGACTTTGAGGGTGCAGCAACAGCTGCCACGGGGACAGCCATCACAGGGACAGGTGGAACTATAAGCGGTACTGGTTCCGGCTTCGCCTCCTCTGGTACAGCACTATCCACCGAAAATACTGCCGTTTTTAGTTCTGATTGCTTCACGTGTTCTTGTGTCGACTTCACTTCCATTTGCAACGTTGCATCCAATGGAACACCAACATCTGCACGAATCCTCGTTTCCATCTCCGGAGTATCTATTTTGATACTCTCCGGCTTAGGCGTTGACGTGTCAGTAGGTGGCTGCTGTGGGTTAGTGGTTGACATCACCGGTTTTGCATCCAGATCAGGTTTATCTTTATTAAAGGCCCGCCGCAGCATTTTTTGCATTTCCGCTGCGGATGCAAAACGCTCGTCCTGACGGATAGACATCGCTTTCAATATGACGACAGATATAGCTGTCGTCATCTCGGAATTCAGATCAGTAAGCGGGAGTAATGGATCATTTTTACCGCCAATCAGAGCATCAGCTCGGGTTAAAGCATCAGGCGGAACCGTGTTTGTCAGCATCTGGTATAAGGTTGCTGACAGTGAAAACAGATCACTACGTGCATCGGTCCCCGTGCCTCTTATCTGCTCCATCGAAGCAAAATGAGGTGAATATCCGGCAACACTTGCAGAATTCATTCCATGACCGCTTGATGCGCTGTCAAAATCCTTAGACAAACCAAAATCAAGCAAAACGATATGATTATCGTCGGTTAGCTTTAGATTTTGGGGTTTAATATCACGATGGACGATCGGCGGTTCGTGCGAATGCAGATACGTGAGAGCATCAAGCATCTGATCCGCCCAGAACATTACCCAGCTTAATGGAAAAGGTTTATTTGTGCTTTCCAGCCGCTTAGCAATGTCGTCGCCGGAGATATGTTCCATAACCAAAAACTGGTCACCGTTCTCCGCAAAATGATCGATCACCTTTGGCAGCACGGGATGGCGTAGGCGGCCTAATATTCGGGCCTCACGCTCAAAAGCACTGCCGAGTGTGCTGTCTTCGCTAAAAAATGTACGTTTAAGGGCGACTGCGCTGCCGAGACGCTGATCGACCGCCAGATAAACTTCGCCCATGCCGCCTTTGCCAATCGGTTGTACGATCAGATAGCGGCCTTGAATCATTGAATTAGGGTTGAGTGCTTTCATTGGAATTCAATCGAAATCCTTACTTTGTTATCTCACACTAAGTTTTTCTGCAGATGCCATTACCGGCATCCCCAAATGCTGAAAACAGCGAATATTGCCTTTTACACGCCGCGAACAGGCAGTTCCCTTTTTAGTTTCTGCTCCGCAATAGTGCACAGGCTGGACAGCATCGGCCTTCGGTTTTGCCGGCGGTTGGAAACTTTGCTCTCCGCTGGTTGATGAAAAATTACGCTGTTCCCGTTGTCCATTAACCGACAACATAGTGTTTTCCGGTGTTGCTGCAACCGTATTAGCGGCTGTTAATTTAGTAACCGCCTGAGGCTGTTCGACAAACTTTCGCGGTTGTTTTAATGCCTGTAAATCAGATCCGCCGGTTCCACTCTTTAAATAATTGCCAAAGCTAATAACGCTCGCCAAAATGCCAACACAAATAATAACTTTTGGTATCAGGTCTTGTCCCTTAAATTCTATTTCGCAGACCTGACAAAATCTACGGCTTGTCCAGAGGAACCATTCGGGCCTCTCAATCTTTTCACCGCAATTTGCACAAAAACTAGGCCGAAAGAGCATCAGCTTTCACCTTTCCGTTGAGTCGGTCCGGATATAGACCGATGGTTATCATTCACCCTTAAAGGTTGAATAAGATTATAAACCATAAATGTAAAACTGTTAAGAGGTTAAAGAGTGATCGGTGTGCAACCGCGCTTCGTCTATCCGCGTCAAATTGCTAACATTTCAATATGGTTTTTCGAAAAGCACCAATTCTCCTAGTTCTCATACTAATTACGATCTGCAGCGTGGCCGCTCAGGATGACGATCCGATCCGCGTGGATCTTTCACTGGTCAGGTTGAATGTCGGTGTGGTCGACCTCAAAGGCAACCCGATGACCAGTCTCAACAGAGCAAATTTTGAACTTTTCGAGGACGATGTAAAGCAGGAGATAACGAGGCTTGAGCCAAGTGCGGCACCGTTTAGCGTTGTCATCATTCTTGATATGAGCGGTTCGACGCTCGGTTTTAGGCAGGTTATTAGGCAATCGGCGTTTCGATTTGTTGACGCTCTCTCGCCGGACGACCGTATCGCCGTTATCGAGTTTTACGACAAAGTAAATATTCGAAACGATTTCACTGCCAACCGCCAGACTATCGCAAACTCAATCAACGTCGCCAACGGCCGTGGTAAAACGCAGCTTTTCAAAGCTCTCGATGTCGCCCTCGACAAACTGTCAAATGAAAAAAGCCGCCGTAAAGCCATCATCTTACTCACCGACGGCATCGATACGGACGTCCGCGAAAAGGACCGCAAACTTTTAGAACCACTCACGGATGATCAGATACCAACCGCTATCAAACCCGAAGCCAGCGACATACTGACCCGAGTGCTAAACCGCTCCGATGCTCAGGGCGTTACAATCTACCCGCTTGCCTTGCCGACTGGCGACCCAGACAAATTGGCCGACCCCACACCGAGGCAAGTGGCCATGTTTAAGGCCGCCAGATCTCGGCTGCAGATCGTCGCCGATCGCACCGGCGGGACTCTAAACGCGATTAATCGATTAGAGGACATGGGCCGTCTATACGCCCAGGTTGCCGCCGATCTGAGAACGCTTTATACAATTGAATACCAATCAACCAACGACAAACGCGACGGCAGATGGCGTGCGATCAGGATCGACGTAAAAAATCCCAACCTCATCTCACGAACCCGCCAGGGCTATTTCGCAAGGTAGTCAACTAAACGGTATAAGTTCCGACTCGTGTCTCCAGCCCGCCGCCTTGACGATGCCGCGATTGCTTTGTATCCTAACTATTCGCCTCTGTGCACCCGTAGCTCAGCTGGATAGAGTACTTGACTACGAATCAAGGGGTCGCATGTTCGAATCATGCCGGGTGTACCAATCTTTATTAGATGTCAGAAATGGCGTTGCCGCTTATCGGCAACGCCATTATTTTGTCCAGCCACTGACCGATTGTTTACGGATTAAACGGGCGTCTGTTTAAGCTATCACCACCAATAAATACATTTTTTTTTAGTGATTTTTTGCATTTTAAATTTGCACGGGTCTGCGCACTAATTTTGGGGTGTTTTTAAATGTGGCACGTGCCACAATTTAAAGATTTGAAGTAGCTCAAAGCCGTATATACTGGGTTTTGGTGATTTGCGATGTGATTTTTTTGGGAAATTCAGAGCCTGGATTGGTACAGTTAAAATGGTGTTTAATCGCTGATTTTAGGTAGTTTGGTACAGTTGTTTTGGTAGTTTGGTACAGTTGTTTTTGGCGAGTGTGACAGGACAAATTTTGTTTTGGGAAAACAAATAAGTCAGCCATGCTGGCGATCTTGTATGGTCACAGAATGTGATTACGAAAACTATCAGACCCATTTTTGGCGAAACCCATTCTATTAAGAAGGAGATGCCGCTGTTAAGAGGGCTTCGCGCATTGCACCGGCGGTTCGCCAACGGTTTTCTACCTGTTTGGCGAGAGCGGTTTCAATGACGGCAGCAACGTGCAGAGGGACGTCAGGGACACGTGATCTGAGCGGAATTATCGGTTTTTCAAAAATTGCTTTGACGGTCTCGGCGATGCCGGCTTTGGGGCTGATGTCGAGGGCGTTTGCACCGGTCAAAAGGCTGTAGGCGGTCATCCCGATGCCGTAGATATCGGACGGCGGCTTTACGTCTTTAAAGTCACGTACCTGTTCAGGAGGCATATAGGCAATCGTCCCGGCGACATCGCCGACCATCGTAACGCCGCTCATTCCGGTCTGTTTGAAGCTTTTTGAAAGGCCAAAATCGGTCAGTTTGGCGATGCAGTTCGGAAAATTTCCGGTTACCAAAATGTTCTGTTCCTTGATATCGCGGTGGACAAAACCCTGCGTATGAGCAAATTCAAGCGCAGCTAGCGTTTGGGTGATCACGCTGACCATCTCGCGATAGTCGAGTTTGCCGCCGCGGTGTTTGGCGAGCCGTGCGGCATCCATTCCGGTGACAAATTCGGTGACGAGATAGACGAGTCCGTTGTGCGTTCCGTGTTCGATATAGCTGACGATATTTGGATGCCGGAGCGATGCCGCGACCTCGATCTCACGGATAAAACGTTTTAATGACTGCTCGCTGACGGCTACCTCGGGGAGCAGGGTTTTGATCGCCACCGCACGCCCGTCCGACTCGGCCCGCGCCAGCATCACACTGCCCATCCCGCCCTGGCCGATGATGCGGATCATCTGGTAATTTGGTATCGGCTGTGGGTTTTGTTTTAGTTTTACGCGGCAATCGGTACAAATATATGAGAGGCTTTCTTCCGGATCGGCCGCCTCGATGGTTGCGGGAATACTGCAATTCAAACAGGTGATCGTAACGACCGATGGTTGGGTATGCCCCGGCATTCTAGCCGTAGCCTCAAATTCTTCGAGACCGGTCGATACCTCGACCTCGAGAATTGTCTCACCGCCCTGAATGCGGTCTCCGCTTTTAAGATGAGCGGTTTCGACCCGCATTCCGTTGACGTATGTACCGTTTGTCGAGCTCAGGTCACGCAAAAATGCCTGGGGCGGAGCTATTTCGAGGATGCAGTGATGCCGGGAGAAATATCGGTCCTGCGGCAGACAGAACTGCGAATCCTCGCTCCGCCCGATCATAAATGTATCGTGTTGATCGAATGTAAAATCGCGTCCGGTCTGTGGACCAGCGACGACATGAAGTGTCACACGCATCGTTAAGTTAGGGTCAAATCAGCACTTACTTGAGCCATTATCATAATTTCAGGTTATTCCGCCTAAAAATATCGAAAAGCCCCAAATGAGTATTATCAGTAAGTAAATAGAAATAAAGACGGTCCCCATGACAATGCCTCCGATCGCGAGTCCGCGTCCGCTGTATGCGTTCGGGTCTTTCTTAATATACGAGAGAGCGAGGAAGCCAGTGATGAGCGCGGCTGGCGACAATATAACACCAAGCGAACAGCACCAGCCGAAGGTGATACTCCCGATTCCGAGTCCGAGCGACACAATCGCCAATGTTTGGTTTGGTGTCGGATTCATCATAAATGGCGAATATTGTGCCTCAGGAGCATTCATCTGCTGTCCCTGCCATTGAGCCGGAGGAGATGCCGGTGGAGAGGTAGGCCAATTTGACGGGTTCGTCTGCCGGGCGTCTTTTAACATGACAGTCGGCGAATCATCGGCATATCGCGACGGGGTTGGTTCATGGACAAAGCCCGTGAGCATTTCGCCGTCATCGAGACAAAAATTGAGCTGATCGTCGCTATACGTTTGATTACAACGCGGGCATTGTTTCATAAATTAGTCATTCAATTGAGTTATTTAATCGATCATCAGCCTCGAAAACACAGCCACAACAAGAATCTCAATAAGTGCCCTATTTCCTGATCTCGAGATTCTTAAATGCCACTTTAACACCGTCACCCGAGTACAACCCGGGAACGCCGCCGGAAAAACCGTAAATATTCTTGATCGAGGTCACCATTGTGCCATTTATATAAAGCTCAATCTTGTCGTCGAGATCGCGGGCCTCGAGCACATTCTCCTCAGAGCCCTCCTTAATTGCTGGCGATGATGTCCATGCGACGACCGATTTTTCACTCTGCGGTTCGTGATGCACGACGCGATATTTCTTTCGCTTTGTGTCGATCAGGAATGCATAGTCCTGTTGCAGCGGCGTTGGATTGCTATGTAATATCAACCCGTAACCCAGGCTGCCAGAGGCATTATCGACATTCCTGAGCGTAACACGTGTATCTGCTTTATCTGTCTGATATTCCTCAGGTGCGACCAAAACATAATAAAAGCCCTTTTTCTTCGCACTCATAACAAACTCGCCGTTTGTAAATTCGGTATTGCCATAAGCTGAAAATTGCTTGACCCAGCCCTCGAGATCGACAGTTTCCAGATTTGAGCGACCGGACGAAGAGGTTGTGGTTGTCGCTGACGTGGTGCTGTTGGTTGCCTTGTTGCCGGTAGTCGTGCTGGTACGAATGTTGGCCGAATTGTTTTCAACCCGTGACCCGACATAGGCGAGAAATCCGACAAAACCGCCGCCGCACAACAGTATCAGGCCGCCAAAAATAGCGAGCACCCAAATCCACGTTTTTGAGGATTTTTTCGGCGGCTGCATCGAATATTGCTGCGGCGTATTCCAAGCCGGCTGTGCCGCCGGCTGGCTCTGCATTTGCGGCTGGGGCTGGGTCGGCCGCGCCTCATTCATCATCACCGTCTGCGGCGGCTCGGCCGTTGCCTGAGCTAGCACGGAGCCATCCTCAAGGCAAAAATTCAGGTTATCGTCAACATAAGTTTTCTGGCATCGCGGACAGATCTTCATTTTGTTTATTCCCCGGTTTTGGATTGTGTGGTCAAGAACGCAATTATTATACTTATTCCCGAACATAAACGCGACTCTTTCAAATACGGATTTTTGAACGGTGGTGTTCCGGCATTTAATCCAAATTAAACATTAGAAAAAGTGAGACAGGTTATTACTTATCCAGGTTTTATTGTATGTGCAAACTTGTAGCGTGATAATTCATCAATTAAATTGCAAAAAATAATTTTGCAATTCATGACCAAAACGTTAAACTAGTTACAATGGAGTTAATCATTCCTCTGCTATAAGCAATTGATTGATTTACTTTCCTCAAACATTTATTTTCTAAACATTTCTAAGTTTTACATAGCTGCATTAGCTTTTACATCACCTTCGGTTAAAAAGCCGTAATTGTTTTCTATCTAAACTCACGAGGATTTATGAAGCGACAGATTTTGCTTGTTCTGGTAGTTATCGGGTTCTTTATTTCAGCAATAGTATTTTTAGTGCCGTCTAAGGCCCAGAACAGGAACCTGTTGCCCTCATTGCCGGATCAAAAAGATCCCGAAATGGCGGCGGCAATCAAGCGTCTCACCAGTCGCTCAACCGACGGTTTGGTCGAAAAACAAATGCCCGATGGCAGCGTCGCTCTCGATCTTAAGGAACGCTTTCAAAGTGTGCCTGTGGCCCTATTGGATTCCGATGGCGATGTTGTCCTCGGCTGCGCAACCAGCATCGAGGAAGCAAATGATTTCTTTGGACGCGATCTTGAAACGGGACGAGTCTTTGATCCGAAAATATCTCCGAAAAGCAAAATTCCCGAGCCATCTCAGCAACATGAGATGACCCGAGACGAATATCAGTTCTATAAAAAGCTGATCGAGGACGCGGCCGAGCAGCGTCTGGCAAATCCACAGGCGGCAACGATAGTAATCGTTAATAATGACGGTCCAAATGAAGGATTTAACGACCCCGCACCGAGAGACCCGATCGGCGGAAATACGGGAACAACACTCGGCCAACAGCGGCTCAATCTTTTTAACTTTGCCGCCGGTATCTGGGGAGCATTTTTAGATACGAGCGTCCCGATACAGGTCCGTTCACAATTTAACCCCCAGACTTGTTCACAATTCTCAGCCGTGCTCGGTTCCGCCGGTACCTTAACAATACACCGTGACTGGGTCGGGGTGGCATTGCCCGGCACCTGGCACCATCAGGCGTTAGCTAACAAACAAAGAGGCATCGACAACAACGGTAGCGAGCCCGATCTAAACGCAACTTTTAACAGTAGCTTAAACGGCAACCCCGGCTGCCTCGGCGGCCGCACATTTTATCTCGGATTTGATAACACTTCTCCATCAATGACAACAAATCTGCTGGTCGTGCTGCTTCACGAAATGGCCCACGGGCTAGGGTTCTCAAATTTTGCAAACGGCGAAACCGGCCTTTTGGCTGGAAATGACAATGACGGACGGTTTCCCGACGTTTACACAACTTTTATGTACGACCGCACGCAAGACCTTGGCTGGAATGCCATGACAAATGCGCAGCGGCAAACCTCGGCAACAAATAACCAAAATTTACTGTGGGACGGTCCAAACGTAAAACTCTCGTCTGGAACCCTTTCCAACTGTCTTGACGCGGGAACCGGACGGGTTCAGTTATATGCTCCAAGTACATTTGCAGGAGGTTCATCTCTTTCGCATTGGAACTCGAACTGCTCACCAAACCTTTTGATGGAACATCAAATTAACCCAAATTTGTCACTCAATCTCGATCTGACGCGGCAGCAAATGCGTGATATAGGCTGGTACCGAGATACAAACGCCGATCTGACTCCCGACTCGATCAGTAACGTTGTACCGGGCATCACCAATGCAACGGCCGGATTACCGCTGACTATCAATTGGACAAATGTAGGCGGTTTTGCCGCAAATGTCTCGATTGACCTCTCGACGGATGGTGGAGCGACCTTTGTTGCGACTGATGCGGTAGATATTCCGAATACAGGAACGTTTAACCTTGTAGTTCCAAACCTGCCCACAAGTCAGGGAAAAATCAGAGTCAGAGAACATAGTTTTGTAACACCGTCAGCCATTTCTACGGTAAATATTACAATCTCGGGGGCTACTCCGACGCCAACTCCGACGCCGACGCCAACGCCGACGCCAACACCAACACCGACACCGACGCCAACTCCGACGCCGACACCAACTCCGACGCCGACACCGACGCCAACACCGACACCGACCCCAACACCGACGCCAACGCCGACGCCAACACCGACGCCAACTCCAACTCCAACACCGACGCCAACGCCGACGCCAACACCAACACCGACACCGACGCCAACTCCGACGCCGACACCAACTCCGACGCCGACACCGACCCCGACACCGACCCCCACGCCGACGCCGACGCCGACGCCAACACCGACGCCAACTCCAACACCGACGCCAACGCCAACGCCGACGCCAACTCCAACACCAACACCCGTCATCGCCTCAGTTGATGGTCGAATCCTAACCCCTACGGGTTTAGGTATTCGGAGCGCCGTCGTCACATTGATCGATTCAAACAATAACAGCCAAACCGCGGTAACGGGTTCGTTTGGTGTCTATTCGTTTGCAAACCTGACGCCAGGTCAAACCTATACGATCACTGTCCGATCCAATCGATACCGTTTTACCTCACAGATACTCACTATCAATGGAGTTCTCTCAAATATCAGCTTTTTCGGGCTAGAGTAGCAGGGGAATTGCTTAAAGCAGCGTCAGCCCGCAACGTCCGCAGAATTTGATATGCGGCGGATACGCTCCGCCGCAACGGCGGCATAGACGCTCGGCTTGTGGTGGAGAATTTTGATGGCTTTGGCCAATAAAATTGGCAGGCTGTCGTGAGGCTGATTGTTGTGGGGGAGTGATATTGAGACCACAGCGCCCGCAAAAACGTGAATTAGTTGGCAGCGGCGAGGCGCAACGCGGACACGGATAGGTAGCGGCCGTTTCGCCAGGGCTGATCATTGTAAAAGCCCCGCTGCCGCAGCGTCCGCAAAATCTAACACCATCGGCGAACCGCGAACCGCAATTTGAGCACGCCACAATACCCGGCATCAGGCTCGATTGCGGCGAACCGCTCGTGCCTGCCCCCTGCGATGACGAAGGCTGGCTGCCGGCACCGTGTTTCGTTCTAAGCTGGGCCTGAATCACCTGCTCATTGGCTCCCTCGCGGATCTCGATGACGCGTTCATCATCTTTTTCCCCAGCTTTAGAAACACGCAAAATATGCTGACCGGCTGGTATGTCAGTTAAAACAACTCGGCCTGAACTGCCGACGCTACCCTTTCGTTCGTCGTTGACATAAACCTCTGCATTTACCGGAGCGAGTATGACGAGACGCGATTTACCGCCTTTCTTCTCGTCGATGTCCTCGGCGGCTTTTTCGAGTTCTTCTATCCATTCCGCGACGGAATGTGGGCGTTTGTCCGGTTCAATCTCAAGAGCACTCATTATCACCCGATCGACATCGCCCGGTATATCCGAACGGATCGACGAGAGCGGGGGCGGAGTATGCATCACCTTTTGCATAATAAGCTGCATCAGTTCGCCTGCGAACGGCGTTTTGCCGCCAAGCATCAGATAGGCGATCGTCCCCAGAGCGTAGAGATCGGCACGTTTATCGACGCCAACTTCGGGCTGCATCTGCTCGGGCGACATAAATTCCGGCGTGCCGATAATACCGCGTGACGAAGGCGTGGCGTTGGACGCAGCGTCGGTCACGGTCTGATTCATTATCTTCGCCAAACCAAAATCGCCAACTTTTACAAACCCGTCGCCGCCTTTGCCCTTTTGCATTATAAAGATGTTCGCGGGCTTTAAATCGCGGTGAAGAATATCCAGGTCATGGGCTGCATCGACGCCATCGGCAATCTGTCGCAAAAGACGGACAGCTCTTTTGACAGGCAGAGTTCCCTCGCGGCGGAGCAATTTATGCAGCGTCTCGCCCTCGACATACTCCATTACTAGATAAAAGATACCGTCGGCTGATTCGCCAAAATCAGTGACGCTGACAGTGTTTGGATGCTGAATCGAAGCGGCGGCCTGGGCTTCGCGCTCAAATCGTGCGATCGCCTCGCCTTCCTGCAGGTCTTCGCTGCTCAAAATGTCCTGGCGAACCGTTTTGACCGCCACCTTTCGCGTGTCAAATTTTGTGTCCTTTGCGAGATAAACCTGCCCCATCGCCCCGCGCCCCAAACGGCTCTCGAGCAGATACCGGTCAGCGATAGTCTGCGGCCCGGGCAGGGCAAACCGCGTGGCCGTCCCGTCTATCGGACATTCGGCAACCTCGTCCGGATAACATAATTCACATTTGGGGCATTCCTTCATGGATATTATCTTGTATGTACTACGAAATTATTCCAAATGAAGAACGAGTTTTTGAGAAATTTTTGCGGTTATGGGCTTGTGACAATTATTTTGCTATAATTTCAAAGTGTTTTTGGGTCGATAGCTCAGTTGGCAGAGCAGCGGACTCTTAATCCGCGGGTCGCAGGTTCAATCCCTGCTCGGCCTACCAAAATCATAGAAAAAGCAGGTTGCGTCCAGCAGCCTGCTTTTTTTAACGCAGATTCCGTAAACTCTGGGTTAAATTTAATTACAACAGCTTATCCGGTGTAATTGGCAAGTTGCGGATCCGTTTGCCGGTCGCGTTAAATACGGCGTTTGCGATTGAGGCAGCGACGCCGACGATGCCGACCTCGCCGATGCCTTTTACACCCAACTTATTGACGATCTTGTCTTCCTCGGGGACAAAGGCAACATTTATTGTACCGATGTCCAAATTTACTGGAATGTGATAATCGGCGAATGTTCGCGTAACAAAATTACCCCAACGCGGATCGAGGATCGACTCTTCGGTGAGAGCCATTCCAATGCCCCATACACAGCCGCCGATGATCTGCGAACGCGAAGTCTTTGGGTTGAGGATTCGTCCGGCACCGGTGACAGCAACCATACGCTCGACTCGGACCATGCCGGTCAACTCATTCACGGATACCTCGGCAAAATTTGCATTAAACGAGTGGCTTGAGTATTTCGAGGCATCGGCCGGCGGTTTGGCGTCAACACGGGTCTGGAACTCGTTCAGGCTGGCGGCTACCATCAAATCGGACATCGAGGGAGCTTTGACATATTGACGCGTCGATTTTGCCTGTAATTCTGCTCTTGTCTGTAGACACGCCTCGCTGACCGCATTTGAAAAGCTGGCTGCTCCAATTGATCCCACCGATCCTGCAGCTGGCGGCAGGGCCGAATCTCCGATCTTGATACTGATCTTTTGTATCGGCATATCAAGAGTCTCGGCTGCAATCTGGGCGAGTATTGTGTAAGTTCCGGTCCCTAGATCGCTGGCGGCAAGCTCAATGATGGCATCCACATTATTGCCTGAACGCGTCAATTTAACTATCGCCGATGTTCCCTGCTGGCGTGCCGGATATGACCCGATCGCGACGCCGTGACCGATTAAAAAGTCGCCATTGCGAGTTTGTCGCGGCTCCATCTTTCGATTGTTCCAACCAAACATTTCGGCCCCGCGTCGAAGACAATCGACAGTCTTACGCGATGAGAACGGTTTACCGTTTGCCGGGTCCTTTGTCGGCTCATTTTTAATGCGAAACTCGACCGGGTCCATTTTGAGTTTGTAGGCAAGTTCGTCAATAGCCGATTCGAGAGCAAAACTGCCCGGAGCCTTGCCCGGGCCTCTGACAAAAGTCGGCGTAATGACATTCATCGGTGCAACGCGGTAGGAGATCAGGGCATTCGGGACATCATACATCATTGCCGAAATGTCGCCGCACCCCTCGATATACTCGCCGGTTGTAGCGCAGTGAGTCGTTGTCTCGTGTGCGAGTGCCGTCAGTTTGCCATCCTTGCTGGCGGCGAGGCGCATACGCTGAATATTTCGCTGCCTCAGACCGACAGAATTGACCATGTTCTGACGCGTCAAAGCAAGTTTTACAGGACGGTTGAGCATTTTGGCGACCATGGCCGTGAGCACGACATTTCCCCAAGCTCCGCCCTTAGATCCAAAGCCGCCGCCGATATGCGGCGTGATGACCCGGACCATTTCCCGGTTTATCCCAAACACCGTGGCTATAGCGTTTTGCACCCCGTTGACAATCTGAGAGGCGTTGTAAATCGTCAATTTTTCGCCTTCCCAAACTGCAATAGTTGAGTGCGGTTCCATCGGATGATGATGCTCTATCGGAGTCTCATAGGTAAAATCAATCTTATGCTCGGCGGCCTCGTAAGCTTGTGCAAAATCACCGCGAACCGCGTCGGCCCGTGATGGAGAAGTTGGTTTCACGGCTTCTTTTGAAAGTTTGTCAAAATCGACCTTAGCATCTGTCTTTTGATATGTGACCTTAACAAGTTCCGCAGCCGATCTGGCCTGTTCATACGTCTCGGCAACGACCAATGCGAGATGCTGGCCAAAAAACTCAACTTTTGCATCCTGCAAAACAGCTCCGCCGCGCAGATTACCGGCGGGTGTGAGTTTTAGAGCATTTTTATGAGTGACGATCCTTATCACTCCGGGGGACTTTTCTGCGGCTCCTGTGTCGATATCTGAGATCGTGCCCGCCGCGACTGTGCTTTTTACGATAAATCCGTGGGCGACGTTTTTGATCGGCCAGTCGGTGGCATAGTTTGCCGTCCCCGTGACCTTTAGGATACCGTCGATACGGCTCACCGCCCCGCCAATCTGTTTATTTTCCACGCTTTTTAATGTAAATCCTTGATCCATTATGCCACCCCGATTTTTAATGCCCGCTTGATTGCCAACACGATCGCGCGTTTTCCAAGTTCGACTTTGTAGCCGTTATGTTCCAGCGGCCTAGCATTCTTCATTTCTGCATCGGCTGCCGCTCTGATGATCTCTTCGGTCGGTCGTTTCCCTTGAAGCAATTTTTCGGCTTCAGCCGCCCGCCACGGTTTGTGTGCCACGCCGCCAAGAACGATCCGTGACCTCTGGACCATCCCGCCTTTAATCTCGAAACCCGCAGCGACCGAGATAATCGCAAATGCATAGCTCGAACGGTCACGCACCTTTAAGTAATGCGAATTTGAACCAATAGCCGACGACGAGGCCGGAATCTCAATAGCTGTGATCAGTTCGCCGTGATCGAGCGTGTTGTCCTTATCAGGTGTTTCGCCGGGCAGACGTTGAAAATCAGCAAACGGTATCAAACGCTGCTTGCCCCCGGCACCCTGAACCTTTACCGTCGCGTCTAGCGCCGACAGAGCGACGCTCATATCCGAGGGATTCACGGCGATACACTTATCGCTCCAGCCAAAGACAGCGTGACTTTTGTTGATGCCCTGCATCGCTCCACAGCCGGTTCCCGGTTCGCGTTTGTTGCACTGCATGGTTACATCGTAAAAATATGTACACCGGGTCCGCTGCATCAGATTGCCGCCGTTTGTTGCCATATTGCGGATCTGCGGAGAGGCACCGGCGAGAATCGCCAGTGTCAAAAGCGGATAGTTGCGCCGGATCAGTGGATGATTTGCCGTCTCGGTATTTTTGGCAAGTGCTCCGATCGAAATACCGCCTGAAATCGATCTGATCTGTGTCAAACTCAGCCTCGAAACATCAACCAACTCCCTTGGACGCTCGATGCCCTCCTTCATTAAATCGAGTATGTTTGTACCGCCGGCAATAAATTTTGCTTCGCGGTTGGCGGTAACGGCTTGCGTAGCTTTGGCGATATCAGACGCCTGTGAAAACTTAAACGGTCGCATCGGTTCCCTCCTTATCGAAGTCAAAATTAAACGCCATCGGATCGGTTTGACGGCCCGTATGGACCTCGCGAATCGCAGCGACAATATTAGGATATGCCCCGCATCGGCAGAGATTTCCCGACATTCGCTCCTTGATCTCCTCGTCAGACAGCGTGACCGCTCGCGGCTGTTGGCGGACATCGGCGGTCACATAGCTGAGTTCGCCGTTCTTCGCCTCCTGCATCAATGCAATTGCGGAACATATCTGTCCCGGTGTGCAGAATCCGCATTGAAAACCATCGTGTTTGATAAACGCAGTCTGCAATGCGTCGAGCTCGTCGCCCTTGCCGACGCCCTCGATCGTCGTAATTTCCCGACCGTCACACTGGGCAGTCAGCGTCAGGCACGACAAAACACGTTTGCCGTCAACCATGACGGTGCAGGCCCCGCATTGGCCGTGGTCGCATCCCTTTTTCGTGCCGGTCAGCCCGAGGCTCTCGCGAAGTGCGTCTAGAACCGTAACTCTGGAATCGAGAGTCAGAGACTTTTGAACACCGTTGACTCGAAACGCAACCGTTACGGCATTTTCGTCGGCAGCTGCAGGGGCATATAGAAACTCTTCAGTTCCGGCCAGGGCATTTCGCTTTGCCAGGAACTGCAGCACCAAAGAGCCTAGTGCGGCCGAGGACGTGTGGCCGATAAATTTACGTCGGGATTCGCCTAGATCCGTCAGAATTTCTTCGAGCAATTCCGCCTCATCCGGATTTAGCTGATCGACAATGTCTATTTGGTTATACTCTTCCGGCACTTTGATACTCTCCTTTTTTGATCCAAATCCAGCCGCGATCTTTTAATGCAATATAGTTAAAGTGGAATGGGAGGCGAAATGGGCTAACATATTATAAATATTCGAGCTAAGCGTTTGCCCCATAGGTCAAAATATTTTCTTATAAATGTATAGACAGACTAATAGAAAATATTCTTAACATTATTTTACACTTGATCTCGCCATTTTAAAACTTCGTCACGGAGGATTGGATTTTGCTGAAAGCTGCCCGTGTGTCCCTGGGCGGCGGTTGCCCTCTGGATATGCCAATAGCTGAGGCCGAGTTTGCCGATCGCCTGAACGTAACGGCTGCGTGGTTTGAATTTGCCGTTAAACAGGCCGCCGAGTATCCAGCCCGAACTCTTAAACGCGGAAGTCGCGGTACTGGCGTGCTCCTGGGGAATCAGGCCGCGGGCGATGTCGATGGCGAGCATTTCGTTAAGTATCTTATTCTGTCGCCGCATAATAAAGAGCGAAAAACCGACAAAGATGAGAAAAAATGGTATTTGGAGCACGAGATAGCCGACGATAAAACCCTGCAAGCCGCCGACAACGGCCATGCCGTTCCACAGAGCGTGAAGTGCAACAGCGGCTATGTAACCGACGACAGGCATCATAATTTTGACAAATGTGTTGTGGGATTCACGCGAAATACCGCATCCGATGCCCATCATTGCGGTAAATGTAACATGTGCAAACGGCGACATTATCCCGCGCATAAAAAACAGAACGGTCAGGCCGCCCAAACCGCCGCCATCAACCGCCCGCCCGTAATACAACACATTCTCAACCGTTGCAAAACCGAGGGCAATCACGCCGGCAAAGACTATCCCGTCAAGGATATCATCAAAATATCGCCGAAAGAATATCAACAAAACAAGCAAACCGAGGCCTTTCGATGCTTCTTCGAAAATCGGAGCAGAAATTACGGCTCCCACAAATGTGGCTGCATCTGCACTTTGAGTGACCTGATAGGTTACGGCGCCGATCACGGTATTGACAACAAATGATGCGATGACCGCCACCAGTCCGCCCCAGGCAAACGCGAGCGAGAGCAGCCAGATGGGTTCGGGGTCGTAGCGGTCGAGCCAAATCAGTGGCAAAAGATATAACGCAGCCGGGATGAATGCGACGACCGCCGCGATAACCGCCGGAACGATGCCGACGCTTGCAAACATCAGCAGCATCACTATTAACGACATAAAGACAATCGCAAAGATAGTAATCGCTATGCCAATATATCGACCGGTTTTGGTCGGCTCAATTTTGGGTGCGGCCCCGCCGAGGCCAAAATTATGAAGCGACGCCTGCATGTTTGCGGGTTCCTGAGCAGCGGTCTGATTAAACTGCTGCATCTCGTATTCCCGATAGCTTTGTTGGCCAGTAATTACAGCCTGAGGCTGGCCGGCATCAATCCTGACAGATGCCGTCACGCCATTTGACCCGAATTGTATCTGATCGCCGGAGTTTAATTTTGCGATATCGACCCTTTGGCCGTTGAGCAGAGTTCCGTTTGTGCTCTTATTGTCGGTGAGATAAAACCCGTCGGCTCGGGCCTCGATAAAAGCATGCTGCTTCGACGCGATCCGCTCCGACATCGGATCAAATCGGATACTGCAGGTCTCGCTGCGGCCGATGGTTATAAATCCCGTCTCAAGCTCATAACCACGCCCCGCCAGCGAGCCGCTGCCAATCGTCAGGTATAATTTCATACTGCAATCATAGAAACAAACCGCCCAAAGTCAAGTGGTCGAATTGCCTGATTGTGTACTATTGCGGATTAACCGATGATGGTGAGGGCAGGTCGCCGGGTTGGCCAAAGACATTTACGACATATTGGCCGTTTGAGCTATTTATCCGGTACCATTCATTGGTTTGAGGGCGAAATATTGTGATGTCAGCCTTGCCGTCGCCGTCGTAGTCGGCGGGGATTGGAATATCTGCCGCAAGTCCCCATCTATGCTCGGAAAATGCCGGGACCGCCGCCGGGTCAAAAACATACCAGGTACCGTTTGACGGGCGATAAACGGCGAAATCGGTCCGCCCGTTACCGTCAAAATCAGCACTGACCGGTTTGTCTCCGTTGCTGCCAAAATGATAGTAAAGCGGGATGGACGAAGAGCTTGGCAGAACATACCAGACCCCGTTTTCAGGCCGCCATACCGCGATATCCGCTTTACCGTCGTCGTCAAAATCGCCTGTCACGGGCTTGTCCATCGCCAGACCCCACGGAGTATATGAGATGCCCAATGTGCTCCGCCATATATACCAAACGCCGTTGGACGGACGCCATACGGCAATGTCCGTCTTACCATCTGCATCGTAATCGGCGGGTACCGGAATGTCGCCAGCGACTCCAAAATTTACCGTTGTATAACCCGCACCGCGTTCTAAATACCAGACACCCTCTGACGGACGGAAAATGGCAAGCTCAGTTTTGCCGTCACCGTCATAATCTCCCGGCACCATAATATCGTCAACCGAACCGAAATGCGGTGTGCTGACAACATTATTCGAGCTGGTCTGGATTTGCCAGTTGCCATTTGTTGGCCGGAAGATGGATAGATCGGTTTTCCCGTCACCATCGAAGTCCGATACGCGATTTTTGAGCGGCGAAGCCAAACCGCTGGCATCCAAAACGAACAGGCCCCTGGCCATATCGCCTAGGAGTATCTTTTTTTGCCCAAGAAACGGAAAAACCGCCCAATTGCCATCGTAGGTTGTGGGCAGAGCGTTTTGAAGATTTGACACACCACAGATCATATCCCACGGCTCGGCATCTTCGAGCCGGTTTGACTCTTCGGGCGGTGCAAATGCCTCCGGATATGTATCATATTGGGCAATATGCTTAGGAAAGGTTGGGTCAGTCAGATCAAATACCTGCACACCCGCCTGATACCACGAAACATACAAATAATTGCCCATTACCACCGGATTGTGCGGGCTGATCGCGTTGAGTCCGAGATCGCTGGTCTTAATGCTACGCACGAGAAGAGGCTCAGCGGGATTTCTAATGTCGTACACACGCAGATCGCCATCCTGAGTCTCTCTGCATGAATACAGATAATTGCCGTCCTCACTGGTCCACGAACTGTGATTTCGGCCATCGCCTTGGATAGAGCCGAGCAAAACAGGCGGTTCGTTTGCCAAATTTGAAATATCATAGATCTCAATCGTCCCGGCCCACCCGGACAGAAACATTTTGGTTCCGCGAATGTGCACGGCGTGGATCCATAACCCATCCAGCGGGACAAAATCCCAACGTAAAAACGGCTGAGCGGGATTGCTAACATCAATGATTTTTAGCTTCTTGATCGTGGTTTGGTTGTAGTTCTCGATTAAATAATTGCCATAGACATTCATCTCGTGAATGCCGTTAAAGCCGTCACCGGTGGTGGCATTCACCTTTCCCAGCAGAACGGGCTGATACGGGTCTGTCAGGTCAACGATATGGACCCCGTCGCCGGTCGCGGGAGATCCGTTTGCAAACGGCCCGCCGCTGCCAAAATATCCGCGATTTCCGACCACTATTGCCTCAAGAAATGCCTGATTAGGAGATGGATTGTAGAAGCTGGCGAGAACCGGAGCGTCCGGATTGGTGAGGTCATAAATAAATACGCCTTTGCAATTGTAACTGCCCTGCACCGCAATATTGCCGTCCGCGTATATATCAGCGTATTTCAAACTCGGATTACCGCCGGCCACGGCGCAATTCGGATTGATCTGCGCACGCAACCTCAGGCTCTGAGCTGCCGTCGTCGAGCATAAGATAAAAATTATAGCTGCAAATATTGAAAAATATTGGACAGAAAGATAATAAAGCTTGTTAGATCGAGACATCAAAACTCCTCAAATCAAAACGTTATACTGCTTTATTATACACTTTTACAAGCCTTATCGGACACTCTGCACCATTAAGACGCGGCTTGATAAGCCTCGCGGATGACCAGATCAAAGGTGCCGGGATCTACCTTGCGAAACCGTGAGTTTCGGCTCAGTGAAACGGCGACGGAGATGGTTGGATTGTTTCCCTTAAATTTCATACCGCCGGCGATCAACAGATTGTAGAGTTCGTTCACATGAAGCGGACGGCCCGCTTCGCGCAAAAGCATGGTACACGACTGTGTGATAGTACGATCGCCAAAACGGTTGCTGATCGGCTCAAAATCGTTATGAATTGTGGGTTTGCTGCGGTTTTGGTTGATGTAGGCAACCGAATTGTCACGGCGGTAATCACGTGACGACAATTCCTGAACATTCGACCTCTGTTCAGAATGGCCGGCACGAGGCATATGCCGTTCCGGATCACTCTCCATTCTAAATGTGCTGCCCAAAGCGGCTGATCTGCCGGTGCCGTCGCGCAATGTCATACGTATGCCGTCGATCGCATTGGCCGTCTGGGTGGCGCTGTTTTCCAATGCGCCGATCTCACGACGGAGCCTGTCGACCTCCGCCTCGGCTTCCCGAAGTTTTGCCACGGCGTGTCCATGAGCACCACGCGTCTTATCGAGAATATCTTCGAGAGTTGTTATAACATTTTCGTCTAACATATTGAGAACGAGCTATTTACAGAACTACTGGGAAGTTAGCCTGTTTGACATCGCGCCTTTTAATTAAGTTTAGTAGTTTCTGTCTGTGACAAATGTCAAAACATCTTCCAAAGTAGAACGATACTCTGATTCATCTAAAACTTCAAGACTTTTTCTTGCGCGGTCAGCATAATCGTCGGCACGGTCCTTGATCGATTGTAAAATTCCAAGATCGATCAGCACGGATTTTATCTCCTCACGCGTGAAGGACGAATACTCACCGTCAAACATTATCTTTTCGAGTTTAGATTTAACGGCTGGTGATCTTTCGAGCAGATATATGAGCGGGAGCGTAAGTTTGCCCTCGAGCAAATCCGTACCGGCCGCCTTGCCAAGACTCGCTGTCTCGGCGGTCACATCGAGAATGTCATCCGAAAGTTGAAACGCTATGCCGAGATGCATACCGTAATCTCGCAGAGCATCCTGGCGTAATTTACTCGCACCACCAAGAATCGCACCGACCTCGCAGCAAGCCGAAAACAAAAATGCCGTCTTTCGGCGCAGAATATCAAAATATTCCGACTCTGAAATGTCGAGCCGCCCAATCCGTGTGAGCTGTATCAACTCGCCCTCAGTCATCTTCCGCGTCAAACGCGTTAATATATCGATGATCTCGAGTGATCGCTCACGAGCCGTAGTCTCAAACGCCGACATATACAGCCAGTCGCCCATCAAAACAGCCGTCTGATTGCCAAACCGAGCATTGACCGATGACCTGTTCCGGCGCAAATCGGCATTATCGATAATGTCGTCATGCACCAAAGTCGCTGTATGGAGCATCTCCATCACGGTCGCCAGCCTAATGACATTGTCATTCGTAGCTGTCCCGCCAACCGAGTAATTAGCTAGTATCGTGAGCGCCGGCCGCACTCGCTTCCCGCCAGACGCGCGTAGATATTCACCCAGATAATCGATCACCTGAATATTCGAACTCGCCTGCCGCTCATACTCCTCCTCAACCAAAGCGAGCTCCGCCTTGATCAGATTAAAGATTCTCTTCGAGGCAAGATGAGCATCCTGCGGCTCACGCATGGGGGCAAATGTTTGCATTTACTTAATCAACAAGTTGAGTACTTCATGAACTAACCCCATCTTCCTTGTCGGGTCTAATACCTAGAAACGTATTTGGAGAGGATTAGATCCCGCTTTACCGGTCCCCAGAATCGTGAGTCTGACGAGTTATCTCTATTATCGCCCAAGACGAAGTAAGTATCTGTCTCCATGGTAAACGAGCTAGACGGCCATTTTTGCTGATTGGTAACTTCATCGACGTATTCCTCTTGAAGAAGATTTCCATTTATGAATACCTTCCCAGCCCGATTTGATACTTTTTCTGACGGAAGTCCCACGATCCGCTTAATGTAAAATTTGCTTGGGTCGTTTGGATATCTGAACAGAATGATATCGCCCCGCTCAAGATTCGAAATGTTTGAAGAAACCAACAAGCGGTCACCATTTTTTATCGCTGGTAACATTGAATTTCCTTCGAATATAACTGGCTTTATGCACGCGACTGACAGAAAGCCAACCACTGCAATAAAAACTAAGGCTATTGATTTCCAAAACCCCAAAATCCCTTAATTACTCCGATAATTATCAAACGTCATATCGATCCCAAAGTCATTTGCCTTTAACTTTGCCATCACGTCCTGGAGCGTATCGCGGTCTTTGCCCGAAACGCGGACGGTTTCGCCCTGGATCGAGGCCTGAACCTTGAATTTTTCGTCTTTGATAAAGCGAACGACTTCTTTGGCTTTCTCGATCGGGATTCCCTGCTGTACCTTAACCAATTGGCGCAGAGTCCCGCCCGCGGCGGGTTCGGCTTTTTGATAATCAAGAGCTTTTAGCGAGATGCCACGTTTGACGAGTTTGCTCTGGAGGATGTCGTTCATGTTGCGCAGACGCGTGTCGTCCTCGGCGGTCATGATCAGGTCCTTCGCCTGCAGCTCGACCTTGGCCTTGCTGCCCTTAAAATCGAACCGCTGCGAGATCTCTTTCTCGGTCTGGTTGAGAGCGTTGGTCAGCTCGGCGTAATCTGTTTTAGAAACAATATCGAATGAATTTTCTTTTGCCATATTTAATTTCCCTTAGGACGCAAGTCCATCAACCTCGCAATGCCCTTTCATAAATATTAACGCTTATCCTGGCCGATGCCTAAGTGTCCCATGTCCCACCACCTCAACGCGCGCAATCGGCCAAATAACACGATCGTCGAAATTCCATCACGATGTATGATGCATGCAACACTGTTGCGGATGCTAATCATACTTCCATTTTTAGATGGAATAGGTCCAGAAAATTTTGCGTCGTTGCTGCAGCCAGTCGGTCGCACTCAATTCCGTAAAAGTCGGCTAGAAATGCAGCCGTGTGAGAAACAAAGCTTGGCTCGTTCCGCTTCCCTCGAAACGGAACGGGGGTGAGAAACGGGCAATCGGTTTCGATCAAGAGCCGGTCGAGAGGCACCACGCGAGCGGCATCACGCAGATTATCGGCCTTCTTAAACGTGACGTTCCCCGCGAACGAAATCAAAAAACCGAGTTTCATCAGCGTCTCAGCCATCGACGCCGTACCGCCAAAGCAATGCATTATCCCGCGAAAACCATCCCACGAGCATTCGTCGGTCAATATCTCAACCGTCTCATCATCGGCATCGCGGCTGTGAATAAGAATCGGCAACCCCAACCCTCTCGCCGTCCGTATCTGCCGCCGAAAAACGTCCCGCTGCACATCTCGCGGCGAATTATCGTAATAATAATCAAGCCCAATCTCGCCCCAAGCGATCACCTTCTCACTCTTCGCCAGCTCGATCAAATGCTCCTCAGCCGCATCATCATACAGCTTCGCATCATGCGGATGAACCCCAACCGACGCGTAAACATTCTCATACCTCTCAGCCACCGCCACCGCCCGCCGAAAATCATCCGAACCCGGATCACCCGTCCCAATATTCAACATCGCGACAACCCCAGCCTCACGAGCCCTCGCAACAACCTCGTCGCGATCCTCGTCAAACTGCTCGCCGTCAATATGGCAATGGGAATCAATAAAGTTCATTAGTTTTCGTGATCTGACTCGACGGCTTCTGAACAACGGTCTTTTCCGTGAATATTGACAGTTAGGCCTTTTTTGTACGCTTCAGAGAATCGATTCGTTTAGACTTTGAATAATCGAAATCGTAATGCGGCAACAAGTCGTCGTTTTCATCGAGCTGCACATAATTGGCAACCCTTGCTTTACCAACTCGTCTGACTTTCAGCGATGACAAGTTGTATTCGGCCCGAAGGTCGTCGTTCTCTTCAAGTACGTATCTCATGATTATTTCCCCGATTTTTGCCGGTTGTAGTCATTGTAGAGCAAGTCCTTTCAAGGACACGATCCAAACGTCCCTGTAAGGGACAAATTCAATAGCGTCGGGTAACACCCGACGAAATCTTCTCGAACATAGATTAGCGTCCCTGTAAGGGACGAATTAAATATGATCCGTCATTCGTCCCTTTCAGGGACACGACATATATCGCATCTTGATCGTCGGAATTCTCCCGATGCTGTTATTATCAGTCCCTTTCAAGGACACGATCCAAACATCCCTGTAAGGGACAAATTCAATAGCGTCGGGTAACACCCGACGAAATCATCGCGAACACAGATTAGCGTCCCTGTAAGGGACGAATTAAATATGATCCGTCATTCGTCCCTTTCAGGGACGTGTCATATATTGCATCTTGAGCGTCGGGAGAATCCCGACTATACGATCCCTAAACGAATCCGTCCCTGTAAGGGACGAATGATTATCTAATCCCAAACATACCGCTCATCGAAATCCATATCGTATTTCTTGTAAAACCCTCGCAACTCGTCTTCGAAAAGTTTGTGTTTGTGATGTTCCTTTTGATTGGCGATATATTTTTTGACCGCGGGGATATGTGTATATCCGAGCGAGAAAGCCGAGTAACCGTCCTGCCAGCCGAATTTGCTTAGCATCGGACTTTTCGTCTTGATCCAACTCGATGATTCGCGCTTTGCATCTCCGATTAGGTCGGGAACGAGATGGTTCTTGTTTAACGATACAAGCAAATGAATGTGATTCCCCGTTCCGCCAGCTTTTAGTAACACGCTTTTGTAATTGCGGACGACACCGCCGATGTAGGCGTAGAGTTCGTCTTCGATCTCAGGTTGGATAAAGTTGAATCGATTCTTAGTCGAGAAAACGATGTGCATGTAACTGCTGTAGAGAGTTTGTGCCATAACCGTCATTTGTCCCTTTCAGGGACAGATATGTAGTTAGATTTAGATCGTCGGGATTCTCCCGATGCTATTATATCAGTCCCTTTCAAGGCACGATCCAAACGTCCCTGTAAGGGACAAATTCAATAGCGTCGGGTAACACCCGACGAAATCTTCTCGAACATAGATTAGCGTCCCTGTAAGGGACGAATTAAATTTGGTCCCTCATTCGTCCCTTTCAGGGACGCGTCATATATTGCAACTTGATCGTCGGGATTCTCCCGACGCTATTACATCAGTCCCTTACAGGGACTCGCTTCTTAGAGTCCTTTGCAGCGTGCAGGCTTATATTCAGCTCTTTTTCAGCGGTCCCGTTTTTCTCAATCCAAAGTCTCTCTCTATTTCAATCTAGCTCCCACCTCAACATTTTCCAAAAACGCTGCCAATGCTGGATTTGGCCCCGAATCGTCTTCCAGCGAGGCGGCGCAGATCATGCCTTGGGATTCTAGGCCCCGCATTTTGCGGGGTTTTAGGTTGGCGACGACTACGACTTTGCGGCCGATGAGAGTTTCGGGGTCGTAGTATTCGGCGAGGCCGGCGAGGATCTGGCGATGTTCTGATTCGCCGAGGTCGATCTCGAAGCGGAGGAGTTTATCAGCCTTCGGAATCCGTTCCGCGACCTTGATCTCGCCTACGCGGAGTTCGACCTTAAGGAAATCGTCTATGGTTATGTAGTTGTCAGTTGTCGGTTGTCCGTCGTCAGCAAGATCCTGCTTCGCACCCTCTCCACCTACACCTGACAACTGACTACCGACGACTGCATCTTTACTGACTACTGACAACTGACTACTGACTACTGGCTTCGTAATTTCACCCATAACTTTTTTCTTATCAATTCTCGGGAAAACGCCGATTGTTTCGCCGATCTTGGTTCCGGCGGCGAGTTCGCCCCATTTTAGATTTGCGGGATCGATAGACGCTATATCTTCACTAAGGCCGATCTGGCTATAGATATTTTTTGACGCCTTGGGCATAACGGGGTAAAGCTGTATGCAGAGCCAACGGAGCGTTTCGCAGGCCCGGTAGAGAACAGCATTGAGCGTTTCGGCCTGTTTGTCGTCTTTTATCAGTTCCCACGGCTTTGAGTCTGATATCAGTTTATCGACGCGAGCGATGACGGTCCAAACCGTTTCCAACGCGAGACTAAATTCAAAATTGTCGAACCGCCGTAAAAACTCGTCGCGTGCATGTTCTACAACCGAAGCCAGTTCCTGATCGTCCGGGCTGACTCCGGCACGTTTCGCGTTGAGGTAATTCTCTTCGGCGATCTTACCGCTCGGAATGAGGCCTTCGCGGTATTTGGTGATCATCGAGAAAGTGCGGCTCGCAAGGTTGCCGAGGCCGCTTGCGAGATCGGCGTTGGCACGGTCAATCAAGTTTTCGTAGCCGAACTTACCATCCTGGCCAAAAACCATCTCACGCAGCAAAAAATAACGCACAGCATCGACCTGAAAATGTTCATGTAAAACATCAACTTCGATCACGTTACCTGTTGTCTTGCCCATCTTTCGGCCATCGGCATCGAGCCACATTCCATGAGCGTAAACCGTTTT
>JBBSJK010000035.1:0-31849 GCA_038257355.1 Pyrinomonadales bacterium | reverse complement strand
CGTTAAATTCCGCCTCGATTCGCGGGTCCAAATCCCAACCGATTTCGCGCTCAATGTCGGCGGTTACAAACATTCTGACCACGCCCGTTACAGTCGCTATATCGCTGACGACGTAAGCGCGATTGCCCACGTCGGGAATTTGCGGAAACGGCTCGCGTCCGATGACGAGCAGTTCGCCGACCGATATGCCGCTGTCCATATTAAACGCCCGCGGATTCCAGATTTCTTCAACATCGCCGCTGACCGTCACGGTTTTTCCGACATAAGCCGACGGGTTTTCGATCACCTGCCGGGCGGTTATGCCGCCGACTTTATCGGCTCGATCGCTCGCTGAATCGGCGCACGAAACTAAAAATAAAAACGACGACAGGAATAATGCCGCCCCGAAACCGCGAAAAATCGCTTTGCCGAAACCGCCGCTCGTCTGTGCCGATGATTGATGATAAGTGCTTGATAAATTCATAATTTCTCCTTTTATCAATCATAGAATAGTCTATAGGGCGGGTATGTCTTTGCCAATACAATCGCAAGAACCAAGCTTTTTTTACATTTCCACAAAACTATTTCCGTCCGGTCGAATGCGGAACAATACGCAAACACGCAACCGGATTAGACAGCCCGGCTTAAAAATAATCGGGCGACAAATCAATTCAAATATAATTAAAATGTTAATCGAATTTCGAAATGCGTTAGCGCGAGAGTAATCGAGAGAAAATCATCAGAACGGGAACGAACCATAAGCTTGCTCGCAAATTAGTTTGAATTTCCTTTATTTTGTTCATTGGCTATTCAGTTCTGTCATGGTTTTGTATCAATAAATCACTTTTGAACGTAGCGGCCGTCGATTATCCGCCAGCCTCAAGCTTTTCCGACAAACCGCGAATTTCTTCGCGCAAGCTTCCGATCTCATATTTTAGAGCTCTCACGTCTTCGGCGCCGACGATTTCCGAATCTTTCGCTTCGGCGTCGCGCCCGACAAAAAACGTAGCGAGTGTTGCGGTTACGTAACCAAAAACGCCAAAGCCGTAGAGCGCAATAATAAAGCACAGCACGCGTCCCTCGGCCGACTGGGGGAAATAGTCCGAACCGATCGACGTCAAGAGCATAGCCGTCCACCACAAAGCGTCGCCGTAAGTTTTGAAGCCTTTTGGCACATCACCTTCAAAAGCCAGCATTCCGGCCGCGCCCGCAAAACAAACTATCACCGAAAGCGCTACAACATACCCAAATCCGCGACGGCCAAAGCTCGCTCCGAGGGATTTCATCCCCCGATTTATCGACGTTAAAACGCGAAACAGCCTCACCCCGCGGGCCGTGCGTGCCAAACGAAGAACTCGAAAGGCGCGAAAGATACGAAACACCCGCAATGCGGGAACGATGAGAGACAGAGCGGTCAGCCAGTTTGACTTCAGATAATCGGTCTTAACCGGTGCGAGCGAGAATTTGATAACGAAATCGAGTATGAAAATGATCCAGATTACCGTGCCGATAAGCTCAAGCAACGGCGAGAGATTCCAGATGAGTTCATAAATCAGCAGACCAAGCCAGACAAAACCGAGTATAAGCAGCGGTGTTTCCAGCCAATCGTCGAGATGCGTGATCAATCCCTGCCGTTCCACCTTCACTCGCGCGGCCATTTCGTCGTTTTCGATCTTTGATTGTTCGCTCATTCAACGATTCTAACTCGAAGAGGTGACAAGTTGTAGGCAGGTTAGGATTGTCGGCTGAGGAAAAGGTCGGGCCAAAGTGATAGTTTTGTCACACCCAGGGCAGTTCGCCCTGTGGCTTTCTTGGGCAGCGCCCGATTTGCGTATAATAGCGTTATGCAAAATAAAAGAACAGTGGGCGCTGAAAATTCCCAGATCGCCGTCGAGGAGCGATAGCTGAGGAGGGTAATATCCAGATTTCTAACCTTTTTTTTGATTGGCAATAAAGTTTCGCTGTCAATCAGCGAACATGTACCTCTTAAAAAAATTCTTCTAGCTTTACGCAAAAGTTTTGTGGCATAATGTCATCACTGGGGGTGATATTATGATAAATAATTCAACAGAGGTAGTTTTAACTTAAACGGATCTTCCGGCTTATTTGAAGATCCGGAGTAAGGAAACGGCACGCTTTTTATCAAGTGTGCCGTTTTATTTTTGTATATTTATGTGGTTTTATCCCAGAATACGCATTAGGTTTTTTTATAAAATTATCATGCGTGATTCCAACGTACGCTGAGTCTTTCTCTTCGGTCTCTGCGTAAAAGCCGTTTTGACTCCTATTCAACCCAACTGTAACTCAGATATCAATGAGGCAGACGCAGAGATCTCAGAAGTTTTTTGAAGCACCAAATGCTTAATCTTGGATTATCATCATTTTTGAAGGCACAACCTCGGCTGCGTTTCTTGATGTAAATTGGGTTTTTGAGGTCGTGGCGATGCGTGGGCTGGACTATGTTAATCACAGAATTTAATTTCGAACTGCCTGACGAATTGATCGCTCAGGAACCGCTTCCGGATCGTCAGGCCTCTCGAATGCTGGCGGTGAATCGTTCTGCTAAGACGTTCTCAAATCGAAGTTTTTTTGAACTGCCTCAGTTTTTACGCAGCGGCGATGTGCTGGTGCTAAATAACACAAAGGTCTTTCCGGCCCGGCTCTATGGCCGCAGCGAGACGGGGGCAAAGATCGAGGTCTTTCTGGTAAGCGAGAGCGAAAACGGGGTGTGGGAGACATTAGCTCGGCCAGCAAGGCGGCTGCGTGCCGGTAAACGCATCCATTTTGGCGACAAGCTGTCGGCTGAGGTGGTCGACAAATCGGCGGATGGCAAGATATTCGTAAAATTTGAAAGCGTTGGAGATTTTGACCAAATACTTGATGAGATCGGCAAAACACCGCTGCCGCCCTATATCAGGCGTGAAACCTCAGCCATCGACACCGATCGCGAACGTTACCAGACAATCTTTGCCAAAAATCGCGGCGCCATCGCGGCGCCGACGGCCGGATTGCATTTTACGCCCGATGTTTTGAATGCGATCCGTGAGATCGGGGTGACAATTGCCGAGATCACGCTGCATGTCGGATACGGCACGTTTGAACCGGTACGTGTGAGTGATCTGGCCAACCATCGCGTCGCAGCCGAGAGGTTTGAGATAAATGCCAGGACCGCCACAATTCTCAATGAGGCCAGGGCCGAAAAGCAGCGTATCGTTGCCGTTGGCACGACGACGACCAGAGCTTTGGAGACAAATGCGGTAAAATTTGGCAAATTCGACGCCGGTTCTCACTCAGCTGATCTGACAATTACTCCGGGATACAAATTTAAGGCCATAGACGCACTTCTGACCAATTTTCATCTTCCACAAAGCTCACTGCTTGTTTTGACTTCAACTTTTGGCGGCCACGAACTTATAATGAGTGCATACCGTCACGCGGTCTCCGCAAAATACCGTTTTTACAGCTATGGCGATTGTATGTTTATCGAGTAGAGTTTGAAGAGTTTTAAAGTTTGTACATATAGTTTGTTCATCAAGTTTGGAGAGTTAAAAGTTCTTTCACTCTAAAACTTTACAAACTCATCACTTGTCAAGATATGGCCGTTTTGGAAACAATCAAAAATTTCTTCGTACCAGCGTTTTTCGCGGTGCCTGAGTTGATTGTGCCGGCACCGCCGATGACCTACGATATCCGCCCGCTAACCCTCGATCATTTGCCTGAGGTGCTGAGGCTCAATCTCCGGTGTTTTCGCAACGGCGATAATTATACAAAATATACATTTGATTATTTACTCAAAGAGCCGCGAACATTGAGCTATCGGATGGTGACGCCGGCGGATGAGATCGTGGGATTTGCGTTTGTAATGGTTAACACAAACAGTGCAGCTCATCTGACCACCATCGGCGTCGCACCTGAGCACCGGCGACGTAAAATTGCCGTGCGCCTGCTCAATCACGTCGAGGACTCGCTCAGCAAACGAGAGGTTGGAACCGTTATGCTCGAGGTGCGTGTCAGCAACACATCGGCCCAAGACCTGTATAAACGCACTGGCTATACCATCGTCCAGCGCATCGGTAAATACTATAACAACGGCGAAGACTGCTTCCTGATGATGAAAGCGCTCAATCGTTAGTTCAAAGTTCAAGGTTACGAATTTTAAACTTTGAACCTTGAACCACCTGAATCTTGAACCTTAAACTTCCCAAAATCTACCCGGTCACCGACGCTTCGCTTTCGGGCCTTTCTCATTTCGAGCAGGCGGTGAAATTGATTGACGGCGGGGCAGCGTTTATCCAGCTTCGTGAAAAATACGCATCGCCAGGCGAATTTTATACCTCGGCGGTAGCGGTTATTCAATATGCACGTAAATGCTGTGTTCGCATCATCATCAACGACCGTGTCAATATGGCTCTCGCTGTCCAGGCCGATGGCGTTCATCTCGGACAGGATGATATGCCGCCCGACCGGGCAAGGGAAATTCTCGGTCCCGAGGCGATCATTGGTTTTTCGACTCACACGATAGATCAGGCCCGTGCCGCTCTGCTGCTTCCGGTTGATTATATCGCTATCGGCCCTGTTTTCGAGACCGTAACAAAGATTAATACGGACGATATAGTCGGCCTCGAAGGGGTTGCAAGGGTTAGAGATGTTATCGGCGATTTTCCGCTCGTTGCGATCGGCGGTATTGATCGGGGCAATCTCAATGCGGTCCTCGATGCGGGTGCCGATTCGGTCGCGATCGTCAGTGCTATTGTCTCTCAGCCGGATAAAATTGAGTTGCGAATGAGGCAATTCACAGCACTCACCGGCTAGAATGCAAAATTTTGTTTATCAATCTTAAAAATTTACTTGCAATCCGCATGCTCTATGTTCAATAATATTTATTGACGGCGCGAGTGGTTGAAACCGCTGTCTCGTCTTTCCAAAACATTTCCCGCCTTGTCAGACCACCTTTCAGGAGTAATTCCTAAATGAGCTTGTTGGATGTAGCACCCATAATTGAGCAGATGCTGCTCGTATCAGAGAATGTCAGCGACCTTAATTTCTCATGCGGGCAAAAGCCGCAGGTCGAGATTAACGGCGTGCTTTATCCGGCATCGCCGATCGGGCTTGGCAAGCTTTCGGCTTTTCAGACTGAGATGATCGCGATGTCGCTCATGCGGGACAACCCGGATGCGGCGGCGCAGTTGTTCAAACACCGGACCGCAGATCTCAGCTATGCTCTGCCGGGCAAATGCCGTTTTCGCGTCAATATTTTTCAGCAGCGAAACTCGTTTTCTATCGTTATGCGTGTGATTCCGCATGAGGTCCCAACATTTGACGCTCTAAAATTACCGCCGCAACTTGCCGAGATTGCCAATATTCGCAACGGCGTTGTGCTGCTTACCGGGCCGACCGGTTCGGGAAAAACGTCGACCCTCGCCGCGATAATCGACCGCATAAACGATTCTAAGGCATATCATATCGTGACGATCGAGGACCCGATCGAGTTTTTGCATAGCCATAAGAAAAGCACGATAAATCAGCGTGAGGTCGGGTCGGATACAAAAGATTTTGCGTCCGCACTGCGGGCCGCGCTTCGTCAGGCGCCAAAAGTAATTCTGGTCGGCGAAATGCGTGATCTCGAGACAGCCGAGATCGCCCTTGAGGCCGCCGAGACCGGCCACCTTGTGCTCTCGACTCTGCATACGATCGACGCATCAAAGACGATCGACCGTATTGTCGGCCTATATCCCAAAAATGAAGAGCGGATTATCCGCACGCGTCTCGCTCAGACTTTTCGCTATATCGTTTCTCAGCGGCTCATCCCGACCGCCGACGGCCGCGGCCGCGTCGCCGCCGTCGAGATCCTCAAATCTAACCCTCGAACCCGGGAGTATATCGAAAAAGGCGAGACCGAGGGCAAATCTCTGCTCGACGCCATCCGTGACGGAGAGATAGACGGAATGCAGGATTTTGACTCAGTCATTCGCGACCTGATCGAGAAAAAAATCGTCACGATGGAGGACGGCCTGTCTTTTGCGACCAATCAAAATAATCTGATTTTGCAGCTCAAGGGCCTCTCGTCAACCGAGGATTATGCCAACGCCGGACAGCCCAAAACGATGCCAAAATCGATGATCCCGCCGCCGCCGCCGCCGGATAATCCCGACTCGGTTTTGAATATGATGGAATAATTTGACTTTCGACTACTAACTATTGCCATGATAATACGCTGTGATAATTGCTCTGTTTCCCTACAGTTAGACGAATCTAAGATACCGAGTGGAAATTTTTCGGTTCGCTGTCCGCGTTGCCAGAATCTGCTTCGTGTGCAGAAGGACGCGTCCGGCAAAGGGCTCTCGACCGTGGAGCAACTGGAGGCCAACCAGCCGGCCGCACCGACGGCGGAGGGCTCCGAGGATTTTGCTGCAAAAGAGTCGGATTTTCAGATCAATAACGCTCTCCGGTCGCTATTGAGCGCACTTAATACCGATAAAGGAGCAATAGCCGAGAATGAAAGTGATGAAAAGCCCCGACGGGTCCTGCTTTGTTTAGGGCAAAAAGCCGACGAGACCGCCAAAATTTTGGCAAAATCGGGCTACAAGGTTTACGTCGCTCAGACACCTGCCCAGGCCAACGAGCGTCTGCGTGAGGGCAAGACGGAAATTTTGATCTTCTCGCCTGATTTTGCACCGGACATGGGCGGCGCGGCTGTGATTCAGCAAAAGGCAAATGCGATGTATTCGTCCGAACGCCGTCGCCTTTTCCTCATCTCGCTCGAGGATACAGGGACAACCATGAACGCCCACGACGCATTCCTTAGAAATCTAAATCTCATTGTTAATACAAATGATATCGCCCAGTTGCCGCTGGTTTTAAATCGTGCGATTGGCGATTGCAACGACCTTTACAACTACTTTAACAAGGCCGCCGGTCTTGCACCAATCTAATCGATCCTGCAAATCTGACTACATCAGAGCAAGTTCGCAAACAAGCATTTCGATCTGCATACGAGCGGCGGCTGGTCCGCCGCCGCCCATTGAGGTTTTGATCGCTAAGTCCGTTTTGGCGAGCCGCTGAACGGCGTGGACAAGTTTGCCCATATCCGAGCGCCGCGCGGCCGAGAGAAAATCGTCCTGGCCACGGCCAAATAGTTTGGCGGCGGAGGCGATCTCGGCCCGAGGGGCATTACGGTCCATCATATCCTTTGCGATCAGCAGACGGCGAAAGTTGTACGAGATCAAACCGAGCAGGGCCAGAGGCTCTGCACCATCGTCGAGAATTCTTTTCAGCGCGGTCAACGCGTGGGATTTGCGGCCCGCGACCAGATGGTCTGTCAGATCAAAGTTGCTGATCTCACGCGATTCAGGCACGAGCGACTCGATTAGTTCCGAATTGATTCTGTTGCCCGGTAGAGCCGCCGTTGCCAGCTTGCCAACCTCGTTGGTCAAACGCCGCACATCCGAGCCGACACGCGACAACAGATATCTGAGCGTCGGCTCGTCGATTTCGGCATCAGCACCTTTGATCTCTTTTCTCGCCCAATCGGCAAATTGCCGGTCGTCGAGCCGTGCAAATTCAACTGCGAATGTCTTCTCGCGCAAAAATTTGCCCATTTTCCGGACGCCGTTAAGCTCATCGGCGACAAAGATAATGACGGTATTTGGTGACGGATTTGCCAGATAGGCCGATAAGACCGGCTCATGAATCTCTGTGATCGTATCGCGAAAACCGGACGCTGAAACGCGAATATCGTTCACCCGCACGACGCGACGAGACGCCATCATCGGCAGCTGCTCGGCCGCCGCCAGTGCCCGGTCTAAATTGCCGTCGCTGTTGAGGCTAAAACTGGTCTCGTTAAAATCCCGTAGGTCGCCCACGGCAAAAGCGAGATCTGCAATCGTTTTCGCCGCCAGATCACGTAAATGCGTCTCCGGCCCAAACAGCAAATAAACCGGCGCAATCTCACGCAGCTTCAACTGATTTCGTAGATCTTCACGTGAAACAACGGCCATAAGATTTATTTAACGCAAAGTCGCCAAGATGCAAAGTAAGAAATTTTTGAAAATAGCATGAAAGCCTGAGTTTTATTTTCTGGGCGTCTTTGTACCTTTAAGATTTCCTATTTCTTTTCTTCCTTCACACCCAATCCGTTGACAAAGGCTGAGACGGCGGCTTCGGCAAAGGCTTTGGCCATGCGCTCGACGGCCGGGTCTTCTTCGTTAAAGAACGAGCGCGGGTCGGATGAAAACTCGTAAGAATCGCGAAAGATAAAATTCTGATTGTCGTAGAGTATCTTGTTTTCTTTGAGATCACGGATCGTGACGGCGGTGACGATGGTCACTTCGTAAACGCGGGCACGGCCTTCGCTGTCGAGCAGCACGCCAGAGAAGCTAAAGTCGCGTATCGTGCCCTCGAGCACGGCATCAGCCCCGTCGCGCGAACCCTGGACCTTTAGTCCGTTGCCGCGCCGGATGATCTCGCGGCTGACAGCCTCGGTAAATCGTGATTCGACACGGTACCGCAACCCTTTGGCTTCGAATTGAAAGGCCGGAACAGCAACGGTTTTAATATTTCTCGGCAGGCCCGAGTTAGTGACAGGCTTGTAACACTCAGTAAAGCCCGATGAAAGCAGCAAAATTGTCAGCAGAATTGATAGACGGAGGTACTTCATTTTTTTGGTGTGTCTTAAATTGTGTTATTCCCGCAATCTGTTGATAGCCGTTACGGTTTCCTTGACATCGTGAACGCGGACGATCGCGGCACCATCCCTGATCGCACTTATGGCTGTTGCCACGCTGGCTGCGACTCTGTCTTGCGGCGGAACATCGCCGAGGAGCTTACCGATAAAAGATTTCCTCGATACGCCGACCAGCATCGGATACGATTTAAATTCATCTACGATTTTATCAAGTTTTGCGAGTAACTCTAAATTCTGCTCAAAGGACTTGCCAAAACCGATGCCGATGTCTAGCACAATATTAGCATCCGCGACGCCGGCGAGATTTGCCGCAGTAATCGAACGTCGAAAGTCAGCCGAAACATCGGCCAAAATATCAGCAACCGGAGGCTCAGTGTGCATCGTCTCAAACGTCCCGCGTGAGTGCATCAAAACCAGACCGGCCGAGGATTCGGCGCCAACATGGGCGAGATACGGATCGAACCGTAAACCTGAAATATCGTTTATAATTTCTGCTCCTGCGTCCACCGCGTATGCGGCAACGCCTGATTTGCTCGTATCTATAGAGATCGGCGTGTCAAAGCGTTTGGCGATCTCAGAGATAACCGCCCCAACGCGCCCGATTTCCTCGTCGGCCGAAACACGCATGCTGCCGGGCCGTGTCGATTCGCCGCCGATGTCAATGATATCGGCACCCTCGGCTATCATCTTTTCTACATGACGAAGTGCATCGTATGTCGTCAGAAATTCACCGCCATCCGAAAAGCTGTCAGGCGTAACATTCAGTATCCCCATCACAAGCGGACGGTCGAGCGGAATCTGGCGACGTGAGGTTTGCCAATGCATATGTGAAAGTGCAACGTAAAAAGTGAAAAGTGCTTTGTCTCTACAACGCACTTTTCACTTTTCACTTTTCACTTTTAGTTTTCTACGCCGTTGCCGGATTGTTTCCGGTGATGGGCGGCAGGATTGGTTTTTTGAACGACTTTGTTGAAGTCTCTTCAGTTTCGGGTGTTCCGTCGTCGTCGGTTGTCGGGGCATTGTCGCGATCAAGCGGCAATCCGGCGACTACGCGGCGTATCTGAACACTGTCGAGCGTCTCAAATTCGAGCAAAGCCTCGGCCAGACGGATCATCGCATCCCGGTTTTCCTTAATGATCGTCTCGGCCCGAGCGTATTGCTCAGAGATGATCTTCTGGACCTCCTGGTCGATCTTGATGGCCGTGTCCTCAGAATAATCGCGATGCTGCGAGATCTCGCGTCCAAGGAATATCTGCTCTTCCTTTTTACCATAGGCCAGCGGCCCGAGGTTGCTCATTCCGTATTCGCAGACCATCGCACGGGCGATCTCGGTCGCTTTCTCGATATCGTTCGACGCACCAGTCGTGATGCTGCCGATAAATACATCCTCAGCGATGCGACCGCCCATCGACATAGCGATGTTGCCGAGCAAATATTCCTTGGTGGCACTAAGTCTATCTTTTTCAGGCAGATACATTGTCACGCCGAGGGCCATTCCGCGTGGAATGATAGTTACCTTGTGCACCGGATCGACATGCGGCACTTTGAGGCCGACCAGCGTGTGTCCGGCTTCGTGATAGGCGGTTATCTTTTTCTCCTCGTCCGATATGACCATGCTCTTGCGCTCGGCACCCATCATCACCTTGTCTTTGGCAATCTCAAAATCGTTCATTGAAACGACTTTTTTATTGTAACGAGCAGCGTTAAGAGCGGCTTCGTTTACAATATTTGCGAGATCGGCACCGGTAAATCCGGGTGTGCCGCGGGCGATGACGTTGACATCAACTGCCTCGTCGAGCGGTATTTTTCGGGTGTGAACCTTGAGAATGCCTTCACGGCCACGAACGTCCGGCCGTCCGACCACAACGCGGCGGTCAAAGCGTCCCGGTCTCAGCAGAGCCGGATCCAGAACGTCGGGCCGGTTGGTCGAGGCGACGAGAATAACGCCGTCATTCGATTCAAAACCATCCATCTCGACTAGCAGTTGATTAAGCGTCTGTTCGCGTTCATCGTGTCCGCCGCCGAGACCGGCACCGCGATGTCGGCCAACCGCATCAATCTCATCGATAAAGATTATACACGGAGCATTTTTCTTGCCCTGTTCAAACAGATCGCGAACACGCGAGGCACCGACGCCGACAAACATCTCGACAAAATCTGATCCGGAGATCGAGAAAAACGGAACATTTGCTTCACCGGCGATAGCCTTTGCAAGCAAAGTTTTACCGGTTCCCGGAGGCCCCACCATCAAAACGCCCTTGGGAATCTTGCCGCCCAGCTTTTGAAATTTTTGCGGATCCTTGAGAAATTCGATTATTTCCTGCAACTCTTCTTTAGCCTCGTCAACGCCGGCTACATCCTTAAATGTCACGCGTTTCTGCTGATTATTGAGCAGTTTTGCTTTTGATTTGCCAAAACTCAGCGCTTTGTTGCCGCCCGCCTGCATCTGCCGCAGGGTGAATGCTAAAAAGCCCATGAGCAGAATAAATGGCAGCAAAGTCAAAAGAACCTGCCAGCCGAGGCCGCTTGACGGCGGTTCGAGCTTGATAATAGTGTCGGTCGAGTTTGCCGCCGCGAATATCTGGTCGCGGGTCGAGTCGCTCATATCGAGCTTTGCGGAAAACTTTTCACTGTTTTTATTTACCAGTTCCAGAGTGTCCTGTTTAACAGTGAGCTCTTTGATGTCCTTATTTTTAATCTGCGTCATCGCAGCGTCGAATGACAACTCCTTGGGCGGCGTTGTCTGTTTTGTCTGCAAATACCAGACAAAGACGAGCGCACTCGAAATGATCATCAACCACAATAAAACCTGTTTTGCCTTAGAACTCAATTTATAGCCTCCGGATCAACTCTCCCGTGAGAATCTCTCAATGGTGTTTTGATGAGCGTTGCCGTCACCGCGTTGTGCCAAATGCCAAAGCATCTCGTTTCAAAACGCCAACCTTCGATTTTAGATGGCTGGCCATCAATTTTCAACCTTATTTTTGTTATAAATCAGCTTACCACCTGTTTTTGTCACTCGCCCACCCGGTAATTCCGCGTGTTTACCGCTCTTTATGCTCAATATCAAACGCTCGATGGCCTCTATATGTTTCAGTTGCAATTGCCTCGTATTTCCACGTTGTTGACGCAGCCACGAGCGAATAGTCTCATACAGTACCGGTCGCGAAAGCCCTCTGACATCGGCAAGATTTAATTCGTCAGCAACGGGCAAATGGTTTTCGGATGTATGTGCTTGAGGCAAATTCTGCATCAGGTGAGCCGTATTTGCAAGCGTCTCGATGATGTTCGGATTAAAATCCTCAAGCAGCGGCAGCAAAATTTTTCTGATTCGCACGCGTCTGAACGCGGTGTCCTCGTTCATCGTGTCATAACGATACTCAACGCACAAATCTCGACAGAAGCCCTCGGTATCCGTGCGTTTCGCCCAATTGAGCAGGGGACGGGCGAGTTTTAGTTTCGGAGTTCTGATGTCCGGGTTGGCCTGCGATGACTCGAAACTCGAAACTTGAAACTCGAAATTTCTCACCGGCCGTATCCCGCAAAGCCCCTCGCGTCCGCTGCCCCGGATGAGGTTCATTAGGAAAGTCTCGGCCTGGTCATTTACGGTGTGACCGGTCAATATGGCATACGCGCTCAGATTATCGGCAGTCCGTTTGAGAAAATCGTACCGCGCGATACGCGCGTTTTGTTCCAGATTACCTTTGCCGGGCGGCGGCGGCGCGTGTCCTGCAGCAAGCTCAATTCCCCGGTCGCTGGTCAACCGGCGGACAAATTCCTCGTCGGCATCGCTCTCACCATCACGAAGGTGATGATTGAAATGAGCCGCCACAATCCGTAGATCGAGTTTTGCCGCTGTTCTCAGCTCATCAAGAGCGAGCAGCAAGCTGACCGAATCGGCCCCGCCCGACACGGCCACGATCACGGTCTCACCACGAAAAGGCATCTCAAGACTCCGCCATTCCGTGATAAAGTTTCGGACAAAACCGTGCATGAGGAAATTGTATCGACAAAAATGGAAACTACCAGCGGCGAACCATGCGAAAACTACGCTGCCAATCCGCCTTAGCGGATCGTTGGCAATTGGTACTGGTTTTTTTGAGTTAACGCACCTTTCACCAATCAGCCAAACAACTGTACCAAACTGGGGGCTATCTGCCCTTGAAAACACTTTTTCCTTTGACCAATCGAGGGTGTTTTTTGCTTGTAATTCGAAAAACAGTCTCGACGGAACTCAAGAAATATAGGCATTTCGCAACAATCAATGCGCAGAATGTGGGACGTGCCACAATTTAAATGCAGTTCAAAATCTGAAAATCCGGAAAAATTTTAAAATGAAAAAAATCACCTCCCGAAAAGTGAACCGCTGTCGCATTATCCAATAAAATTTTTCATTATGATTCTTAAATGAGGGAATTTTCTTAAACTTCTGATTCATACGCTGCCCTTTTTTGCATAAGTATCGTGATGCGAGATATGCAGATGAGTTTTCCGCGCTCGTCCTTGATCTCGATGTTCCAAACGTTCAGAGTGCGGCCGGGATAAACCGGTTTGGCCTCGACTGTGATAATCCCTTTGCTCACGGCCCGCACGTGATTGGCGTTGATCTCGATACCGACGGGTGTCACCTTTGTCAGGTCGGCACTGGCGACGACACCAATCGACGCCGCTGTTTCGCAAAGGTAAAGCGAGACACCGCCATTCATGATACCGATATATTGATGCACCTTTGGCGTGACCTCCATGGTCAGGACGACGCGGTCAGCGGTGGCGACCTCGATTTTTACGCCGAGGAACTGCATCAACTCGTTGTCGGCGGTTTGTTTAATAACAATCGATTTATCCATTGGTATTTTCGAGACAGACACGTGCGGCGGCGAGTGCGGCGGCGACCCGCACGGGCGATGTGCCGCCTACCACATTCTTCGCCGCAAGCGTAGCGTCGAGACTGAGAGCATCCGCCACATCTTCGCCGATCTCAGGTGAGAACGTCCGTAATTCAGCAATGCTCAGCTCGTGCAGCTCTTTTCCCTCACAAATAGCGTAGAGCACAGCACGCCCCGCCGTCTCATGGCCGGTGCGAAAAGGAACGCCCTTTTTCACGAGATAATCGGCCAGCTCGGTTGCGTTGAGATAGCCTTTCATGGCGGCTTCGCCGGTTCGTTTTTCGTTGACCGTAGCATTGTCTAGGACTATAGCAGCGGCACGAAGGGAAATGGTCACAGTATCAACCGTATCAAAAACCGCCTCCTTATCCTCCTGCATATCCTTGTTATAGGCGAGCGGCAGGCCCTTGAGCGTCGTGAGCAATGCTATTTGATGGCCAAAGACACGTCCCGCTTTGCCGCGTAAGAGCTCGAGAGAGTCGGGATTTTTCTTCTGAGGCATCAGGCTCGAACCGCTCGACACCGAGTCACCGAGCGTTACAAATCCAAATTCCGTCGAACAATAAATAATTAAATCCTCGGCGAGCCGCGACAGATGGACCATCACCAACGAACACGCCCCTGTAAACTCAACTGCAAAATCACGGTCCGATACCCCATCAAGACTGTTTGCCGTGACACCGTCAAAACCAAGCTCGGCGGCCACAGATTTGCGGTCTATCGGAAAGCTCGTACCGGCTAGCGCCGCCGAACCTAGCGGCATAATATTTATGCGTTTCCGGGCATCGGCGAGCCGTTCGCGGTCGCGTTTGAGCATTTCGAAATAAGCGAGACACCAATGAGCCCACATCACCGGCTGAGCCCTTTGCAAATGCGTATAGCCGGGTAAAACCGCATCCTGATGCCGTTCGGCAAGCGAGACCAACGATGCTTGTAAATTTCTGATAAGCTCCGATATCGTGTCCACTTCGTCACGCAGCCACAGCCGAAATGCCGTCGCCACCTGATCGTTGCGGCTGCGCCCCGTGTGCAGCTTGCGGCCGGTGTCGCCGATCAGCGAGACCAGTTTGCCCTCGATAAAGGAATGCACATCTTCGGCTTCGGATTGGTCGAAGTAACTTTTCTCGTTAGATTGCTCTTCGAGCATTAGCTGAAGCTCGTTTATGATTGACGCGGCTTCCTTCTCGGACAAAACGCCCGCTCGGTACAAGCCATTCGCATGACCGATACAGCTTTTTACGTCCGATGCGAACAACCGCCTGTCGAATCTCAACGAATCATTAAACTCGGCAAACGTCTCATCCGGCTTTTCCGTAAATCGTCCGCCCCAAAGTTGATCTGATTTGGTCATTCGTTGTCTCTCAAGTAAATCACAGCGGTTTTGCCGTCATGATGAGCGTAAAAGCTCGGCCTTTCCGGGTCACAATATTTTCTAACTATCAACTTTTAACTCTCAACTATTAACTGTCAAAATGAATTTTCATTTTAATTTAGTTGTTAGTGAATAGTTAATAGATATGACCAAAAAGATAAACAAAATCATCCTCGCCTATTCAGGCGGCCTCGACACGTCGGCGATGCTTTTATGGCTAAAGGAAACTTATGACTGCGAGGTCGTCTGCTACTGCGCCGACATCGGCCAGGGTGATGAGCTGAAAGGCCTCGAAGAAAAGGCGAAGGCGACAGGCGCGTCAAAGCTGTATATTGAGGATTTAAGAGAAGAGTTTGTCAAAGATTTTGTCTGGATGGCTGTCAAGGCAAATGCCCTGTACGAGGGCGTTTACCTGCTCGGCACGAGTCTTGCGAGACCTGTAATCGCCAAACGCCAGATCGAGATAGCACAGATGGAAGGTGCCGATGCAGTCGCCCACGGGGCTACCGGGAAAGGCAACGATCAGGTGCGTTTCGAGCTGACATATTATGCCTTGCAGCCGGATATCAAAGTTGTCGCACCGTGGCGCGAATGGGAATTTAAGGGCCGGGCCGATTTGATTGCTTACTGCGCTAAACACGGCATTCCCGTTACCGCGACCGCCGCAAAATCATATTCGATGGACCGCAATCTGATGCACTGTTCATACGAAGGCGGCATTTTAGAAGACCCTTGGGCAGCCCCGCCCGACGACATTTTTCTCCTCAGCAACTCGCCCGAAAAGGCTTTGGACGATGCAGAAGAAATAACGATAACCTTTGAAAAAGGCGAACCGGTTGCAATTGATGGTGAAAAATACGGTGCCGTCGATCTGCTCACAAAACTCAACTTCCTCGGCGGCGAACACGGCATCGGCCGCGTCGATCTGGTCGAGAACCGGTTTGTCGGCATGAAATCGCGCGGTGTGTACGAAACTCCCGGCGTCACAATCTTACAAATTGCCCACCGCGCCTTAGAATCAGTAACGATGGACCGCGAAGTCACCCGCCTCCGCGATAGCCTCGGCGTAAAATTCGCAGAATCCATCTATTACGGCTTCTGGTTCGCCCCGGAATTTGAGATCTTAAAGTCGATGGTAAATCAAACACAAGAGGTGGTAAATGGCGATGTCCGTCTAAAACTCTACAAAGGCAACGTCACCGTAAACGGACGCAAATCACCGAATTCCCTCTATAAAGAACGCATCGTCACCTTCGAAGACGACGCCGGAGCCTACGACCAGCATGATGCAGAAGGGTTTATTAAGCTCCAGGCGCTGAGATTGAGGCTGGGACGAATGGATTGATTCCCACGAAGATAATGTTTTTGGGTTAACCCGAGCCTTGATAGAGCTGGCACCCTTTGCTTTGTTAGAGTCCCGATTCATGGTAGAATCGCTGGCCAGTCACAATACAGTATCCTGATTCGGGACCAAACTTAGGTTCAGATGTATAGTTACGGCCGAGCCCCCGCGACCAGACATTTTGAGGACTCGTGTCTGCGACCATTAGTTAGTCTCTAAATTATCTTAACCCTCTGTGAGAAGAATTATGATGAATATGTCGATACTCGTACGCCAAATCACAACGCGTCCCGTTTTCTCGTTATTTATTCTAGCTACCATCATGTTTACTGGAGCGGCTTCAGATGCTGCTGGTCAATCCGGACTGCGATGGGTTCGCGGTAGCACCGGGATTCCAGCGGGCAGCGTGATCGGCGGTGAAGAGAAAAACGGTGCCTCCCTGTATATTTGTCGGACCACGCATAGCGGAAGCACTTTGTCAGGCAAAGTTGTCGCAGGCAAGTGTAATTACAATTGGGGCAACACTGAGTACATGAGCGGCGCCTTTGAGATCCTCGTTGGCAGCGGCGGGTATTGGACCCGCGATATCAACGCTCGGACCGCGATAGTTGGCGGCACTGTAAGCGGGCAAAGCGCCTATGTCTGTAGGGCGATCAGCAATAGCGGCACTCATCCCGGCAGAATTCAAAACGGCAAATGTAATTACGGCTTTGGCGGACGCGGCTATGCGGCCACAAATTTTGAAGTGCTCAACGGCGGCGGCGCTGCAGCGACCGTCTCACTGCTCGACGCGGCACTCAGTGGTAACGTCGTCAGCGTCCGTTCGGCCCTAAGGGCTGGGCAAGCAATAAACCAAAAGAATACAAAGGGCCAGACCGCCTTGATGCTTGCAGCCAGCAAAGGTGCCGCCGACGTGGTGTATGTTTTATTGAACCAAGGCGCCACCGTTGATGCGCGTGACAATGACGGTTTCACGGCGTTGACTCATGCGGCCTTTCACGGCGATTCACAATCTGTAAGACAGCTGATACGGGCGGGTGCAAATGTGTCGTCACGCTCAAATAACGGATACACCGCGCATTATTTTGCGGGTGCCAGCGGTGACATCGAGACCGTACAAGCGATCATGTCAGACCGGGGATCGCGGAACGAAAGCTCAGGCTATCCCCTTCACGGAGCGGCCGCGTACAACCGGACAGCTATGATCGACTTCCTTTTGAACAGCCAGGGCACCAATGTAGATGAGCAAGATGTAAATGGACAGACGGCCCTCGTCGTCGCGGCCCGCAACAACAGGGCAGGGGCTGCGACCGCGCTCCTTCGAGCGGGTGCGAATGTAGCGGTCAGAACGTCGAACAACTCCGAAGTATTCGGCCTTGCCTCCCTGAGCAACGCGACGGATGTGATCGGGGTGCTGTTAAACTCTGGAAAATTTCCCATCAAAAGCCCGCTGGTGGAAGCCGGCCTCCGCACCGCCGCCAAAAACAGCAAAATCCAAGCATTAAATCTACTGCTCCAAAGCGGAGTAAACGCCGACGGCACGAACAATCTCGGCAACACAGCCTTAATGCTAGCGGCGATCGAGGGACATGACGACGCTGCCCAAGCCTTACTAAACGCCCACGTCAAGCTGGACGCTAAGAATGCGCGAGGCGAAACCGCCTTGATCCTCGCGGCGTCAGGTGGTAAACGGGCGGTCGTGAAATTGCTTGTAAAAGCAGGTGCAGACGTAAAGGCGACGGATAATAACGGAAAAACCGCCGTGCAGTACGCTGCGCAAAATAACCACGGCGACACGCGAAAGGACCTGGAAAAGGCGGGGGGAAACTAATTAAAGTGCATTTGCACCCCTGAAGTTGGAATAATAAGCTAAGTAAATACGAGGTGGCCACGTTATAATGAGTACAAACACAATTAAGCTACATCGCGTGTTTCGCTCCCCAACGGAAGGGTTTATCGAGCCTTTCTCGACCCTGACGCAATGGTCAAATGGCTGCCGCCAAACCGGTTTACTGGCAAGGTCCATCATATTGATGCAAATTCGAACTCCTTGTTTTTCGTAAGAAAAACGATCAAAAATCCAGACAATAATAGTGTACGAACAGACCGTAAAGTCCTTTGCCGAATCCCGTTTAATTTCCTGATTCATACTAAATATCGATCCTTCAGTATACGTAAATGATGTGTCACATGTCCGGCAGAAATGAAAGCGAGGGCGCGTACGGAGACCGGTTTGTCGCTTGCGGTTCCCATACGTCGAGAGCCTTCGTCGGTGATATTGGTCAGCAGCAGCAGATTAGACCGCCGTTGTAGGTCAAACTCGTCAAGCAGATCGGCGAATGTACGGCTATTTGCGTTAGAATATTTGATATATCCGTCTTGCTCAAACCCCTCGATCGGCGTTGCGTCGCCGCGAGAGATACGCAGGATGCGGTAGGCGAAAATGCGTTCGCCGTCGATCAGATGGCTCAACAGTTCTTTGATAGTCCATTTGCCCTCGGCGTAGGCAAACCTGCCTTTGTCCTCCGGCATCTGAGAGAATATGTTTTGCAGTTCATCAGATTGTGATTTTAGTGCGGGAAAAACATTGTCACCATCTATGAGCGAAACATAGGTATTGTAATATGGATCGAATTCGCGTGTTTCGGGTCGGTTCATAATGCGGTATATTATCAAAGTCATCTAAAAACTTCTTTTTAGCGGTCGGACTTTCGTATAGACCTGCTTAGGTTGTAAATTTCAGGTTGCGACCCAATGAAACGACCGGTCAAAAAAAATACAGGAGAGATCAGGAATTATGAAACGAACTTCTTTGCTTTTAAGCATAGCATTTCTTGCATTTGTTACTTTGTCGCAAACGGGTGCCGGGGCCATCAACCGAACCTTTGCCGAGCGATTTGAAACGCAGGCAAAAGCTGGCGATTCTGGTCTCTATGCGTTTGATAAGGCTCACTCGTTTATCGGCTTTAAGGTCAAACACAGTGGTTTGATCGATGTGCCCGGATTCTTTCGGGATTTTACCGGAGCGGTCAATTTTGACTCCGCCGATATGACCAAGTCGAGTGTGGAATTTACCGCGATGGCGACCAGCGTCGATACCGGTGTCAAGGGCCGCGACGACCATCTGCGCAGGGCAGATTTTTTCGAGGTCGAGAAATTTCCTGAGCTCCGTTTCAAAAGCACCAAGGTCGAAAAGGTGGGCAATAATTGGATGATGACCGGAGATTTCACTCTGCGCGGCGTGACAAAATCGATCACCTTTCCGTTTCAGATCGCCGGTTGGCTGCCCGCCGATGAACGCCACGGCGGCAAAATGGGCATCACCGCTCAAACCAACATCAACCGCCGCGATTACGGCGTAAATTACAGTACCAATGCAATGCTGTCGGATGAAGTAAAGATCGACCTGCAGATCGAGGCCGTCAAGAAAAAAGAAGCTCCGAAAGTTGATTAGGTTTTAGCAAGTGATTATCACGGATTTTGCACAGATTAGGGCTGAACTTGAGTCAGCCTTTTCTGCGCAAATTTCGTGTCTTATCCGCTGTTAGCTTGTCTATTTCTTTCCGATTTCCGAAAACGCAACATCGCAGATTTCATACTGCTCCCAGCCTTTATAGTCGAAATGCCACCATTCGTTGGGATTGACGGTAAATCCGTTTGCCTCCATCAATTGTCTCAGCAAATCGCGATTTGAGCGTTCCTCGTCGGTCCCGCCTTTATATTCAGGGGACGCACGCTCTGTGAATTCGTCATAGCCGGAAGGCATGGGAACCACTTGGCCAGTTTTCAGGTCATAGACGCCGAGGTCAATAGCACATCCCCGGTTGTGGATTGAACCGTTCACCGGGTTGGCGACAAATTTCTGTTGATCTTTGGTCACGGTTTCCCAAAACAATTTTGTGATCGACCAAGGCCGATAGCAGTCATAGATAACGATACCGAGACCGAGATCATTTAGTTGCATGTGAACCTGAACGACCGCTTCAGCGGCCGGTCGCTGTAGAAACGCACGAGCTTCGGGATAGACAACTTTGCCGACAAAGTTGTTGGACGTGGCGTATCTGATGTCGAGTTTTATTGATTTATTGAGCTTTGTGACTTCAATCAAAACCGGCCCTCGCGTATATTCTTAGTCATTCCGCAGTCCGGCCTGGAGAGTAGTCTAAGGCTTTACCGGTGTCGTCTCGGGTTCTGGCTCGTCGTCGATGTCGAGGATCTTAACCTCGGTTCCGTATTTCTGATAATCTCTGAATCGAATCAGATTTCGTGTCTCAAACACCTTTAATTTCTCGCGCATGGTCAAGCGGACATCGGACACTGACGGCAGCAGATATTTTTCACCGACAATCTCCACCCAATCATAATCGATCGTGCGCCTTGCTGTGCGGACGGGAAAAGTGTCCGGTATTTCGGTCGCTTCGCTCTCGATGCGGATCACACGAGCCAGGTTGCGGTCGATCCAGATTCGGCCCTTAATTCCAGTAATCGTCGAATCGACAGAATAACCAGTAGCGGTAATCACCTGCTTTGCGCGATTTTTTTCGACTGAAAATTCGAAGACGAGGGCACTGCGAGTGCGTAGGATATCAGTTTCGACCACCTCAAATTTCGTGGCGCTTTCCGGTTTGAAGATCGTGGCGAGCATTGTGACAAATTCACCGGTTGAGCTTGTTCCGCCGACGCTCTCGTACGACCGCCCTGCTTCAGGAGCGTTTTGCATAATGCCGTTAACGGACAGGACGCGATAGCTCTCGTCGCCCGCAGCCCGGTAGCTAACCGCGATGACCAGACGGTCAAGGTTGCGAAAATTATTAGTGCCGGCATACGCCGCAGAGCGCTGGACTTGCTGCTTGACGACGAAATCGGGCATCTCCTCGACCGCCTCAAGTGTTTTTTTCCGGGCATTTTCGATCAGTGCCGCGGATTCAACGCTCGGCGGCAACCGCGCCGCTTCAGGATTTTGCCTCCGACGCCCGGCTTCCTCGAGTGCCCGTTTCAATTCTTCGTCGTTGGCCCCCTTTGAGCGTGTCAGGCCCAGCACACCGTCGGTGACGACAAAATCAATGCCGCGTTTCCTGAGCGCATCGATAATATCTGCCTTGCGGCCCGGTACGTTCTGGAGGCTGTAAAGCATCTTGACGTACTCAGACTGTGTCAGCGGTGCGGCCTGAGAAAACACATTCCCAGCTATGCATAAAACCAGGATCGCTAAAATTACCTTATTCATCTGTCTAAATGATGCCGCACAAGTATAAATCGTTGTGTTTAGAAGTTTCAACCAGTAGAATACAAGTCTTATTTTGAAATAAAAAAGCGGGAGATTCGAAAAACCTCCCACTCATTTATGATAACGATTAAAGAACAGGTTAGTTAACCCATTCTTCTTCGTAATTAAGCTGCCAATGCCTCGTCACCCATTTTTGAGCGGCTGTCATGGCCGTATTTTTCCATTTCTTCAAATTATCCAAAACGGAAAGCGCGGCCATAGGCTTACTCGGATCGCGTTCGACACGAATTACCTGGGTCATAACTTCGATGATCGTCTTATTTTCTTCCATAATGCGAAGACGAACTTCGCTGCCGACCGGCGGTAAGGTTTCAAGATTGACGAGTGCGCTGGTTTCGCCAACGTTCTCAGTCATTCCCTCGACACTAACCGTTTCTCCGCTCACAGCGTCAACCCAGCTTGCCCTAACAGGCATGCTCGCAATAATGCGATGATGCAATGGCGTCTTGTATGATGATGTAGAGTATTCTACTTGTTGTGCCATATTTCCCCTTTTTAGTTCTCATGATTTAAATGCATTTGACTAAGCTATTTTTTTCGAAAAGTAAATGCCGATTAAACGTAGTTCATTCTTACAAAAAAGTCAAGTTTCGGTCGTTTCTCTCAAACCCCTTATTTTTACGCAGGTTCATTTGCAAGCACTGACTACTTCATTTTGTAACTGAAAATGATACAAAATGCAATTAATTAAACGCGGCCCTTCAGTGAATGGCTGCGTTTTTTCTCAAAATGCATAATTTCGGTTGAATTTATAGCGGAGTTCATATTTTGTTAACTTGTACTAAGTACAGTTATAAGTTTGAGGGGATGGGGTATAGGTAATTGTTTTTTGCGGAACTGAATTTGCAACATTACAAGTGTGCTTTAAACGCTCTGGTTTAAGTGTTACAGAAACTGTTTCCAACCAGATAAAAATACTGTTCCGAAAATGCAATTTGGCTAGTAATTGGAATAAATTTCTCAGAATGTAGGCCTTGCGTTTACGAGAGAAAAAGAATATGTTGAAAGCACAAAATCCGAAAAGTAAGATAAAAATCCAAAAAATGAAAATTTCGAGCTTGCTTTTAAGCTCGTTGAAGCAATAATTTCTTAGATCAAAATAATGAGGTCAAAAAACAAGTTACGGTAAAAAAATATCGCTAAACTTTTGACTTGCGCCTAGATTGTTCCCCCTTAGAATGAAACAAAACTCGTTTTTCGAATTCTGATTAATATTTCTTGTCAATTAAAAGGACTAACTATGAATAATAAAATTTTTGATAATTCTTTTTTCAGACGGCAACTTTGGGCCGTATCGTTCCTGGCGATCGTACTTTCCTTTGCCAACACGGGAGTTGCACAGGTAACCAGCTCCGAGATGGCCGGGAGAATAACCGACGCCCAGGGACAACCTGTGGCGGGCGTCAGCGTTGAGGCGGTTCATCAGCCGACGGGAACGATGTATTCCGCTTCTACTAATGACTCAGGCCGTTTTGGTTTCGCCGGTATGCGCGTTGGTGGACCATACTCCGTCAAAGTGGTCCAGCCGGGTTTCAAAGAACAAACCCGCGATAACATTCAGCTCCGCCTCGGTGTCGCCGAGACGGTGAATTTCACGCTGAGCAATGCAATTGACGTTTCGGTCACCGTTGAAAATGACGAGCTTTTCAGTGAAACAAAAACCGGTGCCGCGACCAACATCTCCAATGAGGTGATCGAAAGACTGCCGACTATTTCGCGGCGTTTTAGTGATTTTATCCGCCTTACGCCGCAGGCCGGCGGCGGCGGTACGTTTGCCGGGCAGGACAATCGACTTAACAACATTACGGTTGACGGTTCTTATTTTAACAACTCGTTTGGTCTGGCCGGAGCGCCGGGCGAACGCACCGGCGTGTCGCCGATTTCGATCGATTCTATCGAAGAGTTTCAGGTAAATGTTGCTCCATTTGACGTACGTCAGGGCAATTTTGTTGGTGCAGGTATTAACGCAATCACGCGAAGCGGCAGGAACCAGTACAATGGTTCCGTCTATTACCTGTTCCGCAGACCCAGTCTCGTAGGTAAGAAAGCCGGGGACAATGACTTTGATCCGGGCGTCTTCGATTACACGAATTATGGTTTTCGCGTAGGCGGCCCTCTGCCGTTCTTTAACTTTGGCGAGAACAATGGTCCGCTGTTTACTTCCGGTAAAAACAAGCTGTTCTTTTTTGGCAGCTACGAGTCAGAAGTACTTAACGAACCCGGCACAACATTTCGAGCACGGACCGCCGGCGAGACACAGGGCGGTAACGTAACGCGGGTTTTGGACACGGATCTGAATAATCTTAGCAACTATTTGCTGACAAATTTTGGCTATGAGACCGGACCCTATCAAGATTATCCATCCTCAACCCCTGCAAAAAAATATTTGTTCAAGGTGGACTACAACATCAATACGTCAAACCGTCTGAGTTTCAGGTATAATCGTCTTGATTCGGATACGGATGTTCTATTGTCAAATTCATCATCGCTTGGCTTTGGAAATAGACGAACGAACCTCTTTGGTCTGAACTTTCGAAATTCCAACTATAAGATCCTGGAAAATATTCGCTCGTTCGTCGGCGAATTGACTTCATCATTTGGCAGTAGGGCGTCAAACAGCCTCCTCATCGGATACACGACTCACGATGAAAGCCGAGCCTCGCTCGGAACATTCTTCCCTTTGGTGGATATCCTCGAAGGCGGTTCTGTATATACGACTTTCGGATTTGAACCATTTACACCAAATAATGAGCTACGGTACAAATCATTTCAGATTCAGGACAATCTGACCTTTTACCGCGGTTCGCACACTTTTACCGCTGGCGTAAGTGTTGAGCGTTACAAATCTGAAAATGTTTTCTTCCCAGGATCTCAGAGTGCTTATGTGTATAATTCACTAGCCGATTTCTATGCGGATGCAAATGGTTTCCTGGCAAATCCCAACCGGACAACGTCGCCGGTCACCCTCCGGCGTTTTCAGGTGAGATTTTCGAATATTCCTAACCTGGACAAACCTGTACAGCCTCTCGAAGTCACCTACGCGGGTTTTTACGGTCAGGACAACTGGAAGATAAGAGATAATTTTGGGCTGACGTTTGGCCTCCGCGTGGATGTGCCCTTTTTTGGCGACACGGGATTTACCAATCCTCAGGCCAACGCGTTGACCTTTAGGGATGAAAATGGCCAGGCGGTACAATACCAAACGGAAAAACTTCCTAATGCCAATTTGCTTTATTCGCCCAGAGTAGGCTTTAACTGGAATCCGTTCGAGAGCGGAAGATTGCAGATACGCGGCGGCACTGGAATATTTACGGCTCGACCGGCATATGTTTGGATATCTAATCAGATCGGTGCCAACGGCATTCTGACCGGATTTTCCCAGTTTGACAACTCAACAGCGAGGCCGTTTAACCCAAATCCGGATCACTATAAACCGACAACGGTAACCGGAGCTCCGGCGACATCTTATGAATTGGCGGTGACCAACCCAGACTTTAGGTTTCCGCAGATTTGGCGTTCGAGCATCGCGGCTGATGTACAAATACCGTTTGGCCTGGTTGCTGGCGTCGAATACCTTTATAACAAAGATGTAAACGGTATCTATTACATCAATGCAAACCTTGCGGCTCCGAACACGGCATTCACGGGAATTGACAATAGGCCGCGATGGACGGTGTCAAACAGGCTCAATAGTTTCATCACGAGCAACGTGGTACTCAAAAATCAGGATGTCGGGAAAAGCTCGAACATTGCATTCACTCTCGAAAGACGGTTCTCCAGAGGCCTTTATGCAAAAGGGGCTTATAGTTACGGCGTAGCCCGAAATACGGTAGATCCAGGATCGATCGCCTTTGGCTCCTATAACAACAACCCCCATTCGGGTGACCCGAATAACCCGGGTCTCGGACTTAGTGGAGCGTCCGCCAGACATCGCGTCTTTGGTTCATTCTCGTATCGTAAGGAGTATTTCAAGTTTGGTGCGACTACTGTTTCGATGTTCTGGGAGTCAAGAGACGGATTTAACGGCAGCTATGTGTTTAGCGGCGATCTGAATGGTGACGGCGGTTTCAGCAACGATCTGATCTACATCCCAAGAGACATATCGGAAGCAAATTTTGCCAACATTACGACCTCTACCGGAACTGTTCGCTTTACTCCCGCACAGCAGGCTGCCGCGTTTGAGGCATTTATCGCCCAGGATCCTTACCTCTCACAAAATCGGGGTGGATACGCTGAACGGGGAGCCGCTTTTGCTCCATTTTTTACTAAGGTTGATTTCAGCATCGCACAGGACTTGATCTTAAAGTTCCGTCGGAGCGAACATAAATTCCAGGTTAGAGCCGATGTGCAGAACTTTGGAAACTTGCTGAACAAAAACTGGGGCGTCGGTCAGACTTTTACCTCGTTATCGCCGCTAATTACAACCAGTAGTAGCGGGACGTCGACCTGTAGAGCCGCTGCTGCAACAACCGCGGCCACTTACTGCCTGCGCACTATCGGTTCGGGACTGATTGACAAAACGTTCATCCCAACGGCTGGAACCAATGATGTTTACAGGATCCAGATTGGACTCAGGTACACATTTAATTAACTTTTTACCTATCGGGTATTAAGAAACGAGGAGGCTGTCCGATAAAGTTATTTATCGGGCAGTCTTTTTTCATACCGGTTGGGGGATTTCGATCTCTTACTGGTGGATATAGGTTTTTGGGGAATTTTTTTGTTTTTTTTTGGAAGGGGTGCAAAAAAGTGCGGGTTGGTCGATCCGCTCAAGCATTCATTTACCACCTTCACCAAATGCCTCTCCGGCGCCATCTCCTCATAATTCGCAGACAACAGCGTCGGTTGATTCTGCACAACCTCTTGAATACGACCCTTTTCTCCTTCATTCATTATTTTAAACCCATTACCCCATTTTTGCGCCAACAAAGAGGCTGCCTTTTCAGTCAGCCTCTTTTTGCATCCGGCGGCCGGATAAGATTTGCGCGTGCCTTTTTTTGTTTTGTTGTTCGAGTTAAACTTTGGCAGGTGCGTATTTTACAAATTTCATCGGCAAGGACATTCGGCGGGGGTGAGCGTCACCTCGTAGATCTATGTCGCGAATTGACAAATCGCGGCCACCAAATTTTTGTTGCTCTCCGGCCAACAAATGAGTGGCAGGAAAGGTTGGACTTTATACCGCCGGAGAATTTTTTGTATGTTTCGATCCGCAATTCATTCGGGATGTTTAGCGCCAAAAAGATCGGGCGGTTCATCGAAAAAGAGCAGATCGAGCTCGTCCACGCTCACGTGGCGCGCGATTATCTGGCGGCAAGTATCGCGGTTAGAACCGTAAAAATGGCAAAGTTTGTTTTAACTCGCCACGTCGTTTTCCCATTAAAACCGTTTCACAGATTTGCTTTGCGAAATGTCGAGGCCGCGATCGCCGTTTCACCTCCTGTTGGTGAGCAATTAAAACGTATATTTCCCGCACACAAGGTAAAAATTATCCCCAATGGCATTGCCATTGCTGACAATTATGACAAAGCAGGATTGGCAGAAGAGTTTCGGGCTTTTCACAATATTCCGCCGGATATTCCGCTGATTGCAACAATTGGAGAATTAAAACTGCTCAAAGGCCAACGCGACTTCGTCCTTGCCGCTAATGAGGTAAAAAAACGGTTTCCGGAATGTTTTTTTGTTATCGCGGGTATGGATCATACAATCGATAAGCGGTTTAGACGCGAGTTAAAAAGGCTTGTCAGAGTTTTTGGTTACGAGGATAGTTTTGTTTGGCTAGATTGGCTCGATGATATCACACCACTTATAGCTGCCGCAGACATCTTTGTGTCACCATCACATTCGGAGAGTTTCGGCCTCGCTATCCTTGACGCAATGGCCATTGGAACGCCTGTAATTGCAACGGCCACAGACGGCGCAAAAGAATTGATAAGTGAAGAAAATGCGCTCGTGCCGATTAAAGATCCGATAGCTCTCGCGGAAAAAATTTGCTGGTTTATTGGGCACGAAGAGGCTCGGACTCAACTGGGTGTAATGTTAAGAGCAAACGCAGTCGAGAAATTTCGTTTGGACCAGATGATTGATGCGACCGAGGACTTGTATCTAAAGATTTGTCAAAAGTCAGAACCGCCTGCATAAGTTGGCAAAAAAAAATTTGTGTCTAAGTCACGTGAAATGTTGTCGAAATATCGTGATAATTCCGCTACTCGACCCAATTTAGCATGCGATATACCGGCGGCTTGCGCAGGCGGCGGTGCCTGATTTGCCGTTAAATACGGATTCGGTTTATCTTATTGAATATGCGACTATTATTTTTTATCTTCCTGTTAATATCAGTGTCTCTGATGAATGCTTATTCGCAGTCTGCCGAAGATTTTGCCTCCGCCTGGGATAAAGAGCATCTCTCAACGATATTACCGTCAAACGCCCGGCACGCCGATCTCAAAAATTATCTCGAACAATTGAAAAAACTCGGTCTCAAGGTCGATCAGGTCGGCATTTCAAACACCAGCCGCGAGATCTATCAGGTCGAGTGGGGAACTGGACCGCTCAGGGTTTTTATGTGGTCGCAGATGCACGGCGACGAACCGACGGCGACCTCGGCGCTGGTCGATATGTTTGCCTTTCTGCAAAAAAATAAAAACGACGACTGGGTAAGAAAAATCGGACAAATGATGACGATCCGGGGCGTCCCGATGTTAAACCCAGACGGAGCAGAATTGTATCAACGCCGCAATTTGCAAGGTATCGATATTAATCGTGATGCGATCAATCTCGCAACACCGGAAGGGCGTCTGTTAAAACAGCTGCGTGACACATGGAACCCTGTGATCGGCTTTAACCTCCACAATCAGGGAGCTCTGACAACGGCTGGACGTACGCCGCGTCAGGCAACGATCTCGCTGCTGGTGGTTTATGGCGATGAATTAAAAACGACTAATTTCGGGCACGAGCGTAATCAACGTATTGCTTCATCTATGGTCACCGCTCTGCAAAAATTTATACCCGGACACATCGCCCGCTATAGCGACGAATGGACGCCGGCCGCTTTTGGCGATAATTTTTCGGCATGGGGCACGCCGACCATTCTGGTCGAGACCGGTGCCCTGTACGGCAAGGACGAGATGTACCTGGTTAAGATGAATTTCATCGCTTATATGACCGCCCTGCAAGCACTCACCACGGGCAGCGAACGAACGCAGGACCCTGCAATCTACGTCAACCTGCCCGAAAATAGCTCGGGTAGCCTCGTGGATTTTGTTTTTCGGCGTGCAAATGTTATCGAGGTGAGCGAGGTGGTTTCCATTTCGTTGAACGACATCGCTGTAGTGACCGAGCGCCGCCGAGCGAGTTTTGCTGCACCAGCCCGGATACGGAATGTTGGCGAGCTCTCTTTCATTCGCGGGTTTGAGGAATATGAGGCTGCGGGCTTTAACGTTATAAAGCGTTTTAGCCCAATAAAATCAGGCGAACTCGCCGATTTTCATTTTTACCGTAAGGACCGCGTAGTGGATTGGCACTCGACCGACCTCGAAAAACAATTCCCTCCCGATGCTATTTTTTCAGGCGGCAAATGGATTAAAGGCGAAAAGATCGTCCCGAAAATAAAGTAAACTATTAGCAGTGTTAACGCTTCTCAAGATCAAAAATATCGCCCTCATCGACGAACTCGCCATCGAGTTTGGCGGCGGGTTGAATTTGTTGACGGGTGAGACGGGATCGGGCAAATCGATCATTGTTGACAGTCTCGGAGCTCTCGCAGGTGAGCGGGTTCCGAGTGATCTGATTAAGGAAGGCGAGTCGGCAGCAAGGATCGAAGGGCTGTTTACACTGGCGGTCGATAACGGGCTACGATCGATATTTGACGAAAGCGGTATTGAGATCGGGGATTCGCCTGAGAGCGACATAATTGTTCGCCGCGAACTGTCGGCGGCGGGCAAGAACCGTATTTTTATCAACGGCCAGCTTGTCACTCAGGGTTATCTAAAACGCGTCGGCTCGCATCTAGTAGATATTCACGGGCAAGGCGAACAGGCCGGGCTTTACGACACTGAGACGCATATCGAGATGCTTGACGGATATGCAGGCGTCGATGCGGTGAAGGCGAAAGTGGCGGAATCTTACCAAAATTGGTCGGCGGTACGCTCTCAGATCGCTTCGCTTGAAAAGGACACTGCCGAAAAGCTACAACTAGTTGATATTCTGCGTTTTCAGGTTGGGGAAATATCGGCGGCGAATCTGAAGCCGGACGAAGAGACCGCATTGGAAGAAGAAAAGCGGCGGGTCGGCAATGTCGAAAAGTTGACCTTGCTCAGCTCCGATGTTTTTGCATTGCTCTATGACACCCCCCATGCGACAGCCGCGTCGCTCGAAAAAGCACAACGAAAACTCGCGGAGTTAGCTGATTTTGAAACGCAGTTTGCAGAATATGCCGAGGGAATCGCGTCGGCTCGAGCCGTTGTCGAGGATCTCGCATTCGCCGTCCGCGATTTTCGTTCGCGTCTGGAATTCTCGCCCGAACGCCTCGAAGAAATCGAAAATCGCCTTGCCGAAATACTTCGATTAAAGAGGAAGTACGGCGATTCCGTCGAAGCCGTCCTCGAACATCTGCGCGTGTCGGACGAGCGGCTACAAAATATTGAAACTGCTGAATTTCGCGAAGAAGAATTGAAAAAGCAGATTTTGGAACTACGGGGTGCGTATCTAAATGCTGCCCGGGAACTGCACGAAAAGCGAAAGGCGTCGGCGCTGAAATTTGAAAAGCAGGTCGAGCATAATTTGCAGGCCGTCGCGCTGGAAAAAGCCAGGTTTGAAGTGCGAATCGACGCCGCCGACAACGACGAAGCTTTTTTTTCGATAAACGGATTCGACCGCGTTGAGTTTTACTTCTCCGCAAACCCCGGCGAATCGCCAAAGCCTCTGGCAAAGGTAGCCTCCGGCGGCGAAGCGTCGCGGTTGATGCTGATCCTGAAAACGACTATCAATACTAGCGGCAAGCAGAAAACTGCTGTTTTTGACGAAATCGACGCCGGCATCGGCGGCCGAGTCGCCGAGTCGGTCGGTCGTAAATTGAAGGATTTGTCGGCCACCCAACAGGTGCTTTGCGTAACACATCAACCACAGATCGCGTCGCTCGCCGACCGCCATTTTATAATTGAAAAAGAAACAGCGGGAGGCCGAACCTCAGTAAATGCCCGCGAGCTTTCCCCAACCGAACAGATCGAAGAGATCGCCCGTATGCTCGCCGGCTCACAAATTACAGAAGCCGCTCGCGAAAATGCGCGATCGATGCTGGCCGGAAGGTAAGAGGTTTAACGCACAGTCGAGAGAGCCTTTAAGGAAAAGAAAAGTTAAGGCAAGCACCTAAATGGAAACAAATAATTGTCTTAACTTTGTGTCAAAAATTTAATAGCTATTGCGTTAGAATTGTCGTATGTTATCAGTAATCTTAGCCCATGTTATTCGCGGTGAGACGGTCGAGTCGATCCATCGCGGACATATCTTCGTCGTGGACGGTGAAGGAAATACCGTGGCATCGGCCGGCGAACCGCAGACCGTGACATTCTTCCGCTCGGCCGCGAAGCCGTTTCAGGCTATTCCCTTAATAACGAGTGGTGCGGCTGACGCCTTCGGTTTTACCGACGACGAGATCGCTATGGCTGCTGCTTCGCACTCCGGCGAAAAGATGCACGTTGAGCGGGTCGCGAAAATGCTTGCTAAAATCGGCCTATCCGATAGCGACTTGCGCTGTGGCGTTCACGCGCCGTTTTACAAGAAAGAGGCTAACCGAATGCTTCGCGAAGGCGAGGAATCGACGCAACTCCACAATAACTGCAGCGGCAAACACACCTCGATGCTCGCCCTCGCAAAACATATCGACGCCGATATCGAGACCTACGATTCGTCTGAAAATCGTGTCCAAAAACGAATTCTAAGATGTGTCTCCGATTTTACCGGCGTTCCAGAAAACGAGATTGCCCTTGGCAGCGACGGCTGCTGCGTTCCGAATTTTGCCGTCTCTGTCGCGGCTATGGCCAAAAGCTTTGCAAACCTCGTCTTCCCTCTAAACTTTCACGCGACCGTCCAATCAGCCGCGAAACGGATCACCGACGCGATGATGAAATACCCCGAACTCATCGGCGGCACCGACCGCCTTGACACCATGCTAATGCAGGCCGCCCCCGGCAAAATAATCTCAAAAGTCGGCGCCGATGGCGTCTGGCTATGCGGCGTATTGCCGTGCGAAAAATGGCCGAGCGGTTTAGGAATCGCGTTGAAAATCGCCGACGGCGACGACTTT
>JBBSJK010000034.1:0-32029 GCA_038257355.1 Pyrinomonadales bacterium | reverse complement strand
CGCGAAATATAAGATCGGTCGCCTTCTCAAATATTTCTTCTAACTCAAAAACCGTGCCAAGCGTTTTGCTCATCTCGAACAGAAGCTCGAGAATCTTTGCTTTTCGGCGAAGGTCTTTTATTTCCTCAGGTGTAGCGACGGCGGTTTCGAGAGAGAGGTTTGATTTGCGGCCGATCAGCTCATTTACGGATATTTGGACTTGTGTATGTCCGAGCGGAGCGTCATCAAAATTTACGGTCTTAGGCTTGGCACGCTCGATCGCTGCCGGATGTATATCGATATGTGAAACAGTCGGCGGCGCAACAAGCTGAAACTCGATACGGCTCTCACCGATCAGGATCACGTCGAGATTGCTCAAGATATGTTCGAGTTGGAGGCTGCCGTTGACGAAGACATGATTCACGCTGCGAAATAATTGGCCGCCCTCGACAAAACCGTCGATGATCTTAAATCCAGTCGCGTCAGTAATAATAAAAGCATGCTTGCGCGAGACGCGGCGGTCGTTGAGCACGATATCGTTCTCTTTTGCCCGGCCGATCGTAAACGTCATGTCGGGGTTCAGGTTGATTTGCCATGTCCGGCCGGTCGGCTCTGTGATTGTAATTAAAGCGTTCAATGTAATCGTAATTGTAAATGCTAAACCGTAAATGGTAAATTGACGGCGACGCTAATTACGGCGCATGGCCTATGATCTATTTAGATAACAACGCGACGACACAGCCTGCTCCTGAGGTTTTTGAAGCGATGCGGCCGTTTTTGGAGGAGTCATACGGCAACCCCTCGGCCGCTTACGCAATCGGCCAAGACGCTAAAACTGCGGTGCTTAAAGCGCGATCTAGCGTTGCCAGGTTGTTAGGTGCGGATAATTCCTGCGAAATTGCCTTTACGTCATGCGGCACCGAGAGCGACAACTGGGCGATTCTCTCTGCATTAGAGAGAAATACCGAAAAGAAACATATCATTACAACCCGGGTTGAGCACGACGCGATCCGGAAACTGTGTGAGAAGTTGGAAAAAGGCGGCTATCGAGTGACCTGGCTCGATGTCGATGAACAAGGCGCTCTGGATCTCGATGGATTAAAGGCTGCCCTTGGCAAAGAAACCGCCGTCGTCTCAACCATGCTTGCCAATAACGAAACGGGGATTTTGTTTCCAGTCAAAGAGATCGGTGAGATCGTACGAGAGCATTCGGACGCCCTGTTTCACGTGGATGGCGTAAATGCCGTGGGCAAAATTGTGGTGGATCTGGGTGAAACACTGATTGATCTGTTCTCGCTGTCCGCACACAAATTCCACGGACCGAAAGGCATCGGAGCTCTATACATCCGTGACGGCGTCAACCTGCCGCCGCTTTTCACCGGCGGTGGGCAGGAAGCCGGAATGCGGGCCGGGACCGAGGCCGTCCACCAGATCGCCGGTCTCGGCGCCGCAGCGGAATTGGTAAAAGATTTAACACCGATGACAAAGATCCAAGCACTGTGCGGCAATCTGGAATCCAAAATTTTGCACAAAATTCCAAATTCCCGTTTAATCGGCACCGCCGATCCGGCAAAACGCCTCCCCAACACATCAAACATCTCATTCGAAAACACCAACGGCGAAATGATCCTCGCCCGCCTCGATGCCCTCGGCATCTACGTCTCAACCGGTTCCGCTTGCAACTCTCATGACCATACCGCCTCGCCAGTTTTACAGGCGATGAACATTCCCTACTCAGAGGCAATGGGTGCGATCCGGTTCTCGCTCGGCAGGTTTAACAGCGATGAAGAAATGGATAAACTGCTGGACGTTCTGCCCGCGATAGTGGATGATCTGAGGTCATTTTCGGGGCATCTTTGACCTGTTGCGGAAAATTATATCGTTGATAAAACAGTACGAGTCTTGAATGCCAGCCTTTGAGGCGTGCCACAAATTAGGAAATGAGACTTCGCAATAGGTGAATTAGGCGCACATGACGGTGCCTTGAGCGAAACTATCGATATGGACAGGGTTCTTTTCATTGGCGACCCGGAATAGGCACCCGGTTCTAACACTTTTAAGCGTGCTTGAGACTAGGCGGCCTTTTCGATGCCGTATCTTGCTAGTTTTAAATATAGGCCGCGGCGGGTCAGGCCGAGTTCGTTGGCTACGCGGGAGATGTTCCAGTTGTGGCGGGCGAGGGCGGATTTTATTAGCTGCATTTCCAGTTCGGAGACGGCGGATTCGAGGGTGCCGCCGGCGGTGATGTTTGTAAAGGGCGAGATCGAGCCGTCGTAGGACGCGATTGGTTTGACGTTTGAGTCAAAGGCAAACGGAGTCAGCGGTTTGGCACTTCGTCTTAGTTCTGGTGAAAGGTGATCGGGCGTGATGACCTCATTATCGACGGCGCGGGCGACAACGCGTTGGATCTCGTTGCAGAGCTGGCGAACGTTCCCCTCCCAGTTGCAGACCATAAGCATATCGACTGTCTGCGGCGTGATCGCAAGATTATGCTTGTCAAAGCGGGCCGAGTAATGATTGACATAATACTGCACGATAGGCGGTATCTCGCTGCGGCGTTCGCGGAGCGGGGGTACACGGAGCCTGATAACATTTAGGCGATAATAAAGGTCCTCGCGAAATGTGCCGTCGGCGACCTTGTCCTCGAGCGGCATATTGGTCGCGGCGATGATGCGGACATCTACCTTGAGCGGTTTTTTCTCGCCGAGTGGCTGTATCTCGCCTTCCTGCAAAAAACGGAGCAGCTTTGGCTGCACATCGATCGGCAGGTCACCGATTTCGTCTAAGAAAAGCGTACCGCCATCGGCCGTGCGGATCGTTCCGGGCGAATCGGCGACTGCGCCGGTAAATGAACCTTTTCGATAACCAAACAGGTGTGCGTCTGCGAGCTCCTTTGGTACGGCGGTGCAGTTAAACGGGACAAATATCTTGTCCTTCCGGTTTGAGAGCGTATGGATCGCCCTCGAAACCAGCTCCTTACCAGTCCCGGATTCGCCTGTGACGAGAACTGTTACATCAGACGAGCGGATCTTATAGACCTCCTCGACGAGCGAGGTCATCGCCGGTGACGAATGAATAAAACCCGGCATCAGGCTGTTTGAGGTGTAGGGCGAAGACTCGCTTGTCATCGGCAACGATTTGTCCTTCTCGCGAAGCCCGATGACATCCATTCCCAGTTCGACGACACGCAGCAGAGGTGAGAGCGAGCTGTCGTCATTTAACACAGCACCAGATTGCGGATTAATCAATAAAACTGCCGACGACGCCGCGGACGAACCGCGAAGATTAAAAATTGCTATGTTTTTTGCCCGTGCAAATGATTTTTCATCGTGTGCCGCCTGAGCTTCGCCGAGCTTATGAACAAGTTCGTTGCTCTCCTGCGGAGAGTAACCGTGAGTGATGAATGGATACAGGCGTTTCTGGTCATTGTGCTGGGCGATAACGATCTTTTTTGCATTGCTTTCCTGCTGGAGGACGGCAACCAACTCGCGAAATAAAAGCTCACGCGAGGCTGTCGACTCGGCGAGACGAACCGTCAATAGTTGTGAAACTACCGAATTTGCCCGTTTCTCAGTTGGCCGTGCTCCGGTCGATGACAAACTGGCTTCGATACGTACAAGTTCTTGATTAACCTCGTTGAGTTTGGCTTTCAGGCCCAGCTTCTTAAAAATATCCGCCGCCGCTGCCAGATATCGGCGGGCCCGTGTGGCATTACGCGGATCAAGGTTGGCACCGAGCAAATGCTGCGCCAGACCGGCGTGATATAGATCTTCGGCGGTTTCGAATATCGTCAGCGCGCGGCTAAAATGGTGGACGGCGAGTTCGTGATCCTCCTCAGTGAGCGCCGCAAGGCCGCGTATCCGCTGTATATTGCCTAGCACAAAAAAATCAGACGACGGATCGCTCTCCTCAATAACCCGCAGCGAATTTTCACACTCCTCGAGTCCGCCCTGGCTCAGATAGCTCTCAGCGAGAACTAGACCGGACATATTGGCGTAATGTTTATCGCCGATCTCACGCGAACGGTCGATGGTCTCGCGAGCCTTTGCGATTGCTTTCTTAAATTTGCCCTGGGCCAGATAGCAGCGAGCGAGATTGCGCATCGATTGGATCGTGTACCACGGATGTTTGTGGCCCTCGGCGAACGCGACCGCTTTGTCGAGCCACTTCTCGGCGGCATCGAGATCACCGTGTAGTATCTTTAATTCACCTAGCGAATCATAAATGCCGGCAACATGGACATATCCCTCTTTTTCGCCGATCTCGAGCGCCCGTTCTATCATCTCCTCGGCTTTGTCCCAGTCTCCGATGAGCATCAAATTGATGCCGAGATTGTTATAGGCAATTACGGTATTAAGAGCGTGGGCGGTCTGGTCAAAAAACTCGATGGATTTTTCGAGACAAGCGATGCCATCCAGAGGCTGCCGCAAAAACCAGTATGCTCCGGACATATCGGTGTACAGCTTGCCGAGCATAAAGGGTGCTGAGTTTTCGCCAATGATATTTATGCCCTGTTCAAAATTCTCGATTGATTTTTCGCTGTTTCCTTCTTGATGATAGCTGTTGGCGATCTCACGATACGCCTCGGCCATCCCGAGCCAATTGCCGTTGTCGCGAAAATGATCGAGGGCATGCTGAGCATGGTCGCGGCATATTGGGAACTCGGCGAGTTTACGGTAAACGCGGGCCAGAGCGATGTCGATGCTGCCAAACAGCTGTCTGAGCTGATTCTGTTCAGCCTTTTCATGCGTTTCCTTGAGCAGTGTAACGGCTTTTGGCTGATCGCCTGTGTTGTTGTAAGAAATAGCGAGCTGGGTCGTCACCTTAACCTGAGTTTCGATGCCAAGCTGCGACAGATTTTCTTCGTCTGCAAATGGCCGGATCGTCTCGAGCGACTCTTTATAACGTCCGGCAGTCTCGAGCGTGAATGACAACAGACGCTTCAGGTTGGCGAAATTATCGGGCGTGTGATCGTAGCCATCGATTGTTTTGACAAGTATATTTTCCGCGTCGCCGGACAACCCTTCGCGCAGCTTCTGGCCGACGCTGCGAAATACCGCGTCGATGCTGTCGAACGAGATCGCCCGGGCCGCCGCGTGCCCGTTGCGTGCGGAATCTGAACGCAGCAACGACGAGGTTGTAGATTGATTTTTTTTCATTTGTCGATGACTGACAAAATGACTAATCGCAGCCAGGTTTCAGTTCCGGACAGCAAACAATCAAAAAATGAATACTAAGTAAACAGCGCAACTGAAATTTAGCAAAAAAGAACGCACAAGTCTATAATTTTCTTTATGGCTGATTTTCCTGACATAGACGGCGACAGCGACGTGCTCGAAAAGACCGAGGTCAAGCTCGACAAACCAAAGCTCTTTAAGGTGCTGCTCCACAATGACGATTTTACGACGATGGAATTTGTCGTCTTCGTATTGCAGTACGTCTTTAACCGCGACGATATCGAGGCATTTAGCATCATGTTAAAAGTCCACAACGAAGGCAAAGGCGTCGCCGGCATCTACCCCTACGAGATCGCCAATATGAAATGCAACAAGGCAATCAATCTGGCAAAAGCGAGGGAATATCCGCTATTGTGTACGGTAGAGGAAGAATAACCAACGCTTTTCGTTTAACCTTTCGGTAATAGGTGTCATGTAGTCTTTTCCTTGTGTATGACCAACCAAACCGTTGCCCTAATTTGTTTTATGATCGGTGCCGCTAGCGGAATTTTTGTTGTATGGTCGCTGTTCAAGCAAAATGCGATCCGGAAATGGGCATTTACGAAGGGCAAAGTACTCGAGAGCCGCTTGAATATCGTTTCGGGCGACAGCTTTAAACCCTACGTAAAGTATAGCTACGCGGTAAAAGGCAAAAATTACACCAACGACAAGATCTCACCGGTCAACTACCTCACCGAAGACGAAAACGCTGCCAAAAAGATTCTTTCGCCCTATTGGGCAGATGCAACAGTCCCCGTCTATTTCGATCCAAATGATCCCTCACGCTCCGTTCTCGAGCCCAAGAATAGTTTATGGATATATATTTTTTGGGCCGTCTTTACCACATTCTTTATTGCGGCCGGCTTCGTGGCTTTGTATCAGAAAGATTGATTATTTGTTTAGTAGTCGGTTTATGAAAATGGAGTAAGCTGGCTTAAAAAAAATGACGGAAGGCTCAGGAATAATATAGTAAAAACATTTCCGAGGCGATGAGTAACCCGACACATATTCAGACTATTACCCACAAGGACTTTGCTCCGTAGAGAGCCGGGACGAGAGCTGATGCTTTGTTCGAAAGGGTCCAAAGCCGAAAACTATGCTTAGGGCTTGTTCTATGGCGGAAATAAACTTTCCTGCGTGTTAATATGTAGGTTTTACGAAAATGACAGAACCAATCGATCTAAAGAAGACAGTTAACCTACCAAAGACGGATTTTGCCCAGAAGGCGAATTTGGGTCAGAGCGAGCCTGCGCGGTTGAAGAAATGGCAGGAAATGGGGCTTTATGAGCAGATACTTGACGCTCGTAAAGGGCGGGAGAAATTTATCCTTCACGACGGGCCGCCGTACGCTAATGCGGATATCCATATCGGGACGGCGCTCAATAAAATACTCAAGGATTTCGTTGTTAAGACGCGGTCGATGATGGGTTTTGAGGCGCCGTATGTTCCGGGATACGATTGCCACGGATTGCCGATCGAGACATTGGTTGAGAAGAAGTTGGCGGAGAAAGGAAAGAACAAGGCCGATATTCCGGTTGCGAGCTTTCGTCGCATCTGCCGTGAACACGCATCGACCGCGATGAATAATCAGACACGCGATTTTCAGCGGCTCGGCATCCTGGGCGAATGGAAAACGCCCTATCTGACGATGTCCGCCGAGTACGAATCGTCAACCGCACGGCTTTTCGGTAAATTCCTCGAACGCGGCTTCGTCTACAAAGGCCTGCGTCCAGTCTACTGGTGCATCCACGACCAGACGGCCCTGGCCGAGGCTGAGGTCGAATACCGCGAGCACACATCGCCGTCTGTCTATGTCAAATTTCCGATGAAGTCCGATCCGGGCCTGATCGATCCGGCTTTGATTGGCAAAAACGTTTTCGTTGTTATATGGACAACAACTCCGTGGACGCTGCCCGCGAATCTCGGTATCACGGTTCATCCGGATTTTGATTATTCCGCAATTGAGGTTTCAGACGCTGAAGTGTTTATCGTTGCTTCCGAACTCGCGGGTGCGTTTGCGGAGTCCTGCGGTTTTGCGGAGTTCGAAGAGATCGCCCGCTTCAAAGGCTCAAAACTCGACCGTCTCGAAGCAATGCATGCCTGGCTCGACCGTCCGTCGCTCATCATGAACGCTGACCACGTTACGCTCGGTGAGGCGGACGCCGAGGTCGAACTCGACGCAAAACACGAGAGCAAAGCCGCCGGGAAATCCGGAACAGGCTGCGTTCACACGGCTCCCGGACATGGTGCGGACGACTTTGCGGTCGGGAAGAAATACGGGCTTGAGGTTTACGCTCCGGTCGATGCGGCTGGAAGGTTTACGGCTGAGGTCGAGCATTTTGCTGGCCTGAGCGTTTTCGAAGCAAATCCAAAGATCGTCGAATTCCTTCGCGAACGCGGTGCCCTCGTCAACGTCGAACGGTACGATCACCGTTATCCTCATTGCTGGCGTTGTAAAAATCCGGTCATCTTTAGGGCGACTCCGCAGTGGTTCATTTGTATGGACGAAGCGGTCGGCGGTTCGTCACTTCGCGAACGGGCGATGGAAGAGATCGCGAAGGTGAAATGGCTCCCGACGTGGGGCGAAGGCCGTATGAACAATATGTTCAAGGGCCGCCCGGACTGGTGCGTTTCGCGGCAACGCTCGTGGGGCGTTCCGATCCCTGTTTTTTATTGCCAGGCCTGCGATGAGGCGGTTGCCGATCCGAAAATTATCGACCACGTCGCCGATATTTTCGCCGTCGAAACATCCGATGCCTGGTACGCACGGCCCGAGCACGAATTGCTGCCGGAGGGTTTTAAATGTGCATGCGGCAGTGCTGATTTTCGTAAAGAGACAGATATTTTGGATGTTTGGTTTGATTCCGGTTCGAGCTGTGTTGCGGTGCTTGAAACGCGCGGCGACACACTGAGATTCCCGGCGGACGTTTATCTCGAAGGCGGCGATCAGTATCGCGGCTGGTTCAATTCCAGCCTTAGCTGCGGCATCGCGGCACACGACGCCGCCCCGTACAAGCAAATCATCACCCACGGCTGGGTCGTCGATGGCGAAGGCAAAAAACAGTCGAAATCTATCGGCAACGTCACCGCTCCGCAGGAGATCATCGACAAATCGGGTGCCGAGATCCTACGCCTGTGGGCGGCGGCGGTCGATTACACCGAGGATGTAAGGTGTTCGGACGAGATACTTTTGCGTGTCGTTGATGCATACCGCAAGATGCGGAATACGCTTAGATACGCGCTTGGTAATCTTGCTGATTTTAATCCGGCAACGGACTCAGTAACGCCAGATAAAATGCTAGACATCGATCTGTGGGCGCTCGCGGGACTGAACGAGGTGACCGAAAAAGTGCTGGCGGCGTACGAAGCCTACGATTTTCAGGCTGCCTACAATGCACTTTATGGGTTCTGCACGGTGACGCTGTCGGCGCGTTATTTCGACATTATTAAAGACCGTTTGTACATCTCTGCCCCGACTTCGCTAGAGAGGCGTTCGGCTCAAACTGCTCTCTATCATATCGCCGATTCGCTCTGCCGCCTGCTCTCGCCGATACTCGCTTTCACGTCGGACGAGGCATGGGAAAATCTGCCGGGAACGCGTGAAGCTTCGGTCCACATCGCCGAATTTCCAACGGTTATCGAAGCGGATAATTCCGGCTTGGCTCAGAACTGGGAAAAGATCTTCTCGCTCCGCGACGAGGTTCTCAAAGCGCTCGAAACAGCCCGTAACGACAAGCAAATCGGTTCGTCGCTCGAGGCAAAAGTGATTTTGACCACCGACGCGGCAACGACACGGCTATTGCTCGATTATTATGACCAGCTTCGCTACATCTTTATAGTGTCGCAGGTCGAGGTGCACGAAGGTGCGGCGACCGGAATCGAGATCAAAAAAGCGGATGGCAGGAAATGTGAGCGGTGTTGGAACTATTCGACGCGTGTCGGCGAATTTGAGCAGTTTCCGACAGTCTGCGAAAGATGCAACGAAGCGTTAATTGAGATTGTAAAGAGTATATAATTGTAGGCATGTTGATAACTGTCTCAAAAAAGTCTGGCCGAAATATGAAACGGAAGTTAATGAAATGGGATTGGTTTATGCAGAGATCGTTGTGCCCAGCGATTCGGAAGTTCTGCTTGGCACAATTCCAATCGCGAACATGGACGTGTAGATCAATCCGAGCCAGCAAAAGCTAGTCGTCAATACAAAGCATCCGTATGTTACAACCTAGCACCTAAAGACCTATGAACAGGAAATCAGTTTTGGCTTTGTTATTCACTTTAGTCTGTTCGGCTATCAGCTTTGCGCAAGCAGCGTACACGCCCGCAAAAGGATCAGCCGAACGGACCGCGATCCTAAATGCCCTGCGTGTGCCAGTCGAAAAAGACCTCAAGCAAAAGATCGTTTTCGTCACCGACAATTTTAAGGTGCAGGGCAATTGGGCATTTGTCAGCGGCGAACCGCAGACGCCCATGGGCAGTAAACCAAATTTGAAAGGCACAGCGTGGGAAGACGAGGAAGATTTGTTTGACGACAATTTCTTTGGCCTGCTAAAAAAATCCGGCGGAAAATGGAAGGTCGTTACGCACGCACTTGGCTGTACAGACGTTTGTTACCTCGATTGGTGGAGTACTCATATGGCTCCAAAAGCAATATTTCCATATATTGAGTAAAAATGGCAGTTGATTTTCAAATACTGATCTCAAATCCGACTGCCGCTTTTTCTGAAGGTCTGAGGTTCTTCAGCGGAACAGGAATGTTAAATGATGCTTTAACAAAGTTGGCCCGCGATCTGGATAGCCGCGATATAAACTACGCCGTTGTCGGAGCGGTCGCGTTGAATCAGCATGGATTTCAGAGATTTACAGCTGACATTGACATCTTATTGACCAAAGACGGGCTTTTGCAATTTCGGGAAAGATTAGTCGGACTGGGCTATCGCCCATCATTTGAGGGTGCCAGTAAAAAATTTAGAACTACTCAGGAAAATGTCCCAATTGACATCATCATATCAGGCGCATTCCCCGGCGATGGTTTGCCAAAACCGGTTGCGTTTCCGGACCCGGCGGATTTTACGGTTATCATTGATGGAGTAAAAACGATCAAACTCGAAAAGCTGATCGAGCTAAAGCTGGCCTCGGGCATATCGGCTACCGACCGGTTAAAAGACCTCGCCGATGTTCAGGAAATGATTAAAATAAAAGGCCTGGATGAGGCATTTGCCGAAACGCTCGATGAATATGTGCGCGAAAAATATATCGAACTTTACACCGGAGTCGCGTCCGCAAAGCATCTTGCTATCGATGAAGAAATTGGGTAGCGTTGAGTTTTGACATAGACTTTAAACTAAGTGGCTAATGACCCTTCGGGAAAGTCCTGTGAACGAAGCTCCGATTAAGTGCCTACAGAAACTTATTTTGTATTAATAGGAGAATAAATATGCGACAGACTAATATTTTATTAACCCTGATACTCTTGTTGATGTTTTCAGCTTTTGCCTTCGGCCAGACATCTGACAAAGATGCGGTTATGGTTCCGCTCGAGAGTTATCTGAAAGGTCACTCGACAGGTGACGGAGAGCATTTTAAGAAGGCATTTCATACCGAGGGGAGTATGATGTGGATTCGCGACGGCAAGTTTACAACCCGCTCGTTTGCCGAGTACATCGCTGGAGCCAGCGGTAGACCAGCGGCGGACGAAACTACACGCAAACGCCGGATCGGCACTGTCGAGGTTGTGGGCAATGCAGCAACCGCGACAATTATTCTGGACTATCCGACCGTAAAATTTACTGACTATATGTCACTATTAAAGATCAACGGTGAATGGAAGATCGTCAACAAGACATTCTTTGCCGAATCGAGACCGACGATAGAGCTGAAAAAGAACCCGTGACAAGAACCGATATTCTCTGGAAATTGGCGTACCTCGTTATCGCTGGCGGCGTATTTATGATTGATCAGGCATCCAAGGCCTGGGCGATACGCAATTTGCGTTTCGGCAGTGACATGCCGATTATCACGGGCTTTCTTAATTTTGCATACGCGCAGAATACAGGCGTCGCATTCTCAATGCTTGACAATCAGGGCGACGCGGGACGGTGGGGTTTGTCAGCCGTGGCGATCGTAGCGGCGATGCTCGTACTCTACTTCTTTTGGCGGACACCCCGCAGCGACGACCGCATAATGGGCGCCCTCGCAATGCTGCTCGCCGGAATCGTAGGGAACGTCACCGACCGCGTTCGGCTCGGATATGTGGTGGATTTTATTGACGTGCAGTTTGGCAATTGGCATTATCCGACATTTAACGTCGCCGACGCGGCGATCTGTGTTGGAGCGGGACTGCTGATAATTGACATGTTTTTTTCGAAAGGAAATCAGAAGACAGAAGTTAGTAGTCAGAAGTCAGTATCCAGTAGTTAGAAGTCCTCTGCGTTTAAAAAATATTTTTAACGCGGAATACGCTGAGAAAGATTCGGATATTTTATCGGGTTTTTCAAATCTCCCTATAAATATTTCACTCCTACGGAGTGTTTAAAATGATAGGAAGAGTTTTACAAATAACTCTATAAATTACATTTTTTGGTGGTGATTTTTTTTATTTTGAAATTACAACGGTCTGCGCACTAATTTTGGGGTGTTTTTAAATGTGGCACGTGCCACAATTTAAACATATGAAATAGTTAAAAGCGGTAAATAAAGGATTTAGGTGAATTGTGATCTGAGCTTTTTGAGAAATTCAGGGGCTGGTTTGGTACAGTTAAATGTGGCGTTAGGTCCACGATTTTGGGTAGTTTGGTACAGTTGTTTTGCCAGTTAGGTACAGTTGTTTTGGGCAAATGTGACAGTATGAATTTCGTTTTGGGAAAAACAAATGGGTCAGCCATTTCAGCGGCACCCGGATAGCGATCTTACGCGTCATAATCAGCGGCCTCGGCGTTTAAAATTATTTTAAGCGCAGACAACGCAGAGATTTACGCCGAATACGCCGGGAAAATGTTCAACCTGTAAATCTACGGCCGTTATAGCAAGTATATCAAGAAGGTTTTTCAAAGAACTCTGTATGTATAAAATTAGAAATTATAGATAACTGCATTCACGATTCTGACATCTAACTTCTGATTTCTCAAACCATGTATCCTGAACTTTTCCACATCGGCACCTTTCCTGTAACAACTTACGGCATTTTTTTGGCGTTGGGAATGTTGCTGGCGCTGTTTGTTGCGTCCCGTTTGGGGGCACGTGACGGTTTGCCGCGTGAGCGGATTTATGACCTCGGGTTATGGGTTTTGGTTGGCGGTCTCGTCGGTTCAAAGCTGCTGATGTTGCTCATCGAGGACAACGTCAATATATTTTCGCTTGATTTTCTGCGTTCCGGTGGGGTGTTTTACGGGGGGCTGCTCGGCGGATTTTTTGCGGTTGTAATTCTCGTTCGACTTTATAAACTACCTTTTTGGAAGGTGGCAGACGCGTTTGCACCGGGCCTCGCTCTCGGGCAGGCGTTTGGCCGGCAGGGCTGTTTTGCGGCAGGCTGCTGCTGGGGAAAGGAAACGCATCTGCCGTGGGGCGTCCATTTTACCGATCTCGGCCACGAATATACCGGTGTTCCCGTTGTCGGCCCCGATAATGCCGATCTCTATCTGCATCCGACGCAGCTCATAGAATCCTTCACGATGCTCGCCATTTTTGGCCTCTTATTCTGGCTTCACCGGCACAAAAAGTTTGACGGGCAGATATTGATCGCCTACGGCATTATCTATGCAATCTTTCGCTTTTCTATCGAATTTATCCGCGACGATCCGCGGGGCGACCTGCTTGGATTTACAACGCTTACGGGCCTTTCGACATCACAGGGCGTGAGCTTGCTGGTCGCGACCGCATCGATCGTATTCCTAATTGCACGTCTGCGAAAAGTTGGAAACCAAGCCAGCGGCCTGAGCACATCTGATGGGTAGCATTTTCGACCGCATTTCTGCTTTTCGCTTTCTGTCCCTGATCGCATTGTTCACGGGATCATTCATTAGTGTCGCCGCACAGTGCGAACCTAACCCGGAAGAAACACGCTGGCTCGACGGCACTATCAGAGTTTGGGAAACGGTCCGCGCAGATTCCTTAAAACTCACGCCAGCTAAACTGCCGTGGCTGGTAGTGTTCGACGAAAAATGCGTCCTGAACATCAATCCGAACCCGAAACTTTTTAAGAGTTGGACTGATATACAGCCGCAGATTCGGTCGTTAGCGGGAGAGGGAGTTTCTATCTATTCGGCGCTTCACAACGGCAACATCACACTGCCGGACACGCAGATAATTCCGGCAAAGTTGTTCAGCTTTGCAGCAAATTACGACAGTGATAAGCGTTCATTTTTTGTTGCCGCACTACCGTCGATCTGGGCGAAAGCTGAGCATTTGCAGGCTGAAAAGAATTTAACAACGCTTGTTCGAGCCGTGTATGTTCACGAATTGACGCACACATATCACCGCAATTTCTTTGCGAGGCTGAGCCAGATCGAAAAGCAATTAAAAAATGTCGAGAATTTTGACGACGATATTATTCAAATCACGTTCGGCAATGACGAGCGTTTTCGGAAAGCGTATCTTGAGGAGATCGCGATAGCGAATGCCGCTGCCGGAGAGCTAAACCCCGGTAAAAAACTTATCGCCGCGAAACGGCTTCTCGATGCCATAAAGAAACGCCGCAAGGATTTTTACGTCGGGGACAACAAGAAGTTTGAAGAGATCGAAGACATCTTTCTCACGATGGAGGGCGTTGCAAACTGGGCAGGCTATCGGGCAGCAATCGTCGACGGTATGAGCCTGGAAGATGCTTCGCGGCTAATACGCCGCAGCGGCAAATACTGGTCTCAAGAAGAGGGCATTTTGCTCTTTATGATCATCGACTCTATGCTGCCTAAGTGGCAAAAGATCGCGTTTGCCAATGGGCGAGTTTCGATAGTCGACTTGCTTGAGCGGGCCGTTCGGTAGATAGTTCAAGTAGAGGCTATGTGCAGACACGCCGGGGAAATCATTTGATCGAAAGACAAGAAACACAAACCAGCGAGACCGAAACGCTAAATACTTTTACAGTTGAGCAGGATGCCGCCGGACTGCGCCTCGACTCATATCTTGCCGAGCGGATCGAGGGCTGGTCACGTTCGCGTTTGCAGCGGTTGATTGAGAACGAAGACGTGCTCGTCAACGAAAAAGCAGTTAAACCTTCGCAAAAGCTGCGTGAAAATGATGAGATCGAGGTCGATCTGGTCGAGCTGCCAGTTGCCAGATTTGAGCCTGAGAATATTCCGCTGGACGTGGTTTTTGAGGATGAATATCTCGCCGTCATTAATAAACCGGCGGGCATGGTCGTGCATCCCGGTGCGGGCATCCAAAGCGGAACGCTGGCAAATGCCATTGCGTTTCATTTTGCCGAATCCTTTGAAAAACAGAACCGCGATGACCCCGACAGTATCCGGATCGGCATCGTTCACCGTCTCGATAAAGACACCTCGGGCCTCATCGTCGTCGCCAAAACCGACGAGATACACGAAGCGTTGTCCGAGCAGTTTCGCGAGCGTCAGGTCTATAAATCCTACGTCGCTCTCGTCCACGGCTCTCCCGACGAAAATCGTGGAAAAATTGACGCTCCGATCGGACGCAACAAACACAATCGTCTCAGAATGAAAGTCGCAACCCATGGCCGCACCGCACTTTCGCTGTGGATGGTTCGCAAGCGATACGACAAATTCACACTCCTAGACGTCGAGATCAAAACCGGCCGAACACACCAGATACGCGTCCACATGGGTTACATAAATCACCCCGTCGTAGGCGACGAGATCTACAACGAAGGCCGCGACAACACCGTAATGGACCATACGGCACGCAACGGCATCGCCTCGATGCGCCGCTTTTTCCTCCACGCCGAAAAGTTATCATTCACCCACCCAAAAACCAAGGACCACCTCGAATTCACGCAGGAATTACCGACAGAATTGAAAGAATTTTTGGATTTGTTATGATTGGAGCGAAGTTCTAACCACCAAAGTTCCGTTCTGTAACAATGAAAAATACCTTTTTCGCCGCCGCGTTTTGTCTTCTTTTCGCTGCTTTTGCGTTAGCTCAGGCTGACGATATCAATGTTATTCCAAAGCCTCGAACCGTGAATTACGGAGCGGGAAGTTTTATGCTTCGAAAGGATACGAAGATCGTGGCACAGGACGATGCCAGTATGATCTCCGCTGGCATCTTAAATGAGTACTTTCTGAAAAACTATGGTTTCAAACTCAGAATAGTTAACAAAACTGAGAAGCAAAATGCAATCGCCTTCCAACCCGTTGCGATAGATGCCTCTGGCGGTGAGATCAACGAGATCAAACGAGAAAAGTACTCGTTGAATATCCAGTCGGACAAGATTTACATTGGCGGTACAAGCCCCGGGCAATTCTACGGAATACAATCTTTGATACAAATACTTCCAGTCGAATTTGGTAAAGGGGCAAAGCTTCCATTACTCAAAATCGTCGATTCACCTCGCTTCCCCTACCGCGGTATGCACCTCGATGTCGCGCGGCATTTTATGCCGGTTTCGTTTGTCAAAAAATACATCGACCTGATGGCGCAGTACAAATTTAACCAGTTTCATTGGCATTTGACTGAGGATCAGGGTTGGCGGATCGAGATCAAGAAATATCCGAAATTGACCGAGATCGGGTCGAAGCGGCCGGAGAGTCATGAGGGGTCCTACTCGAATATCTTTAAGGGCGATGGGCGGCCGGTTGAGGGGTTTTATACGCAGGAGGAGATCAGGGATGTCGTCGCGTATGCCAAGGCCCGTTACATCAACGTGATCCCGGAGATCGAGCTGCCGGGGCACGCTTCGGCGGCTTTGGCGGCGTATCCGGAGTTTGGGTGCAAGGCAGATTATAAGTACGAGGTTAAGAAAACGTGGGGTATTTTCGTCGAGGTCTTTTGCCCGACGGATGCGACATTTAAGTTTCTCGAGGATGTTTTGGACGAGACGATCGCGCTCTTTCCCGATTCGCCTTACATACATATCGGCGGCGACGAGGTTTTGAAAGACCACTGGAAGGAATCGGCGTTTGTACAGGAATTGAAGAAACGCGAAAATCTCAAGGACGAGCACGAAGTGCAGAGCTACTTCGTCCGCCGCATCGAAAAGCACATTAATAAACGCGGCAAAAAAATGATCGGTTGGGACGAAATTCTCGAGGGCGGCCTCGCTCCGAACGCGACCGTGATGTCATGGCGCGGCATCAAGGGCGGCATCGCCGCGGCAAAGGCAAAGCACGATGTGATCATGACGCCGACGGATTTTGCGTATTTCGACTACGGCCAGGGCGATCCGGCATACGAACCGCTCAACATCGGCGGCTATCTACCGCTCGAAAAAGTTTACAGCTACGACCCGATCCCAAAAGAACTCTCACCGAGCGAACACAAATATATTATCGGCGCTCAGGCAAACATCTGGACCGAGTATCTCGAAACGCCCGCCGCTGTCGAATACATGGCCTTCCCGCGTATGCTCGCCCTCGCCGAGGTCGCCTGGTCGGCGCCCGAGAACAAGAATTTTGCCGATTTTACGAAACGAATGTCCGCGAATTTTCTGCTACTCGATAAGCAGAATGTGAATTACCGAATCCCGGAACCTGTCGGGTTGCAGAATATCGTGACCGAAAATGATAAGGCCGTAATAACGCTAACACCCGAAAAAGGAACGGTCGTTATTTACACGATTGACGGTTCAGAGCCAATCGTGAAATTCTCTGAACAGTATTATCAGCCGCTCGAGATCCCCTTAAAGATTGGCGAGACTAAAACTCTCAAGACGATTGTCATCAACGCGGTCGGTCGAAAGAGCGTCGTTTACACCGCGACCATAGTTAGGGGCGCAATGCGACCGCCGGTCGAGCCCGCGGGCAAGACGGCGGGCGTCAAATTCGGGTTCAAGGCCAGCCCCGAATCGGCAATCGTTACCGGGGAAACGAGGATGATCCTGATCCCGCAGTTTCTGAACCAATCTCCGGACGTGTTCAAAGGCACCAAACCTGATCATAATTCGCCGTTTGAAGTGACCTTCGATGGCTACATAAACGCCCCGGCCGACGGCATCTATGAGTTCCGGGCCGATTCGACATGGGGAACGGCGATCTTTGTGGACGATATAAAGATTATCGACGACAAAGACACGAAAGACCGAAGTATCAAATCCGCCGTGATTCCGCTAAAGGCGGGTTTTCATAAGCTCGGCCTTCGTTACACTCACGGCGGCGGCGATGCATTCTTCCGTGTCCGCTACGGCATAAAGGGCCAGGGCCTCAGACAACTCGGCGGCGGGGAACTAGTGCATTAGTTGAGAATTTGAGTTTAAGCCCGGAACGTAGGCGCCCTCCTCCGATCACAGGTCCAAAAGCCGTAATTCGCAATTAATCTACCTTGACATCAAACACATCTTTTTTTGCAAATCCGCCTTTTTTTATTTTCCGAAGTGTTGTCCGCAGCTCGCTGTCGAACCGAGTGATGATGCGGCTAACTTTTTGCTCTGGCCTGGCCATGAAATAGGTTACATGGCTCGTCTCGTAGCCGTTTGGTGAATGAGGGGAAAAGTAATAGTTTGAAACGCAGCGGCGTACGCCGTCGGCTTTAACCTCGTTTACCGAGTGCCATGATTTGTCGTTGGTTGACATCAGCACGAGACGGTTAAATAGGCTTGGTATCTCAACGGGTTTTGTCACTTTTTCATCCCAGAGTTCGAGATTACCGCCGTTTTCCGGTCGCCAATCTGGCGTAACGTAATAGAGCAGATTTAGAACGCGATAGTTTTGCTGCTCTCCGTCGTGCGAATTGTCGATGTGCGGATTTAGAAAATGCCCTTTGGTCATCGCACTGATGCCGCCAGCGTAAAGGTGCGGGTCGCCGGCCGCATTTTTGATGCCGGTAACCTCGGCAACCTTGTCGATTACACTAGTATCCTGAAATGCAAAAGTAATATCGGCTATCAGCGGGTCAAATTTGCCGAGCGATTTGGACGTATGTTTCCATTCGCGAAATGTCTTCATCAGCCGCATCTCATTTGGCGTGGGGAATGCGTCGGAGATGCGGCGGGCGAGTTCGTCTGGCAAAATTTGATCGATAGCACAGTACGAGGTCTTAACGCCTTTATCAGCGGCAAAATCAGCGGCAATCTTTTTCGAGTCGCAGTTTAGACGTTCGAGGATTAGGTTTACAAGTTCGTCACGCATTTCAAATCTTAATCTAGTATTAACGCACGGCAAATGCAAAAAATATAAACTGACGATTTCACGTGCCGATGCGTCTAAACCTGTGGTTGATAATTTTAGAGGTAAGCAATTTATGGATAGACGATATTTTTTGAAAGCAGGCGGGATTGGGCTGGCGAGCTTTGGCTTTATGGCAGCGGCGCCTAAATTTTTACACCAGTTTGCTAGTGCAGCGACACTTAATGAAGGATACGGCAAGAAAAAGGTCTTCGTTACTATATTCCAACGCGGTGCGGTCGATGGCCTGAATATGGTCGTGCCATTTGGCGAAAGCGAATACTATAACGTGCGTCGCTCGATAGCGATACCACGACCGGGTAATGCAAACGGTGCGATCGATCTGGATGGATTTTTTGGCCTGCACCCGAGCATGAGTCCGCTCGAGGCGTTTTGGAATGATAAGAAGCTGGCCGTTGTGACTGCAGCGGGCTCGCCCCACAATACGCGATCACACTTTGACGCCCAGGACTATATGGAATCGGGAACGCCGGGTATTAAGAGTACAAAAGACGGCTGGCTCAATCGCGTCATGCAGGGCGGGGCGAGTAAAGATGTTTCTCCATTCCGGGCTGTTTCGATGACATCGCAATTACCGCGTTCGCTCTACGGCCGGGCCCCATCGATCGCAATGACCAATCTTGCTGATTTTTCGATAAAGGCTGGTATCTATTCGCAAAATCTGAAGGGCGGGTTTGAGGGGCTATATGAGCAAAACGCCAAAGATACACTTGGCTCGACCGGCAAAGAAACTTTCGAAGCGGTAAATTATCTTAAAACCGCAAATCCGGCGCAGTACGGACCCGAGAATGGGGCCGTTTATCCGACAACACCTCTCGGACGTTCGCTGATGCAGATCGCCCAGTTGATAAAGGCTGGCGTTGGCCTCGAGGTCGCCTTTGCCGAAATGGGCGGGTGGGACACGCATACAAACCAATCTGCCGGGCAAAATCCGTCGCAGGGCCAGCTTGCAAATCTGCTGCGTTCTTTTGCCGGTGCGATCGCTGCATTCGGCACCGATCTTGGCAAACGGATGGACGATGTCGTCCTGATCACGATGTCGGAATTTGGCCGCACAGTACGAGAAAACGGCTCACGTGGCACCGATCACGGCCACGGCAATTCGATGCTGATTCTCGGCAACACAGTAAAAGGCGGCAAGGTTTACGGAGATTTCAAAGGCCTCACCGCCGACAAACTCCACGAAGGCCAAGACCTCGCCGTGACAACCGATTTCCGCGACATCTTCGCTGAAGCCGCGAATAAACACATGGGTACAAAAGACATGGCAAAGATCTTTCCGAATTATTTGGCGACGAAAGAGAAGTTTAGGGGTTATCTCGGTTAATTGAAGAATGCGTCTTGGTCTCCACCGTGGCGCACCCTTCTGAGTGTCCTGCTGGTCGTAGGCGGTTCATTACTCAGTAATTTCCGCCTCGACCAATTGAGACAGAAGATTAAGCGACTCCTGCCACCGAGGTAGCAGGCCTCGGGCGGGATAAGTTCTGGAATGCCTTCTTGCACGAGGTTGACTTCTGTGCCAAGGGTTACCGTTTTGAACGTGACGGTTGTTATCATCTCGCCGGGAGATTAGGGTCATCGAACTTGTCTTTATTGCTAATACGCTCGTTTGGCACGAGTTCGATATACTCGCCGCCAAAAGTGTGGCTATGACCTGTGGAGAAATTAGTAAACGACATTTTGTACATGCCGCGACCTTTCTTGATTTTTGACGCTATCATCATCGGCGGCGGTGCTGCGGGGCTATTTTGTGCTTTCCATGCGGGCCGACGGGGAAAGCGTGTGCTTGTCATAGAACACAATGCCGAGGTCGGGCGCAAGATAATTATTTCGGGTGGCGGGCGGTGTAATTTTACAAATATCCACACGGCGCCTGAGAATTTTATCTCGCAGAATCCGCATTTTTGTAAATCCGCCTTGTCCGGGTATACGCCGCAGGATTTTGTCGACCTCGTCAAAAAGCACAAGATCGCATATTACGAAAAAAAGCTCGGGCAATTGTTTTGTCGCGAAAGTTCCCGTGCGATCGTCGAGATGCTCCTGGCTGAATGCCGATCAGCCCGCGTTGAGATAAAGACCGGATGCACCGTTTCGAGCGTCGGCAAAAATGAGCATTTTGAGGTGCAAACCAGTCACGGTAATTTTGAGGCGAAAAATCTCGCGGTGGCTTGCGGCGGCCTTTCTTTCTCAAAGATCGGCGCCAGCGATCTCGGCTATCGCATTGCACGCCAATTTAAACTTAAGATAGTTGATACGCGGCCTTCGCTCGTTGCTCTGGTATTTGAGGGCGGAGGGCTCAAGGGGTTGGCCGGCGTGTCGATAGACGCATCTGTTGCAGCGGGCGATCAGAGATTTCGCGAAAATATTCTATTCACACACCGCGGGCTTTCAGGGCCGGCGATCCTGCAAATATCAAATTACTGGCAAAACGGCACGCCCATCTCGATCAATCTCCTGCCAGAGGCTGATGCGGTGGACTTGATTGCTAACGGCTCGGCCAGCCGGCAAAATCCTGGCAATTATTTGAGTCAATTTTTGCCCCAGCGTCTCTCACACGATCTCGCTGAGCGGAATTTTCCTAACAAAACAATCGCACAACTTAACAAAAAAGAGATCGAACGGATCGGTTCCGCGCTCAACGATTGGCAGGTAAAATTTAGAGAGACTGAGGGTTACGACCGGGCCGAGGTCACGCTAGGCGGTGTTTCGACCGCTGAGCTATCGTCGAAGACCATGGAAGCGAAAAAGGTGCAGGGCCTTTACTTTATCGGAGAGATCGTTGATGTCACGGGTTGGCTCGGCGGTTACAACTTTCAATGGGCATGGGCGTCGGCGCACGCGGCCGGAAAGTCGCTTTAAAATAAAGCGGGGGAAACGTCTCCCACACCGTTTCCCCCTATTTTCGCGGCGCACACAGGGCGTGTACGGCCCGCGAAAGTGTTAGAATTCTCATCAGTATAGTGCAATACTGGTACTTTGCAAGTTTATTCAATACCGTCACTAAAGTTATGAATGATGAGTAATCTTACATATCCGTTGAAACAAGTCAATAGAAAAATTTGCAGTGTATTAATTCTAGGGTAGAGGCGGCCTATCGAGTTTATTTACCTGCTAAAAACTCAACAGAAATCCACTATCGAAAGTCCCTGATCTCCATCCCGTATTTTTCTTTCACATGCTCCTCGGCCGCCTGATTAACATTTTTTAGATTCTCGAGACGCCGGGCTGATTTTTTTATCTGAACAACCGTCCTGGCCGCCATTTGCTTTACCATATCACGGCCCTCGCCCATCTCAGCCTGCATCTTTTCACGCAAAGTATATAATTCAGTACTCTCGGCGACGAGCTTTTCCTTGCTCAATTCGGTAAGCCGATTTTTTATCTGGGAGATTTGCCGAATGGCACGCACCCATTCGTCTCCAACCGAGTCGCCTTTGACGAGATCGGGGCTGTTTCTAAAATCTTCGACAAGTTTATTGAGTTTGTCCTGATCGCCCGCAGAATATGCCTGATTGAGCTGTGCCATCAGGCCGTGACGTTTTACCTTTTCGGCGGCATCGAGTGCGAGGTCCGGATGAATCGTGCGGGCCAGGTTATGATACGCCTTCTTCGCAGCGAGCGTCGGCTGCCATCTGACATCGCCAGCCTCAGCAGCCTCAAGTGCCCGTGCCGCCGATTCCTCAGCACGGCGTCGGAGTTCCTCGGCTTTCTTTTTTATCTCTTCATCATCCGGGACGAGCTTGTATTCTTCCTCGGCTATCTGCGCCTCGATGTCGTCGAGATCCGCATACAGCCGGCCGACCTGTATGGTGTAGCTGGCCTCGAACCGTTCTAGATCGGTGCGAAGATCGGCCATCTCCTCTTCGCGATCGGCAAGGCGGTCTTTGAGACGCTCCAGAACGGCCCGCTTTTTATTGAGCTCAATATCTTCGGGGGCCATCGATTTCATATAAATGAAAGTTTAACGTTAGCAACTAAGAGTATAAATTCATCGGCCGCGCCAGCAGTTCGACCGGGTCAGCAATATTTAATGCCTCTCGCACAAAAAATGGTTCGCCAGCGTCCGCACCGATCAGCGAACCGAAATATCGCGAACGGTTTGCAAGCTCATCGAGAAACCCTTTTGAGGTTAGACGAGTTTCAGGTTCGGTCGATGCCGGATCGTAGAATTGCGACGCGTGGGCCTTTATCGCCTCCATTTTTTGATCGAGAAAGTCAGAGATATCGACGATAAATGACGGCACTATGCGGCGCGAAAAGGTATTGTGGGCGACCGCCGGCACCGCAATCTTCTCTCCGCCGGTTTCCTCGTCGTAGCGTTTCATGCTCGCAAGCCGGGCAGATTCTCTAACTAGTTGAGCGATGTGGCCATGGTCGGGATGCGGGTCACCGATCTGATGTGTGAGAATGACCTTTGGTTTTAACCGCCGTAACGCCCGGACCATCGATGTCCGCTCGACATCCGTAACAAAAATATGACCGTCGGGGAGGCCCAGATTCTCACGTAAATCGAGCTTTAGTATCTTTGCCGCTTGTACAGCCTCCACAACTCGCCCTTCACTTGTACCGCGCGTCCCCATTTCGCCCGCCGTCACGTCAAGAGCTCCGGTCCGGTAGCCGAGATGCTTCATCTTGAGCATCGTACCGCCGACGGTCAGTTCAACATCATCGGGGTGCGCGAAAATTGCGAGAATGTCCACTTGGCCCATGTACACAATTTAACACATGAGAGTTAAGGGAATGAAAGTATTGATTTTTAAAACAGTCTAATTTTTTTTGGGGTGTTGGTGGCCGGTCATTTATGGGGTGGATTTTTTTTGCGCACTAATTTTGTGGAATTTGTTCTTTATAAAAGTGAATTAAAAAATGTGGCACGTGCCACAATTTAAATCACTTTCCACCAAAAGCGACGGTTTCTATTGGATTTCGTTGACAGATACTTTTGTTTCAGCAGCCGAAATCCGCTGCGGTTGGTCACAGGACTTTAGTCTGTAGATAATCAATTTCAGGTGGATTGGTAACAGGACTTTGCCTCGTAGGTCAAAGGTGTTTGAAGCCTGAAAAGCTGTAACCAATCACAAAATCTGCATCGCGACTAAGGACATCGGAAGATCCCGACGTCAGCAAACGGCATCCACTGCAAACCCTGTTTTGTCCACTTTTTGCTAGAATTCAGTTATGAAACTAGTTGTCCTCGGTTCCGGCTCGTCGATTCCGCATGCAAAACGCAGCAGTTCCGGTTTTTGGCTTGAGACATCTGGCGGCACGCTGCTGCTTGATTGTTCGGCGGCTGTTCCGTTACGGATGGCCCAGGAACAGGTCGATTGGCCAAACCTCGATGCGATCTGGATCTCGCATTTTCATCTCGATCACTGTGCAGGGCTATTGCCGTTTCTCGCCGGGACCAAACACGTCGAGGCAATGAAGCAGCGAACAAAACCACTCCGCATTTACGGGGCCGTTGGAATTGCAAAATTGATCGGCAATTTTAGCGAGGTCAATAAATACCGTCTGCTGGAACAGCCCTTCCCGGTCGAGATAGTTGAGGTCGAGGAACTCGAGAAATTTGAGATTGTGCCCGGCGTCGAGGCGGTCGCCAGCAAGACGCCGCATACCGGCGAGAGCCACGCGATCCACATCAGAGATACCGATGGCAAAACGCTCGTTTATTCGGCAGACACCGGTTTTAACGAGGCAATCGCGGCCTTTGCCAATCGCGTCGATCTGTTCATTTTGGAATGCACCTTTGTACGCAATAAACCCGTAAAAAAACACCTCGAATTAGCCGAAGCAATCTTCCTCATCCGCAAAGCCAAACCAAAAAGCTCGATGCTCACACACTTTTATCCCGAATGGGATAATGTGAATTTTAAGGACGAGGTCGCGAGGATCGATCCGCAGTGTGATGTGATCGAGGCTATCGATGGATTAAGATTGGATTTCTGATTACACTGCTCATTTCGCAGACTCTATGCGTTCGGCATGAAACTCCTTTACAGATCGTGCGGACTACGCCGATTACGTGCGTGTCACTTAACATTCCGCTTGGCCATTGCCATCAGTTCGTCGGGCATCCATTTGCCTACGGCTTTTTCCTCTGCTTCGGCGATATTTTTGCTGCGGTTACGCCATTCCTTGGCGGGGTCGTCCTCGCGGCCTGATTGTTTTGGATAATTTTCGACCTGTTCGAGGCTGATGATAATGCCATGGGCGATGTCGTTCCAGTCTTCGTTCTGGATACCGCGAAGCACGACCGGCAACCCGGCCGTCCAGTCTTCCTGAGGTGCGATGTTGTCGTATTCTGGAATCGTCAAAAAGGCTGGCTCAGGAAACGCCTTGCCGCCAAACTCACTGACGATCTGCGCCGTCACGTCTTTGTATGACGCATTCGGATTTGCGGCACGCATCTCCAAAGCACGTCTAAAAATATCTGAAACTGTTGTTTGATCGCTCATCATTTTGAACAACAGATTAACACAGATCGACCCGGATTCTCATTCTTATTGTCCTTTGAAAATCTCCGCTAAATCTGGACCCGCCTCAGCGATGTGTCTTCCCTTTGTGGATTTGTGCTAAACATTTAAAATCAGTCAGGCACAAAGGGAAGACAAAGAGAGCACAGAGATATGACCTCTGATAACCGCGCAAAAATTATGAAAAAGTTTATTTATCAGCTCCATCTATTGCTGGGCGTTGCCGTATCAATTCCGGTACTGGCATGGGCGCTCAGTGGATTTTTATACGCTTTGCCAAATATGGTCGAGGGCGGGTCGGTCGAAAAGATAGACGGGGCCCGCGTTAAGGTCACGCCCGCCGACGCGATGATTAAGGCTAATGAATTTGCGGGTAAACCGCTGCCGACGACAGCACTAACTCTCTTGATGAAAGATGGTCGGCCGCAGTATCAATCGATTGGCGGACTGGGAGCGGATTCGATATTTATCGATGCCGAGAGCGGCGAGGCCCGATATTCGGCACCGCCGACGTTAAAAACGAGATTTTTTCGAGAGGCGCATTTCTATTTTTTTGCGGGCAGTTGGCAGGTGGCGTTACTGTTGATCTTTTCGGCCCTTGTGGCGCTGTCGGCGATGACGGGGATTTATTTGAATATCGTCTATTGGTCGCGGAGGCTGCGGCACTGACCCGGATTAAGCATTAGGGCCCATTCGTATTATTTCATAAAAATACAAATGCCGATTACTGTCGGTTTATGAATGAATCCCGCTGAGAAAAAGTAGTTTATATAAAGGCCGCAAAGAGAAGACACAAAGCAAATAAAGAAATCCTTAATGTCCTCTGTGTGCTTTGTGTGAAAGTTTTTTTCTCCAAAAAGAATGACAATGACGGATTAAAAAAAGGTAAGATCGAAGGGAAGAAAAGGAAAAAACTGTTTCAATTTATATAATTCTTAATATGGGGGATTATTGGTTTGCCAACTTTTTTCTTGATTTGCAGCATCTGAAAAGTGTGGCTTTTACTAACAGAGGATTATAAATGAGATCGTTTATTGCACTTGCCATCATACTCGCATCGGTTTGTATTGCGTCCGGCCAGAATGAGCAGGCGCCGATGATCGAGAAAGAGATCAGCTATAAGGACTGGACTTATAAGAGCATCAGGACCGGCGACGATATAAACCTACGAGATTTTACAGCCCGGAATAAACTGACGATGGTCGTGTATTTTGCTCCGTGGTGTCCAAACTGGAAATTTGACGCCCCGATGCTCCAGCGGCTCTATGATAAATACAAGGCGAACGGCCTTGGCATCATCGCGGTTGGCCTCTATGACCCTGTCGACTCGATGAAAAAGAGCCTCGATACACTAAAAATCACATTCCCGGCGGTTTACGAGTCGGCTGAGCGTGCGGCAAAACAGAAATCGCTGCATTACGCCTACCGTCGATATACAGGCGACGCACGCAATTGGGGATCGCCGTGGTACATCTTTCTGACACCGTCGGTGATGGAGAATAAAGGCGATCTGCTGACTAAAAAAACCTTTATCATCAACGGCGAACTGATCGAGGCCGAGGGCGAGTTGTTTATTAGAAAACATCTCGCCCTGCCGGCAGTTGACACAAAATCAGCCATTAACAAGAGCGATAAAATTGAGGTCTGTGATCCGGATGCAAAAATAGCGGATTTTAAGAAACCTCAATGAGTCCTGCCTAGCGACTCGGCTACAACGGCATCGCCGTCAGCGTGTCGGTCAGCTTCATTGAAACTTCTCTAAGCGGCTCCTTTGCCGCGACGAATTCGCCTGCTATCGCCGAGTCCTCTGCCTGAGAGGCGAGATCAGTTATGCCCTGTATCTGCGGCAGATATTTTTGCAGCACCGATTTTGTACGGAACTCGGACTCGAGTACGGCGAGGCCGGCTTTCAGGTTGCGGATCGCTTCGATGACCTTTTGTTTGTTTTCCGCATTTTTGTCGGCGGTCGCTTTTGGCAAAGCTTTTGTTTTTGCTGACTCATCGAGCGTTTCGATTGCCTGGGCGATCGGACCCATGACATCAATAAACCGGTTGACGTTGGCAAGCTGATTATCGACCTTTTCGCGAGCGGCACGGACCTCGAGCGGGGGCACGATCTTTTGCGTCACGGGCGGCTTTTTAGGTGCGGGCTTTCGCGTAGGTTTTCTCTGGGCATCGGCTGAGGCCGTAAGGAGAAGCAAGGCGGCCAAACCCAACCCGGCGAACTGAAATCTTCTCATATTCATATCTTCCTGTTAAATTCTACTGAAAAATCTTATTATAACAATAATGCATCAGCGGTGTTTAGAAGTCCGCAGGCTTGGGCGCGTTGGATATGAAAACGCGCTTCGCCTACAAGCGGAGTTAGAGGGCGAGGTTATCGCCCGTCGTGAGCGAGATTATCTCTTGCTTCTCGAACACCCGCACACCTTTACGCTTGGCCGGCGGTCAAAAAATGACGGCGTGCTGGCTACGGCTGATATGCTGCGAGATCTGGGCATCGAGGTGTTTGAAATAAATCGCGGCGGCAAGGTGACGTATCACGGCCTCGGCCAGCTCGTCGGTTATCCAGTCATCAGCCTCTCGCCGGATCGCGAGGACGTTCACAAATATGTCCGGGATCTCGAGGAAGTCTTGATACGCACGATGTCAGATTTTGGCATTGACGCATTTAGGATCGAGGGCTTGACCGGCGTTCACACAGCAGAGGGCAAAGTCGCGGCCATCGGTGTCCATATCAAACGCTGGGTCACGACACACGGTTTTGCATTAAATGTAAATACCGATCTCAGCTACTATAACTGGATCATCGCCTGCGAAGGTGAAACGGTAACGTCGATGGACAGGATTTTAGGGCGCGAACTCGATATGGCCGAAGTCGAGGAGCGGATCGAAGAGAATTTTCGGAATGTTTTTGAATACGCGAGTCCACTCCAATCTCTGGAAAAATTAGAGATGTGTGAGTCTTTTGTTTAAGAATTCCTCCGCGTTCTTTGCGGCCTCAGCGTTAAAACTTTTCATAACGCAGAGACCGCAGAGAATAGAATCAGGGTGAAAAAAAATTATGAGAGATCTAAGATTTTTAGTCTTATTATTAGCCGTTTCGATAGTTTCTGCATGTGGAGATGCACTGCAGACCAATCAAAGCGCAAACAATACAAATGTTGCAGTGCCTACGCCGGAGCTGCAGAAACTTTCCACCGTCGAACGCCCGCAAAAGCTGAAAGATCAGATGGCGGCACGCGGCGAACAGGACACGGCTGTACCGAAGTTAAGTATCGTCGAGCCAAAGGCGGATTCCTCTGTTGCGAGCTCGACAGTCAGGGTCAGGCTCAATATTTCGGGCGACCTGAAGGGCTATAAACCTCATATGGATATGGCAACCAAGATGGGAAATCATATCCATGTCATCCTCGACAACCAGCCGTACGAGGCATATTACAACCTCGATCAGGAATTTGAGCTGCGAAATGTGACGGATGGCGAACACACTTTGCGTGTTTTCCCCTCTAGGCCGTGGCACGAATCTTACAAAAACGACGGCGCGTTTCAGATGGTAAAATTTACCGTCAAAAATGGCGGGGCCGACACCACTAAACCCGCGACGACAAACGCCGGCCAGTCGATGTCAAACGCCAACACCGCCACACAACCCACGCCCGAGGGCAAAGATATGGCTGAAAGCAAAGCCGGGGCCATCGACCCTGCAAAACCTCTGCTCACGTACAGCCGACCGAAAGGCGATTATGCGGGCGAGGATGCGGCGGCAATTATGATCGATTTCTGGCTGTTTAACGCCAAGCTGACCGGCGACGGAGGCGAATATCGCGTTCGCTATTCCGTTGATGGTGGAGCTCCGCAATTCATCGACACTTGGTCACCGATCTGGCTAACCGGCTGGACGAACGGAAAACACAGCATCAAGCTCGAGCTGGTTGACAAGACGGGAAATGTGGTCGATAACGGCGGTTATAATTCCACCACCCGCGAGATTACGGTCGCAAAATAAAAGACGTTTGGAGAATCGTAAATGAGCTGGATATACCTTATTATCGCCGGCGTTCTCGAAATTGGTTGGGCGGTCGGCCTGAAATACACAGACGGCTGGTCCAAACTTTACCCCAGCATTTTGACGATAATTGGAATGATCGCCAGCTTTTACTTTCTATCGCTGGCACTTAAAACTCTGCCAATCGGTACGGCATATGCTATATGGACCGGAATCGGGGCGGTTGGCACCGCAATTCTGGGGATGCTCTTATTTGATGAGCCGCGCGATGTACTCAGGATTGGCTGTATTTTTCTCATCATCGCGGGAATTGCGGGGTTGAAATTAACATCGAGCGCCAGCTAGTGCATAAAGAATTTTCAACGCAAGTCGCAGAGAAGCATAGGTTTACTAGCTTGTAAACAAAAATCTTAGTATATTTCCGCTTAACTTTGCTCTTAGCGGCCTTTGAGGTTTGCGTTAAATTTCTTTTTTGAATTTTTTTAATTGTCCTAAAATTTATTTACGACATTTTCGATAACATCTGGTATGGGGAGAACATTTTTTTATGCGTCGTGAAACGACATCGTGGTTTAGCGGTAATTTGGGGATGGATATGCCGCTTGTGGCCTACGGGCACGCGGGCTATCCGCTGTTGATGTTCCCGACGGCGGCGGCCGATTATTTAGAATACGAGCGGTTTTATCTGGTAGATGCGATCAAGGGTTTTATCGACGCCGGGCTGATTCGGGCGTATTCGATCAACTCGGTCAACAAATACAGCCTGCTCAACCGCGAATCGCATCCCGGCTGGAAGGTTGAAATGCTAACGCGCTATGACCGCTATGTCATGGACGAGGTGTTGCCGCTAATCCGCAACGAGTGCGGCGAAGACGCAAAACCTCTGACGACCGGCGCCTCGTTAGGAGCACTGCTCGCCGCCAATACCTACTTTAAACATTCTGATAATTTTCGCGGTGTGATCGCGATGAGCGGCAGCTACGATATTTATAATTATCTGGACAAGGGATATTACGACGATAACGTCTATTTTAACAACCCTGATATGTATCTGCGGCATTTGAACGATGATTATCACCTGCCGCGTCTGCAAAACGCGGACTCTATCGTTATAGTAACCGGCCAGGGTTCATTCGAGGCCCCCGACCGCAGCCGCGAATTCTCGGATCTTCTCCATTCAAAGGGCATCCCGCACCGCCTAGACGTCTGGGGCCACGATGTCAACCACGACTGGGTCTGGTGGCGTAAGATGCTGCCCTATTATTTAGGTGAATTTTGCCGGTGACAGTTGGAGACGCGGAGGTGCATTTTCCGCGTCTCACCACTGTGCGTCAGCTTACCCGTCACCCTTTTTACCCTTCGGTTTTGTGCCGGCGGGTTTTTCGGGGGGTGGTTCCACACGTGGTGTTGTTGCGGGTACGATCGGCCTGACGACCAGCGGCCTGTCGGGCGTCGTTTCGACGGGACTCGTCACCGGTGGTGTATCGGGTTTAGTTGTACTGTCTCCGGGCACGGGAACGTCTGGATCGATCTTAGTTCCGGGTGTAAATACAATCCCGGTTTTGCGGCCCGCGACATCGGCCTCCTGGAGTTTTTCGAGCTCCTCGCGTTTGCGCAGTTCACTGGCCCGCTTGACCTCAGGCGGCATTGGTGGAGCCACCGGGAATGTTTCACGCGGTTTGTCCTTCATAAACGGGATCATAAACGAATTAAAAATCGGCAGAGCTGTACCGCCGCCCGTCATTCCCGCACCAAGTGATTCTTTTCTGAGCGGATTCCCCATCCAAACGCCTGTGGCATAGGTGGGTGTATAACCGATAAACCAGACATCGGTATGGTTATTGACCGTCCCGGTCTTGCCAGCCAGTGGATGTCCGCCGGCACTCGCTCCTGGGGCCGTGCCGCCGCCTGCGGTCACGCCTCGCATCATCTGGACCATGGTGAGTGCCACATATTCATTTGTCACTTTGGAACTTGTTCCCTCAAATTCTTCGAGCAAGCTGCCATCGCGGTTGTAAACCTTGCGGATAAGATGCGGCATCATTCGAACGCCTTTATTAGGGAAGACTGAGTAAGCCGCCGTCATTTCGAGCAGCGACGCCTCGCTGGCGCCGAGGGCAGAGGGCAGGCTCGGGGCCATCGGGTGAGAAATCCCAAAACGCCTCACCATTTGGCCGCCGGCCTGAATGCCGACCTGTTCGAGCAAATGTACAGCGGCAATATTATACGATTTTGCAAGGGCGACTTTCATCGCCACGTTTCCGTGACTCAGGCTGCCGTCGTAGTTGTGCGGTGTCCAGCCGCCGCGTCTGATCGGTGCCCCGCTGACCGTCATATCCGGTGTCATGCCATCCTCGACGGCAGCAGTATATATAAAAGGTTTATATGCCGAACCTGTCTGACGCAGCCCTTGTGTTGCATTATTAAATTTATTGGTTTGAAAGTCGTAGCCGCCAACCATACAGGCGATCTCACCCGTCTGTGCATTGATAGAGACGATGGACGCCTGCACCTCAGGCACCTGCATAAGCTCAACTTCGAGCGTTTGATCATCCTTGTTGACTTCCTTTATAAGGAATTCGGCCAGAAAACCCGGTTTTAATTCGTCTTTAGGACGTTTGCCGCTCCGTCCCATATTGGCAACGCGCACGATCGCCTTGTACCTGCCAAAACGTACACCGACCTCGTCGGCACCTGCGTTGCTTTTCATTACAAGGCCTTTGATATACTCGCCTTCTTTGTAATCATCGCCGTACCAATCAGGATGCTTGAATGTCTCAAGCGTCTTGTTTATTACCTTCGCGTCCGTGATAGGTTCGTCGTTCTCATCCACAAGCAGGTCTTTATAATCGGAACGCCAGGCACGGCCCTTGTCATAGGCGCGCAGCTTTTCGCGGATCGTTCTAGTCGCCATCTTCTGTGCTTCCACATTGATGGTTGAGTAAACTTTGAGGCCGCCCTGAGCGACTCGAGTCGTATATTTGTCTTCGAGATATTTACGGATTTCCTCGACCGGATAGTCCCAAGCCGTGGATTTGGGCTGTG
>JBBSJK010000033.1:0-32531 GCA_038257355.1 Pyrinomonadales bacterium | reverse complement strand
TCGATTCGCTTGGAGTTAGGCGAACCTTAACGACCAGCTCTTTTGGAATCTATTCATTTGATAACCTTGCGACGGGCGCAGTCTACACAATTACCGTAGCGTCAAAGCGGTATCGATTTTCTCCGCGTGTGAGCCAGTTTGGCGGCAACGTCTCCAATTTCGATTTTGTTGGGCTAGAATGATCTGCTGGTCGACGTTGATTTGATAAGGTAAAAGAAAAAGCCTGCTTTTGAAACGGGCTTTTACTTGGGTTTTAATAATGCTCCCTTCATTACCCACCATACATCCCTAACGCCATGAATTCAGTCGGCGTCTAACGGCTCGATGGCCGTGCCGATTCGGAAAGGGCGGCATCAAACTCGTCGTCAGGGGGATTTTGATAACTCATATCCAACATTTGTGGTTATAACTATTAATAGAGGTTGCATACATTGTCAATGTTTTATAGATGAAAACGTAAATGGGTCTGTATTCGACCAGACAAACTCCGTGCAGAAAACCTCATAAACTGGAACTGATACAGGAGGAAATATTATGTCAGTACCAAACAAAGACGAAGTGGAAGGCAAGTGGGAACAAACAAAGGGCTGGGTTAAGGACAAAGCCGGTGAGGCCACGGGTGATGATAGTTTAGAGGCCGAGGGCGAGATTCAGAACGCTGAAGGCAAGTCTCAGGAAACCTGGGGCAAACTTAAACGCGGAGTCGGCGACACCGTTGACGCCGTTGGCGACGCGGTCAGCGACGCAGGGGATAAGATTAGTAGGTAAAAGACAGAAGACAGAAGACAGAAAAAGAAAGTCCGGGATTATCCTCGGGCTTTTTTTATTTGGCTAGCTGCGATCAGAAGCATGTACCGGTTGAGTTAACTGAGTATCCGGCATAGCGGTTATGTTTTTCGGTAGAAAGTTGTGGACGATATTGTCTAGAGATGCACGATATAGGCTCTTGAAGGTGGAAGTTGTGCAAAATGCTTAGTTAAACGCGGGTGGAATAGAGATTGCACAACATAATTGTAAATCGAAGGCCGCTCAACGCGGTTTGAAAGGGGGATCTTATGCCAATTAAATATTTACTGACGAAATTTGTGACTGTGTTTGTACTGACAGTTTTGATCGCATCGCCGATGGCGGCTTTTGGCCAGAAGGGCGATAAAAAAAAGGGCGGCGAGCGACGAGGCGAGCGTGAACCACAGAGACAGAGTCAGAACAATGATCGAAAGGGCGACAAGCAGCAGAAGCAGAAGCAACAGAGACAGAATCAGGGTAACGAGCAGCGTGAGCAAAGACAAAAAGATGATTCGGGCCGGAATTCACGTGCCCAACAGCAACACGATGCTCAGAATCAACGTGATCAACAGAAGCGAAATGCTCAAAGTCAGCGGGTCCAACAGCAGCGCAACCAGCGGGATTTGCGTGATCAGCAGATGCGAAATAACGGCGAGGCACGCAGACAGCAAGCGATGAATGCCGACAATATCAGACGCCAGCAGGAACGGAGCAATCAGATGCAGCGTCGGCAGCAGCAACAGCAGCAGCGACAGCAGGCGATGAGCGACCAAAATTCGCGGCGTCAGCAGAAGTTATATAATCAGCAGTGGCAGCAACAGGTGATGAGCGAACGAAATTCGCGTAAGCAAGAGCGGAGTATTCAAAAGCAGCAGCGTCGTCAGCAACAGAACATTCAACGACAGGTACGTGAGCAGAGCATCTCTAATGACCGTCGTCGCGAGGACCGAAATGATCGTCGCCAGGTTCGTCGTGAAATAGTACGGCAGAGCGATGTTTATAATGTTTACAGAGTGCCTGTCCAACAGGTTTGGCCGGTTATAGTCAACCGCGGACAGTACATTCCGCAGTCCTATGCCCGTGCCCAGCGTGCACAGCAGAGGTATTACAATCAGCAGCAAAGGGCCGAGCGGAACTTTATCCGGGACCAACGGCAATATCCGTATGAGCAGCGTCAATATACCGTAAGCTATACCCCGACGTACGGTGGAGCGTATTCCGATAATAATTATGGTTACGCGAATAATAATAACGGTTACGCAAACAATAATTACGGCTACGCCAATGATAATTATGCAGGGAACAACGATTATAACGAAGGCGGTGACTGGAAAACACAGATCTTTCGTGTTTTGATCGCCAGTATTATCGGCAACCGTCTCGGCGGCGAACAGTATTACGACGACCAAGCCTATTCGCCGGTTTATCGCAATCAGCCTACATATCAGCAGGTGTATTATGACAACAACGGTTATGATTACCCTGCCGAGCCGCAGTATGACCAGGTTTACTCGCCATACGCATATCAGCAAAACGCGGGATATGATAACGGGCTTTTGGGCGGCGATAGGGGGTTGGGCGGCATCCTCGGAAGCCTGCCGATCGCCGATCTCGTACAGCAGTACATGGGCGATGGATTTGCGTCGGAACTTGTCGGCAACTTTCTAGCACAGGGTTATGACGAGGGCTATCTTGCGGGGCAGTCAGCTCTGCAAAATGGCTACGATGTCGAATATTATCAGGACCCGTACACTTATGAGGGCGGTATCCACGATCCGTACTCGGCGAGTGTCGGCGAAAACCGCCGTTACCTGAGCGAGGGTTATCAGGTCGGCTATCAGGACGCCATCAACGGCCAGGCCGACTACGATCCACAGTCACAGGGCAATGCCGATCTGGTCAGCGTTCTGCTAAGCAGCGTGCTGGGCAATGTCTAATAGCAGATGAGAATGTTTGATTCAAAAGCATCCGCACGGGCGGGTGCTTTTTTTCGAATCTAGTGAGAATCTGGGATTTGAATTTGAAATCCGAAGGCTCAGCCTCGCTATGGAGGGTTAGCCTCCATAGAATTTTGGTTGCTGTTCGGAAGGGCAAGCCCCTTCCGCTCATCATGGCAGCACAGCGAAAAAAGAGACGTTTTCTCTCACAAGAAACACTTTGTAATCGACTGTTGAAGGTGGTTTCAACGCTTTACTCAAATGGTATTCGTTACGCTCACTTACACAGGTGGTACCGACTTAGCGGGCGGCGAAGGCGTCGTTGCCGGTAGGTTGCGCGAGATGTCGGGTGTCGTTGAGGGCGAGGACGCGGACATTGCGTGGGCCGCGGAATTCGAAACGGTTGATGCCGCAGTTTGATGTGATCAGCCAGGGTGTTGATTTTGTGCCGCGATGAATGGCCCCAAGCAGGTGGAGCGTGAGGTAGCAGATGGCCCCGGTGTGAGAGAAGATGGCTATACGTTGGCGGTTGTGATCGCGGAGGATGTTTCGCAACTCGCCGGAGATGCGTCTCAGCAAATGCCGATAGCTTTCGCCGTCGGTGATGATGTGGTTGACGTTGCGGTTAATGAGGGCGTAATAGTCGTCGGGAAACTGATGTTTTGATTCGTCAAATGTCAGGCCCTGCAGCACTCCAACATTTCTTTCTCTAAATGCCGGCGATGTATTTATTGGCAGATCGAGCAGCTTCGCCAGCGGCTCCGCCGTCTGCACCGCCCGGATCAGATCGCTCGAATAGATAGCGTGAACCCCTTCTTTTGCCAACACCTTTGCCGTCTTTTCAGCCTGTTCACGCCCCAATTCCGACAAAGGCGTCGGCCCATGCCCGCCAAAACGCCCCTCAGCATTACCGGCGGATTGGCCATGACGGATTAGAAATAGGTGAGTGGCTGGGGGCATATCAAACGCCGACGGCTTCAGCTTTCAGTTTCTCCGTCTGGTAATGCGTTCTGAGCGTTTCGACAAATTCGTCTATCTGGCCTTCCATTACTAGTTCTAGTTGGTGGACGGTGAGGCCGATGCGGTGGTCGGTGACGCGGTTTTCTTTGAAATTGTACGTGCGGATCTTTTCGCTGCGGTCGCCGCTGCCGACCATTGATTTGCGTTCGCTGGCCTCGAGTTCGTGCTGTTTTTGTTCCTCGAGTTCCTGCAGACGGGCCCGCAGGATTCGCATTGCCTTTTCCTTATTTTTTATCTGCGATTTTTCGTCCTGCATCGAGACGACGACATTTGTCGGCAAGTGCGTCAGGCGAACGGCAGAATACGTCGTATTTACAGACTGGCCGCCAGGACCGGAGGAGCAAAAGTAATCGACACGAAGATCATTCGGATCGACCTTAACATCTACCTCTTCGGCCTCGGGCAAGACGGCGACGGTGATCGCGGATGTGTGAATACGGCCCTGCGTCTCGGTTTGCGGCACGCGTTGGACGCGATGGACGCCACTCTCGAAACGCATTTTCGAATAAACATTGTCGCCCTCGATAACGGCAGTGGCGTCCTTAATGCCGCCCATGCCGTTGTCGGACATTTCGAACACGTCCATCTTCCAGCCCTGACGCTCGGCGTAGCGGGCGTACATTCTTAAGATTTCAGCGGCAAACAGTGTTGCCTCGTCACCGCCGGTTCCGGCCCTTACCTCAAGAATTACGTTCTTCTCATCGTTCGGGTCTTTTGGCAACAGTAGAGTTTTTAACCCTTCTTCCGCCGCCGGCAGCTTTTCCTCGATCTCGGCTATCTCGATGTTCGCCATTTCGCGCATTTCTTCGTCGTCAGCGAGAGAGAGCAGGTCTTTTGCACCCTGTAAATCTTCGGTCATCTTGCGGACCTCGCGGTATTTCTCGACGATCTCGCCAAGGCTCCGGTGCTGTTTCATCAGCTTCGCATAGACCGACATGTCAGACATAAACTCCGGCTGCGAGATCTGATCGGTCAGTTCCTCATAGGATTTTTCGATTTGTGCAAGTTTTTCGAACATAAATTATTCACACATAGAAACATAGATCACATAGGGGGGGAATTAATATTCTATTAATTATTCTATGTGTGCTATATGTCTATGGGGTTCAAACTACTACTTCTAATTCCCGCCGAAATGCCGGTGCGTATTCGACCTCTGATGGCTCAAGTTTTAATGATTCATCGAGCGCTCTGATCGCGACTTCGAGTTGCTCTTCGTCGGGTTCCTGCGTTGTGATGTTTTGCAGCCAGATACCGGGGAGCGTCATAAATTTGAAGATCGCGCCCGACTCTTTTTTAGCGGCATAACGGATCACCTCATACGAAAGGCCCGCTACCAGCGGCATCAAAGCGATGCGGACTACGAGATTTAACCACGTCGCTTCAAAAGCAATAACCGAGAAAAGCACAATCGAGACCAGCATAACGACCATCAGAAACGACGTGCCGCAGCGTGGATGCTGGCGTCTTTGCAACGTCGCATTTGCCGGCGTCAGATCGAGGCCTTTTTCCCACGTGAAAACGGTTTTGTGCTCGGCACCGTGATATTCGAAAACGCGGCGGATATCCTTTAAAAACGACATCGAGAATATCATTATCACGAAAAAGATCATTCTAATAATGCCGTCGATTAGGTTAAATCCGACCCACGAGCCAAACGACGCGAGTTTGATCTCCCACACGTACGCCACAAACGACTGCCACCATGTCGCTCCCGCCGCTATATCGGGAGCCGCAGCCCAGCCGAGACCGATAAACAAGACGTTGGTCAGCACCAATGGGGCGACAATAAAAAGCGCTACATTAAAGGCCAGGGCAAAAATGATCGACCCGACGGCACTCGCCGAGTTGCCAATGCCTTTTGACTTTTTCTCTGTTTTCTCCGGCATTATCACCTTTACCGGAGCTTTGAGAAAATCCTCGTCCATGGTGCCTTCAGCGTACGCGAGTTGCGTCTCGCCGGCCTTTGCCTTTTCGGCCTCTTCATGGGCTTTGAGGTCGTCCTCATAGATGCCGGCTGAGAAATTTAGTGATTTTATCCCGAGAGCCATCGATTGAATCAACGTGGCACCGCCACGAAGCACGGGCGTGTTCATCCATTTATATTTATCGCTCCATCGGGGCAGTTTCTCAGCGGTCGTGACGATCGAGCCGTCGAGCCGCCGACAGGCAATCGCGTAGGCCGACGGCGTACGCATCATCACGCCTTCCATAACCGCCTGGCCGCCGACGATGAGGTCGCGCTCCACAGCAAAGATTGTGTGAATAAATCGAAGCAATTTTGGTGACAAAGGTTTTTTCATATCCTTTTCTTAGATAGCAATCCGTTAGAAATAGATGTTTATTTAATCCCAAATCGAGAATTTGATATCTCAAATTTGAGATTGAAATTTTAGAAAAGAAAGACACCGACCTTTGTTGCCAATCGCAGATGTTTTTACACACTTTTAGCGAATGGCGCTCAGGTCGGCGTCAGGTTTTATCAGCTAATATAAGTCGGTGACTGTGGTCACAATAAATGCCGTTATTCAGCGGCCTCGGCAACAGGGGCGGCACCGCGGGCGTAGCGTTTGTTAAAGCGGTCAACGCGTCCGGCGGTATCGACAAGCTTCTGCTTACCGGTAAAAAACGGGTGGCACGCCGAGCAAATCTCGATATGCAGATCGTCTTTCATCGTTGAGCGTGTCTTAAATGTGCTGCCGCAGGCACAGGCTACGGATATTTCGTTATAGTTTGGATGTATTTCTGGTTTCATAATCTCACGTCCTTCGCCGTATATAAGCGATGTGATTTTGCGATAGTACGCAATCCTTAATGATACGTCCAATTGCGCGGCTGGTCAAGTATCTGATGGGGCATATTAGGGTCTTAATTTGGTGTTGCTCGGAACTTGGACGAAGTTCCGCTCTGTGAATTCTGTGTTTTCCCTTAGTGATCTCCGTGTTAAGTTCTAATTGAACTCAAAGGACACGGAGAGAAGACACGAAGTGCACGAGGAAGAGGCGGACAACATCTGATTAAGACAATCCTGACATCAACTCTATTTGCCAGTAAAATCTGGTGCTCGTTTTTCAAAGAAAGCGGCGACGCCTACTTTAAAATCGTCGGACTTGCCCGATTCGATCTGACAATCGTGTTCGAGGGCGAGTTGGGTTGTGAGGTCGTTTGAGAACGAGGCGTTGAGCATCTGTTTGATGCGTCCGATAGAGCCGGTCGGAGCGGCTGCGAGCCGGGCGGCGAATTTTGCGGCTTCGGCTGCAAGCTCGGCTGATGGAACGACTCTATTGATCATCCCGATGCTTAGAGCACGCTCGGCCGGGACGGCATCGCCAGTCATAAATAATTCCGCCGCGATCTTATCCCCGACAGCGCGAGGCAGAAAAAATGTGCCGCCGCAATCTGGCGAGAGGCCGATGCGGACAAACGCCTCGCGAAAAGATGCATCATCCGCAGCAATCACGATGTCACAGGCCAGTGCAAAATTAACGCCGGCACCCGCACAGACACCATTGACGGCCGCGACAAAAGGGATCGGGGTTTCGCGCATGAGCCGGATCACATCATGCAGGGCCGCCAGTGGCTGCTCAAGAAAAGCCTCGATCCGGCCTTCCTTTTCCCACATCGACTTCATCTCGCGAAGGTCGCCGCCGGAGCAGAAAGCGCGGCCATTTCCAGTGAAAATAACTGCCCTCGCTCCGTCGGCAATCGCCTGACGAAAAGCAGCACCTAGATCGGTAGTCAACTGGAGCGAAAGGGCATTTAACGCATCCGGGCGATTCATCGTGACCGTCGCGATATTATCGTTAAAGCTATAAATAACAGTTTCGAATTCCATAGGATTAATTTACCCGCACACAGGCACAAAAAAGAATTTTCACTTTATGTCTTATTAATTTTTTTTGCGGACTTTGCGCCTTTTGCAGCAATTCTCTTAAGCAAATTTCGCACGGGAGCGACTCGCTTCGTGACAGTCTTTGCACATCACCGAGCGTCCGACCTTTGGCTGGAAAGGCACCGTATCGTGGCGGCCGCAGTTGTCACAGACGATCTCAAATCGCGTCGGAGCATCCGGCCGGGCCACAGCTTTTTTTGAACGACATCTCGTGCACCGCTGCGGGGCCATCATGTTCCGTTGATAAAATATTTCCTGGTCTTTTTCGCTAAAGATAAAAATATCCTTGCATTGAACACATGGGATTTCGACATCCGGCATAGCGTTACCTCCTTTTCCGTTGGGTTTGCGGCTTTAACGTGAGTTTAGCACATTGATAGTCAACGGTTTAGTTCGGTGACGTGATTTTTGACGGTTTCTCCTAAAGTGTCGAGATTGTAACCGCCCTCGAGGCACGAGACGATGCGGCCTTCGCAGGCGTCGTCGGCCCATTGTTTGACGGTGGTGGTCATCGAGATAAAATCGGCGTCCTCGAGCATTAACTGTCCGAGCGGATCAGTCAGATGAGCGTCAAATCCGGCGGAAATTATGATCAGATCGGGTGTGAATTTTTTGGAAATATCCTCGAGTGCTCCCTCGAACATACGTTTCTGTTCAGTCGCAGGCGTAATAGCCTTGACCGGAATATTCTTGGTCATCCCAAGCCCACGCCCGTGGCCGGTCTCGCCCCATGACCCGGATCCCGGATACCACGGATACTGGTGCATCGAGAAAAAATGGACGCTTGGATCGTCAAAAAATATCCCCTGAGTTCCGTTGCCGTGGTGGACGTCCCAGTCGATAATAGCGACGCGCTCGATTTCTTTGTAGTGATTTTGCGCATGTCTGGCGGCAACCGCGACGTTGTTAAAAATACAGAAACCCATGGCGTTTTCGCTGGTGGCGTGATGGCCCGGTGGACGTACGGCGACAAACGCATTTTTTGCCTCGCCCTGCATAACCGCATCAACCGCCGCACACGCTCCGCCAGCCGCAAATAAAGCCGCGTCGAATGACTGCATAGAGATCATCGTATCGGCGTCGAGCCGGTCGACGCCACTCTCGATGGCCGCCTCGACTCGCTTATAATGCTGCGGAGTGTGGGCCGCCAGGATCAATCCCTTCGAAGCTTTGTCCGGTGTTATCTCGCTCAGGCCTTCCCAAAAAACATTATCTTCGCGCAGCGAGTTCATCACAGCCTCGTACCGCGTACTGGTCTCCGGATGGCCGGGGCCTGTGTTGTGTTTCTGATAGATCGGATGGTGAACAATTGCGGTCGTCATACAAAAACTTTAACGCATAGCCGCAAAGACTAGAAGCCGTAATGCTGATAATCAGAGTCAACTCGACTTTGGATTACAGATTTCTCCTTATGATTCTTCAAAAAAACTACTGATCGCAGGCATCAGTAAAAAGCTATCGGCTATCAGCTAATCTCCTACCCTAGATGGCAACCCGTACAACTCACTTAAATAAACGCAGTCTCATGCAGCAGCTCGCCTTTGGCAAATCGTCCAAGTGCCAGCGGTGAAACATCCAGAAAACTCGCCTCTCCGTCAAGAATAATCTCGGCCAACGCCCTGCCCGTTGCGGGCGAATGCATAACGCCGTGACCCGAAAAGCCGCAGGCAAAATACAAACCCCCGACCTCACAGCCGCCAAGAATGGCGTGATGATCGGGCGTATTCTCGTACAGACCGGCACGACATTTTTTGCGAACAACCTCGGATTCCGCCAAAAACGGAGCGCGGTGCCGGGCTATTTCATAAACTTTCTCAATAAACGCCTCGTCAAAATCGGTCGAAAATCCCTGCTTTGCATCAGCATCGGGATATGCAAAGAGCAATTCGTCCGTCGAGTTTTTTGCGGTCCGAAAGTGAAATCCATCCGACAGATCGATCACCATCGGCATCGCGTCGGGCACTTGTTTAGGCGATTTTGCCCAAACGATCTGCCGACGTTGCGGCTCGACCGGCATCTCGATGCCGGCGGTCGCGGCCACATCGCGTGCCCAGGCACCGGAACAAACGACAACATTTTCGCACTCGATCATTCCCTTCGTAGTTTCGACGCCCGACACCCGATCGCGACTCTTCAAAATCGAAAGAACCTCGGTCTCAGTTTCCAAACGAACTCCATTCGCAAACGCCTTTGAGGCAAAACCATCGAGTACAGCCAGCGGATCGATAAAACCATCTCGCGGGCCAAAGCTGCCGCCTACGATGTCAGAGCAGTTCATCCCCGGCACCATTTTGGCGATCGTTTTGCTGTCAACCAATTCAACTCCGTGATAACCGAGGAGGCGTTGTCTCTCGCCGGAACGGGTCAGGAAATCGAGTTGCTTGTCGTCTGTCGCAACAAATAAATAACCCCGCGGATCATAACCGCAGTCAAAATCCCAATCGCGAAAAAAATCGAGCGAATATAGCGAAAGTTTGATATTTATATCCGTCTCGAACTGGGCGCGCACACCGCCAGTCGCCCTGCCGGTCGAACCTTTGCCGGTTGCGTTTTCGCGTTCGAGCAGAAGCACATCACGGCAGCCGCGCTCCGACAGGTGATAGGCGACCGAAGCCCCGGCTACTCCTCCGCCAATAATGATGATTTCGGCTTTTTGCATTATTCCGATTTGAAGCCGGATAAGTTGAGGACAAATTTTGGAACTGTTGGCTCATCCGGAAGTATATTTTCGCGGCCGCGGGCAAGTGCCCATCGATGCAGCCACGAGATTCCGGCCGGACCGACAAATGTGTCGGGCAAGCGGTATGCATCGTCTTTGAGTGCGGTTTCGAGATCGACAAATTTATACCCGCGCCGCTTAAACATCGCGGCCAGCTCGTCAAAATAGTCGGAGTTAATAAAATTGGCGTGGATGAGCAGTGTTTGGCTTATTTCTCTGCCAAAAAATTTGACCGACTGGCGTTCCCAATACGCGAGTTTGCTCTCCATATAAGGCACATAGGCGTCGCCGACACGCTTCAACATCTGTTTATCGCCTTTGTCAAAGGCAATGTCGTATGCCCGAGAGAAAATATAATCCGCGTTGTCGATTGTGATGGGTGCGATCGTGTAACCATTCTGCTTTAGAAATGCATCGAAATCGGACTTAATCTGCAGCGTCCGTCCCGTCTGTAAAAACGGATGACGAAAATATCGCATTTTGCTGCCATTTGCGGCCAGCAATTCCTTAGTGATCGTCTCGCCTTTTATTAGATCGGCTTCGTAAGCTGAGCGGTCAATTGAGTTTAGGCTGCGATGGGAAAATGTGTGATTGCCCAATTCCAGCCCGTTGGCTGTCCACATACGCAACAGATCGATCTGCTTTTCATCCAGCTGGTCGCCATTGTACAACCTGCTTTCATTTACAAATCCTATCGCCGGCACCTTTGCCTTGGCGATGCTAGTGAGCAGTTTGTAGGTTATCTCTCGCCGATTTTTGAGATCGCCCCGAGTCGAGATGACCGGCAGATCGTCAATCGTAACGGCCACGGTTCTTTTTGTCTGCTGTGCAACCGCCGGAAACGTCGTGCAGAATATTAGTATTGATACTCTTACAAACCTCATAATAACCTCATATATCTGCAACTATTTTTGCCTAAAGAAATTTCGCAGAGGTCAAACTACTTGGCAAACACCAGCGACATATCCTTAAAACCTTTAAATTCCAACGCATTTCCGCTCGGATCGAGAAAGAACATCGTCGCCTGTTCGCCGACCTCGCCGGCAAAGCGTATCTTTGGCTCGATGATAAATTTCACGCCCTTGGCGGATAAACGTTTCGCTAATTCGCGCCATTCATCCATCGGCATAACAATTCCAAAATGCGGCACCGGCACATGATCGGCATCCACGTGGTTTGCAGTTTTGATACCCGCCGATTCGGGTGCAAGATGCGTTACGATCTGGTGTCCGTAAAGGTCAAAGTCGACCCAGCATTCCGAACTGCGGCCTTCGGCACATCCCAGCACGCCGCCATAGAATTTGCGGGCGGCTTCGAGATCATTAACGGGAAAGGCGAGGTGAAATAGATTGTTCATTTTGTGCTAACCTTTGCTGAATGTCAGAAAATATAGATAAATTTATAGACGAGCTTGCCGCAAGTTTGAAAAAAGGCACGTTTGTTAAATTAACATTAGGCAATTATAAAGGCTCGGACGAGCATCTGCAAAAAATACTGGTGCGGTTGGTGTCGACTAAGAAAGGCAAGCGGTTGTACTTTCTATATCGTGGGGCGACGCGGGATACGGCAAAGAATTTTGATTTTAATACCGGTATTGCGCTCGTTGGTGAGGCGATTGACGGCGGATTTCACAGCGGGCATCTTTTTACGACTGAGAGCGATTTTCAGCTCGAGGTCGGCAAGAAGGGCAAATCGCGTCTAAACTCTGCAAAACCAACATTTACCGCTGCTCAGTCATCCGGGCATGATCGCGACAAGACGGAACAGGTCGCCTCTGACAGCTTTTATCTGCGGGCACTCGGTATTACCGACGACAATGGCCGTGTCCGCGACCGTGAACAGAATAAGTGGCGGCAGATCAATAAATTTGTCGAGGTTTTGGCGAGTTTGGTAGACAAATCGGAACTCCGAGATCGTCAGAAATTAAATATTGTCGATATGGGTTCGGGCAAAGGCTATCTGACCTTTGCGGCATACGACTATTTCAAAAACACGCGAAAAATCGATGTCAAAATGACCGGCATTGATACCAAACACAATCTCGTCGAACTCGGTAATGGCATCGCGGCGGCAGCCGGTTTTGACGGCCTAAGTTTCGTTCTCGGCAGCATCGCTGATTATGATGTAGGCGAGGTTGATGTCTTGATTGCTCTGCACGCATGCAACACTGCGACCGACGACGCGATCTTCAAAGGCATCACCGCCCAAGCCGGCCTCATCGTCGCCGCTCCGTGCTGTCATCAGGAGATTCGCCCTCAGATTAAACCACCCGCGATGCTCCGCGACATCCTAAAACACGGCGTCATGCTCGAACGCACCGCCGAAACCCTCACCGACGGCCTGCGTTCATTACTATTAGAGCAGAGCGGTTATTCGACCAAACTGTTCGAATTCGTTGCTCTCGAACACACGCCAAAAAACAATATGCTGGTCGGTACACGTTTATCGAAAGCATCTGAAACACACGAGATTGACCAACAAATTGACGACATCAAGAAACTTTTTGGAATTAGCGAGCACCGGCTTGAGAAGCTGCTAAAACAGGGCTCGTTTTCGGAATAAGTTAAACAAACATTCTAAGATTGCTCAACTGTCTATTTTATTGATCAAAGCCGAACCTCTGCTACACCCCGCGTTTCCTTGCTAAAAGCGATAATAATTAGCTTTACCCCACTCCCGAAAGAATTATTTAAAATAGAAATGAAAATTTCCAGTTTTGTTATTGACATGGAGAATTTCTGCCGTTATATTAATCGAAAGTGAAAATGAAAACCATTTTCAATAAAGATATTTCGCATTACCTTGAAAATGTAGTTTGAGCATACTAACAAGCTGAATTTGAGCCGATGGTGCCATGAAAAAATGGGAGAATTAATCTAATGAAACTGTACGGAAGATTTTATCTATTTGTTGCTTTTTTGATTTTGCTGGTGTCAACGGCTAACTCACAGACATCGACTGGGCTAATACAGGGAACAATTTTAGATCCTGCCGGGCGGGCAGTGCCCGGGGCGTCGGTTGAGATCGTCGAGCTAAACCGGCGCGTTATAAGCGATGGCTCTGGGCTGTACCGGTTTGCTAATCTGCCTGATTGCAATTGTACTATCAAAATCGCTGCCGAAGGTTACAATGCCGTTGCGTCGTCAGCTATTAAAGTTGCCAGCGGCGTTATCACTCAGGACTTTAGTTTTACCGAGGTGCGGGGCAGCATTAACCAAGTTGATGTCGTCGGCACGGACCGGGATGCAATCGCGGAAATTCCCGGCTCAGTAGCCGTGATAACAAACGAGGAACTGCGATTCAGCCATCCGATCGATGCGAACGAAGTGCTTCGCCGTGTCACCGGCGTCCATGTCAGGGAAGACAGCGGCCCAGTCGCGCTTCGATTAAATATTGGCATTCGCGGACTAAATCCCGACCGCAGCAGGCAGATTTTGGTATTAGAAGACGGCATACCGCTTGCGTTGGCGCCCTACGGCGAACCGGAGCTTTATTACAGCCCACCGATTGACCGAATGCAGCGGATTGAGGTTTTGAAGGGAAGCGGCTCGATACTCTACGGGCCCCAGACGATCGGCGGCGTCATAAATTTTGTGACGCCGGATCCGCCGCAAACCGCAGGCGGCTCGTTTGAGATTATCGGCGGCCAACGCGACTTTCTAAATTTTAAGACGGGCTATGGCGGCACAATCGGCAAACTCGGTCTATATGGTTCCTTTCTACGAAAACAGGGCGACGGATTTCGCCAATTTAATTTTGGAGTTACTGATTTTACGGGCAAATTAAACTACGCGTTGACCGCCAACCAGACTCTGGGAGCAAAACTTTCGATTTATGACGAAAGCTCAAACTCGACCTATCTCGGTTTGTCACAGCGGCAATTTGAGATCGACCCGAACGGCAATGCCGTCCCCGGCGACCGTCTAAAGGTCAATAGATACTTTGGCTCCGTCAATCATCAGTTCGTGCCAAATTCGACGACGCTCATAAACACGACGGCCTATGCCTATAACACCGTTCGCAACTGGCGGCGGCAGGATTTTGATCGTGTCCGTGTCGCGGGTCGCAGTTACCTGAGCGTGTTTGGCGATGAGAGCATCCCGGGCGATGCAGTATTTTTACGCGACAGTGCGGGCAATCGCAATCGCGAGTTTAATGTGGCGGGCATCGAATCGCGTCTGTCAAAGGAGTATTCGATTGCGGGAAACCGTAGCAATTTTACGGGCGGAGCCCATTATGTTTACGAAAAGGCATTTGATGACTATGTTCTGGGAGCGACAGCGACGAGCAGCGAAGGTATCTTGCGCGATTCGGAAACGCGGCCTGCACGCGGTATTTCCTTGTTTACTCAAAACCGTTTTTCCATAGGGAAACGTTTTACGATCACACCTGGGCTGAGGTACGAGCGTTATAACTACGAACGTATCATCACACGGGCTCGGGTCAACGGTATCCCTACAGATGTCAATCGTCGGGGCGAAGATGAGGTTTCGGCATTTGTGCCGGGCGTGGGCGTTACGTTTCAACCGATCGATCGGTTGACGTTTTTCGCCGGGGCGCATCGCGGGTTTGCTCCCCCGCGTGTAAAGGATGCGGTCAACAGCTCGGGAGTGCCGGTTCAGCTAGATGCTGAATATAGCTGGAATTATGAGGCCGGAATCCGCTATTCGGCTAAGAACGGGTTCAATGCGGAAGCGACGTACTACGTGCTGGATTTTGCAAATCAGATCATTCCTGCGTCGCAATCCGGCGGAGCGACATCGACTCTGATAAATGCTGGTGAAACCTTGCACAAGGGGATTGAGTTACAGGCAGGATTCGACTTTGGCCGGTATATCGGCATTGGTCACCGCTTCACAACCGATGTTCGATACACGAATCTAACAGTCGCACGTTTTGAGAATGGTGTCTTTGCACAAAACCGTCTGCCATACGCACCGGAAAATCTGTTTAGCTTTATCGCCGGTTACCGCCATCCGCGTGGGTTTGGTATGCAGTATGACGTAACGTACAACGGCAGCCAGTTTGCAGACAATAATGAAACAGTGGCTCCGAACGTGAACGGAGAGACTGGATTGATTCCGGCATATACACTGCACAATTTATCGATAGATTATGAACGCCGATTTGAGCGGTTTTCGATTTCGCCGTTTTTTACGATCAAAAATTTGACTAACGAGATATATATTTCGTCGCGGGCCCCCCAGGGCGTGCAGCCGGGTTTATTTCGTCAGGCAAATGCGGGCCTGCGGGTGCAGTTCTAATCGCAGAGAATGACATCAATCTGCGCGGCTGGATGCAGGCCGGACCGCTGCGAATCGGCGACAACGTGTCGGTGGTAGACGACGTGGTTTTGATCTCTAATGTTCATTAGACGCATTGGGCTGAATTTATGAACCAGTTACTTAAAATATAATTATGAAGATTAAAAACATATTAATTGTCTTGGCATGTACGGCGGCCCTTGGTCTGTCGGCCTGCGGTGAAGGGGCTAATTCAAACGTTACAAATACAACTGCAACAAACTCGGCGGCAGCTGCGAGTAAGATCGTTGTCGCTTTGAAACCGGACAAGAACCCCGATCAGATGATGTCCGAGCGCGTTGCACTGCAAAAATATTTATCAGAAAAGCTGCAGCGGCCAGTCGAAGTAATAATTCCGCTTTCCGGTGCGGTGATAAACGAGGGATTCTCAAACGGGACAATTGATATCGGATATCTGAGCGGCAATGACCTGATAAACGCTCGCGACGCCGAACTCCTATTAGCGGGCGAGCTAAACGGCAAGATGACCTACAAGAGCTATTGGCTCGCTCTAAAAGATAAACCCTATACGAGCGTCGCCGATCTGAAAGGGAAGCCGGTCGCATTTGCGAGTAAAACGAGCACATCGGGTTTTGTGATGCCGCTGTGGGATCTGCGCCAGAAAGAATTGGTTTCGGAAAAAGCCGATCCGGAAGAGTTTTTTGGCAAGGGAAATGTTTTTTACGGCACCGGTTATGTCTCCGCCGTCGAACGAGTTCTCAACGGCCAGTCCGAGGCGGCGGCTGTGAGCTATTATGTGCTCGATGAAAATAAGCATTTGACCGACGAACAGCGTGCAAAACTAAAGAAAGTGGCCGAGCAGGGTGATGTGCCGACACATATTATCGCAATTCGCAAGGCAATCATGGGTGCCGAACGCGACAAAATAAAGCAGGCTATACTTGCTCTCAACGAAGGGCCGAACAACGAGCTTCGTGACAAGATGTTTACCTCGAAGCTGGTCGAAACCGATCAGGAATCTCACCTTCGGCCGCTCAGAGACGCTCTTTCCGTCATACCAAAATAGAAAATGGACATCGCTCGCACGACGACAATTTTACCCGGCGAAACGGCGGTCGGTCTCGATGCCATTTCGCTCGAACGCGGCGGCAAACGGCTGTTTGAACGGATGACATGGACGGTTCCGGCTGGCAGTTTTCTGGCTGTGACCGGACCGTCGGGTGCGGGGAAATCGAGCCTGCTCGCCTGTCTGCGCGGCAGTTTAGTGCCGTCGAGCGGCACATTCTCATTTAGCATTGGCGATCCGCGTCTAGTTGGGACAATCTTTCAACACCTGCGGCTGACGAATGAATTGAGCGTTCTCACAAACGTCCTGTGCGGCTGTCTGGGTGACCAGCCGTGGTGGAAGACTTTGTTTTCGTTTGGCACTGACAATGCACAGCGGGCGTACAAAATTATCTCGGAGCTTGGTCTCGCCGAACTTGCACACAAGCCTGTTCGGAGGATTTCGGGTGGCGAGCAGCAGCGGACGGCGATCGCCCGCGTTTTGCTTCAGGATCCGGAGATAATCTTCGCCGACGAGCCAACCTCAAACCTCGATCAGCGACTGGCCGAACAGGTGCTGGCCCGTTTTCGAGATCTCTGTACACGGCGCGGACGCACCGTTATCAGCGTTTTGCACGACCGTGATCTTGTCGAACGGTTTGCCGATTTTGAGCTAAAGATCGGCCCGGATTACGATAACAGCTGGATGTTACGTACAATATCCAGAGCGTGAGTGAAAACTTAACAATCCCAAAACTTAGCTGGCGCGAGCGGTTTACGGCCTTTCGAGCAACTCTGCTACTGTTTGCGATAGCGGTGATATTTTCGCTGCCGGCCCTGACAGGTTCTGGGCGCGATCTTGATTATATTGAGAATATCCGCCGTTTTGCCTCGCAATTCTTCCCGCCTGATTTCTCTGCTGCTCCGCAAATAATCACAGCTCTCGGCGAAACGATCCAAATTGCCGTGATGGCGACGCTCTTTGCGGCGGTGATCGCCCTGCCGTTGGCGGTGGCAGGTGCTCAAAATATTGCTCCGCGTTGGTTGAATCTCATCGTACGGATGATTCTGAACGTAATTCGGACGCTGCCTAGTCTGATCTGGGCATTGCTTGCTGTCGCGGTCGTCGGGCCAAATACGCTCGCCGGTGTCATCGGGTTGACGTTTTACAGCATCGGGTATTTGGGCAAGTTCTTTAGTGATGCGTTTGAATCAATCGATACTGAGATTCCTGATGGCCTGAAAATGTCCGGTGCCGATGCGGTGCAGGCGTTTCAATTCGGGCTGCTGCCGCAGGTGATGCCGCTGGTTGCGAGCCACGTTTTATGGATGCTCGAGTACAATATACGCTCGGCGGCGATCATCGGTTATGTCGGAGCGGGCGGTATCGGGCTCTTGCTTCACACCTATCAGGAATTTGGACAATGGAACCGCTTTTCAGCCGTCCTGCTGATGATATTGATACTGGTGACTGCCCTCGATTTCTTCGGCGAATGGCTGCGTCGGCGAATTTTACAGAATGGCAGGACGGGAAATTAAAAAGTTTCTGTGTCATCTGAATCACTCTTCATACTGACAGTTTAACTTAAGAAGTCTGACAAATGTTTGGCTAACCTTTATCCTATCTAAATGCATTCGCTGACCTATGGTGAGTTGATTCGCGGGAACCGGAATTTTCGCAATTTGCTGGCAGGGCAATTTATATCGGAGCTCGGGAACTGGTTTAATTTTATTGCCGGTTTGGGACTCGTGCGCATGGTTTCGGATGCCTCGCCGACGGCGGCAGGGTTGTTTTTTGTAGCGCGTTTGATACCGTTTGCGCTGATGTCGCCGATTGCCGGGACGTTTGTTGACCGGTTTTCGCGGCGGCAAGTGATGATCTGGACCGATCTCGGGAGGGTTGTTATATCGCTTGCTTTCCTGCTGGTAACGAGTCCCGATAATCTATGGATCGCCTATGTTGCGACGATTTTGCTGCATACCTTAGGAGCATTTTTTGACGGAGCTAAAAATGCCGCTGCACCTAACCTGGCAGGTAAAGAAGGGCTGCTGGCCGGCACGGCCCTGATTTTTTCTACTCGCTTTTTGCTGATGGCGGTGGGATCGGCGTTAGGCGGTTGGGCAGCGGCAGTTTTTGGCTATGAAATAGCATTTATCATTAATGCGGCATCGTTTTTGCTCTCTGCGTACACGGTTTGGCTTATACCTGAGGAAGCGACGCGGGACGAGGCAACTGGAGCCCGGATGATGAAATTTGGTCGGCGTAAGTCTGCCACGACGGGCGCCACTCCCGCTCATATTACCGTAGAAAGCCACGAACCTCGTGCGTCATTTATTACTGAGCTTCGCGAGGGGGTGAGTTACACGGTGAAAAATCATTTCGCCTTTACAATCCTCATAATGAATGTGATTTGGGCGGCGGGCGGCGGATCGATCAACATAATTTTTGAGCGGATAGGCGGGGTGCATTTTGCCGCGACCGAGGGCTGGAATCCGGATATCGCGGTCGCTGTTCTCTGGACGGCAACGGGTTTAGGCCTGACTTTAGGAATGCTGATAGCCCGCCGAACATCGATCTATCTCGACCGCAAAGGCCGAAACCGCGGCTTTATCGGCTGGACGCTGATCATTCACGGCATATTATTTTCGCTGGGGGCGTTTATGCCGACTTTGTGGCTGTTCTGCGTAATCGTTTTTGTGTCAAGAGCGATCGTCGGCGTCGAATACGCGGTGCAGGAGACTATGTTTCAGCGAAGTCTGCCCGATTATATTCGCGGCCGTATCTCGACGCTCGACCGCGGGGCGGAGATGACTATGTTCGGCATCGCCAGCTATGCGGCGAGTGAGATGATGTACTATATTACGCCGCAGACGCTGACGATCATTTCGGGAATTTTGTCGGCCATGGCAGGGGTTGTTTGGTTTATGAGGGAGCGAAAGCCAGAGCCGCGTGAGCCAGTCGGCGATGCGACTTGATTCTTTTGCTGAACATTTTGCAATCTGTGCCCGCTTCTTAGTGCACTTTGTGTCTTCTCTCCGTGTCCTTTGTGTTGAATAAGAACGTAAACACACAGAGCGGAACTTTCTCCTAGTTCAGAGCAACAGCTAATTGAGCCACTAGCTAAAAATAAGTTGAAAGAAAATAATTACACTCTTCCGCTGACGTAGGTGGAATGACAGTTTAAGCTGTGATGATGACCGCTTTGGTTCCCGTCAATTCTGAGAAATCTTTTGTATAAACGGTATCGACGCGGCGGATGCGTGAGACGGTGTCGGCGATGTCATTGGTTTGGATAAAGCCGTCTTCGACGTGGGCGATGGCCCAATTTTTAATATGTGAGGAGCGGCGAAGCGTTTCTTCGAGCAGGTGCAGATACTGCGATTTTGTCTCTGTCGCGGCACCGAGTTTGCCGTGGAGGCTCGATTCGAGACCAGCCCAAAAGTCATTGCCGCCGCGCAGCCATTCTTCGCGCCAGGCTGAGCGGCCGAGATGCGTTCTTTCGCTCTGGGCGTGTGCTGACGGCAGCCGCAGAAACATCAGATCTGACGGTGTTTCGGCGATAAAATCGTCCGGGTTTTTGTTTTGACAGGTGTTGTTCTGGCCGTTATTAAAAGGCTCAGGCTGGATCGACCAAAAGCGGCGAAAGACGTTTGACAGCGGCTGTCGCAGCTCACGCGTTTCGTCGTTAAACGAGAAGACGTAATCTCCCGTCGCCAGCACAACACTCGACGCCATTGCCCGCAACATCGGTGTTTGCAGGCGGTCGATATTTCTTCGCACATTGTCGAACCACCACGATTCGGTCTCGCCAAACCAGATCGTCAGCGCCTGATTTTGCAGCCGGTAACCGGGAACGTAGGCATCATCGAGTACGACGTTGACGTCATCAGCAGACAGGCTCTCACCGCCGTTGACGATCTGTGCAAACGAGCGGGTAAAGGCCGATTGCATCGGGTCGTTGGCCGCCACGCGGACGCCCCAGCGTTTGAGATAGGCCCCTAACGCCGGTTGTTCCACGAATGGTAGTGCGACCGATGTAAAGGTGAGTCGACGCAAAACATTCAAATCAAATGCGAGCCAGCTTTTTGCCGAAATTTTTGTTTGACCGTGCATATCTACTTACACTGAGTGGGACTGAATCGCCGGATCGGGACGCTTTTGTGCTTTTTCGGCGGCGGCGAGAAATGCTATTACCACCATCGGGTCAAATTCGATACCCGCCCATTCGACGAGATATTTTTTTGCTTCTTCAGCAGTTTTTGCGGCCCGGTAAGGCCTGGCAGCTATAAAAGCGGCGTAGGTGTCCGAGACTCGAAGTATTCTCGCGGCGAGAGGTATTTGTTCTGATTCGAGACAATCGGGATAGCCGCCGCCATTCCACCATTCGTGATGCCATCGGACAATCAGTTGAACGCCGCGAGGCAGGCCGAGTTTGGCGGCTTCCTGCTCACCGATCACCGGATGACGCTGTAAATCGAACCGTTCATTATCGCTCAGGCCACGCGGTGAGCGGATGTATTCGCGGTTCATAGACACTTCGCCGATGTCGTGGATAAGAGCCGCCTGTTGTAGAAAAAACCGGTCTCGTGACGCCAGATTAAACGTAGTGGCAAGCACATCGGCAATCGCCGCGATTCGCTGGCCATGAGAGCTAGTATAGCCTTCGAACTCGTCCATTTGGGCAGATATCCGCAACAATCGGGCATCTTTTTCTGTACTATTGGCAAGAATGCTTTCCACGCTTTTAAGTTTAAGAGGTCAACGTTCAAAGTTCAAAGGCAGAAGGTAGATGGCAGGAGTCAGGAGGCAGGAGAAAGAAGCAATCTATTTTATAAATTCTGGAATCTGAAATCTCAATCTCAGATCTCCAATCTCCAATCTCCAATCTCAATCCACTCTCCACTCTGGATAGTGGACTTAGAATTGTAGAGATATGATTTATCTACGATTTTAAACGATCTAACATCTGACGAGCCTCTTGATTGCCGGGAAATAGAGCCAATAGGCGTGTCAGTTCGCCTTCGGCTCGTTTTAACAGTTTGAATTGGACAAAGAACTCGGCGAGTAAAATGCGGAAGTTTGGATTGTTGGGGTCGAGTTTTAAAGCGGTCTGCAGCTCAGATTCCGCCTTGTGCCGATGTTTTTCGTCAAATGACAGAGCTTTACCGTAGTACGCATGATAACGTGCGTTTTTCGGCGCGAAGTGAACCGCCCTGGCGAGAAATGGCGTGGCGGCGTCGGCATCATTGTCCATCAACAGGCTAAATCCGCGTTCGAAATTCTCGGCCGCCTTTTCGATATTAACGTTTGTTGAGCCGACTTCGCCTGAGGCCTGTCGTTTTTCGCGCTCCGCTAATTCTTTTCGCATCCGATAGTCATATACCTCTCGGGATTCGACATTTTTTAATGTCTCATGGGCCTGAGCTAAGTCAGTAAAGGCCCTTTGAATGCGTTTAAGTTTCTCGCCTCCTTCGGAATGATATCGGTCGGGGTGAAAATTCTTTGCCAGCGAAAAGTATGCTTTTTTCAACACGTCAACCTCGGCTTTTACATCGACGCCGAGAATGTCGTAATGGGTTTCGGCCTTTTCTACACGCAAGAGATACTCCTCAAGCGAGATGGCAACCTCGACCTCTTTTGGCGGATCTGCGGGAACGAGTTCTGGTTTCTTCACCTCGACTGTGTCGCTTACGGCCTCACGCAGTTTTGCTTCGGTTCGAAGTTCCAATTTTGCCTCTTTCATAGCCGTGATCGACGCTTTTGAAAACGCCGGCTGCCAATCGTTTCTAATCAGCAAACCGCCAAGCCAAAGCGTGTAGATCGCGTGAAGTGCTGTCGTGTCGGACATTGCTGAGATGCTCATAATACCCGATGCGGTCAGTCCGCCATCGTTTGAACGGGAAAGGACAAATGCCTCGTCCCGGGTCAGATCGCGCCCGATCTCGGAACGGTCTGAACGGCTAAAGCTCTCGTCAAGGCTGCGAAACCGGCCGAGCATCTTATCAACGGGCATGCATCGGCCATAATCAACAAGCAATTGGGTAGTATCAATTTCGAACGAGAGTCCGTCTCTAATACGAGCGAGTGAGCTAAATGTCCAGTCCCCCGAGTTCCAGCCCAGAGCATCAATGATTATCCCTCCGATCTGCTCAGCAAATAACCTGTCGCTTTCCGCCTTAGTCAGAAAATTTTTATCCTGAAGGAACGAAACAAATTCAAAATCGTTGGCGAAATTAGGAATTTTTACAATGTCTTCCTTTGACATTTTTTTGCGTTCCAGCAGAATGTGAAAAAGTCGCGTCGTCCGCGCGTTTGATACTGAAAATACAACCTGACCGCGTTTAAAATAGATGACAGATTTTTTTTCCTTGTCAGATACACGCAGCGATCCATCGACCCGGCCATGAGCTATCTCGACAAGTAGCTCGGCAAACGGATGAGTGAAGAAATTTCCTTTTATCTCGAGTTCGGATTGGGGTGTCATTTTTACAAAACGGGCGGCGCGGCTGTGAGAGGCCAATAAGATGATAACAAATTGCGAACGAAAAAGTTAAGAAATATTTTTCGCGTTTCGACGGCACATTTGGTACGATTTTAGAAATTTACCAGCAAAGAAAATGGATACTGATATAGAAATTCGGGAATGCGAGACAGTCGATCAACTCGCAGAGTGCGTAGAGCTTCAGCGGGATGTTTTTGCATTGCCAGAGGTTGAGCTGTCGCCTGTGAGGCATTTTATCGTAACAAAAAATGCCGGGGGCTTTACGCTTGGTGCATATTCCGACGACAGGCTGGCGGGTTTTGTGCTCAGCGTGCCCGCTTTTGTTCGTGGCGACCATGCATTCTATTCTCATATGACCGGAGTTCGCTCCGAATATCAGGGCCTCGGAATCGGAGCAAGATTAAAGTGGGAACAGCGTCTGAGGTCATTGGCCAAGGGCGTGAAATATATCAAATGGACCTTTGAGCCGGTTAAGGCCCGAAATGCACATTTTAACCTCGAAAAGCTCGGCGCCACTGTCATCGAATATCAGCCGAACTTTTATGGCGTCGATTACACGACCGCTGTCCAGTCTGGAAAAAAGATCGGTCTCGCCAGCGACCGTCTGTTTGCTCAATGGGAACTGCAAAGCCCGAAGGTAGAGGCTCTGGCGGCGGGCGAGAAATTTGCCGAAACACGCGTGCCTGACGCGACGGTGGTGATCAAGAATAACTGGTATGGCCTGGTGGAATCAGATCCGGCGGCTGCATTAGCGGAACAGATGCGTATTCGGGGGGAGTTTCAGAGAGCATTTGCTCAGGGCTTGGTGGGCCGCTCATTTAAGCGTGATGCCGAGCAACCGGCGTATTTGCTTTACCGTCAGTAAGTTCCGACGTGAGTTTGAAAACTCAGCGTACTCAGCGGTCTTTGCGTTAAAAAAAATCAATTTAGCGTTTATTACCGTTGAGAAAGACGCAGAATGGAGCAAGAAAAAATCACGATGTCACTTTTCGAGATCGATCCCGACATTCGCAAAGCTAAAACGCTTGCCTCGGATTTTTATACCGATCAACGGTTTTTTGAATTGTCCAAAGAAAAAATATTCGCTCATACCTGGCAGTTCCTAGGCTACGAAAACGAACTTTCCGGCCTTACTCCAATGACGATATTGCCCGGATTTCTAGATGAGCCGGTTTTGCTTGCCAAGGCCGAAGATTCGGTTATGTGCCTTTCAAACGTCTGCACACACAGAGGCAAAATACTCGTCGAAAAGCCGTGTCAGACAAACCTCATACACTGCGGTTATCACGGCCGTCGATTTTCGCTCGACGGCAAATTTTTATCAATGCCTGAATTTGAAGGCGTTGAGGGTTTTCCGTGTGAAGGCGATAATCTGAAACAGCTCCCATTTGCAGCGAGGCAGGGATTTATGTTCGCATCGATCGATCCGGTTGTGCCGTTCGACACATATGTGAACGATGCAGCGGTAAGATTTGCGTATGACCAATATGACACGAGCGGTTTGCGTCACACCTCGTCGCGGGAATATGAGGTCAACGCTCATTGGGCATTGTATTGCGAAAACTATCTCGAAGGCTTTCATATTCCATTCGTTCATCCCTCGTTGAATGCCGTTGTGGATTACGGAAGCTATACGACTGAGACGTTCAGATATTCCAGCCTGCAAACAGCGATGTCAGCGACGCGAGCGTCGGGTTCTGACGCCGATGTCGCGGCCCGGTATTTGTTCATTTTTCCAAATATGATGTTTAATTTTTACCCGTGGGGTATATCGGTTAACATCGTTCGTCCTGTTTCTAGGTCAAAGAGCGTGGTCGAGTTTCTGAACTACGTTAGTGACGAATCATTGATGGACAAAGGCGCGGGAACCGACCTGCACAACGTCGAAATGGAAGACGAAGCCGTCGTCGAAAGCGTGCAAAAGGGAATTCGCTCGCGGTTTTATTCGCACGGTCGATACTCACCGACCCGCGAGCAGGGAACTCATCATTTTCATCGGTTGATCGCTGAGTTTATGGGCTAGATTTATGAGTTTCGTTATTCAAAAGGAGATCGCAAACTTGCGCGCCGAGATCCTACGGCACAGCGATCTCTATTATCAATCAGACGCGCAGGAGATTTCAGACTTCGAATTTGACCAGCTCCTCGTACGCCTCAAAACTCTCGAAGCCGAAAATCCCGACCTCGTCACTCCCGACAGCCCGACGCAGCGTGTGGGCGGCAAGGCCACGAGTTTGCAGACATTTACGCATACGGTGGCGTTGATGTCGCTGGATAATTCGTACAATCTGGACGATTTGAAAGCGTTTACCGAGAGGTGCGAGCGAATGGCTGAAGGACGAAAGCTCGAATATGTCGCCGAACTCAAGATCGACGGGTTGAGCGTCTCGCTGCATTACGAAAACGGCATTTTAATGACTGGTGCGACGCGGGGCGACGGGCAGCAAGGCGATGAGGTCACGCAGAATGTTAAAACGATCCGGTCGATTCCATTGAAATTGAAGGTCGATGCTCCGGCACATGCCGAGGTGCGAGGTGAGGTGTTTTTGTCGCGTACGCAGTTTGCCCGCATCAATGCAGAATTAGAGATGCAGGGCGAAAAGACGTTTGCCAATGCCCGCAATTCGGCCTCGGGTACACTGCGAATGCTTGATTCGGCGATTGTTGCTGCGCGGCGGCTCGATATGTTTCCCTATGATGCGTTTACGGGCAGGGCGAAGATGTTTGCGACGCACTGGGAGAATTTTGAGTGGTGTGAGCGAAATGGTTTTCACGTCAATCCAAATCGGCGGTTGTGCACTGATTTTACTGAATTGTCCGGGTTTATTGCTGAGATGGAAACTGTCCGCGATGGGCTCGATTACGAGATCGATGGTGTTGTCGTCAAGGTGAATTCGACTGCTTTGCAGGACGAGTTCGGAACGACGACGAAGGCTCCGCGGTGGGCGATCGCGTATAAATATCCGGCAAGGCAGGCGACGACGCGGTTGCTCGGCATCGGCATTCAGGTCGGCCGGACGGGAGCGTTGACGCCGGTCGCACATCTTGAACCGACATTGCTCGCGGGCACAACTGTCGCTCGTGCTTCGCTGCATAACGAAGACGAGATCAAGCGGCTCGACCTACGAATCGGCGATTGGGTAATGATCGAGAAAAGCGGCGAGATCATCCCGCAAGTGTTGTCAGTCGTGACCGCAAAACGCGATGGGAGCGAAACTGAATTTGAGTTTCCGGACGTTTGCCCTGTTTGCAGTTTTGACGCTTTACGGCCCGAAGGAGAGGCGGTACGCCGCTGCACAAATCCTGATTGTCCCGCCAAATTAAAGGCCCGCATACTCTATTTTGCCTCGCGAAAGGCAATGGATATTGAGGGCCTGGGTGAAGTGCTGGTCGAGACACTGGTTGACAACGGCTCGGTCCGCGATGTAGCCGATCTTTATGAGCTCACTCTCGATCAGATCGCATCGCTTGATCGCATGGCAGTAAAATCGGGCACAAACCTGATCGATCAGATCGCGGCAAGCAAGGAGCGCGGGCTCCAACGATTGCTTTACGGCATCGACATCCGCCACGTCGGTGAGCGTTACGCCAAGATCCTCGCCAATCATTTCAGAAGCATCGACCGCCTTGCCGAAGCGAGCGTCCAGGAACTCGACGATATTCACGAGATCGGCCTCTCGGTCGCAGAGAGCGTCTACGAATGGTTCCGCGATCCGCGATACATCGACCTCGTTTTACGCCTAAAAGCTTCTGGCGTGGTCATGGAAACAGACGCTTCGACCACGGCTATGCTAGACGAACGCTTCACTGGCAAAACCTTCGTCCTTACCGGCAAACTCGAAAACTACACCCGCGACGAGGCCGCCAAGCTCATCGAAGACCGCGGCGGCCGCGTTTCTTCGTCAGTCAGCAAGAAGACCGATTATGTGGTTGCGGGCGAAGATGCCGGGTCGAAGTTGAAGAAAGCTGAGAGTCTAGGGGTTGCTGTTTTAGAAGAGGCGGCGTTTCAAGAGATATTAGGATAAACACATGATCTCGGCCAATTCAATGATAGAAACGCTGAAGGATTACGTTGAACGTCTTAATGATTTGGAAATTCAGTATATGGTCCCCGGTTCGTTTGCAATGAGTGCGTATGCGACCGCGAGAATGACTATGGATATCAATGTGATCATTGAAATCGAGCAGAGTGATGCGGCACGATTTTCAGATCGTTTTTCAGATGCCTATTACGTTAACGTTAATTCGATCGAGAGAGCCGTTCAAAGCAATTCTATGTTCAACATTCTGAGCAATATGAACGGGGTAAAGGTCGATTGTATTGTTCGAAAACCGACCGAATTGGAGAAAGCGAAGTTTGCCCGTCGCCGTCTAACCGAAATTGATGGCGTGTCGTTTTGGGTGATATCAAAGGAAGACCTTATAATGTCTAAATTGGAGTGGGCGAAAGATTCGCATTCAGAAAAGCAGTTTCTGGATATCAGGGGTTTGATCGAGAGCGGAGTTGACGACGAGTCTCTGAGGAATTGGGTAGATCGCCTTGATCTGAAAAAGACTTGGGATGCTTTTGAAAAATGGAAGATACGACTCGCGAAATAAGAGCTGTGCAGCAGAAGATTTGGATGACTTTGCCTGAGGCCGAAAGGTTTCGGAAATGCGGCGAGATGTTTGAAGTGGCGAAGACTTTCGCAATAGGTCGAGCTCCCAAAGGATTAACCCGCCCTGAGTTGTCAAGGTTTGTATTTAAGGAATTATACGGGTTCGAAATGCCCGAAGACAGCCTGATCCACATTATTGTATGAGCAATTTTTTTACCGCAAACATATCTGAGTCTGACCCAGTAGTTAGTAGTGCCATCGACGACGAGGTTCGCCGTCAAACGGATGGGCTTGAGTTGATCGCGTCGGAGAATTTTGTTTCCGAGGCGGTTTTGCAGGCTGCGGGGACGGTTTTTACTAATAAGTATGCCGAAGGCTATCCGGGCAAGCGTTATTACGGCGGGTGCGAGTTTGCCGATGTGGTCGAGACGCTTGCGATTGAGCGGGCAAAGGAGATTTTTGGGGCGGAGCATGCCAATGTGCAGCCGCATTCGGGTGCACAGGCTAACATGGCTGTGTTGATGACCGCACTTGAGCATGGCGATCAGATATTGGGGATGAATCTGTCGCATGGCGGCCATCTGACGCATGGGCATCCGCTGAATTTTTCGGGTATCAATTACAAGGTCGCTGATTATGGCGTAAATAAAGAGACCGAGCAGATCGACTACGACAAACTGCAAAAGATCGCCGAGGAATCACGGCCGAAATTACTTATTTGCGGAGCTTCGGCGTACCCGCGAACCATCGATTTTGCACGCATCGGCGAGATAGCCCGTTCGGTTGGGGCTATGGTGATGGCCGATATGGCACATATTGCGGGCCTTGTTGCGGTTGGGCTGCATCCTTCACCGGTGCCGCACTGCGAATTTGTTACGACAACGACGCATAAGACCTTGCGCGGGCCGCGTGGCGGATTGATCCTATGTCGTGATGAATTTGCGGCCGATGTTAACCGCAGCGTTTTTCCCGGTGTTCAGGGCGGGCCGCTGGTGCATATAATTGCGGCGAAAGCGGTGTCATTCGGCGAGGCTCTTAGAGATGATTTTAAGGTGTATCAACAGCAGATCGTAGATAACGCAAAGGTGTTGGCCAATACTTTAACGAACTCAGGGTTACGGCTTGTTTCCGGCGGTACAGACAACCATTTGCTGCTGGTGGACGTCTTTATGGATGGTAAAGGCATCACGGGGAAAGTCGCCGAAAAGGCTTTGGACGAAGTCCACATTACCGTAAATAAGAACACGATCCCCTTCGATACAAATAAGCCGTTTGTGGCATCTGGAATACGTCTGGGAACACCGGCCCTGACCACACGCGGGATGAAGGAACCGGAGATGAAACTGATCGGCGAAATGATCGCATCGATTATTCTCGAACCTGAATCAGAAGCTGTGAAAACTAGCGTAAAGCAAAGTGTGGCCGATGTCACCGCCAAATTTCCGATGTATCCGGGCCGTTTGAAAGCTGAGCCAGACGAAAAAAATACGGTTCAAGTTGGTTCTTAGTGAACTCCGCGTCTTGCTCAACGTGTTCCGTATTAAAATGGTGTTGACTAAAATCAACATAAATTCTAACGCAGAGATCACGGAGTCGGACGCAGAGTTCGCCTGACATGACAGCTAAAAGTTGGGTCATGGGGGGACATTTTTATTCAGACCGAACTATTACCAAAACAGTCAAATCACTGAGTCGGAGTATTTCGAGGTATGAAATTATTGACAATTATTATTTTTGTTTCGTTTTTATCATCTTCAATCCTAGCTCAAAACGGGCCGGTTCGTGAGATGCCCGCGGAGTTTAAGAGTGACGGCTGCACGATGTTTCCTGATGGTAATTATCGTGAATGCTGCATCGAGCATGACAAAGATTATTATTTTGGCGGTTCGTTAAGAGAGCGCCGAGCGTCCGACGAGCGGCTTTACACTTGTGTAAAGGCAAAAGGTGGCAAGAGCAACAAACTGACCGCCGCGATAATGTGGATGGGCGTCAGGGTTGGGGCCGTATCATTTCTACCGACGCCGTTTCGCTGGGGATTTGGAAATAAATGGCCCCGGAAAGAGCCAAAGAAATAAATCTACTGGCCCGTGTTCTCGCCTTCTTCATCAAGCTGATCTAGGATGTCTCTCGCCTCTTCCGAATCAAATTCATACGCCTTTTGTTCGAGTGCTGCGGCAGCGATGCCGGCGTAGAGCGGATCGTCGAGTATCGGGATAAGCATCGGAATCGGCATCATCGCAAGCGTCTCGTAGGCGATCGCGCGAATCTGGGGCAGATCGGTTTGACGGACGATCTCGGCGATCTCGCCGGTGGAATAACGCTGTACGAGGTGGTCGCCGAGCTTGTCGAGCCGGTTATAATCATTGTCCTTTATCGCACGCTCGGCCAGTTGGATAAAGACCTCGGCAGATGCCGATTGCGATTCGAGAACGCGAACGCAGGTGTCAGCAAACTGCTTTATCTCGGTCAGCTTGGTTGAGTCCTGACGAACCTCGGAGACCCGCGATTGCTCATCGAGAGCGGTGAGGAGACGACTGACTTCCCAATCGGCGTGAGCATCGTAGGAGAATTTTGGGGTCTTGGTATTTACCGGCATCGCAGAGGTGGACTGCAGGGCACCGACAAGCATTTTTTGGGTGATCGGCCGCAAGCCTTCCCAAATGCTCGCAACCCTTCCGCCGAATTCGTTAATCATCATGTCAATATCTTAAGTTTGCTATCAGCCGTTGCTCTTGTCAAGCTGATATTTTCGCCGTGATCGATTCGTGAAGCCGGGTTTCGACGGAGCGTAGTAAATCTTCAAATGCCGGGCTGCTCTCATCGATATTTTCAAGCAGAGCAAACGGCGGGTCGCCCAGATAGCGTATTTCCCACGCAATGCCGCCGCTTTTTGGCGGCCGCGAAAACCATGCGGCATTGATGTCTGAATCAAAAATCATTACTTCGTTGAAGATGTCATCGCCGCCTGTGCCCAGTTTTGCTTTTAACGCCGGAGAAAGCAAAACACGGCGTAGTATCCAGCCGTGTTTTTGATAGGTTTCGATAATTTCGCCGATTTGGCCGGGTTCGATCATTTTTTATTTGTATTTGACGGTGTGCCGAGCGGAATGTTGGTGACCATAGGCGTATTTACGTTGGTATTAGACGCAGGTTGCACTGCGGAATTTGACATTGCATTTGCCGCTTCTTTTTCTATTTCGCTGCGGCCTTTGCGTGGTGATTTAAAGGTGCCGCCGAACTGCTCCCCGATCGCGAGTTTCCAGACACCGTCTTCGATTATAAACGGCAGATCTTCCCACAGGCTCTTATCAGAGTTCCAAACCTCGATGGAACCCATATTGTTATTTATACGTTCGTCGCGGATGGTCGGGAGCGAGGCGGAAAACGTCGTCTCGGTAAAGCCGTTCTCGTACATTTTCTCAACCGGAGTATTACTGCGGGTAGCGGCCATCGCTCCAAATTCGATAGTCTTTTTGGTGAGGTTGCTCTTGATCGCCTCAATATCCTTGTTCTTAACGGCCGCGTAAAGCTGTTTATACGCCTCGGTCGGTGACGAACCGCCCCCTGTGTTTTGGCCGCCGCATGCAAAGCCGATCGCCAAAATGGAAAGTACGATCACAAGTAAAAATATTCTCAGCATAAGGCAATATTCTCGCAAAAACATATGACAATCGCACGCGTTGAGATTATATTACCGCACCTGAGAAATGCAAATTTCACCTTCGACCTCGATTACTGCACGCGGCGACTGGCATATTAATTTGATCTTTTTCCATTTGTTTTAACAATCTGGGTCAATATACCTTTGTTAGACGATTGAGCTGTCCCTCGAGATCAATCGTCTTTTTCTATAAAATCCCCGCCACTTAGCTTCTTCCAGCTTCCTGATCGTTTGTCCTTTAATTATGCTGCCAGCAATGGATTCCCACCAGTATCTCAACATCTGTTTTGAGAGACTTTAGCGTGTCACAGAAAAAGATAACCGATTTTGATATAATCTGGTGAGACGTTAGGAGTATATTGACTGTTTTTGAGGAGAAGCATTATGTTCAAAAACCGATCCAAAACACCGTTTGAAAAAAGAATTGGCCTTTTGCTGGCATTGTCGATAATCGGTCTTGGCTTAACCGTCGCCGAGACCAATGCGCAACCCGACAGGATCACAAAATCGTTTGCCGAGATCACAAAAAAGGTTGAGCCGGCTGTTGTCAGCATTGATACAAAGGGCAAAACGCCCCAGATCACGGCCCGTGAATCAATTCCGCCGGGCGGCGGTTCTGATGGCAACGATATTATGGAATTTTTGCGACGGCAGATGCAGCAGCGTCCTGCGCAGGGCGTCGGCAGCGGATTTATCGTCGACAAGAGCGGATATATCGTTACCAATGCACATGTTGTCGAGGATGCATCGCGTATTATCGTCAGGCTCAATACAGGCGAAGAATTTTCGGCAACTGTAGTCGGAATAGATGGTAAAGAGGAAACTGATCTCGCTGTATTGAAGATAGATGCAGGACGTGATCTTCCTTTTCTCAAATTTGGCGATTCGGACAAAGCCGAGGTTGGCGACTGGGTGCTCGCGATCGGTTCGCCGTTTGGCCTGGCAAAAACGGTGACCGCCGGCATCATCTCACAGAAACAACGCGAAACGCCGTACGCATCGGCTTTTCAAAGATTTATTCAGACCGATGCCGCTATAAATCGCGGCAATTCGGGCGGCCCGCTTGTCAATACCGAGGGCGAAGTGATCGGGGTTAATTCACAGATC
>JBBSJK010000032.1:0-33112 GCA_038257355.1 Pyrinomonadales bacterium | reverse complement strand
CGAGATCAACTCAAACGCAAACACAACCTCCATCACAGGCCGCGTCCTAACCCCCGACGGCCGAGGTTTGCGGAATGCGGTTGTCACGATCACCGATCACCTCGGCGCAGTTCGAACAGCAACAACCAGCTCATTCGGCTACTACCGTTTCGAGGACATCGACACCGGATCAACCTTCGTCATCGCCGTCGCCTCAAAACGCTACCGCTTCACGCCTCGCTTGCTACAGGTGTTTGACTCTCTCTCCGATGTGGATTTTGTTGGGTTGGAATAATCTTGATAAACTGACAAACCGGGCGGGCTTCTCCGCCTGGTTTGTTCTTAAGCAAATTTTGGCAGGTTCTAATGCTGATTTACGAATTTATTGCTAAGGACAGTTATGCTTTAAAAATACTTAACTTTTCCGTCAAGTACCTTAGTCAATATGAAGAAAAGAAAATACACTTGTCACTCCCTTATAATAGTCATTATTCTTTCGTTGGCCATTCCTATACCGGCTATGGAATCCGAGTTCAAAATTCTCTTTGGTTGGAGCCGATTTTAGTTTTTTGACATCATTTCTGACTTATCTCTTACCGACGATCTTCATTTCATCGACCACCCATTTAGAGTTGCCAAATTTTTCGGTGACGAAGAGTACGAAGCGAATATCGACCGAAATGGTGCGGTTAAAGTTTGGGTCGTAGTAGAAGTCGTTGCCTAAACCTTCATAATTACCGTCGAAGCAAAGGCCGATCTGTTCGCCGTTGCCGTTGAGGATCGGCGAGCCGCTGTTACCGCCGATGATGTCGGTGGTCGAGATGAAATTGACGACAACGCTGTCGCCCTCGCCATATGGGCCAAAATCCTTTGTCGCCTGTAAATCTTTTAGCTTTTGCGGAGCGTCGAAGGGGTTTATGCCGGTGTCTTTTTCGAGCATGCCTTTGATTGTCGTGAACGGCGTACGATATTCGGCCTCGCGTGGAGCAAAGCCTTTAATATTGCCGTATGAAAATCTGATCGAGGAATTGGCATCAGGATAAGGCGTCACGATGCCTTTCATCTCAGTCATGGCCTGCATATAAAGCAGACGCAGGCGGTCGATGTTGGCACCGTATTTTACAGACCTGAGAGCGAGTGCGTTGCGTTCCTCGGCCAGTCCTTTGGCAAAAGCGAGGATATTCTCACGTTCCTGAATGAACTCCTTTGTTCGCGGCCCGTAAAGTCCGGCAACTCGTGCCGGTGAGGCATATTCACCGTTTGCGATGGACTCGGCAAATTTGGCTTCAGCCATGCGGCGGGCCTGTCCGGTCATCGAGCCAAACAGCTTCTCGGCCGGTGCAAACTTCTGTCCGGCGGGCAGCTCGTCAAACGATTCTAGAAAGAATTTGAGCAACTCGACCTCGTGGGCCGGTTCACGGTCTTTATACGCGGCCTCGACCTCTTTCTCTTTCGAGGCTTTCTCAGCATCCGTCAGCGTTTTGCCTTGAATCTGTGTCGTGGTGACGGCATTTAGGATCTGCGGGAACACGACCATCGAATTCTGGTCAGGAAAACGGCGGATCATCGCATCGCGGCGCGATGCGGCATTCGTCTCTTCGGAAAGAGATTTTAGTTCGGATAGGACATTGCCGTATTTCCGTTGCCGGTCGGCGTTTCCGGCGATCCATGTCGCGAGGCGGGCCTCTTCGGCCTGACGCTGCTCGACGACATTTGCCCGGCGCAGCCGTAAGGCACCGCCGTCGAAGACCTTACGCGAATTATCAAAATTTGCGATGTCGGCCTGTAAGGCAATACGCTTTTCAGCATCCGTCTCGCCGATCTTTCGTAAAGATGTACTCAGGGCATCAAGCCATTTAGCCAAAAAAGGGAAGTTTGCATCGCGTGCAAACTCGATTGACTGGCTCTCGCGGTAACGTGTCGTGCCGCCCGGATAGCCAAGTACAAAGACAAAATCATTCTCCTTAAGGCCGCCGATATTCATCGTAAGAAACTTTTTAGCTTTGTATGGAACGTTGTTTGGCGAATATGCGGCGGATGAGCCGTCGGGGGCTGTGTATGCCCTGAGAAAAGCGAAATCGCCGGTGTGCCGCGTCCATTCAAAATTGTCCGGGTCGCCGCCAAAGACGCCGATATTACGCGGCGGGGCATAGACGATGCGTACGTCCTGGACCTGCATCGTCTGATACAAGTAAAAGAAATAACCGCTGTTGAGCATCTGGATGCGGACGGTCGAGCCGGCAGGGGCCTTTGCCTGTTCAGCGGCGGTCATGGCTGTGATATTTTTTGTGTAGGCGGCAGTCAAGTCTTCGCCTGAGAGGCCGTCGGTGCCGTTCCTGATCTGGCCCGTCACGTCTTCGACACGGGTGGTGAGAAAGATCGAATAGCCCTGTGCCGGTATTTCGCCTGAGCGTCCATCTGTTCTAAAACCGGTCTCGACGAGGTCTTTTTCAGGGGTCGAAGCCTTAACCAGAGCGTCAAAGGCGCAGTGGTGATTGGTCAAAATCAGCCCGTCCGGCGAGACAAACTCGGCTGTACAGCCGATGCTCAGCCGAATCACGGCATCTGTCAAACCGCCGCCGGCCGGATTGTAAATATCGATCGGCTTGATCTTCAGACCACGGCCCTTTAACGGCAGACTGGCAATCTGGCCGGGTGCATACATGCCTTCGTCAAATGCGAGAGCGAATGACGATGTCGAAAACAGGATCGCGGCCATCAGCACGACCGAATAAAAGCGATAATTGTTCAATTTCATAGAAAAGGTCCTTAGCTAAACGTAGTTTGTATATTCCAGTAATGACAGTATAACCGAAACCGCCGGAAAACCTTTACTTTGGTGTCTAAGTAACCGGTAACAGTTGCCTAAAAACAGCGTGATGAGGAGGCATTGAGAAATATTCTAACCTTCTTTATATTTTGAAATTTTTTTGTATTTTAAAATTTACTCCTCCAGCGCACTAATCTGGGGGTGTTTTAAATGTGGCACGTGCCACATTTTATCGCTATGAAGTATCACTTCACCGATAAATACTAGTCTTTACTGATTCACAAAGTCCTGGGTTCCTTTGTAAAACAGACTATTTTGGTACAGTTAAAAGGCCTCCAAGTCGCCGATTTTGGCTTGATTGGTACAGTTAAATGCCAGTTTGGTCAAAGGTGTTATTTGCAAATGAACCACTACCAAATCTTGCGGTGTGCGGAAAGCAAAATCACGAAAAGTAACAGTTTGATTAGGAGATTTGTCGTTAAGAAAAGGTATGAGATAAAGAGCGGGATTGCCCAATGTTGGATTGTTTTATGAGTTGAACAAAGTAAAGGCTGTCAGAAAGCCAAAAATAGAACGGTGGAGCCGTCGAAAGATAATAGCCAGCGTGAAACGTCTGGCCTTGCGGCAACCTGATTTCGCACTAGAGGTGCAGCAGATACGCCCATTCTTACACCCCTTTAGGGCATGATAAGCACTCCGTCGTTTCACGTGGCTATTATCTTTAAGGCAGCTTCGCGGCGAATAGAGGTGCTTTTAGACACTCCCGTTATATGTTCATTAAAAAACTAAGGCTTAACGATCTTAGTCAGGTCAACCGGTTCGGCGGGTAGGAAGTGCCGGGGGTTGATTGATCTGTCGTTTAGTCTTAATTCGTAATGGAGGTGGGGGCCGGTTGAGCGTCCGGTAGAGCCGACGTAGCCGATGAGTTGGCCGCGGGTCACGGCGTCACCGACGGCGGCCTCGATCTTAGACATATGGCCGTAGCGTGAGGTTAGGCCGTTGCCGTGGTCGATCTCGACGAGGTTCCCGTAACCGCCGCTGTAGGCAGCTTTGACGACCGTGCCGTGGGCCGGGGCAACGATCATGTCGCCGCGTTCGCCGTCAATGTCCAAGCCGGCATGAAACTCATATATACGTCCACCAAACGGGTTGCGGCGGAATCCGAATTCGTTATTGATCTTGCCGAGATGTGCCCACATGGTCGGCAGATAAAGCGGATTTGAGGTCGCTCGAATAGCTCGAATCTGTTCGTCAATCTCGCTGGCCTCGCCATCAGGTTCGGGGCCGTCCTCGGGGCCGCCGCTGTTGATCGCCAAATCGGTCGAGGCGGACGGACGCGAATAATCTATCTGATCTGTGGTTTGTTTATTTTGTGGTGCGGGTTCGGCGGCGAGATGTGTAAGTGGCGATGCTTTTGCAATCGAGTCGGCAAGGACAGTGCTTTTGACAAATCCGCTCATGCCGATCGTGAGCGTCGTGACGCCGAGAGCGAGAATCATACCAACTGAGCCGAAGTGCAGCCAATTTTTTGAGACCGCTATCCGCTTAATATAAATTTTTGATTTTGACGAGCGCGATAAAAGAAAAGTGTACGACTTATCGTTTTTCTGCATTATGCTTTAGAGCTCCTTTCAATGATTACGCACCGCAAACAAAATGTTAACGGCACACGGAATCACGCAAGAATAGCCGCGAGCGACTAACGCGAAACCTGACAAGCAAGAGTTTAATACTGAAAACAAACTCTTACTGTTTTTGGGTGAACAACCCCTTGATTATTTTCCAAATACTGGATAAGGAATATCTATGAGAACATAAGCAGGAGAAAAAGGCAAACTGGGCGAAATAGGGGAACGGGGGCAAATCCGCATAAGCACCAAGATAAGGCGGGAAAGTATTCATTCGGTGGGTACTTCTCGTCCTTAAAAAGAGACGCCCCCCAAATTATGCATTAGAAAAGTGAGACAGTTTTTTTTCCTTTTCTTATCTGCGAGTTTATGCGTGATCCGGATTTATCCGTACGATCTGCCCAGTCCGTTGAATCCGAGTTCTTTTCCCGTTAGATTCAGAACGCGGACTTGCCGGGCTCTGATACTCAAATAATCTTTGTTGCCCTTTTTAGGAATTGGACTAGTCGCGTCGGCGGCTGTTTTGAAAGCCTCGAAATACCATAAATGCGACGCCGGAAAAGACGATGACAAATGCCAGAACGATGATTATCTTGACCGCGAGCGAGATAAAACCCACAAACGCGATCAGGGTATTGATCAGAACGACGATGAGGGCGATCAACGCCAAAATACTTCCACCGATAGATGCTGCTTTTAGCATAATTAGAAACTCCTTACCTTAAACTAAACGTCCTTCCAACTACCGCTGCGTGAGCGGTCGGCGAAATCATTGACACCCCGATAGTCAGCTTCATTATAGCGCGGATTTGTCAGCGCAAAGCTAGTCGGTGCAGCGGATGGGTTCCATTTTGACTCTTCGGCCTTTGGCTTAAAGATGTAACCGCGCAAAACATAGACACCGAGGCCGATCAGCATCAATGGCAAAATAGCCCGGATAAGCCCGCGGACAGGGAAGATAGATTGCAGTAGAAACAAGACGCCGAGAGCACTCAGGACGATTCCCCAGAGCTTTGGGTTGCCGGAAAATCGTTTGACGAGTATGTCGTCGGCCATATCCGGTGTAAGGCCCGAGCGGATCATCTGGGCCGTCCGCCACGCATCGAGTGCGGCAAATGCCCACATACCCATAAATCCTAAAACAAAAAGCGCTGTGCCGGTAATCAACGCCATTTGAAACAGCCCGATAAAGACACCAAAATAGACGAGTGCCTTGACCGTCTGTCCGTTATACGCGGCACCGAGGCCCGGACAGATTGCTGAAAGCAATGTCGCGATGATGGGCGATGTGCGTTTTTTGACAAACGGAACGTGATTGGTCTGGTTTTGCTGACGCAGCAGATCGACGCCTAAAACGATACAGTCCTGACAATATGGAAACCCCTTAATCCGGTGGTCGCAAGCCGGGCAAAGCGGCCGGCCGCACCCGTTGCAACTGACGACCGCCGCTTGTTGGCTGTGATAGGCACAATTCATTATTTCTTATCCTCGCTATCAACAAATGTTGTGCCGGTTATCGGGTCTCGAATCGGTGTGTGATCTACTGATACCGGTTTGCCGTTCCATGCATCGGCGCCCTGCTGATACGTCTGTCTGGCCAGCGAAACGCTTTCTTGATAGACACCGGTCAGCGAGCCGTCCGCCGAGACCGTCTGACTAAACATCATAAATGCGAGCATCAGCATCATCGCCACCGGAGCAAGCTGTGGAACCGCGATCGGCCATCTCAGACCGCGTAACCATTCACTCGCCTGTGCTGCCCACGAAGCTTTTACCTCTTTGGCGACTGCCGTGCCGATCGTCGATTGCAGAATGCGGTCCTGCAATCCGGCGGGAACAGCAAGCTCGTCCATTTTGTATGTGTAGCAGGCCGCGATCGAGCGGACAACCATGCCGGGCAGATCTTCGCAGCCGGTGCAGAGAGCGGCGTGGCGCTCCCAGCGGTGAAACGTCGAGGCGGGTAAGAATCCGTCGAGATAATCCGTCAGAGAACATTCAAAGTCGTCACAAGCCATCGACGTCTCAGGCATCGTCATCGACAGTACACGGGCCTCGAGCCGTGTCATCGGTGCCGCAGGCACGGTGATTTTACGGCAAACTTCCAGCGAATCCTTGACGTCGTTTAGCAGAGAGTGACAGAGCGGACAACTCAGAGCGTGGACCGCCACGGACTTGTGGGCCCGGCTTTCGAGCGTCTTGTCCAGATAATCGGTCAACAGTTCTTCAAACGTTGAGCAATTGATTATGTTTTCCTGCTCCTTACTCATAATTCATCCCCTTGCTCTAAATACTATCTAAAATGCCGGCGTCAACCGCATTAAATAGTCACTACTCTCATCCGTCTCAATACCTTTGCCAGCTCAATACGTCCACGGTTTATCCGCGATTTGACCGTTCCCTCCGGTATTTTTAGAACATCGACAATTTCCGAATAGGTCAATTCCTCGATGTCACGCAGGATCACGCATGTTCTGAGATCCTCCGGCAGCTTGTCGATACCCTCTTGCACCTGACTCGCCAATTCCTTGCGTTCCATCTCCTTGTGGGCCGATGTTCCGGCGGCACGCAGGTGATATTGGTGATCGTCAACGGCGTCGGCCCGCGTGTTTTGCGGGTTGCGCTGGCGGTGTCGGTAATCGTCGATTATCAAATTGCGGGCGAGCCGCATAAGCCAATTTGCCAGGTCGCCATGCTTTGGGTCGTATTGGTCAAGCGAGCGGTAAACACGTATAAAAACATCCTGTGTCAGATCCTCGGCTGCGTCAACGCTTGATGTAAAACGGTATGCGAGATTAAATATCCGCCGGGAAAAACCCGAAACAATATCCTCCCACGCCGCGCCGTCCCCTGCACGGGCACGCCGGACGAGTTCCGCACCATCAATCTCGGCCACAGCCTTTAATGCTTCCAAAAACGTTCTCTCCCGAAACCATTCCTCGCCCTGGGCAATAAAGCTACAAAGCACGCGGGCCACGCCTTGTCAGATTTTCTTACGACGAGCAAAATGTAAAAGTTCCAATTAAAAGATATACGGAAATTGCGGGGAATGCGAGTTTTTGCCTTCGCTTAATATCACAATTCTATAAAACCCTGTTGTTGAATCGACTCAAGAATTTCATCAAGCCTGGGGAGTAGATTTTTAACGACCGGGACCTGATTGCTCGGTAAGACGATGACAGCAATTCTGTAAATTGACAGATTTTGCTGGTAACGCAAGTTTTTATCGGACGTAATGAAAACCTCGAATTCGGCGGCAAGGAGCGTTAAGAGTTTTCCATTCTTAATTCCAGCCCATCCCATATCTTGAACGGTTAATATTTGACGATCTTGAACGGTTAATATTTGACGCTCAGATAACCGCTTTTAACTATGCTTGGGACACATTCGTCAATAATGATCTTCATGCGGCCTGTTTAATATCTACAAGTGTTGTTTTTAAATACTCCAATACCTGCACTGCCTGTTCGCGTCTCACGGTTGGGAAATTCTCAAGGAATTCATCAAGAGAGACGCCCACCTCCAGATTATCGATCAATGCCGAAACAGGAACGCGGGTGCCTTCAAAAACCGGTGTTCCGCTCAGTATCTCAATGTCCACTGTTATGGGAATATCTTTTGCGACTATCATAATTTTTTATCGATCATTGTTTTCTGATATTACTATTGTTTTATGACTTAAAACAACATTTTAGTCTTGTGGACCCGACCATCCCCTACACGCTTGAATCGCTGAGTCTTATTTTAAAGTTGAATCCGTCTATCGTTCTCGGCCCAGGATGGATATCGTCACGAGCGGATTCCTAGGTGAGCAGCACACGTTTAGGAGTTCAGACAGGTCGGCCTGCATTTGTGTGTCGGTTTCGAGGATTTTTAGGAGTGATGTAAACAGTTCGGCGGCTTGCGGATCGTCCGGCTTTTGCAGGCTGTAGTGAATCCATTTACCGTCGCGGCGACCCGTGACGAGCCCGACGCGTTTTAGATATGCGAGGTGGCGCGAGATCTTTGGATTATTAGTGCCGAGTGTTTCGGCAAAAAAACACACGCAAACCTCGCCGTCACGCATCAGATTGAGCAATCTGAGCCGCGTCCGGTCTGCGAGAGCAGCAAAAAATTCGTCTAGTTTAAAACTGTCCGGCTTTGCCATACAAAAAAATTATATCATATTACAATTATGGCTTGACATAATTGAATTTTCCGAATAGTGTGTAGTTTACAATTACGGATAAGCGTAATTGATAGTATTAGGGAGAAAAACTATGACAGCAATCAATACATTAAAGGCACATTTGGCGATGAACGTCAGCGACGTTGAAAACAGCATCGATTTTTACAAAAAAATGTTCGGCATCGAGCCGAGCAAGGTACGCACGGGCTATGCAAAGTTTGACGTGCAAAATCCGCCGCTCAATCTAACGCTTAATCAGGGACTAGTCAGCGGGCAGGGAGCATTATCACATCTCGGCATACAGGTCGTCGGAACGGAGGACGTTATCGCCCTTCGCGATCAGTGGAAGGAACGCGGCCTCGTCCCGCGTGAAGAGATGCAGACGACGTGCTGCTACGCTTTGCAGGACAAGGCGTGGGTCAACGATCCCGACGGCAACGAGTGGGAAGTTTTTACGGTGATTGAGGATAATCTGGCGGAAGCCAAGAGCAATGACGCGACATGCTGCACTCCAACCTTTGTAGGAATTGGTGGCAAAGAGCAGGAAGTCCAGACGGCTTGTTGCTGATCTGGTTTTGTTCCGTGCCATTCTGTGTGGTCCGTTGATCGGTGAAAAAGGTTGCTATCGCTCCCGGTTCTGACCCGGCGAACTACGGATCACACGGCAGGCATTTTTCGCGAGAATGAAGCGAGCATGATGCTGCATCTGGCGCGACACCGTTTTGCTGGAACGTAGAAGTACGCGAGTCGGAATCGATTAAAATGAAGGCATCTCTAACTCGCCGCTTTGTCGCGGAATTCTTGGGAACGGCGATGTTGCTCGCGACTGTAGTCGGATCGGGCATCATGGCCGAGCGGCTGGCTGGCGGTAACGCGGCCGTGGCTTTGCTGGCGAATACGATCGCAACCGGTGCGGCGTTGTTTGTATTGATCCTGTCGTTCGCGGCTGTGTCGGGAGCTCATTTTAACCCGGCGGTGACAGTGACAGAGGCTCTCCGCGGTAATATTCCGATCCGCGAGGCTGCGGCTTATCTGCTGGCTCAGTTTACCGGTGCGATTCTTGGTGTCGTGGTCGCAAATGCGATGTTTGAACTACCGCTCATATTTGCATCACAAAAAGCGCGAACCGGAACCGCTCAATGGCTGAGCGAATTCGTGGCGACATTCGGCCTTGTTTTTGTGATAGCGGCAACGGTGCGGATTAAATCAAGATTTGCCGTTCCGGCAGCCGTCGCCGCTTACATTTCGGCGGCTTACTGGTTTACGGCGTCGACATCATTTGCTAATCCGGCGGTTACATTTGCCCGGAGCTTAAGTGATACGTTTGCGGGGATTAGGCCCGTGGATGTTCCGATGTTTGGGGTAGTTCAGTTGATCGGAGCGGTTGCTGCGATGTATTTATCGAGTTGGCTTTTCGGGTCAGAACCGCCAGCGTGAGCGGGCTAAAGAATTTAAGTTTATGAGTCCAAGGAATAGAGTTTTGATCTTGTGTACAGGCAATTCAGCTCGCAGTCAAATTGCCGAGGGCCTGCTTCGGCACATTAGCGGCGACAGATTTGATGTTGAGAGTGCGGGGACAATTGCAAGTTTTGTACGTCCGCAGGCGATTGCCGTGACGGCTGAGATCGGCGTCGATATTTCCGGCCACCACTCAAAGTCACTAGACGAATTCCTCGATTCGCCATTCGATTTTGTGATCACCGTTTGCGATAACGCCGCCGAGAGCTGTCCTGTCTTCCCTGGAGCTGCACAGCGTGTCCAGTGGAGCTTTGAAGATCCGGCGGAGGCTACGGGAACTGGTGAAGAGGTGTTAGAGGTTTTTAGGCGTATTCGTGATGAGATACGCTCTAAATTGGTCGAATTCGTCGGCCAGCAACCTCGCCGGATTTAAGTGTTTGTCAGCCTATTTTTTGTTTGCAGCAGTATTTGTCGGGAGCGTATTAGCCGCAGCGGAATTGGAGTCCGTCGCCTTGACCGCATCGATGGCCGGGCTTTTGTTTGTTAGTTTCCACTCGCCGTTTTCTTTAACAAATTCGATATCGATTCCGTTTGGATAGCCGTCGGCCCGGATCTTTGCGACCGCCTTGTCGCCGGTTATCACCTCGTTGCTGACCTCGCATATATTGCCGGTCACTATGTCGCCTTCAAGATATTCCAACAGAGTCTTAATTTTGTCCTCTTTCATCATGCTCTCGAAATATTTGATGGTGTCTGATGAGTAGAGATTGCGTACAGCGGCCTCGTCTTTTTTGACCATTGCCGCACAATAGGCCTTAAAGACAGGGGTCAGCGTCGGGGCGGCGTTTGTCGTTTGATCCGCTGTATTTGTCGTAGCGGGTGTGTTTGAGTTGCCGTTAGCGGTTGTGTTGGCATTAGGAGCGGCCCCGCCGCATCCGAACGAAGCGATTGACAACAGGAAAATAGCTGAAAAAATAAACACTTTTGATCTCATAATAAATTTGCTGTCTCCTAACTATTGGAATTCCTGAGTATAATAAATTTCTAGAAAATGAACAAAACCGCCCAAACCGAATTGCACCGTCTATTCCTGATCGAAGCCCTGCCCGAGCCGCTGACACCGGCGAGCAGCCACATTCAGTTATTTGACAATTATATCGAAACCACGCGGATCAGGCTGCGGCAGATACGTGATCCTTATACAAGATCATGGACTCGGATACTGCAGCAGCGGTTTCCCGCTGGGGATGAGCAATACGAAGTTTCAAAACTTGCTGAGATATATTTGAACGACGCGGAGTACGCTGTGTTCGAGAGGTTTGAGGGCCGTGAGATACGCAAGAATAGGTATTTTCACGAGTTTGATCTGGTGTCGTGTGCCTTTGATATATATCTCGGCGGTCTGTGGGGGCTTAATACGGCAAAGGTCGAGTTTGAGACGCGTGAGCAGTTGGAAGTGTTTATGCCGCCGCCGTTTGCGGTATTTGAGATTACAAATAATCCGTTCTATTGGGGAGAGAATTTGGTTGATAAAAAATTTAGCGATGTACAGATCGAGGTGTCTCGTTCCGGTCCACCGCTTATGTAGAACGTTAAGAGAGCAGAGAAAGTATAGAAGAATTGTTACAACGTTCTCGGAGTCATCGCTACCGAGCGTTCGAGCGAATCCCAAATCTGTAGATAAATTTTGGTTTCACGCGGGATGAGCGTGGCCCAGTTTGCACCGCCGCGACTGATATAGCCAGGCAGTCTCGACGGATTTGAATTGTATCCGGCGGCCATCAGATGTTCCTGGGTGGCAATGCCGGTCTGGAGTGCGTTGATGACAACAGCCTTTGCGGACAGTTCGTCCCAGGTCATCTGCATGTAGAGCAGCATCGCCTGGGAAGCGTTAATATGATCCTGCATTCCCGAGACGAAATCGGGCATTAAACCCGCCCCTGGATAACGGCTGAGTATCATACGATATGTCCACGGGATCATTTGCACCATCCCGCCCGCACCTGCCGAACTTACAGCATATCGATAGGTCTGGCCTTCGTTCAAAGCAAAGAGCGTAAAAATGTCGTTGTAGATATTTGAATGAAACTCGGTGCGAAAACGCAGGTGATCGACATGTTCGACGGTTGCGAGACGCTCGGCTACGTCTGCGATCTTTGGCTGGATAATAAAACCTTTTACCTTTAACTTTTCGCGGGCGATATCGATGGTGTTCCGGACATAGAAACGACCTGCACTTACGACCTCGGGCGTGACAAGCCCCGGATGAGTCGATGCATAAAAGGCCATTTCAGTATATATACCGCGTGTTTCGCGGGGATATTGGACGATCAATGGCAGATGTGCCTCGCCGTTCAAATCTGTGATCACAACCGGAGTGTTAACGCCATTGCCGCGGATCGTGCGGCTCGTTACCTGTTTTCCGTTTGCCGTGAGCAGCATCGTAGAAACGCCGGGCATCAGGAACTGGTCCTTTGTCATGACGACAGAATCTATCTTTTTATCTTTGGTGTCGTAAAATGCAACGCGGATGATGCTCGTGAAAAGAACAGGTTCCGAGGATGCAATAGTCAGCGGGCGTGTCTGAATCAACCGTTTTGCCTCAGCCATCTTCGACTTTATCTGAGAAAAGCTCAGTCCTTTATAAGTCAGATTGCTCGCCTGAGTTGGCTGTGTTTGCAATTGGCCGACGACGATCGGTGTTTGGGCCGGACGCGGCGTAGGTGTTCTCACTGGCTGCACCGGCGGTAGCGTGCTGGTCACGATAACCCGACCGGGAGTTGGGGATGGATTTACTGATTGTGCAAAACACGGAACTACCGATGCGGCGAAAACGACGAGGCCAAACAAAACGCTTTTTTTCATAGTAATTTTTTGAAGGAGAGCAGCTTTAGAATGAAAGATTTCAAAGCAACTGTTGGTCAGCACTTATTAAGATTCTCGCAAACGACACTTGGTTGTCAATGCTTTTTGTATAATTTATTGCATATACAACAGATGCTTATGGATGTTTACAGTTTGTTTAGCGTCCTGCCATAATGATATAACTTAGCTTTTACCGCCTCTTGGGCGGATTTTCTTTATGGAACAACTCTTTGGCACAGACGGGATTCGCGGCCTAGCCGGGCAATTTCCGCTTGATGAAACAACGGTCCGTATTATCGGTGCATCGCTCGCCCGGCAGTTTCGTGAAAGGCTCGGCCGCGAACCAAGATTTGTTTCCGGTCGTGACACACGCGAGTCCGGCGGCTGGATCGAGGCGGCATTTCACTCCGGTGCCTCGGCCGGAGAAGCCGTATGCAAATCTGCCGGCGTCATTACTACGCCGGGTGTTGCTTATCTTGTGAAAGCCTTAGATTATGACGCCGGTATTGTCATTAGTGCATCGCATAATCCTTATCAGGACAATGGCATAAAGATATTTCTACCGGATGGGACAAAGATCGACGAGGCGACGGAAAGGCTGATCGAACGCGATATTTTTGAAAATAACTTTTCTGAAGCAGTGCCGTTTTCCAGCGTTGATCTCGATTCGGAGATGTCTCTTAGCAGTGCGTATTCCACACACCTGCTCGAAGCCGCGAGTAACATCAAACTCAGTAATTATAAGATCGTACTCGACTGTGCTAACGGTGCGGCATCTGAATTTGCTCCCAAAATATTTGATCAATTTGGCGGCGGAGCGATCGTGTTGAACAATCAGCCCGATGGCCGCAACATCAACGCAAACTGCGGCTCGCTCCATCTCGAACATCTGCAAAAACGTATTCTCGAAGAAAAGGCCGATATCGGTGTCGCGTTTGACGGCGATGCAGACCGGGCTTTATTTGTTGATGAGACTGGAAGGGTGGTCGATGGCGATGCGACGTTATGGATAATGGGCCAATATTTACAAGAACACGGCAAGCTGGCCAATTCGACAGTTGTCGCCACCGTGATGAGCAATATCGGCCTCGAGCTCGCGTTCAAGACTAAAGGAATCAATCTGCTCCGTGCCAGCGTCGGCGACAAATACGTTCTCGAAAAACTCATAGAAACCGGTTCTGAGATCGGCGGAGAACAATCAGGACACATTATTTTTCCAGAAACCAGCCTCGTCGGCGATGGCATGATGACGGCTTTGCTGCTGCTAAGGGCGATCGGCGAACGAGGCCTTTCACTATCGCAGGCAACCGCGGGATTTGTTGCTTATCCGCAGATACTGGTAAATGTTAAGGTCGGTGAAAAACGACCGTTTGATGATGTGCCAGAGATAGTCAATGCTGCAAAAATCATCGAAAATGAACTCAAAAACGACGGGCGCTTGCTGCTGCGTTATTCCGGTACCGAAAATCTCGCACGCGTTATGATCGAGGGCAAAGATCAGGCATCCATCGAAAATCAGGCAAACCGTTTGGCAGCTATAATCGGGAGTGCCCTCGGATGAAACCGCTCAAGCTAAATATCGATATCACCGGCGATGCCTCTGCCTATGAGATCGTGATCGGCCATGATTTGCTGCCCGCTTGCGGCAAATGGGCGCGGAAATCTCTCGGCAATACCGCCCGAAAGGTAGTAATCGTTTCAAATCCAACAATTTTCAAGTTGTACGGAAAACAGGTAACCGATGGCCTCGCCGATGCCGGATTTGCCGTCTCACATTTTTTAATGAAAGACGGCGAGAATCACAAGAATCAGCGAAGCGTGGAATCGGCACTCAAATCATTCTCCGAATCAGGCCTGACGAGGACCGATGCGGTTGTCGCTCTCGGGGGTGGCGTGGTTGGTGATCTCGCTGGCTTTGCCTCGGCGATCTATTTGCGCGGCATCGCATTTCTACAGATTCCGACGACGCTGTTGGCAATGATAGATTCGTCGGTCGGCGGCAAGACGGGTGTAAATTCTGCATTCGGCAAAAATCTTATCGGTGCGTTTCACCAGCCGTCAGGTGTCCTCATTGATCCCTGCGTGTTAAAAACATTGCCCGTCCGCGAAATGACCGCCGGGTTCTGCGAGATTATAAAACACGGAGCGATCGGCGGGAAACAGTTATTAAAACAGACTGAAAAACTACTTTCAGAGTTTCCTGTTGATGCTTTATCTGAAAATCACTCAATCTCAAATTTCAAATCTGAAATTTCAAATTTGATTGCTGCGAATGTCGCATTCAAAGCTAAGATCGTCGCCGGTGACGAGCGGGAATCGTCGGATCGTACAGACAGCAAATCTCGCAAAATCCTAAATTTTGGCCACACGCTCGCCCACGCTCTCGAAAAGGTAACGGATTACAAATATTTCAAACACGGCGAGGCGGTCGGGTATGGTATTTTGTTCGCCGCCGGATTGTCGAAATCTCTTGCACTTTGTGATAATAAAGATGTAAAATTGTTGAACGATGTTGTGCATCGCGTCGGCATCTTGCCTCCGCTTGGCAATATCGATCAAAACGAAGTCTTTGAGGCCTTTAAATTCGACAAGAAACATCTCTCCGGTTCGCTGCAAATGGTTCTGCTTAAAGGAATTGGCAAACCGGTGATTCTAACCGACAAAATCATACCGCGCGTAACAACGCAAACCGTCCTCAAAGAACTTCTGCAAAAATGGGCTTAAAAAGTTTTATCATTTGCCTTTTCAGGAGTATTAAAATGAAAAATTCCGTAAAAATACGTGAATCCGAACGCGGCAGTGCGGGGATCAAATTTGCCATCACCCTTGCAGTAATTCTGCTTGTCGCGAATGCCGGCTACAATTACGTTCCCACGGCCTACGAAGCGGAAAGCTTGAAAAGCGAAATGTCGACAGCTGTGCTGCAGGGCCTCGCGACACCAGGCAAAATTAATCCGGTCGATAATGTAAAAGAGCGGATCCAGCGGGCTCTTGTAATTAACAACGCGCCGGAAAACACGCTCCTAGAGGTTAAGAAGGTCGGAAGCGGGGTGACCGCTCGAGTGGCGTTTACAAAGGATGTCGGTATACTGCCATTCGGCATTTACAATTACGTTTACGTTTTTGATCACACTGCAACGCCGAGCGGTTTTCTGCTAGAACAGACGAAGCAGATGGCAAACACTAAATAGCCGCGGCGAGAGCTTGTTGAATTTTTAGGGGCTGGATCTGTATAAGGCCATCGGGGGCGTCAGCGAGCCATGTGCTTGGGCAAACGCCGCAGGTGGTACATTTTTCGACGGCCGGACAGGGAAGGCTAGAAAGCGATTCGAGAGCCTTATCGTGTTCGGTTTTTAAAAATTCAAAAGATAAACCTGAATCGACGATTGACCACGGCAAATATTCGTCATAACTTCGGTTACGTGAGGTGTGAAATGCGGCATCTGTGCCGGTCTCACGCAGAGCACGATTGAGATCGCCTCCTAGACGGGCGGCCGCGTCGATGACCTTTGAAATATTACGGTCGCCGGATGAATAAAGCGCCTGTTCGTGAGCAATGCGGGCCGACATAAAGCGGACCTCGACATTCGGAATTTTGCTCAGGCCTTTGCAGACGTATTTAATACGCCGTTTTAACTCTTTTTCCTCACATATCGCGTCCCATTGCAGCGGTGTGTTAGGTTTTGGGACAAAACCGTTGAGCGATGGAATGATCTTGCCCGCACGGCCAAATTTTTTTCCCGCCTCGAGCATCCGGTCTTTTATCCGCTCAACCAGCACAAACATCTCATCCAGATCTTCGTCCGTCTCGGTCGGCAGGCCGACCATCATATAGAGTTTTACTGTCAGCATTCCGCGGTCAAAAACTGCTCCGCAGATATCGACGATCTCGTCGTTTGTCAGATTTTTGTTGATGACGCGGCGTAGGCGGTCGCTGCCGGTTTCGGGCGCGACCGCGATTTGCTGGTCTTTTGATTCGACCAGAGCATCTAGCAACTCATCTGAAATCTGATCGAGCCTGAGAGACGAGACCGAGATGCGATAGTCCATAGCCCGCAGTTCCCGCAGGATCGTCGAAATCTCAGGGTGATCGCATACTGCGGTCGAAACGAGGCCGATTTTGTCAGTTTTTGAACGCCACTCTCTTGCTTTCGCCAAAATATCTTTTGCCGGCACGACACGCGGCGGATAATAATTATATCCGGCCCAGCAGAATCGGCATCCCTGCGAACATCCGCGAGAGATCTCGACCAACAGGCGGTCACCCATCTCCGCTTCAGGCGACCAGATCGCGGTTGAGGGGCAAAACGTTTCCTGATTTAAAAGAAACTCTGCAAGCTCGGTTTCACCGCGTTTTAACGCCCGGCGGAGCGTGCCTTCTTTGGGATTGACGGATGCGACGGCACGTCCGACACGTTTTGGAACGCCCTTTTGATTTGGAATGTAATCAAAGACCATGCCGTCGTCGTTATAGATCACATCGTATAACGACGGTACGTAAAATCCGCGTCCGATTTTCGCCAGACTCAGCAGAATGTCTGCTTTTGAGCCATTTTCGACGATAGCGTCGATCAGTTGAAATGCGAGAATCTCGCCTTCGCCCACAGCTATGACATCAGTGAAATCAGCGATCGGCTCGGGATTCAGGAACGAGGCGGCCCCGCCCATGATAACGAGCGGATGTTTTTCGTCACGCTCCTCAGCCCAGACCGGAATATCAGCAAGCCGCAGCATCCGGGCCATGTTCAGATAATCTGTTTCAAACGAGATCGAGAACGCGACCACATCAAAGCCCCTGATATTCGACTGCGTTTCGAGCGACATGAGTGGTGTGCCTGTCTTTTCGTATTCGGCCATCTCGGCTTTGTCCGGCAGGAAAACACGCTCGCAGATGACATCTGGGATTGAGTTAAACAGCTCATACATCGTGTGAAAGCCAAGATTAGCCATGCCGATCTTGTGGGTGTTTGGATAACACAATGCGATGCGAAGCCCACGTTCGCGAGAGATAATATATCCCTCTTCGGCGGCGAGTTTCTTTTTATAGCTTTCGATGATGCGTTTACTCATAAGAACCAATCTTACAGACTATCACAATTAATTGCACTTGATATAGAAAATGGAGCGCGGATGTTGCGGTACAGGCGGATAAGTCGGATCGGTCCGTCATTATTCGCCAAATCAGCAACCCGCGTTTAAGAAATCCCGTGATGACTCTATCTTAACTTTTTTTATGACAGTCGGAGATAGACTATCAAAACCTCAGGAAGACTTACTGTTTCTTTTTGTCCTTTTCGTCCTCTTTCGGGGTCGAGTAAAAAGGGCGATGTTGTACGGTAATCGCCTTGTCATCGAAGTTGCCATCGCCATCGACATCGACCTTGACCTCGAGCTTGTATTTCTTGCCAGGCTCGTGTTTTTCGGCCAGGTCGTAGGCCAGCGAATACTGGCTGCGCAGCATTGCGTTGATGTTATTAAGATAGCCTGGAATCTCACCCTCAAAAGTCATCGGGTAATGTATGCCGCCCGATTCTTTAGCAAAAGTGTTCATCGCATTCTGAGCTTGCAAGAAAGTGAGACGTCCGGGTCCGCCGCTGATGTCATCGGTCGCACCGAGGCGATGCTCAAATCTCTTATAAAATAGATTGCCCGTGCTGATGATATAAATCGGTACGCCCGCTTCTTGGATGATGCGTCGCACATCGCCGTAGTTAATCTTGCTAAAAGTGTCGATGCCGGACGCTACGAGGATAATCGCACGCCGTTTTGATTTTACATCTATCATTCCGCCGTAATTAGATTTTTCATTTTCTGAATTTTCCAGTACGACCGAATCTCCGACGCCGCCAAGCAAGGCAAATTTTATGGCGTCGTAAAGATTATTTTCGCGAAACGCTGGACGGTTTCTAAATAACAGATTTACTGTGGCGTTAAGCCGCGCTGGGTCGTTTGTAAAGTCTGTGATCGGCGTCGGACGCATATCAAAGGCGATGACCGAGGCGTAATCATGAGGCGGTTTGATAAATCGCGACAGGAAATAGGCGACCGGTTTGATCACCTCATTTGCACCTGGCTCAAATTGGCCGCCGGCAGCACTGCCAAATATCTCGGACCATTTGCTGTATTCGACAACGAGTGAGACAGTGATCGGTGATTCTGGAGTCGCGAAACTTGAGAGGTTTTGCCTGACGCCATTCTCAAAGATCGCGAAGTTTTCCTTCTTTAAGCCACCAATGACCTGTCCTGATTTTTTGTTAAAGACGACAGCGTCGACGCTGACAATATTGGACTCGACCTTAACGACGGTGGGGTCAAATATGGCATTTTTTTCTTCCTCCAGGCGCTTTTTCTCTTCCTCAGCTTTTTTGAGCTCTTCCTCAGTCAACGGCGTTGGCCGTTGATTCCTCTTGCCGCTTTCCGTCGGCGGAGTGCCTTTTTGCGGTCTCGATTGAGCAAAAGTCGTGGAATTATATGTTAACAACATCGCCAAAACCCATGCGAGTGAAGCGAATACAAAACGCGAATTGCGAAAAAAATGCATAATTTGATCCCTTGTCAGCCTATGGTGTTAGATACCAATTGTCCGCTTTTAGTTGGTCAAAATCAATGTTTTTGTGCAATAATTCGCATATTCCATAGACGAGCGGCCGGACCATGACAGAGAGAATCCTTATATTGTTTCTTTTTCTTGCTGCTTTACCGGCCGGCGTTTGGATGCAGGATGGCGGCGGTTACGATTCGATGGCGATCTCGCCGGAAACTATTCAATTTGAAAAGTGGCACAACGTCCGCCTTCGAAATATGATGAACCCCAGAACTTAGAAAATAACTCGGTCCTCCAAAGCTTGAATGACGATCCTGATTGTCGACGACAATGAGCAAGTGCGAAACCTCATGCGTGAATACCTACCGGCGAGTGTCGGCGAGGTCTTTGAGGGCGATGACGGCGACCAGGCTCTTGCACTCTATGAGAAGCATCAGCCCGATTGGGTTTTGATGGATCAGGATATGCCGGCGATTGACGGAATTACGGCGATTCGAGAGATCATCGCCGTGTTTCCAGCGGCAAATATCTGCATGGTCACGGCGTTTGACGACGAAGACCTACGTTCCGAGGCGTTTGCCGCGGGAGCGAGTGGGTTTGTGTTGAAGGACAGTTTGTATCAGATAGAGGCGATCTTAGTTAGCGAGATGGAGCATTGAAAGATTTCTCAGTGACCTCAATGTCTTCGACTTTGTGTTCTCCGTGTTTGAAAGTGTTTTTTTAACACAGAATGCACAAAAGGAAGACACAGAGAGCGAAGAGTGGAGATGATGATCGTTATGTTTCATGAAAAGTCAGCCGCAAAAAATATTGGTCGAGTTTTGGCGATATTGGCGTTGACGGCGCTGCCTTCGCAACCACTTTCTGGCGGTCAGAGATCGTTTCGGCGATCGACCGTGGCCTATCACGGCAAAGCGTGAGAACCGCCGCACCAGCGCCTGAGCCAACGCCGCCAATGGAGGTTGTCGACGAGAACCGGCCTGAAGCGACCTTTACAGTTTCGAATACGAGTGACGCCGGTCCTAACTCGCTACGCCAGGCGATACTGGACGCAAACGCTCTCGCAGGAGCAGACACGATTACCATCTCGGCAACGGGCACGATCAACCTGGCGAGTGCACTACCTGACATTACCGACGGGGTCACTATTGCTGGCCCGGGGGCAAATTCCCTAACGGTTCGCAGAAACACGGGCGGTGACTATCGCATTCTACATTTTGTTTCCGGCACCTCAAGCTTGAGCGGGGTGACGATTAGTAACGGCAATATTATTGGCGAGGGCGGAGGCGTACGGAATGGCGGGACTCTGACGCTAACCAACGTTGCCATCACGGGCAGCTCCGCGAGCAGCTTTGGCGGCGGTATTGCGAACGCGGGAACCCTAACGATCGTGGGAAGTACGATCTCGGGTAATACAGCTCAGAGTAGTCAAACGGGCGGCGGTATCGATAATACGTCGACTCTTACGATCCGTAGTTCGACGATCAGCGGGAATACGACGACCTCGAATAATACGGGCGGCGGTATTTTCTCGTTCGGCGGAACTGTTTCGATCGTAAATTCGACCATTACGAACAATCAGGCGAATGCCAGCGCATCGGCGAGCGGAATTCGCACGGAAAATGCTCCCGTAACTTTAAAGAACACGATCATAGCGGGCAATCAAAATAGTGCAACGGTCCCTGATGTGATCGCCGACGCCGGCGGTTCCTTCGTTTCGAATGGCTTTAACCTGATCGGTAACCGCGGAACGGTAGTACTTGGCCCGACATCGGACCAGAGCGGAACTGGCGGATCAGTGCTTAATCCGCGCCTTTCTGCTCTTGCGAACAACGGCGGCCCGACGCAGACGCACGCTCTGCTCGCGGGCAGTCCAGCTATCGATGCAGGAAATAGCTCTGGCTCGATCAACGATCAGCGCGGCCTCGGGTTCCTGCGTGTCATTGATCTGCTCGCACCTAACGCGGCGGGCGGCGACGGGGCTGATATCGGAGCGTACGAGGCCCAGTCCGAGCCAGGCCCGGCCTTTGTAACCGTTGGCGGTCAGGTGGTAACACCGGGCGGACTCGCCCTGCGAAATGCTCGCGTGACGATCATTGATTCACAAAATGTCCGCCGCATCGAAACGACCGGCTCATTTGGTACGTTTTCGTTCGACAACGTCCAATCAGGAGCGACATACACGATCACGGTTTCGTCGAGGCGGTACCGATTTACCCCGCCAATAATGCCGATAAACGGCAACCTGACCGATATAAATTTTGTCGGACTGGAGTAAAAAATCATTCGTTCTGTCATCTATTTATTGTCTAAATTGCATTTGGGGAGTTAAAAAGGTAATTTGTAATTCAAAAATTAATCTAATTTACTTTTTTTAACTTTGACAAGCCGTATCGGAAATATTGTTACTATTGCGAATCTGTATCGGCGGTTAGGGAGGACTATTAATGCATCCTTGGACTTCGTCCCTTCGAGTTGGACTGGCGGTTACGCTGCTTACGGTTATCACAATAATTGGGTTCAATGAAAAAATCAGTTTCGCTGGCTCAGTTGATTTGCACGGACCAACTATGGGTATATTTCCCAGCACCCAAGGCGGCACCCCAACGCCTACACCCGCCAACAGCGTTTTGGTCACGAACGCAAATAACTCTGGTCCAGGAAGCCTTCGTCAGGCAATTGAGGATGTGCCTACGGATGGAATAATAAATTTTGACAGCACATTTTTTAGCACCCCGCAAACTATTGCTCTTAGTTTTTCCGACTTGGCAATCAGTCGGAATATGACTATAAACGGCCTCGGTGCAAATCTGATCACAGTTGCCGGGCCTGGTAACAGCCGTGTTTTCAGGGTGACCGCGACGGCAACGATAAATGGTTTGAAGATAACCGGCGGTAATTCAGGGTTGAGCAATGGAAGTGGGATCTCCAACATCGGCAACTTGACGGTCAATGGCTGTCACATTACCGGAAATACCGCCAATTTCGGAGGTGGAATTAGCAATGGCGGTGCCGGTACCCTGACGCTGCTCAATAGTACAGTTTCTGGCAACACATCGAATGATAGAGGTGGCGGCATCGACAGCTCCGGCACACTGATCGTCACCAATTCGACAATTAGCGGAAACGTCTCAACCGACCAATTTGGGCAAAACGGCGGCGGTATCTGGACGCGAAACGCTACAATCACCAACAGCACAATTACAAATAACACAGCTGTTGGTGACACTAGTGCGGCCGGTCTGTTTAGTGATGCCGGAACTGTTACGGTTCGAAACAGCATAATTGCGGGTAATGTAAATAACGATATCGTACCTGACGTGCTCGCTTTGACAGGCTCCGTAATTACTTCAAATGGCTTTAATTTGATTGGGAATCGAGGAACTGTCGAATTTGCCGGAACTGCAGACCAGGCAGGCAATAGCACAGATCAGATTGATCCGGTGCTCCGTACTTTGCTCATTAGCGGAGGTTCGACGCCGACCCACGCTCTGGTCGAGGGTAGCCCGGCGGTTGATGCCGGAAATAGCTCTGCCGCCGTCACCGATCAACGAGGAATAGGATTTCTGAGACCGGTCGATCTTTCATTTTCCAATGCATCTGGCGGGGATGGCTCAGATATAGGTGCGTACGAAGCTCAAACGGAACCCGGCCCGGCCTTTGCCAATATTGAAGGACGCGTCGAAACTCCAACAGGGCTCGGCTTGCGAAGTGCCATCGTTTCGCTTATCGATTCTCAAGGTTTCCGGCGAACCGCTACGACAAGCTCTTTTGGCATCTTTATGTTCAGCAATATTCCGACCGGCGATACCTATATAATTAATGTTAGTTCTAAACGTTATCGCTTCGCCTCTCAAGCGCTCACATTTGAAAGAAACCTCTCTAATATAGATTTTACTGGCCTTGAATAATCGAAACAAAAAAAGGGGACAGCAAAATCCCCTTTTTTTCTTATCTCTTAATAAGTATTTTTATACTTATTTCCCGTCGTCCGGAATAATCTCAATCTTTACATTAAAGGCTCCTGAGTTGTCTTCGAGATGGCCTTCGTTAATGCCGAGGAAGAGGGCTCCGTCGCGGGTGGCGGTGAATTCGCGTTCGGCGCCGACGTAGATAAAATCGTTGTTGTCATCACCGATGACGGCGATTAGGGCCCCGGTCGCGACATTTTTTAATAGCTTTCGGTCGTCATTTAATGATGGCAGGCCGGATGCGGACGAGCTTTGACCCTTTCCGAGCATGACACTGCCATCGCCGACGATGCGGATGCGCTGTCCTTTTTTTACGACCCAGCCAGAGTTGGTCCAGCCATTTGTAGTGCTGTCGGCGAGTACCTTGATCCGCCACTCTATCGGTTTCATCGGTTCGCCTGAGGATCGCGTCGGGGTGTTTGAGCGAACCGGCGTATCATTTTTAATAACCCTGGCTGGGATTATTACCGTCGGTGTTTGTACGCTTTGTCTTGCGTTACGATTTGACGAGTCGGTTAGCTGCGGGGCAGATGTCTGCGAATCGAACTGGATCGATTCGATCTCGGCCGCCGCAAACGTCAGCTCCTTACGCCGAGCTCCCACGCCCATCGTCACGACGAATTTACCCCCTCCAAAGCTAACGATCTTACCTTTGATAATGCTGCCATTTTTGAGGCGGACCGTATCGGCAAAAGCAAGGGTCCCAAGCATAAGAATCATAAGAGACGCTGCAAAAATGCGTTGGATCTTGGTGCTAAACGACATATTTTCCTCCACAGAACAAAAGATAAACAAAGAAGAGAGTGAATCTAAAAAGAATCGGCTTGCTGACCGGATGAGTGATGATTTTTAGCGATATATGGTTGTAAAATTTATGAGCGTGTTCAAATTCATTTGTGATGATACACAATATTCTTAAAGTTGTAAATGAATATTTATAGCCTAGGTTGTTGTAAGCACACAACTTGAAAGGATCATGGTCAGTCTACTGTCGTGTTTTGTAAAATAACCCGCCCAAGTCTCCGCAAATTGGGCATTCTTGCCGTCAGAATTTATACATTCAGGACTTTTGGTGAGGCGAAATGCCTCAGAGCTCTTGAATTTTTAATCATGAAAATCTCTATTACGTAATCAAGTCCTTTGTTATCAACATATGACACCAATTATGTTTGAGGAATATCATTTGCATTAGGTTATACAGACTGCGTGTTTAAGCGGAAATCCGAAAACCTTTGTCCTCGACGGGAATGCCCGGTATAGATATGTCACATAGTTTGTACACCGCGACTGATCAAACTGCCGCACAGCAAAGACAAGATTCTGATGTTCCGTCAGCAAGGAGCAGGAAGGAGCGCATTCTGCTTGTCGATGATTCACGTGTTGTCCGCAAGATGTTTTCGATGTATCTCTCGCAAAAATTTGAATGTTTCGAGGCCGGTTCGTTTGATGAGGCGATTGTCGAGCTAAAGATCAGAAATTTCGCGGTCGTGATCACAGACATTATTATGCCCGGCATGTCGGGTATCGAACTGCTTAGAAAAATTATTGAAGATTTTCCACATACCGAGGTCATCGTCGCATCGGGCGTCGACCGGCCGCAGCGGGCTTTGGACGCGATACGCCTCGGCGCATTTGATTATCTGATCAAACCCTGCGAGCAGGATGTACTGGAGATAACGGTCGAACGTGCCATCGAACGCCGCAGCCTGCTTATGAATGCCCGCAGGTACAAACTCGAGCTCGAAACACAAAACGCCGAACTCGTCAGCCGCAAACGCGAAATGGACAGGCTGCAGGCGCAGATCGTACAAAGCGAAAGAATGGCGTCACTTGGCCAGCTCGCGGCCGGCGTTGCACATGAACTAAACAATCCGGTCGGCTTTGTCCACGCAAATCTGGAAATGCTCGATCATGTCGTCTCCGATCTGATACAGTTGATCAAATATTATGAGTACGCCGAGGCAACGCCGGGAGTGGAAACCAATTCCGATCTGATTAAGAAACAGATCGGTTATCCAGAGATTTTGGACGATCTTGCTTCGATCATCCGCGACTCACGCGACGGCTCGGACCGAATCCGCGATATCGTTCAAAATTTACGGACATTCTCACGGCTGGACGAGGCCGAGTATAAAGAGACCGACATTCACGAAGGTATCGATGCGACTGTACGGCTGGTGTCACGATATTTTTCGTCGGGTAATATCGTGCTTCGTCGCGATTATGGCGATTTGCCGCAGATCGGAGCATTTTCTGGCCCCTTAAATCAGGTGTGGATGAATTTGCTGGTAAACGCGGCCCAGTCAATCGGAACGCGAAATGGGGAAGTGGCGATCGTTACCGGTGAGGATGATGAAAATATCTTTGTCGAGGTCAGCGATACAGGCTGCGGCATTGCGGTGCAGCATTTGAATCGCATTTTTGATCCATTTTATACAACCAAACCGGTTGGCGAGGGCACCGGGCTCGGCCTTTCGATCTCATTTAGTATTGTCGAGCGCCACGGAGGCAGCATTTCTGTAGATACGCAATTAAATGTGGGCACAACGTTCCGCGTCCAGCTGCCAAAGCATTTCGAGCCAACGATAATCGTCGATGAGAAATCGATCACGTGTTACGCAGAGGTTTAAGGAGCAGTAATAGAGATAATAGTATGATTTACAAAATAATGGTCGTTGACGACGAACCAGCAAATTTACGTATGTTAGAGCGGCTTTTCCGCAACGATTACGAGGTCGTGACGGCGGCGTCGGGAGCCGAGGCACTAGAGCTCTTAAATCGTCACGACATCGCGCTAATCATCTCAGACCAGCGTATGCCGGGTATGACCGGCATCGAGTTTTTGAAACAGGCGGCAAATATGAGGCCGCAGACAGTTCGGGTTGTCCTGACCGGATATACTGACGTCAGCGACCTGGTCGAAGCGATCAATTCGTGCGTTATTTACAAATACATTACCAAACCCTGGGTCAACACCGATCTCTGCCAAACTGTCCAGCGTGGACTCGAATTTTACGAGACGACGAAACGTCAGCATTGGCTCGCTCAGGAGAATATTCGTCTCGAAACCAGGCTACAGACAACGGTACAGGGATTTGTGAATGCGGTCAGAGAGATGATAGCTCTGAAGCGGCCTGACCTCGCAGACCATTCCCGGCGCACCTCAAACTATGCTGCGCTTATCGGCGAGCAGTTTAATCTACCTCCACAAGAAATGGAGGAGCTGATATTCGCATCGCTGCTCCACGAGGTCTCACATATACGTATGCCGATCGAGATCGATTTTAGTCCCAGCTCGCTTTCGGCTGACCGGTATCGCGAAATGAGGATAAAATATGAGACCGGCCTGCGTGTAATCTCGAGTGTGCCTGACCTGCAGGATGTGGCGACGATCATTAGTTATCAACACGAACGCTTTGACGGAAAGGGCCTCTTCCACGGCCTGGACGGCGAAAAGATACCTTTCAGTTCGCGCATTTTGGCCGTTGCCAATGCATTTGACGAGATTAATTCGGGACGCAAACCTGAGCTTTTTTGTACGGATGAGGAAGCGGCCGATTGGATGCGAGAGCGTGCCGGAACTCAGTTTGACCCGCACATTGTTGAGGTGTGTCTCGGGACCGAACTGCTTGACGCAACCAGTCTACAGGGAGCTTTGTATGGGGCCCAAACGGGAGTAGGGGTTGCAGCACGCCTTTGAAATGATCACAAATAAAACCGTTCTCGTCTTAAGCGAGAATCAGGAACAATTTGCCTTGACGGCTTCATTGATCAGGGATGAGGGATTTAGCGTTTTATTTGCGGGGGATGCAATACTTGGCTTGAAAATGGCCAAGGCCGATCCGCCTCGAATGATAATCGCCGAACTCGCGATGCGCGGCATGGACGGGCTCGAGCTTTGCCGCCGCATCCGTAAAGACAAACAAACGAGGCCGATACCGATCCTGCTCATCGGCGACCTGTCCAGAGATTCCACGATCGTCGAGGACGCTTTATTGTGCGGTGCAAACGATTATCTGCAAAGGTCGTTCGATCAGATTCAACTATTCGGCCAATGTTCAAAAATAATTGGTATCGAAAGCCGGGAGGCACACTACCATCAGCTTGATTCTACATTTCGGGTGTTAATCGAGAATATTACCGACATCATCACAGTATTATCCGCCAACGGTACAATTCTTTTCGAGAGCCCCTCGATCGAGCGGGTTCTGGGTTACAAACCTGACGAACTAGCCGGCATGCAAGCGTTCGATTTCATCCATCCTGACGATGTGAGGGGGGTGTTAAAATTTTTTCAGTTAGCTATTGACAATTTTGACACATCACTGCCGATTGAGTATCGCTTTCGACACAAGGATGGCTCATGGAAACTTATAGAGTCGACCGGACGGCCGTTTGACGACCCCAAACATGGAGTGGCGACCGTAATTACATCTCGAGACATTACTGAACGGGTCGATGCCGGTACATTGCTTAGAAAGAGTCAGGAACATCTCTCGCTGGCACAGCAGGCGGCGAGGATCGGTAGTTTTGAGTATGACTTCCGAACTGGACAGGCATATAGTTCCCCGGAATTGGAAAGCCTTTACGGCATTGTTCCCGGCGGTCTAAACAAAAGCTACTCTGAGTGGAATAAATTTGTGCATCCCGATGATCTGTCCAAGGCTGCCGACGAATTGAAAGTTGCGGTAGAAAGCGGCGAGCATGACTCAGAGATTCGCATTATCCGGACGGATGGCAGCATTCGTTGGCTACACAGCAAAGGTAAGGTCTATTACCGACCCGATGGAACACCCGAGCGGCTTGTCGGCGTGAACATGGACATCACAGGCCGCCGTGAGACCGAGGATGCTCTTCAACATCAAAAGCAGCTTTACAAATCACTCGTCGACTCAATCGAGGGCATCGTCTGGGAATCAAGCGCAAAAACATTTGAGTTCTCATTTGTCAGTGAACAGGCCGAGCGCCTCCTGGGTTATCCGGCTCAGCAATGGATAGACAACCCTACTTTCTGGGCTGACCATTTGCATCCTGACGATCGTGAAGCGGTAATTGATTATTGTGTAAATGCGGCGGCTCGGTTGGAAAATCATGAGTTTGATTACCGGATAATTGCGGCCGATGGCCGTGTAGTATGGTTACACGACATCGTGACAGTAGATACGAGCGACGAGGATAATGTCCGGCTTCGCGGCGTAATGGTCGACATTACAAAAAGCAAGCAGGACGAGGCCGACCTGGCCGAGGCAAATGAACGTGCCAAAGGCGAGTATGCCCAATTATTGGAGAGACTTGCCACCCTCGGGCAACGGATGGGCGCCGCAAAGGACCTCGAATCCGTCTTTAAAGCGATAATAGAATTTGCAAACACCTCCATGCCTTGTTCGGGGCTGATCATTTCGCTGTACGATAAAGAAAAGAGTCTTAGAAACCCCATCTACATGAGTTACAACGGCGTTGTAAGTGACGCTTCCGAACTGATGCCAATCCCGGTTTCCAAGGGCCCTGTCGGTAAAGCAATTGAGCACGGCGATGTTCTTATTTTTAACGATTATCTAAATGCCCTAGGCATCGACTCTACAATAATACATATTGGCTACGACGAGGACGACCGCGACCCGCGTTCCGCCATCGTCGCACCGCTAAAAGTATTGAGCGAGACCATCGGCATTCTCGAATTGCAGAGCTATATTCTCGGCGCATATACACCAGAGCATGCAAGTGCAATGAGGATGGCCGCTAACCTGACAGCCAACGCAATCGAGAACGTGCGGCTCATCGAATTGGAAAAGATTAGGGCAGAACAGCTTCAGCAGTCGCAGCAGCTCGAATCGGTCGGCCGGCTCGCGGGCGGCATCGCTCACGATTTTAACAATATGCTCACGGCGATCAACGGTTACAGCGACCTGACGCTGCGAAAATTGAAGAACGAAGATCCGCTAAATATCCGCAACAACATCGAGGAGATCAAAAAAGCAGGTGAACGCTCGGCGGTTTTAACTCAACAGTTGCTGGCGTTTAGCCGTCGACAGGTACTAAAGCCACGAGTGATCGATCTCAATCAAACTGTAACGGAAACCGCCACCTTGCTCGAAATGCTGATCGGCGAAAATATTGAGCTCGTGCTAAATCTCGCTCCCGATCTAGGCACCACCGAGGCCGACGCCGGGCAATTGACACAGGTCATAATGAATCTCGCCGTCAACTCGCGCGATGCAATGCCGGACGGCGGCAAACTAATTATAGAGACTTCGAATCAACTGCTAGACGGCGAGAGTGCAGGAAAACTCTCAATCGTAAAAAAAGGCTCATATGTAATGCTGTCGGTCAGCGACACAGGTATCGGCATGAGCGAAGAGGTGCAGGACCATTTGTTTGAGCCTTTCTTTACCACCAAGGCGTTGGGCAAGGGGACTGGCCTCGGCTTGGCAACCGTTTACGGAATCGTCAAACAGTCAGGTGGATATATTTTGATGTACAGCGAGCCCGGTAATGGAACCACGGCTAAAGTTTACATTCCAAGTGTCGATACACCGGTCACGGAGATCGCCATGCCGTCAGCCGCTGCGGTGAACCTTCAAGGCAGCGAGAGGATACTGCTCGTCGAGGACGAAGAGATCGTCCGCAAATTGAGCCGACAGATCCTCGAAACATGCGGTTACACCGTCGTCGAGGCGTGCAATGGTGTTGAGGCTTTGGAGATCTGTGAGCAGACTGACTGTCATTTTGATCTACTGGTTACAGATGTTGTTATGCCAAAAATGTCAGGACGAATACTGGTCCAAAAATTAGCTGAGATACGGCCTGGGCTGAGGGCGTTGTTTATGTCGGGCTACACCGACGACGCGGTCGTGCGTCACGGCGTAATAGCGGCCGATCAGGGCTTTATACAAAAACCGTTTACATTTGACGCTCTCGCGAGTAAAGTAAGAGAAGTGCTTGACATTAAAACTTAATGACAAGCCCTAAAATATAATTCAAAGGACTTCCCATGGACACAGCTTCCCGCCCAGGATCCAACATTCTAATAGTTGACGACGAACCGTCCGTGCGCGATCTGCTCTTTGCCATTTTGAGCGAAAAATACACCTGCACCGGGGCCGCCTCGGCCGAGCAAGCCCTCTCATTCCTCGAACATGAAACTTTTGATCTGGTCATAAGCGACATCAATATGGGCGGAATGAGCGGTATTGAATTAATCTCGCGGGCCGTCGCATCGTCGCCCGACACCGTGGTGATGATGATCAGCGGCAATCAGACTATCGACAGCCCGATCGAGGCGATCCGCAGTGGGGCATTTGACTACTTACGTAAACCATTCGATATCGATCAGGTCGAAATCGCGGTTGATCGGGCACTCACACACGCGGAGCTTCTGGTCTCGAAACGCAAGCACGAGGACAACCTCGAACAGCTCGTTGCCGAGCGTACCGGACGACTAAATTTTTTGGCCTATAACGACCCGCTCACCAGGCTTCCTAACCGTGCCTCTTTTGAGGAGAAACTCTCGCGAATATTATCTGAACGGCGTCCGGAGTCGCGGGTTGCGGTATTTTTTGTATCGCTGGATAGATTTAAGGGGCTACGCGACACCCTGGGCCATACTACTAGCGACCGGTTGCTAAAAGAGGTCGCCGACCGTTTGGACGGCCTCACTAGTAAAGATGTCTCTACGGCCAGGTTCGGGGGCGACGAGTTTATCCTGCTATTGACCAACAAGACCGCGGATGAAATCTCATCTTTTGCGGATGTTGTTTCAAAAGCTTTTGAAGCTTCATTTTCAGTCGGTGAATACAATATTTTTATATCGATCAGCATCGGGATCAGCCAGACACCTGATGGTGGTGACGACGCTCAAACCTTACTTAGAAACGCCGGGGCCGCTTTGTCTCATGCCCGCAACCAGGGCGGCAGCAAACATCAGTTTTACACCTCCGGCATCCACGAGAAGGCAGTCAAGCGGCTGGCCCTCGAAAATGATCTTCGCAAAGCTCTGAAGTTAAACGAATTTGAGCTGTATTATCAGCCCAAGATCGATATAAATACAGAGCAGGTCGTCGGTATGGAGGCACTTATTCGCTGGAACCATCCTGATTTTGGCCTGATTCCGCCCATGGACTTCATACCACTTGCAGAGGAAACCGGTTTTATTCTACCTTTGGGCGAATGGATACTACGGACCGCCTGCACCCAAACAAAAATATGGCACGACAAAGGTTTTGAACTTAATGTTGCGGTCAATATCTCGGCTGCCCAGTTCCAACAAAAAGACCTTGCCAGGAAAATAGCCGCGATCGTACACGAGTCGGGCCTCGAACCGCAGTTCTTGAATCTGGAAATCACCGAGAGCTCGATTATGAACGACACTATCGATGCCATCGAGGTGCTGCAAAAACTGCGAAAAATGGGGATGACGATCTCGATTGACGATTTTGGTACGGGTCATTCATCGTTGCAGTATTTAAAGCATCTGCCCATGGACGTGCTAAAGATCGATAAATCTTTTGTTGACGATGTAACTACGAATCCCGATGACGCCGCAATAGTGATGGCGATCGTTACACTTGCCCACAGCCTCAGATTAAAGGTCGTGGCCGAGGGCGTCGAGACCGAAGAGCAGCTCAACTTTTTACAACTCCTCACATGCGACGAATGGCAGGGTTACCTCTTTAGCAAACCCGTTCAAACTGAGGCATTCGAGCGTTTACTCGTCAAACCTGAACCTATTGCACAGTCAAAAAAATCGGAGCTGCGAGGCTCCGTGTTTGAAAGCAATGCTAGGTTGGGATTGAAACAACATTCCAGACAAACTTCTAAGATCGTAACGAAATAGAACGCGAATCGGGCGGATTGGACAGATAAAACGGATCATATCCGAAAAATCCGCCCCGATCCGCCCTTTCCGCGTTCTACCCTTTATGCTGGATTACCTTAACTTTTGGCTCAGAACCGGCTTACCGGCCTTTATTCCAACCCGATAAAATTTACCTCAGTCAGATTTCCGGTAAGATTTATTGATCTTGCAGCAAATCTATACCGTCTTGACGAGACTCCCAATGTATAAGTTTCGTCCGGACGTACATTTTCAAGAGTGTAAGAGCCAAATGAACTGGTTGTTGTGGTTTGTTTTACGCCTTGTGAATCGGTGAGGATGACGACAGCGTTTCGCAGGCCCAAACCGCCTGGTGTCGTAACTGTCCCCGATATCGAAAATGTCGGAGCCGTTGTCAATGCTATGACAAATGGCGATAGCGAATCGACCTCGGCGCAAACCGTACGCGATCCAAAATCGGGTACTGGGCTGTTTGGTGGCAGAATTGTCCGGTCAACCAACTCTCCGTTTTCGCCATGCAGTATCCGTGCTCGGGCAAACTCAGCCGGATCGTCAATCGAGAGTACGAAAAAGCAAACCGTGATTGTAGATGCAAAAGTCGCCGTCGTTGTAATGTCATACGCAGGAGCGTCGTCTAAAACCACGTAACCGCTGGGGGCGGCACCGGCTGACGCGGGGTCGATCGGTGTAAAGGCTGTAAAACCAGTCTCCACGACAACGGAGAAGGCTGCGACCGCATCACCAGCCGGGGCAGTCACGTGGATGTTAGAACCTGACTGCGTGTTTGGCGTCGGCGTCGGATTCGGCGTTGGAGTCGGAGTTTGCACCGGCATCGGTGTTGGAGTCGGGTTAGGTGTCGGCGTTTGGACCGGAGTCGGCGTCGGATTTGGTGTCGGTGT
>JBBSJK010000031.1:0-33293 GCA_038257355.1 Pyrinomonadales bacterium | reverse complement strand
CTTCGTCGGCAACCGCGACAAAGGCCTCTTCGGCGGCTACTCATTCTTCTTCGATTTCCAAAACCGCCGCGCCACCCGCCAAAGCCCACTTATAAGCTCACTCGTAACCGTCGGCTACACCTACGATTGCTGCTCCCTCGCGCTCCAATACTACACCTTCAACGTCGGGGTCAGAAAAGAAAACAAACTAGTCTTCAGCTTCCGCCTAAACGGCATCGGCGCCTTCGGCTCAGAACAGTTTGGGCAAGGATTGAGGTGAGGCGGTAATCCACGCGCTAAAGTTGGGATGAGCCCGTCTTTGAGGCACCCTATTTGTTACATCTAGCTTACTTTTTCCATCAACCCATAGTCCTATATTTCACCCACAACGGTTCACGGCAACGGAGTGAGCGCACAGTTTAACGATGAGATCGAAGAGTTTCGCAGAGACAACAGAGAGACAAATTTTAAACTCGTTAATGCAATAAAAAGTTAGGACCCCAGGTCGTGGAGTAAAACTGTGGTGATATCGATCTGGCCGAGGTGTTTTACCTAACGGGTTGAGAGGTAGAGATTTTGAGCCTTGGAATTGTAATATTCTACGGGGGCGAGGTCGTCTGTTAGGATGTTTTCATTTGTCTGGACGGGTTGGTTGTATTGATGGGCGAGTAACTCTGATATCTCTGCATCGGTGCTGATTGGGGCAAAGGGGGCGTCAGATTTCAGGGCAACAATCATTAGATTCTGGAGCCGTTCGTCCTTATGTTCGGCGTTGACCTTAAATAGATATACGTGTGGGAAAACCTCTTTATATGTTCGTATCTCAGCTTGTAAAAATTTACTGCCTTCACCAGTGATTGCGGCTCCAAGATTGAATATAACGATGCCATCATCCTTTAAAATTCGGCTGATTTGGGTTACGGCTTCGACGGTTGTCAGATGGTGTGGGACGGTGAAAAGCGAGCCAAAGGCGTCCATCAGAACGGCATCGTATTTAGCCGACTCGGCACGATTTATAAACATCCGGCCGTCTTCGTGGATGATCTGCATTCGTGGATCGTCCTTCATTCTAAAGTGTTTACGGGCGATCTCCGTCATCTGCGGATCGATCTCGACGACGTTGAGGCGAGCATTTTCATAGGTACGCAGATATTCCATTGGAAACGAATATCCGGCCCCCCCGATGAGAAGTGTGTCCTCAAAATCAGGGTTGAAATGCCTTATGAGGTGATAAAAACGGCCGTATTCCAGCACCAGGTCTTCGCTGTCGAGGAACACTGCGGACTGTACAAAATAAGGGTCTGTTGCGAGCGCCCGGATTCGTTTGTTTGTTGGCGGGTGAGTAGTTTCAAAGATTTGGATACGACTGTATTCGGTGTCGATATCATGCAGTGCATTCGCATGCCGCTGGAGATAAGCGGTGCCTTCGCTCCCGGCTATTCCCAGCACGAAAGTGGTTACGACAGCAAAATTTAAGCGCGAAAAAGCGAATGGAACCAACAGCACCGACAAAATGATCAGAGAACCGGCGACTAGATACAGTGTGCGGACGCTGCCAACAAAAGGGATCAATAAAAACCCAGCCGCGAATGTTCCGGCGATGCTTCCGATTGTTGAAAGTGCGTAGAGGCGTCCGACCGTACGGCCGGTGTTTTCGACCGAAGTCATTTTGAGCCGGACTGCAAACGGAGTGACGAATCCCAGACAGACGCTAGCCGGAGCAAACAATAGCAGAGAGGCAACTACGGCTTTGAGTTCGATACTGATGCTTGCAGCCGCTATCATCGAAAGCAAAACATCTTTAATCAGAACAGTTAAAGAGATCAGGCCACCGGCGATGAAGATTACAGACGCGAGCACTTTTACATCAGGGCGCCGATCGGCCAGGCGGCCACCAAGCCAGTAACCAAGACTCAGGCTGGCGAGAATGACTCCGATCAGGCTGGTCCAAATATAGGTAGATGTACCGATAAATGGCGACAAAATGCGCGAGCCGATGATCTCAAATATCATCACAAGCGCACCGCATATGAAAACGGTGATTTCGAGGATAGATTTTTTGTAGATTGAGCCGGACATTTAGAAATTTACAGGATTAAGAGCGGGTCCAGAGCTACCTTTCTGACCTGTAAACTGGTTCGAGTGACTAATAGATGAAGCTAAACTCCTGCAGCAGCACCGTTTACGAAGGTTAGCCAATCGGCACCATTTGGGGCCGGCCGAGTCGCGTCGATTATTGCGAAGAACTCGTCCTGCAATCGTTTAGTTATTTCTCCGCATTTGCCCGGGCCAACAGTAATCCGATCAACCGATCGGATCGGAGTAATCTCAGCCGCAGTTCCGGTGAAAAAAACTTCGTCAGCTAGATAAAGAGCGGCACGTTGGATAGTGGTCTCGATGACTTCGATACCGAGTTCTCGAGCAATCTGGATAACTGAATCGCGGGTGATGCCCGGTAGGATCGATGCTCCGAGCGGTGGGGTGATGAGTTTCCCTCCATTGACGAGAAAGATGTTTTCGCCCGAACCTTCGGACACGTAGCCGCGATCATCGAGTGCGATTCCCTCGGAAAAGCCACCTAGCAGGGCCTCCATTTTTATAAGCTGCGAATTCATATAATTCGCACCGGCTTTCGCCATTGTGGGCATGGAATTTGAGGATATGCGTGTCCAACTGGAAACGCAGACATCGATACCGGTTTCGAGAGCTTCTTCACCTAGATATTTGCCCCATTGCCAGGCCGCGACGTAGGAATCAATTGGATTATTAAGCGGGTTTACGCCAAATGCTGGCTTGTCCTCATCGAGTCCGCGAAAAATAATCGGACGTAGATAACATGAATCGAGTCCGCTTTGTCTAATCAGCTCAACGGAAGCATCGCAAAATTGATCCCGGCTAAATTGCGACTCCATGCGGTAAATCTTTCCGGAATTAACCAGCCGCTGCATGTGTTCTGTAAGCCTGAAAACAGCCGAGCCTTTGCTCGTTTTGTAACAACGAATACCCTCGAACACGCTCGAACCATAATTAACGACGTGAGACATAACGTGAATTCTGGCGTCGTCCCAATCAATAAACTTCCCATTTTTCCATACCTTGGGAGCGATCTTCATTGTATTTACATCTTTTCCGGCCATAATATTTTTTTTTTTTTGATTGAATGAACTAACAAATATTTATCTCAATATAATAGAAATAATATGATAGATCTTTATACGATTGTAGCCCACAGCCATTTACGGCGCAACAATGAGTAAATTGAACAGAAAATGGAGTAGATTGATGGTTTTTTAGAACTAGCTGATACCAGCACCAAAATCAGGCGAAATCAAAAAAGGCGGGTCGCAACCCGCCTTTTTCCCCTGAAAATAAGTAAAGGCGTCAAAGTATAAACAGCCGGGTCGATGTGTCATCGAGTCGGGAAGTGAACGCTACTCCATTTACTGTAACGGTTACTACTATAGGTTGGTCCCCAGCACCGATCAGATCAAACGGGAGCACGAAATCAATCGTATAAACACCAGGTTCGACAGGGACGGCATTAGATATGAAACTAGCGGTCTTATCGCGGATTCGAATTGTTACCAGAGAGCCAGGGACGTTTTCGACACCGGTCAAATGCAATCGCAAAACGCTTGGTACCATCAAGTTGCCACGCCGTTTGATGGTTTGAACAGCGAAAGGCTCGGTCGTGAATACCGTATTTGTTACGTTAAACAGCTTTGCCCGCCCACCGGGGCCGACAACACCATCTTTTGCAAAAATATCAGGACGAGTAGGAACTATCGTTACAAAGCTTTTAAGCAACGTTCCGTTATTGTTGATAACCAGCGGAAAAACGGTCCCAGTTACCGCACTGGCTAACGCTGGTGGAACGATGAATTCGATGCGGCGCTGACCGACAGACTTTAATCCACAAGCGACGCCATTTATAGTCACTGATACACCGCTCAACTCGATTGGAAGCGAAAACTGACGATCGAACGAACCTATTGCAGTTCTTGGGGTTATCGGCTGATCGGCGGCTTTATAGTCGATAAACGCTAACATCCCTGGCGAAATGCCGAGAACCGCAGCCGGAGTTACCGGCGGCGGGGTTGGTGACGGACTCCCAGTCGGGGTTGGGCTCGGTGTAGGCGATGGGCTAGGCGTCGGGGTCGGGGTCGGGGATGGAGTGGGCGCCGGAGTTCCAACCGGAGTTGGTGTCGGGCTTGCAGTAAACAAAATTGGCAATCGGCTGGCACCAGTAGCTAAGTTTATAGTTACTGGCGTTACGGTGATAACAGGTGGTTGAATAAAATAGTAAACCTCTGACTGCTGATCCGGATTACCGGTTCCTAACTCTGTGAGAGCCAGGTTAAATGCCATCCGCTGTATCGAGTTGCTGGGCAGTAATTGAGTCGATGCAATAAAGGAATTCGGAGTTGGGAAGTTAGCCAGACGCGTAAAAGTTGCCGTCGCGACCGGTATGTTCAGAGGATAAGAGTAAAGTTGAACGGGCCGAAATGCATTCGGATTCAGTCCTTCGGATGCCGTCGTTGGTATCGTTCCATCGGGCTTAATGTTCAGGCGTGATTGCAGAACTAGTGTTGAGGGTGTGCCGTTAGCTTCGTAATCCGTAAAGCCCGGGTATCTGGCTACATCGCCGCCCGAGGCGGACTCATCAGCGTCGCTTCGAGCTAAAATCCTGCGAAATGTAGCAGTCGTGGTATCGAAAAGGTAGAGTGCAAATGACTGGTAATTGGTCCCGTTGTTTTCATTTGCTAAATCGGCAAAAGAGTCAAAAGCTATATATCGTCCATCACGGCTCATCCGCCGCCCGAGGTCGAGAATATTTACCGGATCGCCAGGGTTTGTGGGCGTGGTGGTTGTAACCTGTTTTTTGATTGTTCCCGCTGTCGGACTGCCGCCGATCAGGTCGGCGTAAAATATCTCCTCATTCCTGCTAGTCAGAGGATTAACGCCCCCGGTCATGTCAACTATCGGATTATCACCTGTACTCGTGAATACTACGCGCTGTCCATTACCTGAAATCGTTGGATTCTTGCTATAGATAGGATTTGCGATCGGCCCGCGAGGCGTCTTAGTAACCTGGCCGAGTGTAGATGAGCTTCTTACATAGGTAAAGATCTCGTCGTTATCGTCAGTCGGGAATGCGTTACCGACAGTTGGTACCAAATCGCGGGTCGAGACAAAAGCTATAACATCGCCGTCATCGTTGATGCTGGCATCGTGATTGTCATCCGCCACAAAAGGCCCGGTTGTTGTAGTTCCCGGTCGCGGCATTTGGCTTGCGTTAGTATTGGTTACTAGAGTAAAAGACCCGCCCGTCAATTCTGTGCGGGGAATCTCGTCTCCAGCGGAAAGATTGGGCACAGCAGCGTACACTGGTATTTGATAAAGCCAAATTTCCAAATTTCCATCAGTTGACAGTGGATTCGCAGCCGGAACCGGTGTTGGTGATGGCGAAGGAATAGGTGTCGGTGAGCCTGGTGGTGTCGGAGTTGGAGTTGGCGATCCCGATGGCACTGGAACCGGAGTCGGAACCGGAGTTGGCGTCGGTGCTGAAAATGAATCGCCATAGAAGAAGCCTGGATTCGTAGCATCAGGCATCAACGGCCGCGACGTCGTCGCGTTGGAGCTGAAGGATATCCATTTACCGTCGTTGCTGATAACCGGCCTGGTATTGACTATCGTTACTCGAATGTTGTTAAAACTCGCCGGGAGAAGTGTGTTGAATAGAACACTTTTAGTGTCGGTTATCTGAAAGATACGACGCTGTGCGTAATCGAATAGGAAAATTTCGAGATTGCCATCGATGTTTCGAGGATTCTCCGTGGCAATATTGCCATTGGATTCAAAAACGACAAATCTGCCATCACCGCTCATGCCGCCGGCAAATGATTCCGACGCCGAGTTTGAAATCTGGGCAATGACCGAATCAATCTGCCCGAAAGTGGTCGAGACAAACAAATTAAGAAAAATAAATGCTGAAAAAAGGAAAGTAAGACGAATCGTCACAAACTCCTCCAAAAAAACCTGTAAATATAAATGCTAAACGGCGAAAACATTAGCTTTTGCCATTCAGGCTCAAAACATTCAATTCTAGGTGCAAGAGTGGTGTTCTGCAAGCACGTGATAGACAAAAACTACGATATTAACTCAAAATCAACCCATTTGATGCAACGACACTGACAACGGGTTGTCATTTTACAAACTGGATATATCATTTAACCTAAAAGCTATTTACGAGTTGGATGAAAAAGACGCGCAAAATAATGATTGTAGCCGGTGAGGCTTCGGGTGACGGACACGCGGCAAAGCTCGTTCGAGCATTACGCGAAGCAGAGCCAGAGACGGAATTCGAGTTTTTCGGAGCCGCAGGACCGAAGATGCGTGCGGAAGGCGTCGATGCCGTTGTTCAATCCGATAATCTTTCGATCGTTGGAGTCGCCGAGATCGTTCTCTCCCTGTCTATGTTTTTACGGGCATTCAAAGATCTTAAGGATGCAGCATCACGCGAAAGGCCAGACACTGTAATTCTGGTTGATTTCCCAGATTTCAACTTAAAACTCGCTAAAGCGTTGAAAAAACAAGGTTTTACCATAATTTACTACATTTCACCGCAGCTCTGGGCGTGGAGAAAATACCGGATTTCCGCGATCAGGAAATATGTCGATCTATTGTTAACGATTTTACCCTTTGAAAAAGATTGGTACGCTAAACGAGGGGTCAAACATGTGGAATTTGTCGGAAATCCGCTTACTAATGAAGTTAATCCTATTCAATCTAAAGCCGAATTTTGCCGTGTTCATAATCTTGATGAGTCAAAGCCGATCATTTCTTTATTGCCAGGCAGCCGTCAAAAAGAGATTGTGCGTATTTTGCCGGTAATGCTCCAAACAGCAAATCACATAATGACATTGAAGCCGGATGTGCAGTTTGTCATAGCGGTTGGTTCGAGCATAAATCGCGTCGAAGTCGACTGCGTTATTGGGAAGATTTCTTATAATTCCTATATTAAGATCATCCAGGGAGAAACCATTGACGCAATAAACGCGTCCGATGCGGCTGCGGTGACAAGCGGGACGGCAACGCTCGAGACAGGCATTGTCGGCACACCGATGGTTATTGTTTACAAGACCTCGGCACTCAATTATGCCCTGTTAAAGCCACTTATCTCCGTCGAATATTATGGTCTTATCAATTTGATAGCCGGCGAGGGTGTTGCTAAAGAGCTGATCCAAGATGATTTCACAGTAGAAAAAGTGTCTGCCGAATTATTGCGCCTATTGGAACCCGACGTAAACGCTGCTATACGAAAGCAGCTTCTCAACGCCAGTGGCAATCTCGGTCCCGGCGGAGCCTCACAACGAGCGGCAAAAGCAGTGCTGGCCATGTTGAATTTGAATAAACTTTCTGATTAAAGAAATAAACACTTCGTAGGAGTGAAATATTTATAAAAAAAGCTAAATGTAAGAGCGAGTTTTTTCAGTCAGCTTTTTTCGCCTTAATTTTCATTTAAGTCGTGAATAATTTTCTGTTAATAGCAAGGAAGATGCCCGGATATATGATTTGCTAGCTACATTGCGGACAATCTCAATTTGACAATACAAACGGTCCCTGTTAGGGTCTTGGTCATTCAGTTTAGAAATTCTGTTTGTTTTTATGAATTTCGGTTGTACCACTCGACCTTCGCACAATGAATCTCTGTCGCAATTCGCGGAGAGGTATTTATGCGTCGGGGGGGGGTAACTCAACTGAATCGAAGTTTTGTTAAATTAAAAAGCCTTAGGATTCTTGACGTATCCTAAGGCTTTTTTGTTCAAGTGCCTCTGCCGTGTTTAGGACAACAGATGCGACTCTAGCAATTCGTATCATAGCGCAAACCCAGCTCAGGTGAAATCCATAACCTAAGAATTTGGACGATGTCTGCGGTCTCAGTTTGTCAATTCATCTTCAATTCTTCTGACTATTTATAGGAGAAAATACGAATGAAAAAGATCATAATCACTTGTCTGCTGAGTTTACCATTAATGTACTTCGCATTTTCAAACGCTAATGCGCAGGATGTAGCCAAAAGAAATATTGACCCCCCTACGCAGGCCGAAATCGTTCGGACATACATCAACCTCGCTAACCTGACGGTGGCTGGACGAGCAACCGCACTTTCCAATCTGTCCCCCGAGACAAAAGAAAAATTTGATCAGTTTCAGACTGCTCTGGAGATCGCAACACGACCAGAACTAAGATCGGGTTATGGTTACTTACTTGATACTCTGAATTCTAGTAGCGTAGCTGATCGCGGAAGTCTTAGGAGACGTTCCTTTTCCGAGAAGATAGGAAACGAAACCGTGGTCCGGATGCTACAAAAGTATATTGATGTAGCAGGTTTGAATTCCGAATCCGACAGAAAAAAAGCGTTCCAAACGTTGGTGGTTGATGAAAAAAAGGGGATTTGGAAGACTAGACTCACACTCCACTTGGCGTTTGAAAACTTTGACTGGCCGAAGCAGATGCTGGTAATTGAGTTACTTTCAATTATTGATGATAAGCCTGTTTATTTAGAATCTAGGGACAAGAAAGAGATGCAGGCCATGTATGATTATTTTGAGGAAAGAGCACGTCTTCTGTTTGGGAAGGCTGATACATATCGCTTGTTTATGTCGTTAGGAAATGAAACCGGCTGCGTCACGACTAAGGCGTCGAATATAGTGGGTCTCTACGGCGATGATTTTGAGGAACCCGTAGGGAGTAATTGCAGTTGCTATTACGATACTTATTGCAACCTCCAAAACGAATGGTGGCTGTGTGTCGGAGGGGGCTGTACGCAGAAGTCGGGCTGCGGCGTCATTTTTGACACGAACTGTACGGGGCAATGCAGAGCAGCCTAACTTTGAACCCCATTTTCCATTGAGTTACGGTGAAAGACTTTCTTGAAATTTGCAGTAAATGGATTCGCAGGCAATTTGTTTGAGGTAACGCAAAAATTTTTGGTTGGGAAGCCAAATATTTAATTATTTTGGCCTTCCCAATCTTTCTTTTTCTGACATATTCGGTTTTTCGCAGGTAAGGAGAATCAATATCCCGACTTATTTGTTCTTGCGGAACGTCTCTTTGATTCCGCATTCTAAACGGATGGTAACCCAATGAACATATATGTTATATGCACGAGGCACCTTATTATCGTGATCGCGATAAGTATGCTGCCATGGCTCGCGTATGGCCAAAAGACGGCTTTGCCGAGTTCCAGCCCAACCCCGACGGCGAGCCCAACGCCCGAAAGGCCACGAGATATCGTCTCGCTGCTTAATGATGCCCGCCTGGCGGCGCCAGAGCTTACTGTGGACACGCTGCTAAAGGTGGTGGAATCAGGCAAAGTAAAGGACCGGGTATGGAAGAAAGAGATCCTCGAGGAGTCGCTGCGGCTTGCGGACGACGTGCCTAATCCTGTTCAGTTGCAGGCGGTAATGATTAAGGGCGTCGAGGTCCGCAGGACGCTGGCTTTCGCCATCGGAGTAGCTCAATCTCGAAAACTAGATCGTCTGAATCTTATCAGCCGAGTTGCAAAACAGATGCTTGAGATCGATCCGGAACGTGCCAAACATATCCTGTTCGCCATAAACGGTGATCTAAAGCTGAAGCCCCGCACCTGCAGTGACAACCTGACATATCAGGTGCGAGACATCTACTCTGTGGTGGGTGCAGCTGTGAAGGTTCTGTTCAACTCTAAAGAGATCGCCGACGGCCGCAGGGCCTTATTCCTCTCGCCATGGATCGAGAATATTGAATCTCCCCGACAAGTAAATTCAGTTTTAAGGTTGCTAATCGAGTTAGAGGGCCCTGATTCCGAAAAGCAAATGTTGGTTGCGGCGCTTCAGCGGGCACTCGCTCGAAATTTTCACGACGATAGGTCATTTACAAGTGAGGTGATATCTAGCAGCACGACATTGGGCATGAAGATAAAGGCGCTCGGGGGTGCCGAACCGAGCGACAGCTTGGCCACAATCATCGAGATCTACCGTGCTTACCTCATCAAGAATTTACGCAGCACGAGATGCAAGGATAATGAGATTAAGGCGGGTGAACCGCTTCCGTCATACATACTGTCAGCGAACGAGATACTTCCCCAAAAACCTTTGACCGCGGAAGACCTCGTCACCAGCGATTATGCTGACACGGGTAAATTCGTAGATATTTTGGCCAGATCGACCTCGATCAAGGAAATAAACGCTCGGCTAATTCCGCTTAAAGGAAAGGTCGTCGATACCAAGATCGTTCATTTCTCGGGTCCTGAGTGGCAGGCCAATGTGGTAGCTTTAGTCGAGAGTGTGATCGCCTGGGAGGGATCTGATGGTGAGACTCAAGCTGAAATGATGGTGGTACGGTCGGCATTTTTCGACTCCATGCTCCAATCCGTTGACGATCCGGAGTTTAGAAAGAACATAACCCGCAAGTATCTTGCATATCTTGCCGCATCACCGGTTCAAAAAACGGACTTTGTGAGTTGGTACATGTGGGTCAGCGGCGTACAAAAACAAAACCCTGACATGTTTGCTCAAATGGCCGATGATTTTCCAAATCCAAACCTTGCCGTGATGGTAAAACTGAAAAAGTTAGGGCTGTAACCCCTGAATATAGGGAATATACTCAACTGATCTCAACTGAACTTAACGTGGACAAGAGCTACCTTACTTAGGCGACATCTGCCCATTTTTGTAACGTCGAACGGAAAAGCTGTTTGTCGCCTGATCTGCTTCAAAGATTGAAAATAATTTTTTTTTAGTTTGGAGTTCAAGCTTTAAGCTGGTTCTTCAGACGATTGGCCAACCGAAGTTGGAACTCAAAACTAAGAGGCCAACTAAAGTTGAAACTCCAAACGCGCGGTCGAAATCGTGTCCGCGACGGATGTGGCAAGATACGATAAATTTCGACTAAGAACAATCATGCCCAAAAGATATCGTGCGACCCCCGGCGGGGCCGTAAGTTTTTAATCGTCGCCCATTCTATAAACATATGACGCCGCTGGCGTCTTTGGATCTCGCCGTCGGCGTCTTTAAATCCCGCCGTTGGCGTCTTTCAATCTCGCTGTCGGCAGGCTGGCCAAATTGTTTTTCCCAAAACAAAATTCATAATGTCACGTTTGCCAAAAACAACTGTACCAAACTGGCAAAACAACTGTACCAAACTACCCAAAATCAGCGACAAAACGCCACTTTTAACTGTACCAAACCAGGCCCTGAATTTCCCGAAAAGCTCACCTCGCAAATCCCAAAACCCTGTATTTACGGCTTTGTGTTACTTCAATGTTTAAATTGTGGCACGTGCCACATTTAAAACACCCCAAAATTCGTGCGCAAACACGTGTAATTTTAAAATGCAAAAAAAATCACTACAAAAAAACGCAGTTCTCACCAACTCTTACACTACTTTTGCAGTTTTTTTATATCTTTAATATCGTCTTTTAGCTTTTGCAGTCCTTTGAGACCTGCATTTTGGCGGGCGTATTCTTCGAGCGGCTGGACGGGAATCCCTGCCCAGACTCCGGAGCGGACGATTTTGTTGGGAAAGACTGCTGATTTAGCACCGATTACGGCACCGGAGCGAATTGTAACGTGGTCAGAAATGCCGACTTGTCCGGCGATGACCACATCGTCTTCGATTACCGAACTTCCCGCAATACCGGATTGACCAGCGATTATTACCCGTTTGCCTATGTGGACATTGTGAGCGATATGCACGAGATTGTCGATCTTTGTTCCCTCGCCGATTCTCGTTGTGCCAAGTGAACCGCGATCTATTGAGCAGTTGGCACCAATCTCGACATTGTCTTCGATCACAACAGAGCCTATCTGGGGGAATTGGTGATGTGATCCATTCTCGTCTTTCACATAGCCGAATCCGTCCGAGCCGATCACCGTGCCGGCATGGATAATGCAATCGCTTCCGATGCGTGTTCCATCGTAAACTACAGAATTTGGATGGATAACGGTTCGTTCGCCCACGATCACATTTCGTCCGATACGGACTCCGGAATGAATCTCGGATGAATCGCCAACAATTGTATCTGTTCCAATCGTAACGAATGGCCCAATAAAACTAGCTCGCACATCCGCTCCGTCGGCAATATCAGCATTTGCATGCCAGCTCGGCTCTATTTTTTTGATATGAATCAAGGGAGCAATTAATGTAAATGCCAGTTTTGGGCTCGCGGCCTTAATTACCGTACATGTAACAGACTCGTTAAACTCTAGTGAAACCAAAACCGCCGAAGCCTTAGTTTCAAAAAACGATTGGCTTTCCGAAAAGGCAATTTCCCCGGTGACGGCGGTATCCAATGCGGCAAGTCCGACGATCTCGATATTAGGATCACCTGCAAGGTCGGCGGAAAGAAAATCAGCTATCTCTTGTGTTTTCATTCCTTACAATGTAAATGGTTTTATCCGAAAAGTCAGGTTCGATGGCCTATGCTTTGCCGCTCGACCTCGTTGACAACGCTTTGCAGGAATATCTCAATTCCAACAATGCTGATTCCGTCCAGGCTGTCGAGATGTCGCAGGATTGGAGCGGCATCGCTATCGAGAAAATCGAGGTCGGCGAGGTCGATTATTACATTGTTAGAAGACTCAGCACGAATTTCTAGGCTGATTCTTTCGAGTAGCCGGGCATCATCCCCAAGTAGTTCGCCCTCGACACGAAGGGTCGTGCGTCCGTTAAGGTCGTCGTCTATTTGATTGATCTGCGTTGCCATTTTTGTCGATTAGATGCCGTTACTACGCAAAACGCAACCTCAGGTTTCAATTGGGCTGAATTTTTTAATGACAAGAAATACTCCGGCAAAGATCAGGGCCGCAGCAACTATAAATGTAAAGTCAATACGCTCGCCCAGAAATGCTACTGCCAATAGAAAGCCTATCAGCGGCTGGAGGTATACAAAAACGGCAACCGTTGAGGGGTTTACGCGGGCTAGTGCCCAAGCATTTAGTAGATAAGGAGCGGCAGTCGCGACGATGCAAATATATAAAACTAACAGCCAGATCGCCGGACTAACTGCTGAACTATCCACTGTTGAGATCGAAATAGCACCGAGGGGAACACAGATTATCGAGGCAAAAACAAAAATCCACATAATAGACCGAAACGCCCCATTACGAGTGACGATGCTTTTGGACGTTGCGACATAAATACCGTAGGAAAGAGAGTTGAGTATTATGAGAATGTCGCCAATCGTGGTGTCAGAGGAGAACGAGGCATTTCTCGGATCGATCAAAAACAACACGCCAATGGCCGCTAGCAGTATGCCCGCGACCTTTACTCGTTTTAGCTTTTCGGAACCGATCATCGACCCGACAGCCAGTGTAAATATAGGGATTGTAACCGCTAAAAGTGATGTGTTTGAGGCCTTAGTAAGAGATAAACCGGATACGAATAACAATTGGTTAAATGTCACCCCAACCAGACTCAATACCGCAAGACGCCAGTAATCGCCTTTCTCTTTTAGCCAGACCCGGCCTCTGGCGATCTGAACCACAACAAGAATGAGAGCGGTAATCCCGACTCGAAAACCGACCAAGGCCACCGCCGGTAAGACAGCCAGTACAACTTTGCCAATGACGGCCAGCGATCCAAATAATATCTGGACACCGATTAGGGCCAGATACGGGGCGGTCGATTCATTGCGTTCGGTCACGTTAAGCCAGCATCATTCCCGGTGATTCGAGCATTTGTTTGAATGTTTGCAGGAATTTGGCACCGGTCGCTCCGTCGATGACGCGGTGGTCGCAGGACATGGTGACATTCATGACGTTGCGGGTGACGATTTCGCCATCTCGAACGACTGGTGTCGGAGCGGCGGAGCCAACCGCGAGAATTCCGGCCTCGGGCGGATTAATGATCGCCGTAAATTCTTTGATGCCGAACATTCCGAGATTCGAGATCGAGAATGTCGCACCGGTGTATTCCTCAGGCTGGAGCTTTTTGGCTTTGGCTTTGGCAGCAAGGTCTTTGATCTCGGCGGAGATCTCGAGAAAGCCTTTGAGATTGGCACCGCGAATGACCGGCGTGATCAGACCTTCGTCGATTGCGACCGCGACTCCGATGTCGGCCTGTTGGTAAAAGCGGATCGTTTTATCCTGATACGATGCGTTTGCAAACGGATGTTTGACGAGCGACATCGCGGCGGCTTTGACAATGATATCATTCACACTTATCTTTTCGTCTTCGCTGACGCTCGCATTTACCTGTTTCCGAAGGTCAAGAGTCCGATCCATCTCGATCTCAACCGTCAAATAAAACGTCGGGATCGGGCCAATCGATTCGGCGAGACGGCTGGCGATGATCTGCCGCATTCTTGATGTGTTTTCTTCTGTGTAAGCCGACGCACCGACGATCGTTGATGGTTTAAACTCTCTCGCCTGATCGCCGGCCGCTGACGGCTGGCCGCCGCCCTCTATCGCCGCTTCAATATCTCGTTTTATGATCCGACCGTTCGGGCCGCTGCCGGTGATGGATTTGAGATCGATAGAATTTTCCGATGCCATTCTCGCGGCAATCGGCGAGACGATCAAACGGCCATTGCCCTCTGATTTCGGAGTGGGAAGTGCGGAGTGAGGAGTTGCAACCGCATTTGGTTCAGTTGCTGCTGATGTTTCGTCCGTTTTAACGGCGTCTTTCTCTGTGACCTCGGTGGCCGATTTTGCTTTGGTAGTGTCGTCGGCTGACGCAGATGGTTCTAACTTAACCGCTTGCGAATCTTTTTTTGACGATCCGTTTGAAGCGGCCTCGGACAGCAGTCCGGAAATATCTTCGCCCGCCTTGCCGGTGATCGCAATTGCTTCGCCGAGCGCAGCAGTGTCGCCTGCGGCCTTAAGGATTTTCAGCAAAGTGCCGTCCGACAGAGCGGTCATCTCCATCGTCGCCTTGTCCGTATCGACCTCGGCCAGAGTTTCGCCCGACTCGTAATTGTCGCCCTCTTTGACCACCCAACGAGCAATTTGCCCCTCTTCCATAGTGGGCGAAAGCTTCGGCATTAAAAATTTTTCAGCCATAAATTTGAATTGTTACAAATAACAAACTTCCTTCACCGCCGCGACGATCTTAGCCACATCGGGCAATGCCAGTTCCTCGAGATTTTTCGCGTAGGGCATCGGTGCCTCGGCGCATGAGATACGTTTGACTGGGGCATCGAGGTAGTCGAATGCATGTTCCATCATCATGTGCGAAATCTCGGCGCCGACGCTCGCGAATGCATGTGATTCCTCGGCGATAACGAGCCTGTTCGTTTTTTTGACGGAATTGACGATGGTGTCTATATCGAGCGGCTTGATCGTTCGCGGGTCGATGACCTCGACTGAGACGTCAAACTCTTCCTGAATCTTTTCTGCCGCCTGCAATGCCATCGGGACCGTCATCGAACGGGCGACGATTGTGCAATCGGTACCATCTCGTTTGATGTCGGCCAGCCCAAGCGGAATTGTGAAATCTTCGTCCTCGGGCACCTCGCCTTTCAGGCCGTACATTCTTTCTTGTTCAAGAAAAATGATCGGGTTGTCATCGCGGATCGCGGATTTGAGCAAACCCTTTGCATCCGCAGCTGTCGAAGGCATCACTACTTTCAGCCCGGGAAAGTTGGCGTAAAACGCCTCAAACGCTTGCGAATGCTGCGACGAAACCTGGTATGCCGAACCATTGGGTCCGCGAAAGACAATAGGCACCTTAAACTGACCGCCCGACATATAGAGCATTTTAGCTGCATGGTTTATAATCTGATCGGCAGCTAGAACTGAAAAATTCCATGTCATAAACTCGATCACCGGCCGCAACCCGGCCATGGCTGCGCCGACACCAACCGCCGCAAAGCCAAGCTCAGTGATCGGCGTATCGACAACACGCTTGTCACCAAACTCCTTCCAAAGCCCGCGCGTCACCTTATAGGCGCCATCGTACTCGGCCACCTCTTCGCCCATGACGAAGACGTTCTCGTCCCTTAAAATTTCTTCTCGCAATGCTTGATTAAGAGCGTCGCGGATTGTAAGTAATGCCATAGATATCAGACCCGATAGATCCAAGCGTTCGCACTGACGCTGTGCCGGTGTGGTAGCCACCCGTGATCAGAACCTGCCCATCGTTTAACAGTGTCGCCGTCGCAAACTGGCGCGTCGTTACCATTTTGCCATCGGCGAGAGTAAAACTATTGATTACAGGGTCAAAAACTTCGGCCCGTGTTGCACCGCCTGCAATTAAGACTTTGCCGTTTTTCAATAGTATCGCAACTTGTGTTTGTCAACTGTGAACGGAAACTATGCACATCAAGACCAGCACACAACCGGACAAGTTTCTTTTTGCGATTCTCATATTCTTTTTTAAGTAAAAGAGTCAGCCGTCTGAGGCGTAAACATCAGTAAACAACTCACTCTCATTCGGGTACGGACTCTCATCCGCAAATTTTACTGCTTTTTCTACCGCCTCGACCGCCTCCTTCTCAATTTTTTCAAAATCCTTATCGCTAAAGACCTTGGCAACTTTCAGGCTGTCCTTAAAGAGAACAATCGGGTCGCGTCCCTGATATTTTTTTATCTCGTCACGGGTTCGGTAATTGCCGGGGTCGGACATCGAGTGGCCCATGAACCGGTAAGCACGAATCTCAAGCAGCGTCGGCGAACCGTCTTTGCGAGCACGGGCGATGGCCCGTTCAGTTGCCTCGCGTACAGCCATGACATCCATGCCGTCAACAAATTCGTTTGCCATTTCGTAAGCCTCGGCCTTTTTTGCGATGCTCCGCGAACTCATCGCTCTTTTTTGCGATGTTCCCATACCGTACTGATTATTTTCGCAAATGAATATGCATGGAAGTTTCCAAAGTTGTGCCATGTTGAGCGATTCGTGAAAAATACCCTGATTTACTGCCGCCTCACCAAAAAAGCAAAGAACGACCTGTCCCGAATTTTTGTATTTGGCAGCATACGCCATTCCGGTCCCAACGCCGATCTGGCCGCCTACAATGCCGTGGCCGCCGTAAAATTCGAGTTCCTTTGAGAACATATGCATCGAGCCGCCCTTGCCTTTGACGCACCCGCCTTCCTTGCCATAAAGCTCCGCCATGACCGATTCCGGTGTCATTCCCTTGACCATCGCCTGGACGTGATCGCGATACGCCGTAATGACCATATCGGTGGGCTCAAGTGCCATAATCGAGCCGATACCGATAGCTTCTTGCCCGATGTAAAGATGGCAAAAACCGCCGATCTTGCCAATCCGATAAACTTCGGCACATTTTTCCTCGAATATGCGCCCCAGCACCATCTGATAGAGCATCGCACGCAGAAGTTTCTTGTCGGTCTTTTTTATCGAGGCAAGCTGAGAGTCGCGTCGTTCGAGATATTCGGCGTGAGCCTGCTCTACATCAACAAACTCGGTAAATTCCGGTTCTTCGACCTTATCGGGAGCTCCGCCGTTGCCATTTGTCGATGTTTTTGACGACTTAGCCGTCTGTTTCTGACGCGTTGCTGCTTTTGGCAAAATCAAATCCTCCGTCGGAATAAAAATGCGAATAATCGCAATTAATCTAAGTTGGTTATTATAAGCGAGCATCAAAGTTTGTGCAAAAGATTCGCACTCGGTTTATGTGTCGAAAATCGTGAAAATGTTATAGTTTTGGTTGGATTCATCGAATATGAGCAAAGTGATTATCCAAATTCTATTTACGGTCATTTTTCTCTCAGCATCGGTTTTCGCTCAAAATCCCGCAAAATGGAGCCTGTCGTCTGACGCCAGGGATAAAGCATTAAAAACCGGCGAAGCATTTAGCACCAGTCTCAAAGCTGAGATCGAAGCGGGCTGGTATCTCTATGCCCTCGAACAGCCTGTAGGTGGCCCGATAGCGACAACGATCAAAATTGCAGAGGGAAGACCGTTTGAACTCAACGGCAAGATCGACTCGCCAAAACCGTCAGAAAAGACGGACGCTCTATTTACAGATGTCAATGGTAATCCCCTCGAAACAAAATATTTTACAACGGGCGTGACCTTTAAGGTTCCGCTAAAGGCGACATCTGATTCATCAGCTGATACTTCAGCGCTCGATGTCAGATTCCAGGTCTGTAATGACACCGTCTGTTTGCCGCCGAAGACAGTGCGGGTTTCATTCTCGGGTGTAGAGGATGTCAGAAGAGGGATTGTTGGTAATCAGTTGCAGTCTGGCAATGAACCTGAGGTGATCTCAGATTCGGATTCATCGACTAATAATATTCAGCAACAAACAACTGACATCTGGGCTTTTATTTGGCTGGCGGTTACGCTTGGCGCCTTATCATTGCTGACACCGTGTGTGTTCCCGATGATACCGATAACGGTGTCATATTTTACTAATCACGCTCATGGCAGCCGAGCTAAATCGGTAAAGCTTGCCACCGTTTACTCGATAGGCATTATCGGTACATTTACGATCGTTGGAATGCTGCTCGCCATCTTTGTGGGTGCAGCGGGGATAAATCTTTTTGCAGCGAATCCGTGGATAAATCTATTAATTGCGGGCATCTTTCTATTCTTTGCCTTCAATCTTTTTGGCGCATACGAGATTACGATCCCGTCAGGTATTTTGACGCGGCTCGACAGTCTGACCCGCAGCCGCGAGGGCGAGGGAAGCGGCATCGTCGGAGCCTTGTTGATGGGCCTGACGTTTACTCTGACCTCATTTACGTGTACATCGCCGTTTGTCGGGACGATTCTGGTGTCTGCGTCTCAGGGCGATTGGCAGATGCCTCTGCTAGGAATGCTGGCGTTTTCGTCGGTATTTGCGTTGCCGTTTTTTGTTCTGGCGCTTGCTCCGCAGCTTATCTCTCAACTGCCGCGGGCCGGTGGCTGGATGAACTCGGTCAAGGTCGCGATGGGTTTTCTCGAAGTCGCGGCGGCGATGAAGTTTATCTCAAACGTCGATCTCGTCTGGCGATGGGGCATTTTCACCCGCGATGTCGTCCTCGCCGTCTGGATCGCGATAGGGATCGTCCTGTCAGTATATTTGCTTGGCAAATTTCAACTGTCTCACGACTCAAAGCCTGAGCGTCTAGGCGCTTTTAGAATGTTCTCGGCGGTCGTCAGCCTCGCCGTTAGCCTTTATCTACTTACGGGGCTGTTTGGGGCAAAACTCGGCGAACTGGAATCGTTTCTGCCGCCCGACCTTGAGAAATCTTCGGCTAAATTTCTCGGCAGAGGCGAAGACGAGCTTAAATGGATAAAAGATGATTACCCGGCTGCTCTCGCCAAAGCTAAAGCTGAAAACAAGCGTGTTTTCCTGGATTTCACCGGTTACACTTGCACGAACTGCCGATGGATGGAGGCAAATGTTTTTCCGAAAAAAGAGGTCGAGGACGAGTTAAAGAAATTTGTTCTTGTCCAATTGTACACCGACGGAGTCGGCGAAATTTATGAGCGGCAACAGCAGATGGAGCAAGATATGTTCGGGACCGTCGCTTTGCCATTTTATGCAGTTCTGGATAGCAACGGCAAAACTATCTCAACCTTTCCGGGTCTGACGAGGAATATACCGGAATTCGTTGACTTTTTGAAAAAAGCGCAACAGAATTAGCCACAGAGAATACCGAGGTAATTTTGTCCAGCTATTTACCCGGTGGCTGATTTTCTTATGAAAACGTTTTCGATTCATTCAATTGTAAAAGGCTTAAATTCGATCAGCGACGACGATTTTACTTGTGATAACGTTTATCAGTTCCTAGCTGAAACTCCGGTCGATGTTGACTCGGTCGCAAAATATTTCCACTGGAGTCTGAATTTTTACACTCGCAACCTGATCTACAAGGACGACCGGTATGAGATGATGGCGATCTGCTGGGAGAAAGGGCAGACATCGCGCGTTCATAATCATTCAGAGCAACGATGCTGGATGACAGTGCCGGTCGGTAAACTACTTGGACAGAACTTTGCAGTAGCCGAGATCGACGAGCAAAAGGGATATTGCAAACTGGTCAAAACCGACACATTTGAGTTGTCCGATTGCCTGACGGCCAAGGTTGAACTGGAGGAGCCCGTTCATCAAATACTCAATTTATCCGAATACGGCGGGCGGGCCGTAAGCATTCACATCTACTCAAAACCCTTTGATCGCTGCCTTTCTTATTGCCGTGACACCGATACATTTAAAGAAGTTCCACTTTTTTACACGAGTATCGACGGCAAACTCTGCGAAGGTATTTCTCTTTAATTTCAATTTCAATCATTTAGAATTTATAGTTGGATTTGATAAATTGTGGCTTGGAATAACCTATCGCCAACCGTATTTCGTGCGATTTTTGCATTAGCCTGTCTTGCTTTTGTAGCACTGAGGTTTTGGGGGCTTACTGGCTCGTGCCTTTGGTTTGACGAGATATTCAGCGTTCACGCGGCAACGCACCCCTGGAATGAACTGTTTTCGTTCATCGCTCTCGATCTGATTCACCCTCCTTTATTTTATGTTCTGCTAAAAATTTGGATTGGCGTGGGCGGTCAAGAACTTTTCTGGCTAAGACTCTTTCCGGTGATTTTTTCGGTAATAGCGATCTTCCCTTTTATCGCTCTGTGCCGCGAACTCAGGTTAACATTCGGGACACAAATCCTAGCCCTTTTCCTATTTGCGGTAAACGGTTCCCTCCTCAAATACGCTCAGGAAGTGCGAATGTACAGTCTTTTGATGTGCTTTTCGCTTTTTTCGATGTGGCTTTTTTCCCGGTACTTTTATCGGGGCAAGAGTTTTGTTCCGTTGGTTTTGGTTAATGTCATTTTAGTTTACACGCATTACTTCGGGTGGTTTGTTGTATTGTCCGAGGTTATGGCGATCGTGATATTTCAGCGTATAAAAATGCGGCAAATATTGACGATGGCGGCTATTACGTTTGTTAGCTTTCTGCCGTGGGCATATTTGGTTTGGTCTGCATCACGCACCGGCTCCGGACTAGGGCAAAACATAGGCTGGATGACGATCCCGGGGGTAACCTCACTTTTTCGTCTCACACTAAATCTGATTGAGCCTTTATATTTTCAGGAAAGCAGTGCGGGAGCGAGATCCATATTTCCTATTACCATTCCCCTTATGCTGGTTTTGGTCGTAGCGGCAATATTCTATTTAGCAAAATGGAGGGAGCAAAGCGAAGACGAACGCCAACGCATACGACTTGTCAGCCTGTTCGTCTCGTTACCGCTGCTAGTTGCTTTTACCGCCAGTTGGTTGCTGCCCTATTCGATATGGGGAACTCGGCATCTAATTTTCATCTTTGTACCGTTTATAATTTTGGCCGCGATTATCTTGTCATCGCTGCCAGCCCGCAGTCTTAGAATTTCGGCGGCTGCCATAGGTCTCGCTCTATTCGTCTCGGCCACCACTATACATGTCACCCGGACGACGCCGAGATATTCCTGGTGTGAAATTGGCCAGCTAACCGCCAGTTCTTCCGATCCGCAAACTCCGCTTATCGCAGTCGAGGATTTGATTACCTATCATATCTGGTTTGAGCGGCATGGAGATTTACAAATGCCTGGTATTGTCAGACTGGAAAATGTCGATGACGTCCCGGACGATCGAGCTTATTTTTTACCACGCGGATTCGATCCAATACAAAGAGTAAATCTTTCAGCACTCGATCTTCCGAAATTCCGGCTCGTCCATCGTGCGAATAATTTAAGCGACTCCGAACCACCGCTGAGGAATTTGATTGTGAAAGGATACAGGATTCTGGAATCGAGAGTTGTCGAAGTCGATAGTGAAGAGGTTGGTGTATATTTGTTGGAAAGGTGAATAAAAACAAGAGTTCTCCCAAAGCGGCTCCAACTTGTGGAATACTGAGACAGCATATTCAACAAAACGTTCACTTCTTCTTCCAACGCACTCCGTCCTTAGTGTCTTCAAGAATAATTCCTTTCTCGGCCAGCAAATCCCTGATCTCGTCCGAACGTGCAAAATCGCGGTTTTGGCGTGCGGTTTGGCGTTCGGCGATTAGGTTTTCGATCTCAGTTTCGAGAATGCCACTCTCCTCTGCTCCAAAAATGCCGAGTACAGCGTCAAATTTTGCGACCGCGTTTAAGACAGCTAATTGATCGTCAATTTTCAGTCCATCGTCCGCCAAAATCGTGTTGACTTCACGAACCATATCGTGGATCGCGGCGAGGGCGGCGGCGGTGTTCAAGTCGTCGTCCATCGCCGCTTCAAATTTTTGGAGGGCGGCGGCCGTCGATTCCGTGATGTGGGTTGAGGCACCCATCCTACCGGTCGGGTTTCCGCCACTGACCAGAGAGCGGAAATTCCGTAGGCGCTCAATTGTCGATTCGGAGCCTTGCAGGCCTTCGAATGTAAAGTTGAGCTGCTTGCGATAGGGTACCGACAGCAACAAATATCTGATCGCGAGGGGGGAATATCCTTGTTCACTAAGATCACGAAACGTAAAGAAATTACCCTTTGATTTTGACATCGTGACATCGTCGATCTTGAGGAATTCGCTGTGGATCCAATATTTTGCAAAGCATTTCCCGGTCGCGCCTTCGGATTGGGCGATCTCGTTTTCGTGATGTGGAAATTGCAGGTCCTGGCCGCCAGCATGCAGGTCAAAAGTCTCACCGAGGTATTTCATTGCCATCGCGGAACACTCGATATGCCAGCCCGGGCGCCCGCGGCCGAACGGCGCGTCCCAGCCGGTCGGCTCATCGTCGCTGACTAGTTTCCAGAGGGCAAAGTCACGGGCATCTTCCTTTTCGTATTTGTCTGTGTCAATTCGTTCGCTGCCACCGGTTTTGTTGCCTGAGAAACTGATCTTCGAGAGTTTTCCGTATTCTGGAAATGCGGTGATGCGGTAATAAATCGAGCCTTCTGATTCGTAGGCGTGGCCGTTTGCAATTAGTTTTGAAATTATGTCGATCATCTCCGCAATATGATGCGTCGCTCGAGGCGTCACCTCGGGCCTTTCCATTCCAAGAGCGTCAAAATCCTCCCAAAAATACTGTATGTACGGGGCGGTAAATTCATCAATTGTAATATTTCGGGCCGTCGCCTCGTTAATAATCCGGTCATCAACATCGGTCAAATTAAAGACATGCGTAAGTTCGTATCCCTTAAATTTGAGGTAGCGACGCAGCACATCGCCAAAAATAAAAGTACGAAAATTCCCAATATGAGCAAAATTCCAGACCGTCGGTCCGCAGATGTACATCCGAACTTTGCCTTCTTCTAAGGACTTAAATTCCTCGACCTGACGTGATAGCGTGTTAAAAAATCTAAGCATAACCGTGAATCAATATAATAGACGAAAAGAGCAAATGCGGGCGCCGACCTTACCGAAAAAAGTGCGTTTTGAAGTTAGCGTCGACAGGCCGCAGATACGGCGGTAAAAAGAGCGGGCAGGTTGATGTTTGCATATCTGGTCGGTTCTCGTTTATCACTGAAAAATCATATCACTACTCGCCACCGGTTGTCGTGAGGTCGAGCAGCCAAATATTAGATTCGTAGGAATGGGCAGCGTAGTACAGGAGCTTTCCGTCGCGGCTGACAAACGGGCTGCGTGGGCGGACGGTCATGCTCGATAGGACCTCGTTGGTCAATCCCGTTTCGCTATCAACAATCATTATTTTGTTGCCTGCGGCGTAAGCAATATGGCGATTATCCGGTAGCCAGGACGGTATGATGCCACGTAATTTCCCGATTTTCCTGTAGGTTCCGGTTTCCATCGAGTAATAGGCAACCGAACTTGCGGATCCTTCGCCGAGTGTGCCGACGATGCGTTTCCCATCAGGGGACCAGTCCCAGCCGACAAATCGATCGGATGGAGGTGTAGTGGGCAACCGCGTGATCTTTTGATCCTTCCAGTCCTTTGAAAGATCCATGAGGTGGGCCGTCAGATTTGTGTAAACCAGAGATTTTCCGTCCGGCGACCAGATAGGAAATCCCGACGCCGTCTCCTGACTATTTTGAAAGGTCATTTGCCGAAGATTCGTTCCGTCGGCATTTGCCGCCCATATCTCGCCAGTCCCGCCGCGATCTGAATAAAAAGCTACTTGCTTGCCGTCCGGAGACCATCGAACGTATCTGTCGAACGGTGCATCATCGGTAATGTCTCGCCACTCGCGACCGTCGCGGCTGACGGTGACAATGTCGTCTTGGGTTATTTTCACGGCCCGCATTACAAACCGTGTGCCGTCGGGCGAAAGTTCGGGCCGGGTGATCTCTCGTTCGCCCTGCGTTATCCAGAAAGGCTCGCCGACGGTTTTTAGAGTTTTAGAGTTGAATTCGACTCCCTGAATATTTGCCTGATCACTCGTCTGGACGTAGATCATGCGTTTGCCGTCGCGTGAGAAACTCATATGCCGGCTGAATTTGGAGGGAGTAACGACCGGTTCAGGCTCCGAAAGTACCCCGCCCGTAATCTCATCGATCTGGACGCGCCAAAAATTTAGGCTTCCGGTGCGGCTGCTTACAAAATAGAGGTGCCGTCCGTCCGGCGACCAGACCGGATTCCAGTTCGAGGTGGCAAAATCCTTTGCTACGATCACCGGCTCGCCCCCGTCGACCGGTATGGTGGCTATCTCGCGTTTACTGATGGATGAGGATTGATACCAGTAGGCGATCCTTTTGTTGTTTGGCGACCATGCTGGGAATGATGCCTCGACCTTCGACACCTCGCGTTTGGTGCCATTTTCGACGTTGACGATCCAAAGTCCGTTGTCGCCGAGTGAGCGAACATTTGGTTGATCGCGGCCAAATGCGCTGACGACGATCTCTTTGCCGTCTGGCGACCACGATGGATGAAAGCCGAAATCAGCGATCCGTCGGACATTTTCACCGCCCTCGGTCATTATATAAATACCTTTTTCCTCCCGCTCTGACCGAAACGCGATCAGCTCACCATCAGGCGAATACGCCGGCTGAGTGTCGGCGGCGGGTGAATCAGGCGTAAGGTTTCGAGCGGTTTTGCCGCCGACACGTTGTGCATATATATCAAAGCTGTCGCCTGTTTGGCCTGCAAAGACGAATGACTTACCATCCGGCGAGAGCGATGGGAAAAACTCTATCCCCTGACTATCCGTTAGCGGAACGCTGGTCGCTCGAGCCCATTCGGTATCGGTCGAACGGTTGCTAAAGAATATCGCCCACGCCGAGGCTGCAACGATCGCGAGGCCTAGAAAAACGGTCGCGGCAACGAGCGGTAATCGGCGGTTCCGCAACCCTGCACGCCCTGTCCACGAGCTTTCACCGCTCAGGCCCATCGAGGTTGATGAATCCAATTCACGCTTTATAACCTTCAAATCGGCCCGTAGATCGTTTGCAGTCGCGTAACCGCCGCCGTTGTCACGTGAAAATAGTTTTTCGAGGATCGCGTCGACCTCGGACGGCACTTCTGGATTGATCGAGCTCGGCGGCGGCGGATTCTTCGACAAGATCGCCTCGAAAGTCGCCTGCCTCGAACTTCCCTTGAACGGATTCTTTCCAGTCAAAAACTCATATAGTACAACGCCGCAGCTCCAGATATCGGTGCGATGATCGATCTGGTCGCCGCTTATCTGTGCAGGAGACATATATGCGGGCGTGCCGATCATCATTCCCTTTACGGTGTTAGCGCCTATCTGCGACATCGTCTCGGAGCCGACATCTGAGAGCTTTGCGACGCCGAAATCGAGGATCTTCGCGTAACCATCCTCGCGTATCATGACGTTCTCGGGCTTGATGTCGCGGTGAATGATACCCTGGGCGTGGGCGGCGGACAGGGCGTCGCAGATCTGGATGGAATTTGCCATCACATTGCGCAGCTTAAATCTGCCTGCGCTCAGATCGCGCAGGGTTTTACCCTCGACGAATTCGGTCGCGATGTAATAAATGCCTTCAGCATTGCCGACATCGTATATTGTGACGATATTCGGGTGATTTATTTTCGAAATGGCGCGTGCTTCGAGTTCGAAACGGCGTACGCGTTCGTCGTTCTTGCCGTATTCAGCGGGAAGTATCTTGAGAGCGACGTTGCGACGCAGCTTTTCGTCGAAAGCGAGATAGACCTGGCCCATCCCGCCGGCACCGAGCAGTTTTTCGATGCGATATGTTGCCACTTTCTGACCGATTAGCGAAGGAGCCTTGACCTGCGGCTGATCAATCGCGATCGCCTGTGCGACGATGCGCATTGCGGAATGTTGGAGAAATTCGTTGGATTGTCCTTGAGCGGCGAGAAGTTCGAGAACGGCACGCTCCAGATCGGCGTCGCCGTTCGCTTTCTCAGCGACAAACGCCGCCTGCTCAGGCTCGGGAACCTCGAGAGCCTGATCAACAAGCGAATCGATCTGTTTCCAACGCTTTGGATCCATGAGTCAGTTATCAGCAGTCAGTGGTCAGTTCAGTATTCAGATCTCAATTCTTCTCTAACAACTGACTATTGTGCCGAGAGTTGCAAATAAAGCCACGCCTTTGCTTTTTGCCATTCGCGCATTACGGTAATTGGGGCGACTTTTAGTACTTCGGAGATCTCTTCGACGCTTAGGCCGCCAAAGAATTTTAGTTCTACGACGGTCGCCTTTCTCTCGTCAAACCTGGCTAATTCCGTCAGAGCTTCGTCGAGAGCGACCAGATCGGCGTCCTTGCCGCTTGTAACCTCAAACGCCTCGTCCAGTGATACGTGAAAAACCTGTTTGTCGTCCACTTTCGGCCGTTTGCGTGCAAAATCGACGAGAATCCGACGCATCAACTGTGCCGAGACGCCAAAAAAGTGTGCGCGATTCTCAAATTTCGCCGACTTCCAGTCGATCAGGCGCATGTACGCCTCATTCACGAGGGCAGTCGTCTGCAACGTGTGGCCGTCGCGTTCGCGATTCATGTAACGATGAGCGATCTTGTGCAGCTCGGCGTGAATGATGGGCGTCAATTTCTCAAGCGCGTCCTCATCGCCTGCACTCCATTTCTGCAAGAGCTCCGTTACTTCTTGTTGCGGCTCATCGGACATTGATCTATGAGAAAAAGTTAACGCGATTTTAGCATAACAGTGGTTCCAGCCAAAACGGCTTTGTTTGGTTGTATATTACCAAACTTCGCTCTATCTCTCTGCCCGATGATAGTTTTTCGCAAGTTCTTCCGCATTAGTATATGAAGCCGATATTTCGGCGGATATATCTTTTTGGAGGAATGATCATGAAGCTTTTATTTGTAATTTTATCGATTGCTATTTTTGCGGTGGCCGGATTGAGTCAGGACGCACAGACGGCGACGTTGGTGCTTGCGCCAGAGGTTGCGGAAAAGCCCGTGGGCACGATACGGATCGGGCTTGCGGCTCCGAAGATGGCTCTGGGCCAGGAAGCTTCGACTGCCGAGGCCGCGAACGCGGTGCGCGAGGCTTTGACAAGTTATTTGCAAGGGCCGACGGTCGAAGTCGTCGTGATCGAAGCCAAAAGCCTGACAAACGCGTCCATCGAGGCCGGACAGAAAGGCTGCGATTATATTCTTTTCACCGGAGTTTCCAAGAAAACAAAGACTAGCCTTTTCGGCAGCCTGATCAAAGCTGCCGTGCCGATTGTCGCAGGCCAATTACCGGGCGTTGGCACGGCAACGCAGACCGCTTCGGGAATGAGCGAAGTCAAACTAGCCGCGACAGAAGGCGGAAAAGACTTTGTGAACAACGCGGTCGGAGCCAAATTTGGTGCGAAGGATGAGATCACGCTCGACTTTACGCTGGCAACCGTCGACGCAAAGTCATCCGTTGCAAAGGGCTCGGCAAGCGCCAAGGTAAAGGCCGACGGCGAAGATGTTTTGACCGTTCTCATCGAGCAGGTTTCCGAGAAGGTTTTGCAATCCGTCGTCAAGAAATAAGGCGGCATTCTATTTTACTTGGAGGAAATGATAATGAAATCGAATCTATACACAAACTTTAAGACGCTAATCAGCTGGTGCATATTGGCAACAGTCATTTTAATGGGAACGATCGCGACCTTTGCCGATCAGGAAAAGTACATCGGATTTTGGAAGCCGGGAACAGGCAACAGTAAGGTCATCAAGTTCAATTCCTGGGAAGAATTTACCGAGGAGTGGGCGGAACTTGCGAAAAAAGGTATGCGTCTGCAGGATCTTGAGGTTTTGAAGGGCGCGGAGGGTGTTAAATATATCGGAACCTGGGTCAGTGGCAAGGGAAAATATGCTCTGCTCGCCCACGACAGCTTTGCCGAATTCTCCGAGGCATGGAAGGAAATGCTCAAGGATGACAAGGCGAAGCAGCTGATCGACGTCGAGGTCGTAACGATCGGCGGGAAAAATCACTACATCGGGGTTTGGGACGTGGGCAAGGGCGGCTCGGCACTGTATCTCTACAACAGCTGGGAAGATTTTGTCGCCCAGTGGAAGGAACTTGCGAAGGAAGGCCGAGTGTTAATAGATGTCGAGGCGTTTCAAAACGGAAATTCTGTGTCCTACGTCGGCGTTTGGGAAAGCGGCGTCGGCAAAGATCAGCGGCTGATCCGATCACAGTCGTTCAGTGAATTTGGTAAGCAGTGGAAAGAATTCACTAAGGAAGACCTGCGTTTGGTTGATATCGACACCGTTGAGGTGAAGGGAGGTGAACTCTACGTCGGTGTGTGGAACAAAGGCACCGGCGGCCAATACCTAAACCAGTTCAACAGCATCACGGAGATGCAGACCATGAACAAAGAACTAAATGCGAAGAATCTGGATCTAGTGGATTTTGCCGCGATCAATTTCGGCAAACCGGCGAAACCGAAAGAGCCGCAGGGCAAGCCTGCACCCCAGGGCAAGCCGGCGGCTACGGGTGCCCTCAAGTTTCTCGACGGCTCTGCGTGGAAGAAGGATCCCGTTTCTGGCTACGACTTTCCGGCTGACATGCCTGCGATCAACTTTCCGACTTTCGACGGCTGCAACGCCACCGACCGGAAGGACGTCGAGAAGGCTTGGGCTATGGCTCACCATCACGCCTGGCGTGCGGTGCAGTTGTTCGTCTATCTGGACAAGGCCGGCTCCAACCGCGACGATTTCTGGAAAGCCGGGTTCAACCCGAACGACCCGGTTGAAAAGCGTATGCGGAGCTACTCGCCGAACGCGTTCTTCGGCGGCTACGAAGGCGGAACTTATAACTACGACTACATTCGCGACGCGGTGTTCCTGAACTGGGAAAAGCGATTCAAGACCAAGATGACGATTAGATGCCGCCGGGACGATGGCGGAGCACATCCGTGCTACCAGAACAATCCCGGTGGCGACGGCTCGCCGTCAGCAAATCACATTGTCGCGGGCACAATAAATTTCTGTAACAAGTTTTTTGATGATACTTTCGTGAGCAGGGACCGGGAAAGGGTCCGAACGGTCCTTCACGAGAACTTCCATTGGCTCGCTCCGAAAGGCCTTGCGATCCTCGACATACATACTCACTGGGACAGAAATAGCAAGGGCTGGTGCCGGGCGGATACCGAAAAAGGCTACGGCCTCGATATGGTAATGCATTTTGCCACCTCCAAGGGCTGCTGGAACGACGGATCATTCCACCGCGGAGACGCCGCCCGCAATAACGACTCGTACGCATACTTCATGCTCAACCTCGGGGAGGCTATTTACTACAAGAGATTGCCAGCCTATCCGATGAAGTAACGAGCGGTTACCAGTGATAGATCACAACTTCAAAGCCAGACTCCTCTGTGCTTATTCGGGTGGCCCTCGGGCCGCCCATTTTTTGTTTGGAGCGCGGGCATCCAACGAGTCTTTCGTCGGGCAATTCGACAAAGCTGCAGAGCTACAGGCGGGCTGGATGCCCGCTCTCCAAAATAAATTTCACCCAATGATAGTTTTCACCGCTTCTGAACGCATTCATAGATGAGGCCGCATTTTTTGGCCCAATGAATACAGAGGAGATCATCATGAAAAACAAATCAATTCAAGCACTTCTATTCGGAATACTGGCAATAGTTTTTACGGTCGGCGTCGCCTCAGCGAATGCGGCCACATTTACCGTTACAAAATCAACCAACAGCAATGACGGCGTCTGCAATGCCGACTGCTCATTGAGAGAAGCCGTCGCGGCCGCCGACTCGGGCGACACGGTTGCCTTTAGCAGCGACCTTGTCGGCCAGACCTTCACGCTGGGCGGCAGCGAGATAGTCATAACCAAACGTATTATCATCGACGGCTTTATTAATGATCCGAACGTCGCGTTCATTTCCGGCTCGAACACGAGCCGCATCTTCATGGTACAAACCGGCGGCGGCCTCGATCTTCGGAACGCGACGCTGGTGCAGGGCAACGGCGTCGGTGGTGTGGACACTGGTAGCGGTGGCGCGATCTATGCGAACGCCGGTGTTGCGGTATCACTCAACCGCGTAGCACTTCGCGGCAATACCGCAGATTTTTATGGTGCCATTGTGGTCCGGGGCGGCACTCATCAGTTCATCAATTCCTCCATTACCGGGAACTCGGCCGGCAGTTGCACAGCTGTTGGCAACGAAACCGCGGCAGCGAATCTGTATATGTCGAACGTGACGATAAGCGGGAACTTCGACAATGACGGAGGCCCTTCGGGTGTCGGCGCTGTTTGTAACAACGGCGGCAATCTGACGATCCGAAATTCGACGATCGCGTATAACGAGGCCTTTGTATCAGGTGGTGGTTTATGGAATGGTGCGATGGGCAACATCAACATCGGGAACACTATAGTTGCCCGGAACCAGGCAGGGAATAGCGCTCCGGATATCCGTATTGTCAACGGCACTATCACATCCGTCGGCGGCAACCTGGTTGAAAGCCTCGATACAGTGCCTGCTAACACTTTTAACCAGCCAAACGACATCACGGGCGTTAATCCGCGGCTCGCCCCTACCAACTCAGGCCAGGGCGGTTTTCCGGTCGTCACGCATCCGCTGCAGGCGGGAAGCCCGGCGATCAACGGTGGGAGAAATGTGAATGCGGTCGATGCACTCACAAATACCCCGCTAACCACCGACGCACGCGGGGTTGGATTCCCCCGCATCGTCGGAGGAACAGTCGATAAGGGAGCCTTCGAAGACCAATCGAATAGCGCCACGCTCGTTGTCAGTAAACTGGCCAATAGCAACGACGGAGTCTGCGACATCGATTGCAGCCTTCGGGAAGCGGTATTCGCCGCGTCTCAAGATCCCGGAACCGACAACATCACGATGGCGGCGAACGTGTTCGGCACGATGACCCTTGGTGGCAGTGAGATCGGCATCATCAACAACAACGACGTTAACATCGTCGGCTATCCGGGCCTGGACGCTTCGACGCTCATTATCTCGGGCGGCGGAACAAACCGGTTGTTTTCGATCGCATCGAACGCGAACGTCACGATGACCGGTCTGACACTGGCCAACGGCAACGGCGCCGGCACGATCAACACCGGACAGGGCGGAGCCGTTTTTACAACCCTTGGCGGAACGCTCAGTCTCGATCGAGTGGTTGTCAGGAACAATACCGCTAACCGCTACGGTGCTATCTATTTGCAAGACGGCGTTCACCGCATGGTCAATACGACGATTCACAACAACTCGTCGGTGGAATTCTGCAGTGCCGTCGGAGTCGAAGCCGGGTCGCTTCGGATGGCGAATACGACGATCTCGACGAATTTCGATACGCAGGGAACTACCGGACTCGGAGCATTGTGTGCCGATCAGGCCACATTGACGATCCGCAACTCAACCATCGCGAACAATCGAACGACCAGCGGTCCCGGTGCCGGCATCTCGACGAACGATTCGCTAAACATCGGCAACACGATCGTCGCCCAGAACCTCGCGGCCTCCAATCCGGACATTAACGTCTACGCCCAGGGCTCGATCACATCGGTCGGCGGAAACCTGGTGCAGAACACGAGCGGATTTCCAGCCGGTTCGTTTTCTCAACTCAACGATCAGACGGGCATCGACCCGCTGCTCGGCCCGCTTGCGGACAACGGCGGCTCCGTGACCACCATCGAGTTATTGGACGGAAGCCCGGCGGTCAATTCGGGAATCAACGCAAATGCCGTCTTCCCCATCGAAAACACACCGCTGACGACCGACGCACGCGGGGTTGGATTCCCCCGCATCGTCGGAGGAACAGTCGATAAGGGAGCCTTCGAAAGTTTGTTCGCCGGACCGACACCGACGCCTACTCCGACAGCAACGCCAACCGCTACACCGATGGCAACACCGACCGCGACGCCAACAGCAACGCCGACAGCGACACCAACCGCAACGCCAACGGCAACGCCCACGCCAACGGCAACGCCAACAGCAACGCCAACAGCAACGCCAACAGCAACGCCGACCGCAACACCGACTGCGACCCCGACGGCAACCCCGACGGCCACACCGTCCCCCACCGCAACGCCTACTCCGACTGCTACGCCAACGCCAAATCCAACGCGTATAATTCGTGCCGTCAGTGTCGGGGCTCAGCCGGGTGCTGTTGCAGTTGTTCCATTCGAACTCGACGCCGTCGGCAATGAGATCTCGGTGAACTTCTCGGTCAATTTCGATCCGACTAAACTCAGCAATCCGCAGGTTTTGCTGGGAAGCGGAGTTCCTGTAGGAGCTGTCTTGAATGTGAATTCAAGCGAAGTTGCGATGGGCCGGATCGGCGTGTCAGTCAATTCGGGCAACGCGTTTGCACCCGGAACGAGGCAGGTCGTAACAATAGCTTTCAACGTCGCGGCAAACGCTCAGATCGGGCTCACGCCGATAACGTTCGGCAGCTCCCCGACCATACAATCCACAGCCGGTGGAGGCGGTGTAGTGCTGGTGACGGTATATCAATCCGGTAATGTACAGATCGGTTCAACCGCTGCCGGAGTTTCAGTCTCAGGCCGTGTGTTAACGCCCGACGGCCGAGGGCTTAGAAATGCGGTTGTCATGATTACAGATCAGCACGGCATTAGGCGATCGGTAACAACATCGTCATTCGGCGTGTTCCTTTTTGACGAAGTCGCGGCCGGCGAAACCTACATCGTCACCGTCGCATCGAAACGCTTCCGTTTTGCTTCCCGAATCGTTGTAGTGGTCGATCAAGTGAATGACTTCGATCTGATCGCGCAGGAATGACGAGTTTGACAACTATAAACCGAATTCCTAACGGTTAAGGCAAAACCGAACCACGGCTGGCTGAAATATTTGTTTCAGCCAGCCCTTTTTCATTTCACAGAGTGCTTGCTTAGGCATTCATGAATCAACCCCGCCGGCGCCTTCTAATCAAAACTTCGCAAATTGTTTTTCCCTAGTGATGCATTACTCTGGATCGGAACGCATAGGTAAGTGTGACCGCGATGCGGCGACACAAACAGACGCCACTAGGAGTCTGTCGGAATAATAGCAGATAAGGT
>JBBSJK010000030.1:0-34553 GCA_038257355.1 Pyrinomonadales bacterium | reverse complement strand
CGCCCTCTAAATGATTTTTCGAAGGTGACGTAGCCTGCCTCCTCGAGCTTGCGGGCGTGGACGCTAATGTTGCCGTCTGTGGTATTCAGGAGATTTTTGAGCTCGGTAAAGCTGAGTTTGTCGTTCGCCGCAAGGGCACTGATGATGCCGAGACGCATTCGTTCGTGGATAACCTTATCGAGATCGTTAGAGACATGCTCGGCCACTTTTGCAACTCGAAGGGCGTTCGGCCTACCACCGTTAGCGTTATGTTTTATTGCAAGATTCTTTGCCATTTTGATTTTTACCCGAGGGGACGCATCCTATCGGTCGCGTTTCTGCCCTTAGTTCCCAGCCAGCGGCGTTCCGATGATTCCTACGGCAAGTTCTGCCCCGACGACGAAGAGTCCCAACAGAACGGCTCCACAGATCACCACCCTTTGGCCGACGCTCTTAAATCTTCTGAGCACGAATTCGCAGATCAACCCCGTACCGAGCAACAACGTGCCCGCCACAGCGAAATCGAACCAGTTCCAATTTACCTCGCTCGTAAATTTCATCGCGATAAACGGAATGAGCAGCAACACCCCGACGGAGAGAAAAATACCGATAAGTCTTATGCTTTTAATGTTCATGATATAAATTATCCCTCTTATAAAACTCTCTTTCGGCCGCTCCGTTTAACAGTCATTTTTGCAGCGGCGTGCTTTACGTTCATACATCCAGAAGTCTCCTGAATTTCACCTTTCGCAGCAACGGATTGCTGTAATCAAGTCCAATGACCTTGCCGGTGCTGTCGCGACGAAATCGCAGCAACGATTGGTTCACCTGAAAAGTATCTTTCTCCGCCGGCTTGAACTCGATCGTGTTGGCGTAGTTCGCACGGACGTTTAGGCCGTCTTTTGTGGGCGTCGCTTCGAACGTCGCGGTCAGTTCGTCGCTGCGATAGACGCCGGCGAGTGCTTTGAGGTCGTCAGCGGTCGGCGTCCATGCTTGGGCACGGCGATAGTGCGAGACGATGCCGTCCTTTGTCTTAAGCTCGATGCGGTCGGGCGAAGGATAATGCAGTTCGAACTCGGCCTCGGACATAAAGAAAGGCGTCGTGCGCTGATTCTTGAATCGGTCCGCTGCTAGCGGCACAAGCGGCCCGCCTCCGGGAATCGTAAGTTGGCCGTTGTTGTTGATCTGAATGCGAAGAGCTTGCCCGGTTTTCTCTTCGAAGAACATTCCCACACGACCGCTGAGGTCACCGGTCGTGACGGCGTTCGGATTTGAGGGCGGCGGATTTTCATTAATGCTGCCCGCCGGAAGAAAGAGATTGAAGATGCGTCCGGCAAAGGCAGAGCGGGCGGTGCCGTCTTGATTGCAGGTGATCGCGATAGACAGCCTAAGCTGAGGGACGCGGCCGGAGAGCGCACTGTAACCCGCTGCACCGCCGCTGTGCCAGATCAGTTGGCCGCCGCCGCGAAACGGCTCTATCTGCTGTCCGCGTGCGTAGCTGAGCTTACGGCCGTTGTTGAGTATCGCAGGCTCCATTAGCTTTGCCGTGACGAACGCTCCGAGCCGGTTCGCGTTCAACGAGTCCTGCCACGCGACAAGATCGACGGCTGTTGTGAACAAGGCTCCGGCACCTCCGCGCTCGTTGCCGAGATACATATCCATCTTCCAGCGGTCTTTTTCTTTTGTGTACGCAATGGCTCGATTTTTGATCAGGAAGAGTGGGTCGTCGCGATAGGTGGTCGACTTCATCCCCGCCGGTTCCAACACGCGCTTCTGCACGAATTCGGCGAAAGGCGTGCCGCTCACTCGCGTAACGATCTCGGGCAGAAGTACGTAGCCGCTATTCGAGTAGGACCACTCGTCCCCCGGGTTAAAGTTCAATTCACGCTGACGCAGAATCATCGTCATGGCCGTGGGATCGCCGCCGGCAAGATTGAGCAGGGGTTGCCAGTCCCGAATGCCGCTCGTGTGGGTGAGCAGATGATCAACTGTGATCGTGCGGCCGTAATCGGGAAGCTCCGGGATGTACTTTCGGATGTCGTCGGTAAGCGAAAGTTTTCCTTCGTCCGCGAGAATAAGTATTGCCGCGGCGACGAACTGCTTTCGTACCGAACCGGCATCGAAGAGAGTGTTAGACGTGATCGGCGTGTCGCGTTCGAGATCGGCCGAACCGTAGGCCCTGTTTATCACGAGCTTTCCGTTATGGGAAAAGGCGACAGCACAACCGGGCTCGCTGGGTTTCGTCCATCCGAATACCTTGTCCACCTCAACGCTATAGTCCGGTGTCACCTGCGGCATCACCCAGATGTTCAGAATAAGGATAAAAACGACTGTTAATAGTTGTGTGAATTTCATAGAAGCTTATATTGTCCGCGTGTCTCAATAAGATCTGCAGCTCGAAGGAGTATTATCCGCCGTACCTCCTAGCGATCACGGCCCCGAATATCAAATGCAAAAGGCCAAAGCTTGCGGCCATCATCAGGTTTCCATAAGCGGTCGGCAATGCGAAGGCGATCGCTCCGAGTGCCATAAAGAACCAGCCCATGACGGGAACCACACGTACCGAAAACGCCCCGCCGCAGACGACCGCCGCGCCATAGGCGAGCATGCAGACCGGCGCCAGAACGTAAAAATGGCCATTTTTCCAAAGGCCGAGTATGATCACCACGCCGGCGATCATCGGGGGCACGAAGCCAAGGGCAAATTTGCGGGCTGGAGCAGAAACCAGTGACTGACCCCCGATCTTCGATTTTTGCCACATGGAGAGCATTCCTATGGCGAAAGCCAGGGCCGCCTCGACAAGCCAAGTCAGCAGCGAATCGCGAAGCAGCACCTGCGTGCTCGCGATGTACGCGGCAACCAGTGCCGTCGCTCCCATCAGCATTCCACCATAGCCCGGCACGGCCGTGAAATGCGTCGAGCGCTCCATCGTCTCGCGGATAAACTGCAGGTTATCGATCGCCCGGTCGCCGATATTTATCGGCCCGCCCGTCTCGATCTCATCCTTTCGAACTGCACTGAGTTTCGCCATAGTAGAAACAAATTATACCAAGTAATTCTGATTGTCAAGTACTTTATGCAATAAAGTAAAATGCGGCTGATACTTTTTAGCGGTTGTCTACGCCTGTAGGATTGGAGGTAAGATTTGTATGGCAGCAAACTTAAACTTATATGCTTTGTCGGTGAGGCTGGCGGATCGCAAACTTTTTTTGGCGGCCGGTATCGGCTTCCCGCTGCTGGTATTGATCGGCTACTTTAGGAGCTATTACGGAGGGTTATTTTTTGACATACCTCCGGTTGCGACTAACATCGTGGTGAAAGGTAAGTCTGGCTGGCAATCGCGGCGTGGCTGGCGCGCTGAGGGGGCAAGTGACTCCGTCTACTTTCTGTCCTTCTCTTTAGCATTAACGATGTCCCCGAGATTCTCGATGGGCGGGGCAGTTTTGTCAATATTGGAGTATGTGAGCCGTTTGCCGTTTAACAGGAATGATGTACCGTTCCATTTGTATTGAGACCGGGTAAAATGTGTCGGACAACAGAGCTGCTCTTCGTCGCCAGTGATCTTGCCGGTCTCGATCTGACCGAGTATAAAACGGTCCTGGCCGTAGAGTTCAACGGTTACCAATCCATTTTCGACACGGATATCCTTTAGTCCACCATCGGCCCGGTCACCGGTGCGAAACATCCATATCAGCTCGGCTCCGCCGTCTTTCCACGAGTAAACATAGACGACCTGCGGGATCGCTCCGCCGCCAGTCTCGATCTTTAGGATGACTATCGCCTCGTGCTCGCCGTCGCCAGTCGCATCGAGATATTTCGTCGTCACATACGAGAGGCCGATCCGCCGCGTGGCCTTGAGGTCGGCCTTTTCCTCGTTGCTCATATCATCGCTGACGCCAGCCTCAACCGGCTTGACAAGGCCATTGACGAGTTCGATATCGCTGCCATCCGGATTTTCCCATCCACGTGGCAGAGCGTAGGAGTAATTCTTAAAATCAAATGTACCGAGGCCATGCGCCGATATTTTGTCGCGGCCGTCCAAGAGTTCGGCTTGGAGATCAGGAATTTCCGGACTGGGAGAGGGCTGCGAAAGATTTGCAGGCGGGATAATTGTGGTAGGGGCATCGATGTTTTGATCGGGTTCAATCTGCGAACCACAGCCCGAAAAAAAGGTCATCAAAAGGGTGAAAATAAAGATAAAGCAAATTTTCATTAAATCAGTAGATTGCATTAGTTAAAGTACAGAATCGCAAAACAATAGCGAGAGCAAGTCAGCATTTCATTAACTCCAACTATATGTTGTCGACTCTTTTTTGTTGTATTGATAATTCGCTTTTACCTTACGCTCGCGTCAGACTGCGATACTTGATCCGGTGCGGCTGATCGGCATCGTGGCCTAATCTTCGCTTGCGGTCAGTCTCGTATTCGCTGTAATTGCCGTCAAAATACTCGACGTGCGAATCGCCCTCGAAGGCGAGGATATGCGTCGCGATGCGATCCAAAAACCATCTATCGTGACTAATTACGACGGCGCAGCCGGCAAAGTTTTCAAGCGCCTCCTCGAGGGCCCGCATTGTGTTGACATCGATGTCGTTGGTCGGCTCGTCAAGGAGCAGGACATTGGCACCGGTCTTGAGCATTTTGGCGAGGTGGACGCGGTTGCGTTCGCCGCCTGAGAGCTGGCCGACAAATTTTTGCTGATCGGCCCCCGAGAAATTAAATTTCGAGACGTATGTCCGCGCATTCATCTCACGCTTGCCGAGCGTCACAAAATCGAGCCCGTCGGCGATCTCGTCAAAGACGGTCTTGTCGGCCGCGAGGCTGTCACGCGACTGATCGACATATCCCAGCTTGACAGTTTCACCGACCTTAAACGAACCCGAATCGGCCGTATCCTGACCTGTTATCAACCGAAACAAAGTAGTTTTACCCGCACCATTCGGGCCGATGACGCCGACGATGCCGCCTTTTGGCAGCGAGAATTCGAGATTCTCAAACAATATAGTATCGCCATAGGCTTTTGAAACGCCGTGAGCCTCGATAACGATATCACCCAGCCGCTCACCCGGAGGAATGTAGATTTCGAGATCGTCGGCGTGCTTTTCTGACTCAGTTGCGAGCAGGTCTTCGTAGTCGTTAATGCGGGCCTTTGACTTGGCATGCCGGCCTTTTGGTGACATGCGTATCCACTCAAGCTCGCGTTCGAGCGTCTTTTGCAACTTGTCCTCGCTGCGAGCTTCCTGTGCGAGCCGGGTTCCCTTCTGCTCGAGCCAGGATGTGTAATTCCCTTGATACGGGATTCCCTGCCCACGGTCGAGTTCGAGAATCCAGCCGGCAATATTGTCGAGGAAATAACGGTCGTGCGTCACCGCGATGATCGTTCCCTCGTATTTCTGAAGATGTTGTTCGAGCCATCCCACAGTTTCGGCGTCTAGGTGGTTCGTCGGCTCGTCAAGTAAAAGAATGTCCGGCTTCTGCAGCAGCAGGCGGCATAGTGCAACACGGCGTTTTTCGCCGCCGGACAGATTCTGGATCGGCGTTTCAGGCGGCGGACAGCGAAGCGCATCCATCGCCATTTCGAGCCGTGCGTCGAGGTCCCATGCGTCCGCATGATCAAGCTTTTCCTGCACCTCGCCCTGGCGTTCGATGAGCGCATTCATCGCGTCATCGTCCATAGGCTCAGCAAATTTGGCGTTGATCTCCTCAAACTCTTTTAGCAGATCGACGGTCGATTGAACGGCTTCTTCAACGATCTGCTGCACGGTTTTTGTCTCGTCGAGCTTTGGCTCTTGTTCGAGATAGCCGACGGAATAGCCCTTCGAAAAAACGACCTCGCCGTTATAATCCGTGTCCGTTCCCGCGATGATCCGCAGCAGGCTCGATTTACCGGCGCCGTTTAAACCCAACACGCCGATCTTGGCACCGTAAAAAAATGAAAGATAAATGTCTTTTAAGACCGCCTTTTTATCGTAAAGTTTACTAAGTTTGACCATCGAAAAGATGATCTTATTTGGTTCTTGATTGCTCATAAAAATGAGATTGTAGCAAAAATAAAAGGGCAGGTCTTGTCCCCTGCCCGGTTCCGCCGTCGTTTATCATGACTATTTCTTGTCTTGAACAACAGGCTTTCGCTGATACATCCCGACGATTTCGCCTTTGGCGATAACGCGGTCTTTCATCGCGTCGAGCAGCGCCTGCCTGTTAAAGCCGTGCGGCAGATCGAGCATCGTGTCGAGAGAACTGCTTTAGGGTGAGTCTGATCGAAAGATCCGGCCCAGTTTAAACATAACCGCGCCCCGTTGAGGAAAACTTGAGCATGATGGAGCCAGCCCTCATCTGGCGTTGTGGGCAGAATATCCTCGACACGGTCCTGCTAGAAGTCTCCGGTGTTAGGCGAGTCCGTGGGGCTTTACCCACGGCTAGATTCATGGCCGCCGCGGGGCGGCTGGTTGTCGGATGGGGTGGCGACAATTAAACTGAATCTTGGCCCGCGATGGAAAATCATCTGATCATCACATTTGTGATCCTGATCTCGGCGCTCGTTCTGTTTTTGACAGACCGGGTGCCGGCGGACCTGGTTGCGCTTCTGGTTGTCGTGGCGCTCGGCGTGTCGGGCGTTTTGACTCCGCCTGAGGCATTTTCGGGGTTTAGCCGTTCGGCGGTGATCACCATCATATCGATATTTGTCCTGGCCGAGGCCCTACAGCGGACCGGCGTGACCGAGCAGGTGGGTGTGATATTGCTGAGGGTAGGCGGCCGCAGCGAATTGTCGCTCGTCGTGATAGTGATGGTCGCGGGCGCCATTCTGTCGCTATTTATGAATAATATAGCCGCGGCGGCCGTCTTGCTGCCGGCGGTCGCGGGAGCTTCGAAAAAGGCAGGCGTCAGCAACTCTAAGATACTTATCCCGCTCGCTTTCGGTACGATCCTCGGCGGAACAGCGACCCTGCTTACTACGACAAACATCATCCTCAACTCGCTGCTTCAGGATAACCAGATCGATGGATACAGGCTGACCGATTTCCTGCCGCTCGGTTTCGTACTCGTCGTCACGGGCATTCTGTATATCACCTTCGTGGGCCGAAAGCTGCTGCCCGGCGGCTCGGCGATCGAGCGGACCCATGCTCCTAACGCCCCGGAGCGCAGCGGTGACCTAATTTCGACATACGGCCTTGGGAAGAGCCTTTTCATTGCAGACGTGCCAAAAGACTCGATCCTGATCGAAAAGACCCTGGCAGAGTGCTCTCTGCGAGAGGACTTTGACGTAAGCGTGATCGCAATCGAGCGAAAGGGCCGCAGGGTGTTTGCTCTCTCGCCCGAAACGCTCATTAAAGAGGGCGATACGCTGGTCCTCGAGGGCGATGTCGATGGCTTTCGCAAACGCGATGTCGAGCCGTATCTGAGGCTCAAACCGGTGGCGGAATGGAGAGAGAGTGACCTGGAATCGCGCGTGGTCGAGGTGGCCGAGGCGATGCTCGTGCCGCGGTCGCGGCTGCTCGGTATGACGCTGCGAGAATCGCATTTTCGCGAGAAGTATGGCGTCACTGTGCTCGCCGTATGGCGCGGCGACGAAGAGATATATACGGACCTGGCGGATGTGAGGCTCGGTTTCGGAGACGCCCTGCTGCTGCAGGGGTCACGGCAAAAGCTTGCCGTGCTGGCCGACGACCCTGACCTGATACTGCTGATGTCCCGCGACGAGGCTCAAATCACCGTGCCCAACAAGGGCCTTGCGGCTATCGGGATATTTATCGCCACGCTGGTATGTGCGGTTCTTTTCCCTGATCTCACGGGGCCGATCATGCTGGGTGGAGCCCTGGGAATGATGCTGACAGGCATCGTCACGACCGAACAGGCATACGCGGCTATCGGTTGGAAGAGCGTGTTTCTTGTCGCGGGAATGCTGCCGATGGGTATTGCTCTGACCAAAACAAATGCCGCTGCCCTGATCGGCTCCGAAATAGTTAATATTTTCGGCTCTAACGGCAACCTTGTGCTGCTCGCCGGTGTGTTTCTGGTAACCGCCGTTCTTACACAAGCCGTTAACGGAGCCGTCGCGGCCGCTATCCTCGGCCCGATCGCCATCAGCATCGCCCAGCAGACAGGCGTTAACCCACGCTCACTGGTCATGGGCGTCGCAATGGCGGCCTCGATGGCATTTATCACGCCCCTTAGCCACCCCGTAAACGTCCTCGTAATGAGCCCCGGCGGCTATAACTTCCGAGATTTTATGAAGATCGGCTTCCCGCTGACGGTGCTAATGTTTGTGGTGGTAATGGTGTTTTTGCCGATATTCTGGCCGTTGTAGGGTGTGTAATCGGATCGTAATCAATGATTCCACTCTTACGTTGCGTAGCGGCAAATGACTTTAGCCGTCTTATTCTTGCTCTGCCGATTCCTCCACCAACTCTGCAATTCCTTGCAATTCTGGGGTTCCGAAACGTAGTTGAAGTAGGCGTAGATCCCGTTAAATTCCCATTCTTCTTGGTATTTCTGCGGAAGTGATTCGAGCAACCGCTTCTCCCATTCTTTGTCGTCACCCTTACTCAATATACGGAGGAGTACGAATAATGCAGTGTCACCGACCGCGAAGCGGTGCCACGACGGAACCGAATAGCTAGGATCCTTTATTAAAGTATCGTTGCCTATTCTTTCGACCAAACACGGAATTGCTTCGTTACCCTTAAGTAAGAGACTCTCGTAAATCGGACTAGAAAGAGCTTCATTTAATGGCAATTCTCCTTGTTGTAGCCTTTTCGATTCTTTCCATTATTACCTCAAATCCGATCCCCGGGCCTTCCGGCGCGGTGATGGTGCCCTCGGATGAAACCTCGACGGCGGGTTCGATGATGTCTTCGTGCCAGTAGCGTTTTGAGGCTGAGACGTCGCCGGGCATTGTGTAGCCGGCGAGGGTCGAGATGGCGATGTTGTGGGCGCGACCGATGCCGCTCTCGAGCATGCCGCCGCACCAGACCGGCATTCCGGCATTGCAGCAGATCTCTTCGATCTGTTTTGATTGTGAGTGGCCGCCGACGCGGCCGTTTTTGAGGTTGATAATCTTGCCTGAGCCGAGCTCGATAGCTTTGCGAGCGTCTTCGGGAGATTTGATGGGTTCGTCGAGGCAGATGGGTGTTTCAATTTGAGACTGGAGCTTTGCGTGATCGATGATGTCGTCGTGGGGCAGAGGCTGTTCGAGCATCATCAGGCCGAACTCGTCGAGGCTCTTGAGCTTGTCGATATCGGCGAGCGTGTAAGCAGAATTCGCGTCGCCCATCAGCAGAATACCGCCAAACTCAGCTCTGACGGCCTTGATCACATCATAATCCCAGGACGGTGAGATCTTGATTTTGATGCGTTTGTATCCCGCATCGACTTCGGTTTGAATCTTGCCGATCAACTGCTGAATCGAGTCTTGAATTCCTATCGAAACGCCGCATTCGATTGTTTGATTTACGCCGCCGAGGTGCCGCCAAAGCGGAACGCCGAGTTTTTTTGCTTCGAGATCCCAGCAGGCTGTCTCGATGCCGGCCTTTGCCATTCGGTGGCCGCGGGCCCATTTCATGAGATTCCAAACGTCGGCGGCCGATTCAACTTCAAAACCAACTACCATCGGAGCGAGAATTTTTTCCGCCGTCACCCACGCCGAATCAGTCCATTCATCCGAATAGCCAGGCGATTCTCCGCACGTGACCTCGCCCCAGCCCTCACCGCCATCTTCGTCCTCGATGCGTACCAGAATAATCCGGCGCTCATACGTCCGCCCAAAACTCGTTTCAAAAAAATGAACGAGCGGAAGGTTTATCTCGATGAGTTCGACAGATTTAATCTTTAGCATGATGGCAAAGACTAAAGATTAGTAATTGTTAGAGGGAAATGCAATTTTCCACAAGAATTTGCTTTTAAGGTTGGACGACGTTCTCAGTTGTAATAATTATTTCACAACCTCAAACTGCACAAATTGGGTGGCTATCCGGTGTTTCGATTTAGCGAACTTGTCGGTAACGATAATCTGCAGGATGTAATCGCCGGGCAGCATCTTTTCGCCGATAGAGATCGCTCCGGTCATTTTTAGCCGGAGCATATCGGTCTGGCCAGCGAGGTCAAAGGGAATCTGCTTTCCGTCGAGCACGAGTTTGCCGTCGTGAAAAACACGGATCTTGGTTTCGATTTGCGGGCGTTTTGCCGAGTCCAGACGGGCATTATAGACTTCAAATCCGTAGCGAAGAACCGAATTGAGGCTCACCAGCCTGAGCGCCGTGTCGGTGATCGGGTCTGTATTCACGCGAGGCGCATTGACGTCTATGGCTTGTCGCCACTTTTCGGGCGTGAGCGTCTCGAGGACAATGCTCGACACGGTCAGACGATTATTCTTGGGGTTTGGCACCTCTATAAACTGACTTGCCGAGCCCACCTGTCCGCCCTGGGAATCGCGTATGGCGACACGGTACTGGTAGGCACCGGCTTGTTTCACCGGAAACAGAAAATCGTAAACAAAGCCCTCTTTTGTCAGTTTTGCGTATGCGTCGGGGGTCGCGGTTAGAGTATAGTTTTTAGAAAGTTGATCGACGACCTGCCCGTTGTCGCCAAAACTCATAGCGAGCACATCAAACACAACCTTTTTCAACCCGTTACCTGCGTCGGTAAACTTCAAATCTTTCGCACTGACGTGCAGCAGAGACCTGACATACATCGGGTTTTTGGCGTCCGAGCCAAACAGCGCATTGAGGCGAAGGTTAATCCCGCTGACGGCAAACGGGGAAACAAGTGCGTATTCGAGCTGGCCGGCCGCAGTAGTGAGAGGCTCCATAGCTTGCCTGCCGCGATCAACAACATTAAAAAAACCGCTTCGGTAGCGCACATTCGCGCCGCTGCGGAGCACCTTTACTTCCAGTTTGTTAAATTTTCGCTCGGCAGGGTTGAATGTTTCGCTGTCCGGCTCGTAAGCAATCAGATAATAACTCTGATCGTCGAGCACCCTGCGCACGCCGCTGCTCAGATCGTTTGTATTAATAACCGCAAAACCTCCGGTCTCCTCCGAGATGTATTTGAGGGTTTGCTGTGATTCGATAAGCTTATTGTTGCGGTCGGTTAAGTCCTGTTCGAGTTCCTCTCGCGTGCGCCCCGTCGTACTGTCGGCGGCAGTGAGGCCGGGATAGACGAGGCCGCGAGGGTCCATGGCGTAAACCACAACCGACGACCGGTTTGCGCGATCGATCAAACGTTTGAGCGGGTCGAGAATCGACGACCCCTCGATACCCCCTTGGGCATTTACGTTCACCGTCGCAAAGCCGTCTGAGAATAAAATAACCGATTTACGACCCGGCAGTTCTGACATGCCACGGATCATATAGTCGAGAGCTCCGAGTGTTCCCGTCGCAAAATATCCTTCGCGAAAGTCGCGCAGCTCACGCTCGATGCCCTCGATGGTTCGTTCACCCGGCTCCGGCTCAGGAGCATCGGGATCGGTAGGGAATTTTGCCTCGAGCGGAGCGAACGCGGTAATACCGCCGCTTCCCAGGGGGTTCCACTGTACTTTCTCGATGGCCGCGTAAAGGATACGTTTGTCAGCGGTAAACTGCTGAAGCGCACCGATCCCAGCACCCGTTCGGATAATCGCGATGATCTCGCCGTCCTGCATCTGCTCATCGACAAATTTCTTAAGAGCTCTTCGCGTCTGATAGGCACTTTGGAATGAAAGCGACAGATCATCAACCACGAATGCGACACTACGGCGGATCTGCTCTGGCCTGAGAAGGCTGACCGGCGGCACTGGTAGTGTCGGATCTGCCGGTTTTGGCTTGTAGTCAACGGACCGAGGCGACGAGATATATGAGAGTCCGGTAATCTTTTGCTTTTCACCATTCTCGTAGATCTCGATCTCGTTAAGACCGAGGTCGGAGACAGCCCTTCCTTTAGAATCCGTGACTGTAACGTCGATGCGAATTAGGTTTGTAGATATCTTGACAACGTCCGCATCGCTTGTTGGAGTCGGGGTCGAGATCGGCAAGTTGATCTGCGACATAGCCGATAAGGCAAAAATAAAAACAAATGCGATTACGGGAAACGTCTTCATACAAATTCACTTCAAATCATCGAGGTTTAATTATTTGATTATACCGTCCTTCGATTAGAATAGGGGTTGTTAGGTTGTCTAATCGTGTTATCACAAACTAATGCCAGGGATAAGCCGTTTTCGGTATAATAGTACTAACGCACTAGATTTAATCCTGCAACGCTGCACCATTGGAACTTCAATATCGCGGAAATCAAAGCGAGTGCGGCAAATTGGAAAGCAGTCCCAGCTAAATACAGTGCATCTGAAATTAAGGGTTAACTGTTTCTAAAACTCTATTTGACCTCCATAAAAATTAATGCCAAAAAAACTGTTTAATACCTTCACCTTAATTTTTTTCGTCTCCTTGCTGTTTACCGTTGGCTGCTCCGCTCAGCCGAGTGAGGAGCATGCTTTGCAGACGCTGAGGCAGATGACGAGCAATGGTAAGATGCCGGCGGAGGATTTTGTCGCCGGTTTGGAATCTCGGTTTGCGGGTAAGAAAATCGGTGCGCTTGCAAAACTGCTTCGCGCCCGCAACCGGTTTGAAGCAGGTGATTTCACCGGTGCGGCGGCTATTTTGAATTCCGATGTGTTTGGCAAAAAGACAAAGCTGGCCGATCACGCGCTGTGGCTTCGTGGCCAGTCTTTGCAGAAAGCCGGAAATCACGCCGAGGCAATGACTATCTTGTCCGAACTGATTCGCGAGCATCCCGACTCGGTCCGGAGCCGCGATGCTAAATTGGCATGGGCCAATTCCGCTATTGTCGCTGGACTCGCTGTTGATGTTCCCGGTTTTTTGGTCGAACTGAGCGAAAAGAATGACGCTGACGCTCTGCTCCTGACTGCGAAGGCGTACGAGGCACAAACGTCGCAGACCGAGGCGATTAGGTACTATCGCCGCACATACTTCTTTGCCGCAGGATCGGCCGCCGCTGTTGAGGCTGAAACAAAACTGACATCAATCGGGCAACCGCTGACGCCGCAAACTGGCGAGGAACAGCTCGCTCGAGCCGACCGGCTTTTTAATGCAAAAAACTACGCCGGGGCGGCCACAGCTTATATTGATCTGTCAGCTAATTTCCCCGTGCTTGCAACGCCGCAGGTACGGCTCCGACGTATTTCGGCCCATGCCAACGCGTTCAAGATGCCTGACGCAATTGCAGCTTTTAACTCGCTTCCCGAATCCGCAAATGAGCGTGAAGAAGGCTATCGCGAGCTAATCCTCGGTTACGCAAAAGCGAGGATGTGGCCACAAGCCCGCTTGACCGCCGACGAAATGCGGCAAAAATACCCGGCCGGCAAGTTAGTCGTAAAAACATTTATCGACGCCGGACTCGCCGCCCGAGAAGGCAAAAACCGGATCGACGAAGCCTATTATTTCAACACCGCCGTTGCAGCATTTCCAAACTCGGTCGAGGTGGCAAACGCCCAGTTCGAGGCAGGCTGGGTTCAGCATGAGAACGATAATTTCGCCCTCTCGTCTCAAATGTTTATCGACCACCTCGCCCTCTACGCCGATAAAAATACGAACAATCGCGGCAAGGCCGGTTACTGGGCGGCGCGCGATTCGGAACTTGCTGGCAAACTCCCCGACGCCTGCGCCCTCTACGACGCCGTGGCCTATCGATATGGGGCCAATTGGTACGGCTATTTGGCATTAAACCGCCTGACCGCAATGAAAAATCAGGGAAACTGCCGTACGGCCACAACCAATCCACTGATTGCAAAGGCTGTCGCCAATCTCAAAACCGTCACCGTCGCCGCCGAGACAGCTACGGACAAAGAATTGACCCGTGCCGATAAGAGCGAAGAGCTGACCACGATCGGCCTGTTTGATTGGGCGATCGACGAACTGGAGGAAGCCAGAAAGACGGCCAGCAATAGTCCGAAGATCAACCTTGCACTCGCCAAACATTACCGGCACAAGGGTGATAACGTAAATGCACTTTTGACACTTGCGAAGAGCTATCCCGATTACGCACAGATGTTTCCAGAAGAAATGGGCCGCGATGAGTGGGACATTTTTTATCCGCTGACAAATTGGAATGAGATAAAATTGTGGGCACAGAATCGGGGCCTCGACCGTTATTTGATCGCTGGCGTGATCAGGCAGGAAACTATCTTCGATGCCGATGCCAAATCATCCGCAAACGCATATGGCCTCATGCAGCTGCTAATGCCGACCGCTCAAACAATGGCCCGCAAATATGGAGCATCGATGCCGCGGACGCCAACTGATCTCTATCAACCCGCCTTAAACATCGAACTCGGCTCGGCGTATATGAAAGATCAGCTGACAAAATTTGGCCGTGTCGAGTATATGTCAGTCGCCTACAATGCTGGCCCGGGACGAGTTAATCAGTGGCGAGCGAGGCTTCCGGCCGAGATGGACGAGTTTGTTGAGGCAATTCCTTTTAAAGAAACGAAAGGCTACGTTCAGGGCATTATCCGCAACACCGCCCAATATCGCCGTCTGTACGATGAGAATGGCAATTTCAAAGCAAATGTCGGCAAACGCCCTCTCAGAGGCGAGATCGATGGCAAATCCCGCGAAGAGTTTACGGCGGAATTTCCGGAAATTCAGTTGGACGACACACGCGCCGAATAAGGTTTAGCTCGAATATGCCGACGCTTTTCAAAAATGCCTGGGGTTATAAGGGCGACGCGATGAATCTGCCGGTGGCGGACGTCGATGCAGCTCTCTCATTTTACACGAACATTTTGGGTTTCGAGGTTGAATCGCTCAGCAATTCACCTCTAAAATCAGCCATACTGGTGCGGTCTGGTGTAAAAATCGGACTCGTCGAGAATGGCGGCGATCCGGAGCAGGATGGTTGTGCATTTGAGGTCGACGAAGTTGCAAATCTGTTAGCCGAGTTCAAGGCAAACGGCTTGAAAAACGAAATATCGGAATTTGCTATCGAGAAGAACGAGAGCGGCAACTGGAAGGTATTTTACATCGTCGCTCCCGATGGCCTCTGCTACTGGCTCGGGGAACGTATAGACATCAATTTTGAAAGAGATTACTGAAATTTTAAAAGCGGTCGATGCGCTGGATGATGTCGAGAAAGCGATAATTGCGACCGTCATAGACGTTCAGGGATCAGGCTATCGCATGCCCGGAGCTCGAATGCTGATGCTTGCCAACGGCGACACAATCGGCACCGTTTCCGGCGGCTGTCTCGAAGCCGATGTTCTCGAACGCGCCAAGAATGTTTTCGCCACCGGCGAAGCAAACGTTTTTACCTACGATACGACTGGCGACGAAAACTCGGTTTTTAGCATGAACATGGGCTGCCGAGGCGTGATTCAGATCAAACTCGAACTCGTAGGGAAAGAGAGTCCGGTTATCTTAAAAATGCGTAAGGCCTATGAAAAGCGTGAAACATCGCAAGAGTTTGAACCGCCGATCGCTGTTTTGCTTTTCGGTGCCGGGGCGGACGCCGTTCCTCTCGTGCGGATCGCTGCGGAACTCGGCTGGCATGTAACTGTCCATGATCATCGGCCCGCATTTCTGACCAAAGAAAGATTCCCGGATACTCAAAATCTCGTCCAGCAAACCTTCGACGAATCGCCCGCTCCGATCTACGCCGACAATCTCACTGCTGGCGTTATCCTGACCCACAATTACAAACGCGACCGTCTGATTTTACCGGCGTTGCTTGATTCCAAAGTCTTTTACATTGGTGCCCTCGGCCCCAAACGCCGCACCGAACAACTTCTCGAAGAATTAACCGCCGATGGCCAATCCTTTACAGAAGAGCAGCTCTCACGCCTCTACGCGCCAGTTGGCCTCGACATCGGAGCAGATACGCCTGAAGCAATAGCTCTCTCCATAATCAGTGAGATCCAGAGCGTCCTAAAATCGCGAAACGGCACGAGCCTGCGTTACCGTAATGGGTCGATCTATGATCGGAAATAAATCTAAAACTATTGGCGGTTTGCTGCTTGCCGCCGGCGGTTCGAGCCGGTTTGGCCGACCAAAACAGCTGGTCGCATTTGACGGCAAAACGCTGCTCCGCCGTGCGGCTGAAACATTAATCTCTTCGGGTTGCCATCCCAACATTGTCGTACTTGGCGCGGAGTTGGACGTTTGCAAAATCGAACTCGCAGATTTGGACGTGAACATCTGTGTTAACGAACAGTGGCAAACAGGTATGAGCTCCTCAATCAAAGCTGGACTCGATATGTTGTTAAGTGTCGAACCTGATGTCGCCGCCGTTATGATTACACTTTGCGATCAGCCCGACATTGCGTCCAAGCAAATCGATGTTTTCTTATCCGAGTTTCAACGTTCAGGCAGCGATATAGTTGCATCGCAATACGGCAACGTCGTCGGCGTTCCCGCGCTATTTTCAAGTGTAATGTTCAGGGCGTTGTCAGAACTGAGCGGTGACAAAGGCGCGCGTTACTTAATTCGCGATCATTACGGCATCGTGGCGAAGATCAATATCCCGGGAGCTGCCTTTGATATCGATACGCCCGAGGAACTGGAGAAGATTCTACCTTAGACTTGTTAGAATAACCGACAGATTGTGGCGTTGGGAGAAAATTGTGAAGATTGTCTTGATTGTCATCGGATTGCTCATGATTACGGGGACTCTGCTGCCGTTGTTACGAAATGATGCCTGGTGGATTCGGATCTTTGATTTTCCGCGTTTACAGATCACAATCGTAATCATCGCCGTCTTCTTAACTTATATAATATTTGGTTGGGATTCCGGGCTTGCAGAAAACTCTTTTTTGATCATCTTAGGGGCGTGCGTAGCGTACCAGTGCTTCATGATGTACCCGTATATGCCTTTCGCCCGCAAACAGGTGCAACAGAGCATAAATGTACGTAGCGATTCAGCATTAAGCCTGCTGTTTGCAAATGTCCTCCAAGATAATCGCAATTCGGACAAATTAGCGGCGATAATCGAAAAGGCAGATCCCGATATTATTCTTACCGTTGAGACAGATGAATGGTGGAAAGAACAGCTAAAGCGGTTTGAGCGAACGCACCCTTATACTGTCTTACAGCCGCAGGATGACACGTACGGAATGCTGTTCTACTCAAAGCTCGAACTGATCGATGCAGAGGTAAAATTTCTTATCGAGGGCAACGTGCCGTCCATCCACGGACAAGTTCGGCTGAGATCTGGCACCAAAGTGGAGATACGCTGTATGCATCCGCCGCCGCCATTTCCGTCCGTTGACGATAGCTCACTCGAACGGGACGCCGAATTGCTGATCGTCGGTAAAGAGGTTAAAAAACTAGATTGCCCTACACTTGTATTTGGTGACCTCAATGACGTAGCGTGGTCGCGGACAAATTACCTGTTTCAGGATATCAGCGGCCTGCTCGACCCTCGTGTCGGACGCGGTTTTTACAACACCTTTCACGCAAAGTATCCGTTTATGCGTTTTCCGCTGGATCACTGTTTTCATTCAAATCATTTTAGACTTGTAGACTTCCGACGGCTCGGATATTTCGGATCGGATCATTTTCCGGTCTTTATTAAGCTGAGCTATGAACCCGACGCTGAGATCGAACAAGGGGAACTGCAGGCGAGCCATTCCCAGCAGGAAGAGGCTAATGACAAGATCCACGAAAAACTTGCCGAAGAGTAAAGTGAAGAGCTGAGAGCTGCTCGGGCAGTGGCTCTGAGCCTTACCTACGCCTTTGGATGAGCCCGATCATAGACCTCGATCATCTTTTCCATCGAGACCTGCGTGTAGATCTGTGTCGTCGTAAGACGGGCGTGGCCGAGGAGTTCCTGGATATCGCGGAGGTCTGCCCCGGAATCCAGCAGGTGCGTGGCAAAGGTGTGACGCAAACTGTGCGGCGAAATATCGTGAATGTCCGAGCACAGCCTGATATATTTATCGATGAGCCGACCGACCGAGCGAGTCGTGATCCGGCCGCCGCGGCGATGTAGAAAGAGAGCCTGCAAATCTCGGTCGGCCGCAGGACACTCGTTCAAAAATATGTTCCGGGTCTCTGCCATATAAAGCATGAGTGCCTGCAGAGCCGGTTCTCCAAACGGTACGATCCGCTGCTTCTTACGCTTACCGGTCACGCGCACCATTTTTTCCCGCAAATCGACATCCCCAATATTTATCCCGACCAGCTCACCGACACGGATGCCGGTCGCATACAAAAACTCAATGATCGCCCTGTCACGCCGCCCGAGATCGGTATTTATATCCGGTGTCTCGATAAACCGCACCGCGTCCTCGACTGTAAGATGATTTGGCAGTTTGCGTTCGATCTTTGGCGTGGCGACCTGTTTTGCCGGATTTGATTCGAGCTTGCCTTCGCGAACCAGAAATTGGAAAAAAGTCCGAAGGCTCGCCAGTTTCCTCGCAACCGATGTCTTTTTATGATCTGCATGTAGCGACGCCATCCATTCGCGTATCGTCAGGCGGTCGATCTCAGCCACCGGCACATCCGCCCGCCTTTCCACATTAAACAAGTGTTGTTTAAATTGGTCCAGATCACTAGCATAATTGCGCAGCGTATGCGGACTCAGATTACGCTCGTATTTGAGGTGTTGGAAGAATTGGGTGAGGTTTTCCTGGAGCATCAAAAAAAATACCGTGGTAGTTAGGTTGTATACCTTTAAGCCTTCAGCAATGGCTGCCTTGCCTCCACTATTTTCCGTTGTCGTAATCAGATTAACTCACTTCCTGCCAACGTAATACCCTTTTCTCGTGCGGACAGTGAAGTTTTGATTGGACTTAACGGTGAGGGAGATGGAGCGAAAATCACCGCGTTTATCCGTCTCCTCCTCGGGGTAGTAACTTAGAACATATTGTTGAGAAAGCTCGGCTGAGATACGGTCAAAGGCATCTTTCATCTCGCCTTCGTCAATCGGCGAATAGACCGCACCGCCGGTTTGTTGGGCAATTTCGATCATGCGTGTTTCGGCGGTGAGGGCTCGGATATTGGCATTACCCGCGCGAACCCCGGTCCGCTTATAGTTTTCAAAGTCTTTTGTTTTAACCACATAGACTTGGCAGTCATTGATTTGCAGAGCTCTGACCACTACTTCCAGTGTGTTTTTGAAATCGCTGTATGTGTCTTCGCCATCTGAGACGATCACAACGACGCGGCGCCCATTTGCTGATCTTAGATAATCGGCGACCTCTACTATACCGTCAAAAAGAGCTGTCGCACCTTTTGGCACGGTGAAGCTCTCAATCGCTCTCACGAGCAGCGAAACGTCATTCGTAAACGGCTGTTCGAGCCGCGTGTAATCGGCCATCGAGAATAGTGCCGCTTGATCTTTGTCGGGCCGCACCACACGGCGAAAAAAATTGACAGCCGCATTTTTCTCAAATTCCCGGGCGATCAAAACACTCGACGAATTGTCAAATAACATCGCCAGACGTATCGGGGTATCACTACGCGAAATCTCGCCGATCTCGACAGCTTTACCATCAATCTTGAGTTCAAAATCCGTAAGTTTCAACGTGCCGACCGCTTTACCAGATCGATCGAGAACGGAAACGGGGATCGGTATCAGTACTGAGTCAACCTTGATGATATCGTCGGGATCAGCCTTTGCCCCCGGTGTTGGCGTTGCCGAACCGGGAGCGGACTGCGTCGGCATATACACGACGGACGGCCCGTCGATCTTTTTTTGTATCGGCGTCGGGCGCGGCTTCATCCGTCCGGACTGAGCCGCGACGGATAAAGAAAAAGCCAATATTAAAAGAGTTACTGCTTTCATCTTAACCAAAGGAATTGATCACAGATTACCACGAATTAAAAAACCATCCGCACTGATTTCGTTTTCCATTCATTCCTTTGATTGTAAAACAGATGAATTATATGCCTAGACAAAAATTAACTTTACGCCGGCAAACAGCAGTACTAACGCTAAAACACGGCGCAAGGTGATCGATTCAAATTTTCTGCTGCCGAGCGTCGAGCCGATCAGTCCACCGACAACCGCAACAGCGACCCAAATCCAGACATCGGAAGGCAAAACTGAAACCTGCTTGTAATTGCCTGCGAGCCCCGCCGCCGAGTTCACAAATATAAATAAAACTGAAACGCCCGCCGCAACACGCGTCTCTGCCCAGCGCATCATCAACAAAATCGGCGTCAAGAAAATCCCACCGCCGACACCGACAAGCCCCGACAGCAACCCGATCACGCCCCCGATCAGCAGACACGCGAGAATCGGCGGGTCGTTCACCTGATCGTCATTTTTTAACTTGATCGCGAGACGCACCGCCGCGAGCATCAACACAACGCCCAGCACGATCTTATAAATGTCCGTCGGCAGATTGATCAGCCCGCCAACCAACGCCATCGGTATCGATGCCGCCGCAAACGGCAAAAATATCCGCCACGAAAAATACCCTGCCCGATAAAACTGCACCGTCCCGATCGACGCCACAAACAAATTCAATATCAACGCCGTCGGCCGCGTCACCTCAGGAGCCACCGCCAAAAACGCCATCACCGCCAAATACCCAGACGCCCCGCCGTGTCCGACCGATGAATACAGGACGGCGACAAGGAAGATGGCAAAGATGATTAGGACTGAGGATTCCATTGTCAGGTTCGTGCTAGAAGAATTTAGATATCAGCTCTGAGAGTTTTGGCCTGTCGATAAGTTCAATCTTGTTGACCTGTGCAAGTTCTACCGCAGATCGAGTAAAATAATTGTTTGTAACGACCATTCCATGTTGAGCACGGTACATACTCATTGCCGCAACAATTTCTTGAACTGCCGAGTTCCCCACTTTTCCGCCATAACGTTTTGCCTGAATAACCGTTGTTTCACCAAATTTCTGTAAAACCAAATCCGCCCCCTGATCGCCTGAAAGCTTTGTCTGAAGGACGTGATATCCAGCATTCGCAAATAACTTACGCAATAGGTCCTCGAATTCGTAGCCACCGAGAAGGTCAATATCCTCAATAGAAATACGCCCTTGATCAGCTCTCAGGCGACTCTCAAATACCTGCAACTCCAACTGACGATTTACTGTAAACAAATCATGCTCGAGTTGTTCTCGATTTTGAAAAAGTCCTCTCGCTCGAAGCAAGTTTTCTAAGACGGGGAGGTTCTTTGCATCGGATCCGTTTATTTCAATGTACGCCCGAATAAAATCGTGAATTGTCCGAGGATTTAATGATTCAATGCGTCGAATTAACGATTCGGCTTGTTGCCGTTTGATTTCGTCAGAGATAAAGAAAAGGATTTCATCAAATGAAAAATACCATTGTTTACTGCTCAAGAGATCGCGAAGCCGGCTCATATCATCATTCGATGCCCGCGTTGAATACCGTATTGTAAATTGCCTAACGAGATCAAAATCAGGGCTCGCAAAAAACCTCGCTCGCTGATCAGCCGCTCGAATATTCTCGGCTGATTGTCGTTCTAGTCTTTCGTATTTGTCGCGATTGCGTTCCTTATCATATGCATCGCGAGCAGCTTCAATTATTTCTTTTAAGCCCATAAATGGTTGGCTAATTACTACAAGACGGCTTCTCAACTAATCACTAACCTCAACCCCCAATTCCTTCAACTGTGACCCGTCGACCTCGCCCGGCGAATCCATCATCAGATCCTGTGCTGAGGCGGTTTTCGGGAACGCCATGACATCGCGAATGTTTTCGGTGCCGCAGAGGATCATGCAGGTTCGTTCGATGCCGGCGGCAAAACCGCCGTGCGGCGGCGTGCCGTATTCGAGTGCATCTAGGAAAAACCCGAACTGCGTCCGCGCCGATTCGATCGACATTCCGAGCGCTTTGAAATTCAACGCCTGCACGTCCTTCTGGTGAATACGGATCGACCCGCCGGCGCATTCGTAGCCGTTGATAACTGCGTCGTAGGCCTTTGCACGCACCTCGCCGAGCAGATGGTGCTGGCTTTCGTCGTTGACGGCTGTCGTAAATTTCTCAAGATCTTCGTCCATCGGCGACGTAAACGGATGATGCGCAGCCGTATAGCGATCGGTCTCTTCGTCGTGTTCGAACATCGGAAATTCGGTCACGATAAGCGGTTTAAAAATTCTGCTGCCCAATTCTCTCTCACGATTCGCAACTACTTCATAGACTCGTGCAAGCTCATTTCGAAGTGCTCCCAAGACGCGATCAACGATAGATCTCCTGCCAGCGACAATTAGAATCTGATCGCCTGCTCCCGCATTAGCCTCTTTAATTAGTCGGTCAACATTCGCAGCTCCAATTGCATTCATCAGGGACGACTTAATTTCCCCCAAGCCAGAACGTGTCTCTATATTTGCGTAGCCTAATTGGATATTGGCAAGTGCCTTTCCTCCATATCGCTTAACTATGTCCTGAAAATTGTCCAACGACTTGCGACTAAGCGAAAATACTCCGTCGTATTCGTCTCCATTGAGAACGATGCTTTTCACAATAGTACCTGGTTCGGAAAATGGTGCGAAGCCAAGGTCAGACCCGATATCTGTTAAATCAATTAATTCATTTTCGAACCGCAGATCCGGCTTGTCCGAGCCGTATCGACGCATAGCTTCGGCGTGGGTTAGACGCGGCCATTCGGCAGGCAGTTCGACATCGATCAGCCGCAGAACGTGATTGAACATCCCCTGCATTTCGCGATACGCCATTTCCTGATGGGCAAACGACATCTCCATATCGAGCTGTGTAAACTCCGGCTGACGGTCGGCGCGGAGGTCTTCGTCGCGAAAACAGCGGGCAATCTGGTAATACTTATCAAAGCCCGAGATCATCGTCAGCTGCTTCAATATCTGCGGCGATTGTGGCAGAGCAAAGAATTTGCCCGTATGAATACGTGAAGGCACAATAAAATCTCTCGCGCCCTCAGGCGTCGATTTGAGCAATATCGGCGTCTCAATCTCGATAAATCCGCGTTCGTCAAAATACTCCCGGATCGCCCGAACCGCCTTTGCACGCATTCGAATGTTGTGCTGCAACTGCGGACGGCGCAGGTCGAGATAGCGGTATTTCAAACGCGTGTCCTCGGCAGCCAAATTCTCGCTGCCCGCGACCTCAAGCTGAAACGGCGGCACTTTGGCATCGTTTAAGATCAGAATTTCGATGACCTTGATCTCGATGTCGCCGGTCGCAAGTTTTGCATTGTGCGTCCCCTCCGCCCGGCTGACGACCTCGCCTTTGACGGCAATAACGAATTCGCCACGCAGATTCTTAGCCTTTGCGTGAGATTCCTTTGCGTCCTCTTCGCTCACCACAACCTGCGTCACGCCTTCACGGTCGCGTAGATCGATAAACGTAAAAACGCCAAAATCACGCTTCTTAGCCACCCAACCCATCAGCACAACCTGCTGCCCAACCTGCGCCTCGCGCAGCTCGCCACAGGAGTGTGTTCGCTCCAAACTTCCAAGTGCATCAAGCATAAAATCGATTCTGTGTCAGTCGCCCGCACGTAAGTAAGGGCAAGGTCTTGAGTTGGCGACACTCCGCCAAAAGGCCGTATGGCCCTTACTTAAGTGCGGGCTACTGACACGTTCTCCCCAAAAACAAAAAACGCCTTTCGATTTGCGACAAACGAAAGGCGGAACGTCCAGTATAAAACGCTCTCGCCAATCAATTATTATCGTCGTTAAACCGAACTGCGTCCATAAAAAACTAAAAGTAAAACCGAGCAAAATAATACAATATCGGTGCCGCGAATAGCAAACTATCGAGCCTGTCGAGAAACCCGCCGTGGCCTGGCAGGATTTTGGCCGTGTCCTTGGCACCGGCAGAGCGCTTCATCGCGCTTTCGCACAGATCGCCGATCATGCCGATGAAAGCTAGAAAGCAGGCGAGCGGGATGGATGTGAGATAAGGCAATGTAGGGAAAAACCACCAAGTCGATAAGGCACCTAACGCGGCAGCAGCAACGACGCCACCGATCAGTCCTTCAACAGTTTTATTCGGGGATATTGACGGTGCAAGTTTGTGTTTCCCGAGAGACCGGCCCGCAAAATACGCACCAGCATCCGATCCAAACATTACCAGAAAAAAGAATGCCAAAAGATGTGTCGACAGGCCGGGAACAGTCTCGAATCCAACACGCGTTGCCACGAGAAAACCGCCCAACAACGCTACATACAAAACGCCGAGAAGCGTCACGCCCATACCCGTCAACATCTTAGAGAAATCCTTTTGGAATCGGAAAGTTTGCGAGATGAGAACCGCAATCACGGTTAGAGAAAGCGTTGCGATCAATAAATCTGGGGCCTTTGCAGGAGCGTCAAACAGAAATCCGACAAACAACGCTGCAGAACCCAAATACCCTATTGCCGCATCCGCCTTTAACTCTAGCTTTTTCGTCAATGAATAAAACTCAAACAACCCGGCAGCAAAAGCCAACCCCGCCAGCACCACAAACAGCCAAACCGCCTCCGTGAAATATAACGGTAAAACGATCGCCGCGATGATGATCGGCAACGTGATGAGGGCCGTCAGGATTCGTGTTTTCATAGAGTTACGAACGGCCTGCATGATCGGGGCGTTAAGTATCAACTCCCGCAGCGAAAGCTGAGCTAGACGACGAGAGCTATTTTCATCTTCGCGGCTTTGCCGCCGTTTCCCGCCAAAGATCACACATCATACTGGCACAGCCGCCTAAAAAGCTAGTCAGTAGGCTCCGTCACGCCGCCAAAACGTCGATCCCGTTTTTGATAATCCCGTATCGCTTCAAAAACGCCCGTTCGTCTAAAGTCAGGAAACAGCGTCGGCGTGACGTAGATCTCACTATATGCTAGCTGCCACAGCAAAAAATTCGAGATTCGAAATTCGCCGCTGGTGCGGATCATTAGATCGACCTCGGGCAGACCGCTTGTAAACAAATGCCGTGCAATGTCGGCTTCCGTTATGCCTTCGGCAGGTTCGCCTTGGGCGATACGCGATGCGATGGCTCGGCGACAGGCCTCGACGATTTCAGCCCGCCCGCCGTAATTGAGCGCGACGCTCATCGTCATTCCGGTGTTTGCGGCCGTCATTTCGGTCGCACGTGCAATCTCTTTTTGGACGTCCTCGAATAGGCCTTCAATGTGGCCAATCGCCTGAAAACGGATGTTGTGCTGATGGACGTCGTCGAGATCAGTGCGAATATAGCGTTTTAGCATCCGCATCAGTCCCCTGATCTCGGCTTGCGGACGCTTCCAATTCTCGGTCGAGAACGCATAGAGCGTGACCGCCTTGATCTCCATCCGGCGACAAGTGTCGATGATTGCCCGAACAGATTTTGCCCCTTCACGATGACCGAAAATTCGCGGCCTTCCCTGTCGTTTCGCCCAACGCCCATTGCCGTCCATTATCACCGCGATATGCTGCGGAAGGCGCTCCTTATCTATCTCCGCCAAAAGCTGCGCCTCAGCAGAATTCGGTTTAAGTATCCCTGAAAAATTCTCGTGCATAGGAAACTTAGGCTGAAACACCCGGTAGGGAGTGTGCACTGTGGAAAGAACATACTCCCTACTGGTCGTGTTTACGCCTTTCTTTCACGTCCACTATCGCGTCACGATTGATCGGGCCGTAGATATGCGGATAAAGATCGCTGTTTGTCGAGGGTTCTAATATCATCCGCGACATCAATGCCTCGCTCTCAATTTCTAGCACGACGACCTTCTCCGCTCCACTATAATACCGATTGATCACGCCATCGAGTTGACCGGCAAAGCTGCAATGAATAAACCCTTCGGCAGCGAGACTCGGATGCCGGTAAAGATGCGTGTCAAACGCCGCCCAGTCATCAGGTAAAACTATATGGTAAATGATCATTTAAGTCAGAACCGGCGAACGAAGGATATATGAACTAGTTCAGTCATATTCAACCGTCATATTCAACCTTGAAAAGTGTCAACCCTTGTGCCGACGCTGTTTTGCCAGCCAGGTCCCGGTTACCGGTGACGATTGCCGTCTGAATTGTATCACTATCCTTTTCGCCGCGCCCGACCTCGAGCATGGTGCCGACGATTGACCTCACCATGTATCGCAAAAAGCCCGTTGCCGTTATGCGAAACTCGATCATTACTCCCTGTGCCTGATCGTTCCAACGGGATTCTACCGTAAAATCGAGTACATTGCGGACACGTGTTTCGCCGTCGGATTTTGCCGAGGCAAATGCCGTCCAGTCATGCTCACCGAGAAAGAGACGAGCCGTTTCGTTCATCCGCCCGACATCGAGCGGCCGGGCCTCGTGATGGGCGAATCGACGCCAAAAAGGCGACATCACCGGGCCGTTGACGACGCGATAGATATAAGTTTTCTTTTTTGCTGAAAAGCGTGAATGAAACTCATCCGGCGCGATCTGGGCCTTCATTATGCGGATGTCACGCCATAGATTGCCGTTGATCGCGTGTTTGAGCCGGTCGGGTGTAAATTTGCTGTGCAAATGAACATTAGCAACCTGTCCCTCGGCATGAACACCCGCGTCCGTCCGCCCCGAACCGATCACACCGACATCCATATCTGCAATCATCCCTATCACACGCTCGAGCTCCCCCTGGATCGTCCGGTCATTTTCCTGCACCTGCCAACCGTGAAAATCGGTGCCGTCATACTGTATTAAAAACTTGTAATTCATCTTGGGTACAAAAAGTCCTCATAAAATCTCTGAGCAGCTATATTCATTTACTTACGGCTCCCGGGTTTCACAGCTTCTGTACCTTGTGCGCACATTGGACATACAATTGATTCATAACTTGGAACTTCGAGACTAACCAGCGAAATACGCGGCACGCCGACATCAGCTTCGCCATTAGAACGGTCGATGATCGACGCAGCGGCGACCACTTTTGCTCCCTTGCTGTCCAGGGCCGAGATACATTCCCGCGTCGATCCGCCAGTTGTTATTACGTCCTCAACTACGAGGATTCGCTCACCGGACTTGACAGAAAACCCGCGTCGCAGCTTCATCACAGCATTTTCACGCTCAGTCCATACAAACCGTTTATTCATTGCCTGAGCTGTTGCAAATCCGATAATAAGCCCGCCGATCGCCGGTGATGCAACAGCGTCTATCGGCTCACCCGCAAAATGCACGGCAATCTGGCGTCCCAGTTTCGCCGCATCTTCAGGATGCTGCAAAGCTAGAGCACATTGCAGGTAATTTGCACTGTGCAGACCACTCGACAAAATAAAATGCCCTTCGAGAAGCGCATTTGTCTCTTTGAACCTGTTCAAAATGTCCATTGAAATAGACTAATCAAAAAGCTCTCCAAACTCAATAAACTCACAAAATCTGCTAAACTCTAGCTGATGACACCGTATCCTAACTTAATTTCTGAGTCATTGCTAATAAACGAGACGGTCGCATTGCTGCGTTCGTTTGGCGGGCGCGCATCGGCGGTGAGCGTCGTGGATTTTGTGATGAAGATCAGAAAGCCGGATGTGCAAATGGCCCGGATGCTCGTCGGCGATCTCATCGAACGTGATCCGCGTCTGACGTTAAATATTGATATGGTCGAGCTTGCGGATGACGGATTTGAGACCCGCGAGTTGATGGACACGGAGTTTGTAGTGTTTGATCTAGAGACGACCGGTGCCAAAGCACCGCCGTGCCGGATCACTGAGATCGGTGCCTATCGCGTTAAAAACGGCGAGGTAACCGAGGAGTTTCAAACGCTCGTCAACCCCGAGATGCCGATACCGCGTTTTATCACCGATCTGACCGGCATCAGTGACGAAATGGTCGCTGGAGCCCCGGTTTTTGCTGACATCGCGGATGATTTTTTAAATTTTATCGGCGATTCGATACTCGTCGCTCATAATTCCGGCTTTGATATGCGGTTTCTGAATTTTGAGATCGCTAAGGTTTTTGGCAGTTACAGGCTTGGTAATCCGTGCCTCTGCACCGTTCAGCTTTCTCGAAAGCTGCTGCCGGACATCCTCAATCACAAGCTAAAAACTGTCGCAGCCCATTACTCGATCGATCTTATCAATCACCACCGTGCCAGTGCCGATGCATATGCGACAGCACATATTTTTGTAAACTTACTTACTAAATTGCAATCGCATGGCATTAACGACCTTGCTGCCGTTCGTAAGATGGGATCTAGAAAACACGGTTATGTGCGCTAGGATCTTGTTTTTTGAACTTGAAACCTGATGAAGTTAGGTTGAAATCAACATGAACACTAAAGACAATCAGGAGGGCGGGCTTGCCGTTGCTCCCACAAACAACCAATGCCTCGACATTCGCCCGACGCCGCGTGCCGAAATGAACCTATTTCCGCTCGACTCGTTTCCTTATGAGTTTGCGGGCAAAGAGATCTGGGTGGAATTTGATATGCCGGAATTTACAGCCGTTTGTCCATTTTCTGACTTCCCGGATTTTGGAGTTATTAGGCTAAAATACGTCCCAAATAAACTCTGCGTCGAGTTAAAGAGCCTCAAGCTTTATATCAACTCATTTCGCGACGTTAAAATCTTTCACGAGCACGTCGTAAATGTCATTCTCGAAGATTTTATCGCCGCCTGTAATCCGCTCCAAGTCGAGATCGAGGGTGACTATCACGTCCGTGGGAATATAAAGACGGTCGTAAAGGCGAGCTATCATCAGCCTGACACCCCCCGATGACGCAGACACACTAAACATTTAGGCGAATGTTCGGGAAATCCCAAGTCCGAGCAGACGGTTATATTCGTTATTGACGACCTCATAACACTCACAGACCGCATTTTCTAGTCCTAGGCGATCGATAACCGTTATGGTCCCGCGAGCGTTTTTTTATTAAATTTTTCGCCCCCAGTTTTTTGGCGGCAAGTGTTACGCCTTCGCGGCGAACGCCAAGCATATTCGAGATAAGGTCGTGCGTCATCACCAATTTGTCTGAGTCGAGACGGTCATGGCTGAGCAGCAGCCATCGGCAGAGCTGTTGTTCGAGGGTGTGCAGCCGGTTACAGACGGCAGTCTGCGAGATTTGTGTGATCAGGGCCTGTGTGTATCGGAGAAGCAGATTGTGAAACGTGCCGCCGAGGGTAAATTCGGCCTTCAAATCTTTTGCGGACATCTTAAATGCACCTGCCTGATATATGCACAAATGAAAGGAGTTCGGTTCAACAATTGTCTTAATTTCGCATCATATTTTAAGCAGATTATCCAATTCAATTTTATTGGGCAGGGCCGATCTGGCCCCGATGCTGCGGCATTTGAGAGCGGCGACGGCATTCGCGGTCGTCGCGCTTTCTTCGACAGATTGACCGGTAAGCATTCCAAATATAAATCCGGTGCGAAATGCGTCGCCCGCCCCGGTCGTATCGACGCATCCACCGGGGACTTCGAAACCCGATGTTTTGATAAACATATCCTGACACGTAAATATCGAACCCGCCCGGCCCAGCGTCAGCCCCGCGACTCCGCAGCCAAACCGCGACGCGATCTCTCGCAGAGCTGTTTTCTTATCTGCAATCCCAAGCAGTTTTTTTGGAAAGTCAGCCGAAACGATACAGACATCGACAAGCGGCAGCAATTCCTCGATTCCGTCAAACACGTTATCTATATCGACCGACACGATGACGCCCTTGTCCCTCGCGGCCCGTGCCAATCCGATGCATGCCGCCGTGTCGTGTGGAGTCATGTGTAGCAGACGGCCGCTAGTAGCGGCCTCGACCGGTGCGTCAATACTCGTATAAGCTAGTCTTTTGTCACGCTGCCAAATTACCGTACGCTCGCCGTTCCGCTCGTCAATCAAGATGAAGGCCACCTGCGTTTGAGCATTAGCGACCGTTTCGGCATATCGTATGTCGACTCCTTCGACGATCAATGATCTACGCCCCGTTTCCCCGGCCTGATCGCCGCCGAACCGTCCAACATACGCGGTTCTCAAACCTAACCTCTGCAAACCCGCCATCGACGATGCTATCTCGCCGCCGGCCGCCACCGAATATTCGCTCAACTCCACCTTTGAATTAAACGCTGGATACTCGGGCAAGCGAATCAGGTAATCGACGGCATTTGTTCCAAAACCGACTACGTCAAATTCATTATTCTCTATGATCTGGAATGGAAAATTCATACGTCTGATTCACTTTTTTTTGTTGAGGACAGCCGATGAAAAAAACTTGGCAATTTATCCTTGCTAAAATGTTCGTATTCAAGTTAGATTGAATATCAGACCTATTTTCACGCGGTTTTTGCGTGAAACACAAATAACCTCAAAAGGTTTGCGGAGATACAGCACAAATGCCGACATCGATTTGCCCCGAATGCAGTGAAGAAGTTTACGTTGATGCCGAATGCGAACAAGGCGATACCGCTGTCTGTGACGAATGCGGATCTAGCCTGGTGGTCGTTGGCCTCGACCCGATCGAGCTAGATAAAAAGGAGGAAGCCGCGTCTGGCGACCGACCTGATCGAGACGATTTTGAAAGCTACGATTTTGACGACGATCGCTATTAGGAATATAACAACTGATTAGCTCAGATTAACTACTTAAAAATAATCCATGTCAGTCCTCGTTACTCCGCAGTTAACTTATTACTCGGTTTCCTGCCATCAACCTGTTCGGTCAACCTGACCCGCACGTTCATTCTGACCTGTCATTTAGAACGATTTTTTTTCACCTCCATTTTACTTCTCAAGCATTTACACGGGTGTCATTGTGGCACGACTATTGTATATGTATTTGAAAGATGCCGGACGAACCGTGCACCCCACGCAATCATCCAGGCTTATTTTAAGCTAATGAAACACTTTATACTGAACAAATATCAAAAATCAAAAACATTGTTCAGGCTTATTTTAATGTTGGTCGCAGTGCCGGTCATGGGTCTGTTGTTCAAGTATTTTGGGCTCGAATTGGGTTTGGTACTCGCTCCGCTGGCTATCGTGGCATTTCTTGCCTACCGCATTCATCTCAGTCGACTGGCAACAATAACGGGGGAGATAACCGAGGCGAGCCGCATTCATCTGGCCACGGTTGAGGCGCTTGCTACCGCAATCGACGCCCGCGACCAGGACGGCGTCGGCCACGTCCGCCGGACACAGATTTACGCGGTCGGTATGGGTCGGATACTTGGAATGTCGGACAGTGATATTAACGCACTTCGAACGGGGGCGTTGCTTCACGACATCGGCAAATTGGCTATCCCAGATCATATTCTAAACAAAACCAGCAGATTGACACCGGCTGAATTGGAAAAAACAAAGATTCACCCAGAGGTGGGAGCATTAATACTAGAAAAGGTCGGATTTTCTTATCCAGTCATTCCGACCGTAAAATATCATCACGAGAGTTGGGATGGCAGCGGCTATCCTGAGGGCCTGAGCAAAGAACAGATCCCGCTCACGGCCCGCGTTCTCGCAGTCGCCGACGCATTTGACTCGATCAGAGGTGCGCGGCCGTACCGACCGGCGTTTTCGCGTGACAAGGCACGTCAGCTCATACAAGAGGAGGCCGGAACGCGTTTTGACCCAGCAATCGTAACGGTTCTGATTCGCAATCTTGGTGTTCTGGAGAACGAGATCAACGCCGAGGGCCTCGGCTATACCGATCTGGTTCAGACCTATACCGGAAATGAAAAACAGAACTACGTCGAGCAGATAAAGCTTGCAAACCGCGAGGTTTTTAGCCTTTACGAGCTTGCCCGCGAGTTTAGCTCGTCGGTCAATCTGTCTAACACGCTGGATTTGTTCGCCAAGAAAGTCGGCGAATTTGTCCCCTTCGACACTTGCGCTCTCTACCTGCTCGACGAAACCAAGAAGTTGGCCATTGCATCCCATGTCGAAGGTAAAAATGCAGATATGCTATCGCTCAGACGCATCAAGGTCGGTCAGGGAGCAACCGGATTTGCCCTGAAATCACGTGAGATCGTACAAAATGTCGATCCCGATCTCGATTTTTCTTACTCTCAGACCGAATTGACACAGCAATATTCAACCATGGCATCCATCCCGCTCATCGCGGACGGAGAGCTGATCGGAGCAGTCACAATCTATGCCATCAATCTCAAAGAGTATGGCGAAGAGCACATCCGTCTGCTCGAGACCATCTCGCGCACCGCAGCCGCCGCCATCGGTAAATCGCTGAAACACGACGAGGCGACGACGCACGCCATGACCGACCCGATGACCGGCCTGCCAAACGCCCGCAGCCTGAAGATACAGTTTGAAAAAGAGGTTGCCCGTGCCAGCCGCGGCGGCACCAGCTTTCAGCTTTTAATGCTCGATCTTGATGGATTTAAGGCGGTCAACGACTCGTTCGGGCACAAGGTCGGCGACGAGATGCTCCGCGAGATCAGCAAGGTCATACGCGAACAGCTACGCGATTACGATTTCCTCGCCCGCTACGGCGGCGATGAATTTGTAGCCCTCATTCCCGAAACCAATCCGGGTGACGTTCTCGATCTATGCAGCCGTATCGAAAAGGCCGTCAGCGCTTTCGCCATGCCGGTCGGTGACGAAAAAAACGCCTCGGTCGGCGTCAGCCTCGGGGCATCGGGCTACCCGAAAGACGGCGAAACATTTGACCAGATGATTGTCGCCGCCGACAAGGTCATGTACGAGCGAAAGGTCAGCCGCAAACGATTTGCCATGACCAACGATGTCGAGAAGATCAAACGTTCGCTCGAACGTCCGCGCTCCATTACCGACAACACCGGCCTCGACGACCTTCTAACCGATAACCTCATCGTCGAACTGGACGAAACTCACGTCCTCACATCATCGGCGGTCAATTAACCCTGCGAGAATTACAGTTTATCGTTAAAAAAGCCAATAACGAGCGCCCAAGCATCCTTAGCGGCGGTTTCGACATATACCTCTGGCCGTGTGTCATTAAAAAAGGCGTGGTCGGCATCGTATTTGACGGAATGGATGGGTAGCTCAAAGCGCTCTGCCGCATCTTCTAACAGGGCTACCTTTTCAGAATTTATCCATTCGTCGCGCTTGGCCGAGATAAAGATCGTCGGCGTCGTCAATTTTTTTAAGACTTCATCCTCTGGGATATCCCCGTAAAACGGTGCCGCCGCGCTCAGGCCTTCCAGTTCACACGCCGCTCTTAGGGCATACGTTCCGCCCATGCAGTAACCGGTGATGCCAAAATGCGAGAGATCAAACGCAAGCGCCGCCGCATCTATCGCGTTTTTGATCGTGTCGAGGCCGTCGTCGATCGAGAGAGCATTCATCATTTCGCCCGCCTCTTCCGGGTTCGCTGCAACCTTTCCCCGATAAAGATCAGGAGCTATAGCCACAAATCCCTCGTCGGCATAGCGGTTTGCGATGTCCTTGATGTGGTCGTTTAGGCCCCAATATTCCTGGATAACGATGACGGCTTTCCCGTTGTTATTTATGGGTAGAGCGGCGTAGGCGTGGGCCGGGGCATTCGACGTGTCGAACGATAGCATTTCAGTTTGCATAAAAACCCTCCAAAATCACGTTAGATTGATTGTCTAATTATATGCGATTAGAGGGATGTTTTGCGAAAGGAAGATTATCTTGTAGTTGAGCTTATTGCAAGAATTTTTTACACCCAATTTAAGTATTTTAAAGTGTGATTTTTTTATTTTGAATAAATTGGGAAATTGTGATTTTAAAATACCCCTTTTTAAATGTGGCACGTGCCACATTTTAACGATTTTAGCAGCAGAACCTCGATAATACAGGTATTTGTGTGTTCAGAACTGACAAATCACCACCCGCAAACACTAAAGATTGGTGACAGGACAATTGGTGAAAAGTGACAGTTTTAGTACAGTTTGGTACAGGACTTTATGAGTTAGGTGAAAGGTGTTTACGACCCAAAAACTTTCACCAACCTAGATGAGTTTTGGGTTCCGGGTTCCGAACTAATACCGGAACTCGGAACGCCCGCAAGGTGTCTTTTGCTTATCTTAATTTTTAATTCGTAATTCGTAATAGCCCTCACTCCAGCCCGACAAAATCTACGTCAAGCAGATTGCTGTTTACCAGCAGCGTGCGTGAGGTAAAGCGGTAGCGTTTTGACGAGATGCTGATGACAAACGTCGAGCCGGTGTCAGTAGTAGCCGAACGACGATGAGAATTCCTCCGGCTTCTGACTTCCGATCAATCTGTCAACAAATGCGCCTCTTAGGATTTCGGGATCGGTCCGAGCGCCAAGACCATTTGTCTAAGCATCTGCTTCAACAGCAAACATAAGAAAAAGTGTCATAACATAGCAGGTTGGACAAAGTATTAACAAACTTTCATAGCTATAAATTAAAGGGTTCGTATTAGTCGCCGTTATCGAGTGCCGGATGAGTTTTTCGACGCAGCCAACGCGAACGTGAGAATTGGGGTCAGGCTTGCAAAAGTGCAAATCTTGATCGGTTGATTCATGCTTGAAACATACATTGACTGTAGCTGATCGGGAAACAAAATGAATCAGAACATGTCCTCGGATCTCAGTACCGAAGGCACTTAAATTACGATTGATTATCGCACCCAGTCTATCCAAAGGGTTCTGATATGGTCAAGTTATTCTGGACAGAACCGTCACGCTGATTGCTCCTTTTTTTGGTTTTCAAAATGCAGTTCGAATTCGGCGGGGCTTTTGTAGCCGAGGGCCGAATGTCTTCTTGATTGGTTGTAATAGCCTTCGATGT
>JBBSJK010000029.1:0-35119 GCA_038257355.1 Pyrinomonadales bacterium | reverse complement strand
GACCGGAAATGCACCGGTCCAATAGATCAATAAAAGCACCAGGCCGATAGCCGCATATCGCAAAATATACTTCACGGCCAAAATGCCAGTTGATGCAGCCGCCGTTTGGCTGAATATCGCCCGCGTCGATCGCTCGAGCCAAAGATAATTGGCAAACGACAAAACTCCGCCAAATAAAACGCCAACCCCAAATCCCACGCCGCCAAAGGCAAATCCGGCAATCGCACCTATGCCGATAAGCACCGCCATTACCCTCAAAATGCCTCGATGCGAAATGGGCGTCACCGTACTCTCAGTTGTCAAAGGATCGTAATCCTCGTTCATTTCCAAACCTATATTTTACAGCCGTTAGAGAAAAAATCAAAACCGTTAGAAGGAGAGGTAATTGTTTTGTGAAATTCAAAGTAAAGGTGGCTGGCTATAGGGGACTTTTTCCTCCTGCTTTGCGTACTTGTGTCTTCCCTTTAGGGTATTTGTGTGAAAAATTAAAATTTAACACAAAGGCCATTAAGTAATACTTACAAAGCTCATAAAGAGAAAATGAACATTTTCCAGCAACAAAGTTAAGACAATACCAATGAGGGGGAACAAGTCCGCCTTCTGACCTTGCACAGTCGCCTATTTCTCATCATCATCCCGCGACAAAAATGGGCGATGATCGCTATTCTTCGGGGCAAATATATGTGACGAAATGCGAAAAAATTGGATAAAGCCGATGATCGAGCCCAAAACGATCCCGCCGACGATGCCCCATGGCGAACTGCCCAACAACAGATCGACCAGCCAACCTAAAAAAAGCATAAACGCGACAGCGCCAAAAAAAACGACTCCAGCGGACCAAGCCAATCCGCTCTGACGGACATTTTCCTCGGTCGTCTCGGGTGTGTAAGCGACGGGAATGAACGGGGCGTGAAACGCTTCTTCCTCAGGCGGGTTAAATGGCGTATCTTGAAAATCGGCGAACGGCGAATCAGGCAAATGTTCGGCAGGTGGGTATATCGCCGCCGGTTCATCCGGCACCGGCTCATCAGGCCATAGGTCGTAGGGCGTCGGTTTATCGTTTTCAGGAATTTGTTGTTCGCTCATCGCTATACCTAATGTTAATCAGCAATGATGACAGTTTCGGTGGGGGATTTCAATTCGTAAATAGTGCCGCGCCATCTTAAACGCCGTGAGGCGAGAGAGTAAATCGAATTGTATAGGAAAATTGCCGGTGAGATCAGCCAAAGTGTATTGTGCGTCCACATCTGTTTTTTTAGATCTTTCTCGTGTCCGGCCAGAACCAGAGAGACGGCTCTCAGCCTCAGCCATGATTTTCCCAAGCTGAATGCGGCGACTAGAAAAAGCGTGGCGAGTGCAACGACGAACGCGAAACTGTATGGGGCGCTCATAACCGCAATCAGCAGGGACGTGATCATCACCGCGTTAAAATGCGCGGAGCCGACAAATATCAGCACCCAAAGTTTTGGGGCGTAAACGCTCGTGATTTTAATTTGCCGCGTCGTGAATTCGAGCATCTCGTTAAATGTACAGTCGCCGGTTGAGGCGGTCAGGGCCTGCGGAATGAAGACAATTGGTAAATTTGCCTCATTCATCGCACGGGTGACGGCAAAATCGTCAGATAGCGTTCCGGCCCATTTCTCACGTATTTTTAGCCGCTCAAATGTGTCACGGCGTATTGCCATTGAGCCGCCCCAGCAGAAATTTGATTTTGTATTGGGCCCGAGGGCGGATGCGATCGAGGCGTTCCAGGTGGACCGTAATTCCGAGGCAAGCGTCGGATTTTCTGAAATAAACCATCGATAACCTGTCGTCGCACCGATGTTCTCATTTTCCAACGAAGCCACGAGCGACCGCAGCCATTCATGGGACGTCCGCGTATCGGAATCGACACAAACAAACGCCACCGAATCGTCCGCCGCATGCAAAATCGCTTCACGTAGATTCTCGACCTTTTGGCTGCATCCGTCTGCTTTGCCGGCGACAATCAAACTCGATTTTTTTTTGTCAAAATCGACTTTACCAGATACTTTTTCAATCATCGCAACGGCCGGATCGTCTTTATCATCGACGACAAAAATTATTTCAAAGTCCGGATAATCCTGTTCAAAAAGAGACAGCAAATTTTCCTCGCTGCCCGCGTCAAGGCCTCTGTATGGAGCAATAACGGTTACAAATGGCGTAAATTTTGATCGTGATTTAGCAAGTTCAGCTTTAAAATACCGCAGATATTCGAGGCCGCCGCGAAAGGATTTGAAACTCAGCAGTATCAAAACAACGGCAAAAAAATAGAAGACGAAGATCATTTATGTTCGACAGTTTTGAGCAGCGGTGCGAGATACTCGAGCGTTCGCTCTACAGCCCCGCGGTTGTTGTTCATCACAGCTAAAGCGTTTGTTCCCATATCTTTCCGCTTTTGATTCTCGGACAAAATCTCATTAAATTTTTCGATGAGTTTGGGAACGACATCTTTTTCTGTCAAACGTGGAAGCTGCACAAGCGCGTCTTTATCCAGAAATTCCGAAACTGCCGCATCGAAGTTGACTGTATGCGGCCCTGTAAGAATCGCCCGTCCGGCTGCGGCCGGTTCGTAAATGCTCTGACCGCCGTGTGAAATAAGGCTGCCGCCGACAAATACCAATTCTGCCAGCGGGTAAGCGGCTCGTAGCTCGCCTATACTGTCAAGCAGGATGACCTCTGCGGCTTTGTCGCGTGGGGATACACTCTCAGATCGCCTGACCCATGTAAAGCCAGTATTTTTAATGAGTTCCGCGACTTCGGCAAAGCGTTCGGGATGGCGCGGAGCGATCATCAAACGAGGCAGATTTTCACCCGATGATTTCCAGACCTCCTTAAATGCATCTAGAATCCATTTTTCTTCCTGAGCATGCGTGCTAGCCGCGATGATAAGCGGTGCATCGGGCGTGATGCCAAATCTGGTGCGAAATACTGTGGTAAGGACAGTTTCGTGGGCGTCGAGATCGTGATCGAATTTCAGATTACCGGTAACGCGAACCTTGCTCGCCCTTATTCCGAGGGCCATCAGCCGGGTTGCATCGGCATTTTCCTGCATCATGGCCATATCGAGATAGCCCAAAACGCGACGCACAAAAGATCTGATATAGGCAAATCGTTTGAACGAACGCTCAGACAGCCGGCCGTTGACGATCGCTATTCGAGCGTTGCTCTTGCTGGTCTCGCGGATGAAATTGAACCATATTTCGGTCTCCATCAGAAGCACTACCGATGGCGATAACCTTCTCAATGTACGGCGAACCGTCGATTTCCAGTCGAAAGGGAAATAGAAAACGAGATCAGCTATGCCTGCAAATGCCGTTCGAGCTAGTTTCTGTCCTGTTCGGGTTGTTGTTGAGACGATCAGGCGGGCATTTGGATATTCTTCTTTGATCTTTTGTGCGAGAGGACGTGCGGCGTTAGTTTCACCGACAGATACGCAGTGGAGCCAGATGACTTTTTTGCCGCCCGCATCAAATTTTGGTACAAAACCCAGTCGCTGACCGAATCCGGCAGCATATTTACCATTGAAAATCGCATCAAAAATAAATCGCGGCAAAAGCACGATTGAAGCGACGGTTAGTAAAATGCTGTAAACAAAGAACATGGCCCCCAATAGTCCAAAGTCCAAAGCCCCAAGTTCAAAGCCCAAGATCAAAGATCAAAAATCAAAGTCCAAAGCCCTAAGTTCAAAGTCCAAATCTAAAATCAAAGTCCAAAGATCATTTCACTCTTTCAATATACTTTGCTTCCGTCGGATTAACACGGATTTTTTCGCCGACGACAATGAATGGCGGAACGGTGATGGCGACGCCGTTTTCAAGTGTTGCTGGTTTATTTGAGTTGGATGCGGTCGCTCCTTTCAAAACGGGTTCGCAATCCTGGACGATCAGATCCATCGACGCGGGCAGCGTCACTCCGATCGGTGTGCCATTATAAAACTCGACCTCGATGGTCAGGTTTGGCATGAGCCACTGAGCAGCGTCGCCTAGTTCGTCCTCGGTAAGTGCGACCTGTTCATAGTTCTCATTGTTCATAAAATGGTGATGAGAGCCATCCGAATATAGATACTCCATCTTGACCTGTTCGAGCGTTATCTTTTCAAGCGTGTCGTTTGAGCGAAAGCGGTGCTCGGACGAGTTGCCGGTAATCAGATTGCGCAGACGTGTCTGGACCATTGCCCGCAAATTGCCTGGGGTGTGATGATGAAATTCCATCACTTTTGACGGTGCTCCCTCGTGCAGAATAACCATCCCTTTTCTAATATCGTTTGCTGAAAGTGCCATAAAACTTGCTGATCTCCGTTATGTTATAAAAATGCGTGTATGCACAAAAGAGATAGTTTAGAATTCCTCAGTCGCTTTTGTCTAGCTAGCTTGAGAGCGGCCGCCCATGAACAGATCGCTTACATTGACTTTGTAAACGGAAGGGGCGGCGGCTCATCGCCCTCCTTTGGAGATTCTTTTTTGAGGCCGTCATAGATCATTACGATCCGCCCGATCCACTCTTGCGCCTCAGCATTTGCCGGATCAAATTTCAGCGTCCGGCGATAATCGCCGAGAGCGGACGCATATTGTCGGGCCTCGGTGAGGGCCATGGCACGTTTGAAATAGGCATCTCCAACGGCTTTTTTTGCGGCTGCGTCAGTGGATTTAGCGCTCAGGGCCTTTTCAGCCGACATCACGGCTGAGTCCAGTTCCTTTGTATCGATCGGGTCGCCGCTTGCCGTCCATTTAGTTTTTTCCCCGGGCAGGGCTACGACGGGTGGCGTTTGATTTTCAGACGAATGAGCAATCGCGGTCTGTGCCTTTTCAGGCGATGCAGAAACAGCGGCGGCGTTCGTATTTTGCGAGACCGGCCTTGCCGCATTGCTGCAGCCAAACGTGAAGCACAATGTTAAAAAAATAATTGCTGATTTCATGATAATTTTCCCTCAACGATGACATTATACATTTTGACCGCCAATCATCCATACCGAGAGGCCCGGATGGGTTATAAAACTTAGCCTAAATATCTTACGAGGCCTTGCGTTAAGACGATTTATTGGAGTATCTTGTCTTAATCTCAGGCTTTTAACGGAAATTTAATGCGTGTTTTAGGAATTGATCCCGGCAGCGAGACGCTCGGATGGGGCGTTGTCGACGGAAGCGGTTCAAAATACACACTCGTGGATTTTGGCACAGTCAAGTCAAATCCGAAACAGCAGTTTTCTAAGCGGCTGTTAAATATCTATAATGGCGTGGCTGAGATTCTTGATATTCATTCTCCGGATGTTTTGTCGGTTGAGGATACGTTTTATGCAGTAAATGTCGGCGTCGCCCTAAAACTCGGTCAGGTTCGTGGGACGATGTTGTTGCTCGCCGAGCAACACGGCATCGAGATCGCTGAATATGCACCGAGACTGGTCAAGCAAACTGTCGTTGGGTATGGCAATGCCGAAAAACATCAGGTCCAGGAGATGGTAAAACTTTTGCTAAAGATGAAAACCGTGCCGACACCATACGATGCCGCCGACGCTCTGGCGATCGCGATTTGTCATTTTCATCACGCGGGACTAAAGGAAAAATTGAAACGTATACGGCCGGGGTAGTGTGCCTGCCATCGGGATAAGTATGAAACTCCCTTTATTTACAACACTTCTGCTCGCGTTCGTTGTTTTGTGCGATCAATCAAACGCGCAGCAGAGAAGGACGGCAACACTCTCCCAAGGGAAATCCGCAGTCGTCAGACCGCCAGAGATCGGCCAGACAGGTATGATCGTTGACGAGACGCTGTCTGTATTGCGCCAAAAGCCAAGCCTGTTTTCAGAATCGATACAACGGATGCGTCGCGGGCGACGAGTACAGATACTCGGTGTCACAGAGGCCGACGGCGTTAAGTTTTATCGTGTGACGGCGCCGCCCGCTAATTACGGCTGGGTTCAGGCAGATGCCGTTTTTGGTAAGTTTCGCGCCGGTGATGAGGAGCGTCTGGCCAGGCTCGTCCAGGCGTCAGACGGCTTTGAACAGATCGAGGTCGCCGTTGAATTTTTTCAACTTTTTCCCCATTCAAAGCTCCGGCTGCCGATATTGCTGCTCTATGGCGACCTGCTCGAGGTAGCAGCGGTTAAGATGACTAGAGACGCCACGAGCCGCCTCAGCCGAAAGGAAATGGCCGCCTCCGCCGCTCCGCTTCACAGTTATTATCTAAATTTTGTCATGCTCGACCGCTACCGGAAACTGGGCGTTATTTTTCTATTCAACTCAGCGACAAAACAATATCATTACGACGGTGCGAGTTGGAAAGAGATATTAACAAAGTTTCCGGCCACGCATGAGGCGGCAGAGGCTGAGAAACGGCTTGATTCTTTAAAACAAAAGATGGAAAACCAACCGGTGAAGAAGTAATGGATAATACCGTCTGTATCAGCGGCTATGTCATCTGACTGGGTGAATGCCTATGGCTATTTCGGCGGCGACGCGGGCATTGTTTTCCAGCAAAGCGATATTGGCGGCAAGTGTGCGGCCGACGCTTTGTTCAGACATTTGAGTGAGCAGAAACGGTGTGATGTCTTTACCACTGATGCTTTTTTCCTTAGCGAGTTTTAAGGCACTTGCGAGAATTATTTCCAATTCATCTCTCTCAATCTCGAATTCATGCGGCACTGGCACGGTAACGAGTATCGCATTGCTCAGCCCTAATTCATCCCTTGCACGAGCAATGGCAGCAACATCCTTAGCCGTTTCGACCCTCTCATCGACAGCGAGACCGCTCGACACCGAGTAAAACGCGGGCATTTCGTCGCATTGCCAGCCGAGGACCGTTATACCGTGGGATTCTAGCCATTCGCGGGTCGCCGGCAGGTCGAGAACGATCTTTGCGCCAGAACAGACAACCGTAATTGGTGTTTGAGCGAGTTCGGACAGATCGGCCGAGATATCCGCCGAGAATCCGCGATGCACACCGCCGATGCCGCCCGTTGCAAAAACCTTAATCCCCGCCCGATGAGCGATAAATGATGTTGTCGCAACGGTTGTTGCACAATTAAGCTGTTTCGCCGCCGCAATTGGCAGGTCACGACGCGAGATCTTTCGAATGCCTTTTTCGGTTGCGAGTCTTTCTATCTTCCCGCGATCCAGCCCGACGCAAAACTTGCCGTCAAATACAGCTATAGTCGCTGGAACAACTCCATTTGCACGCAGGATGGATTCGAGTTTTAGACCAGTTTCGAGATTTTGAGGATACGGCAGGCCGTGGGCGATGACCGTCGATTCGAGCGCGACAACCGGACGGCCATCGCGGAGAGCGTCTGAAACCTCCGGAATTAGATTTAAATTCATAGGCAAAATACTTTAAAAGACAGCATTGGAAGTCAGCAGGTGACTGTGCTGCAGTTAGTTACCTTATGAGGAATAATCTGGTGAATTATTTTACAAATTTCCCGATCCGGTTCAGCCGCGGGTGGGTCAGGCAGCCAAAAAAGTCTCCGTTCGACGCTCCGCGGTCGCATGACCAATAGACAAACATGGCCCGGCCGATGATCAGTCCACGCGGGACAAACCCCCAATATCGGCTGTCTTCGCTGTTGTCGCGGCTGTCGCCCATAACAAAAAAGCTATTGGCCGGCACTATCATCGGCTTGCCCGCGACGCCAAATTCATAGCCCTGCCTCGTCATTCGCCGGCCAGCCTTTACCGCGTCCATGGTGTCCTTTTCGTAATATACGTTGTAGGGCGAATCTTCCCGCCGCTCCTCAAATTCCGTTTCGTCAAGTGCTGAGATATTATCGTCTGCATCACCGATCACGCGGTGCTCCGGCAACAGCTCGCCATTGATAAATACCTGATTTTCACGAAACTCGATCGTCTCACCCGGCAGGCCGATGACGCGTTTTACGTAATTTATCTGGTATGGAATAAGGTTACGTGAACTGTCCGCCTCAGGGTTGACCTTGTTGCCCGGATATTTAAAGACGATGATGTCGCCGCGTTCGATCTCACGCTGGGGCAGGAATGGCAATTCGTAACCGCCGGGTGTAAAAATAAACTTGTTTACAAGCAGATAATCGCCTACGAGGATCGTATTTTGCATCGAGCCGGTTGGTACCGTCACCGCCTGCAGAATAAAAGTCATGCCAAAAATCGCCATGATAAGCGTGACGGCAAACGATTCGAAATACTCACGTATCGTCGATTTTGGCGGCCCCAACGGCTTTTGTACAGCCTCAGTTTTGGCTTCTGTCGCTTCGTTACTCATATATAATTGAACAATATACTCTATTTTGCAGGCCCGCGTTTTGAGGCCTTGATGTTTTGCGGCCGGAGAATAGTTAGGGCCTCAGCGGCGGCGATCATTTCGGCGGATTTGATCGAGTTGCCGGTGCCACGAGCTTTTCCGCTTGCCCAAGTTGCTTCGACCGAAAATGTGCGGGCATGCGGCGGACCGTCGGTCTTTATTACATTATAACTCGGGGCCGATTGCTTTTCAGACTGAAGCACTTCCTGAAGAAGCGTTTTATAATCGATCGAATTTTTGGGAGTTGCCATTTTTAGCTCCGCGGCAAATATACGGCCGATAAAAACGCGGGCTGCGATGTACCCGCTGTCCAGAAAAACCGCCGCGATCACCGCCTCCAGCGTGTTTGCAAGCAGGGCCTGTTTTTGTCGCCCGCCGGTCTTTTCCTCGCCGCGTCCGACGCGTATAAACTGGCCGAGATCGAGTCCCTCGGCGATGCGGGCGAGAGTTATTGTACTCACCAAGTGATGCTTCATCAATGTCAGGTCGCCCTCGCTACCCTTTGGATGGGCGTTGTAGAGCTGCTCGGCAATGACGAGTCCTAAAACGGAATCGCCTATAAACTCCATCGACTCGTTTTCGGCTTCGCGCACCTTTTCCTCCGTCGCTCCGGGCAGGTTTTCGTACGCCCACGAACGGTGTGTAAGGGCACGTTCGAGTAGTTTTAGGTCTTGAAACTTATGACCGGTCACGTTTTCGAGCTTGGCGAGTTTACCTTGCATTAGAAGATAATTTTATGAGTAATGTGGCAAAAAAGAAAGCCGGACGCATTAGTTAAATGCATCCGGCCCGATTTTTAGATAAAGGATCCGACCTATTGCTTTTTAGGCGTTCCTGATTTCGTCGTCGCCGAAGTGGCAGGCTTTGACGGCCCCGAAGCTGGCTTAGCAATCGTCGATGCAGGAGTTGTAGAGGTAGTTGTCGTCGATGACGTTGTCGTCGTGCCCGGTTCCGGATCGGCGATAGGTGTAACCGGATCTAACGGGTTAGGCATTGGTTTTTTGACGGTCGCTGCAACAAATGCGTCAAAACCTGTCATCTTACCAAACCGGACGTTATACAGGTCCTGGAGAATTTTATTCAGGCTGTTCGTATAGTCACCTTTGTATTTGACAGGGTCGGCTTTGGCTAGGTTAAGTGCCCGGGCGTAGGCGTCGATCGCGGCTTCAGATGTGCCGTTAACCAGTGCAACCTTCGCTTTGATCGCATCTACCTTTTGCTTGGCGATATCCTCAGCGTCATCTGCCTTCTGATCCTTGATCATCACGTCAACTTCGGCCGCGAGTTTTCTGACTTCGTCGAAATAATATGCTCCGATCGATTGGTAAACCACCGGGTTGCTCTTGGTGTCAGAAGCAAGTTGAGTGGACTTATAAAGATAGCTGAGGCCTTGTTTCTTATCGTCTTTGCCAAAGAAATAGATGTAGCCGATGGTGTAATTCATCCAGCCGAGGGCATCCTCTTTGTTCTTATAAGTAAACTGACCCACCCCAAAAGTAGGTTTAAATTCCTTACCGGCCTCAAGATCAGCTATCGCCTGTTTAGCGAAACGCAGAGTTTCATCGTTCCACTTGGTAACGCGCGGAGTACTCGCCGTTTCGTCAAGACCGATCGATCCCAGTACCAAAGTTACAAGCCTGAATTCGTCAGGATACTTCTGAAGTACTTCTTTACCTGAGGAATACACCCCATCCCAATTCTTTGTTTTAAGGGCAGTGTCAAACCGGAGCAATAACGCATTCTTTGCTTCAGCATCGACGATTGTCTTAAGATTATTCTCCATTATTGGAAGGGTCGTCTTAAGATAGTCTGAGAGGTCTTTGGCAGATTCACAGGCGCCATATTTTTCGAGAAACTGTTTACCCGTTTCAACCGCCCTTTTGCGTCCCGGAATATCTCTAAGCGGATACTCGGCGCGAAATTTATCACCAAGCGTTGTCTGTGCCTCGGTATCCTCACACGTGTCCTGTGCAAAAATGGTCATCGCTCCAACCGCAAATATTGCGGCCATTAATAGCCCTGTGTTTGTGTATCTAAAAATCGTTTTCATCTAAATCCTTCCTCGGGTCAGTCCCTAAAAATTTTTTCTGCCTGTCAATTGCTTTTCCTAAGTTTGTGTAACTTAGGTTGGCGTCAAATCAGATGTTGTGCTCTGAGAAAAAGTTGCAAGATTTTCGTTTTATGCCTAACGATATTAATAAAATGACGAATCAAAAGAAATCTTTTGAAAAGCTAAATAATCACGCAAATTTCACGTTTGTGTCAAGCTAATAATGGAAAAAGCCAATAAAAGGACACCTCGTCCCCGCATTGCCGGAAATGTATTGATGTCTCTCTTGCTAATGTAATCTCAGGTTATTCCGGTTTGCTGCCCGGGGCGGGTTTCTTTTCTGCTCCCTCTTTATCGTATGTGATTATAACCGGAGGAAGTATCGGCTTGGAATCTGTCGTTTTTGTGACCAGTTTTTTTGATTTAGGTGCATTTGGCACTATTATAATATTGCGGCCGCCAGTTTCGATTTCGGTCATATCGACGCTGTTTGTTTCGACGGCAATTGCCTCGTCCTCTTCATCTTCGTCCTCGGCAAGTGTAACGGCGGTAGCCTCAACTGGTATTTTTGATTTTAGCTTAAATTCGGTATGGGCCAGGTTACGGTCGGTCCGGACGATCTGAGGGGCCAGCGCCCGGTATATCTGTCCGGCAACGGCGGCGGCGTGACGCCCCCGTTCGCTCGGGCCCCGGGTGATTACGGCGACGGCGTATTTAGGCGATTCGATCGGGGCGACAGATGTAAAGAGGCCGACCCAAGAACCTTTATCGATGCACGAGCCGGTTTTGCCGGCGACGCCGAGTGTCTGGTCCATATTCCGGCGAGCGGTGCCGTACTCGGCCGCACCCATCATACCGGGTATGACACGGCGAACGCTCAGCTGCGGCACCTCAACCTTTGCCTTATAAAATGTCTGAAACTTTGCTTTCTCGATGTTGTTACGTGGGATTCGCGGCAGAACGCGATTACCGCCATTCGTGATCGCCGCCGCCATCACAGCAAGTTGGATAGTCGAAACCTCTGTGTCGTCGCCATGCGAATAGATACGAGCGTTACTGTTACTGACAGGCAGACGGCCGGCTGTTTCGCCCTCGAGATTTATGCCCGTCGGCTCGCCGAGGCCGAGATGTTTGCCGTATTCGACCAGCTTTGTATTGCCCATCTTGGCTCCGGCACGCTGGAAATAAGGATTGTCTGAATACGCGAGGGCATCGTCCAACATGCGGCGTGTGGCAGTGTTCTTAACCGATCCGTCTTCCGGACTGATGACTCCCTCATTCAAACCGGCGGCAGCGGTGACAAGCTTAATGGTCGAACACGGACGGATGCTGGTGCGCACCGCCCAGTCCTGATTAACAATGGTCAATATCCTTCCGGTTTGGGCCTCCATCACGACGACCGAACCGGCGTGGGACCCCAGAGCATTGACCGCGACCTGACGAATAGCCAGATCTTCGCCCTCAGTGATATCTTTCGCTATATTTGCGACGGTTTCGGTGCGGAGGCCGCGCTCAAAGGCGATCCTGCGGGCAAGCGCCTCGCGGGCGGCCTGTTCGCGACGGCGGCGTTCCGCGAGAACTGCCTGTCGCTGTTCGGCTTCCTTACGCTGGCGTTCGGCTGCAGCCTTTTTTGATTCGGCTATTTTTTTAGGATCTTTTTTGGATTTGTCAGCTTGTTTTGTGGTTTGTGCAGCAACTTTTGACTTGCCCTTAACTTTTTTGGCATCTTTTGCCGTGCTTTGGTCCTTCTTAGAAACGGCTTTTGTGACCGGCTTTTTGGCCGCTGGTTTTTTTGCGGGGACAGCTTTCTTGGTTTGGGCGGTCAAACCGCTAGTAAAAAACAAGCTCAAAACAAAAACGGTCAGCAGCAAACCGACAAAAGAGTATTTCGGGAACATTAACTTCATGCTTTACCTCAGGTCCTCGGACTTATTTTGGAGATTAAATGGATTAGCCGTTTCGTGCGTTTGCGTAAAAACTAGGCTTGAATATAACATTCAACCGTCGGCGAGGCAAGTAGTTTTAAATCCGATTAACTTTAAATGAGATTCTTTAAAACATTCCGCGGGAGGTTGCTGCTGATACTGGCGGTTTTACTGATCGCGACTATGGGCGTGCAGTTTTACTTGAATTACCGTACCCAGGAAGAAAATACGGTTCTGCGTGAGGGACAGGCCCGTGCTTTTGCCGCCGGCATTACGCTGGGATTTGAGAGTATCCCGCTCGAAAAAACTCGGATTAAACAGCTTTTTGACGAGAAAGATCAAACTTATTTTGACGAGGCGACCAAGCAGAAGATAAAAGACATTATCATCATCGACAGCAATTGGCAGGTAACCGATAGTTTAAGTCCCGAATATCTGCCGACCTATGACGACAATGATGATGTCACATACAAAAATCTAAGTGAACTGACCAATTTGCCGCCTCTTATGGAGGGCTCGCGGCTCGGCGAGGATCTCGTAAACTTTCCTAATCGCAAAACCCCAGTCAATAAAAATCAGCCGGACGAGGCACATGCGATACCTCTAGACACTAGTTTGGGCCGGTATTACGTGATGGTCATACTCCGAAACGATAAGAGCGATGCGGCATGGCGGGCGGCCCAGCCGCTGGTGTTTACATTGGGAATCCTGCTCGTTTCGTCGCTGATTACATTTTTTCTAGTGTGGCGATTTGCGAGGCCGATCGCTAATTTGTCTGACGCCGCCCGCGAGGTTGCCGATGGGAATCTGAAGGTTCGAGTACCCGACGCGCACCGCTCTGACGAGATGGGCCGGCTTGCGTTAAATTTTAATGAGATGGCCGCTGAGCTCGAAAAAACACGCGATCTCGAAGCCCAACTCCAACAATCTGAAAAATCGGCAGTCGTCGGACGCCTTGGCTCGGCCATTGCCCACGAGATACGAAATCCGCTCAATTACATCAATCTGACGCTCGATCATTTGCGTTCTAAATACGCGCCAGATGATGCTGATAAACGTGCGACATTTGAAAAGCTCACTTCGCAGCTAAAGGCTGAGGTCGCCCGTATCAATCACCAGATCTCTGATTTCCTTAACTACTCACGGCCGGCAAAGGCCGATCTCAGACCCATTGAGGCGCGAAAGGTTATCGAAGATTCGTTGCGTCTCGTCGAGCCTGAAGCTGAGGAAAAAAATGTCACGATTGGCGTTGTCGAGCATGAAAACGTGCCAAAAATATTGGGCGATCCCGAGTTTCTACGATCGGTATTTAACAACCTTTTTATCAACGCGATGCAATCGATGGAGGTGGCCGGCGGACATCTTAACATTAAGATTTCGCCTGACGAGGCTGGCGAATTTATAAATTTTGTGGTCGTGGACACCGGCATCGGCATCGTGGAAGAAAACCTCGCAAATATATTTGAACCATATTTCTCCACTAAAGAAACCGGTACCGGCCTCGGCCTCGCCATTGTGCATAAGATCGTCGAGACTCATAGAGGCGTGATCGAAGTCGAATCGAAGGAAGGCGAAGGAACGAGATTTACGGTAAAATTACCAAAGGCAGATATTTAGCCACAGAGACCACAGAGTTTGCTGTGATGCCCAGAAAGACTCATCTTTCTCTGTGGCAAACTCTATAGAAAAAAATTTATGGCACGAAAATCAATACTCGTCGTTGACGACGAAAAGAATCAACGCGAAATTTTGGAAACGATTTTATCGGGTGAGGGCTATGACGTGACGATGGCGAGCTCGGGTGAGGCGGCGATGAAGTTTGTCGCCGACCGGCATTTTGACCTTGTGCTGACCGATCTCAAAATGACCGGCATGAGCGGGCTCGACCTGCTCAAGGAATTGACCGATTTTGACAAGTCGATCATCGTCATTTTGCTCACCGCCCACGGAACGATCGATTCGGCGGTGGATGCTCTACGCCTTGGTGCTTTTGAGTATCTGCAGAAACCATACGACAGCGAAAAGCTGCTGGAAACAGTCTCGCGGGCGCTCAAAAAACTTACGACGCTCGACGCCGAGATCATCTCAGTTTCACCCGAAATGGATCGCGTCAAAAAGCTGATCCTAAAGATCGCCAAGTCCAATTCGACCGTCCTCATACGCGGCGAGAGCGGCACTGGTAAGGAATTGATCGCCCGCTCGATGCATACAAACAGCCTGCGTTCGAGCGAGGCGTTTCAGGCTGTAAATTGTGCCGCGATCAACGAAAACCTGCTCGAATCAGAGCTGTTTGGCCACGAAAAAGGCTCGTTTACCGGTGCGATCGCCGACAAAAAAGGCCTGTTTGAGATCGCTCATAACGGGACGCTTTTCCTTGATGAGATCGGCGAGCTCGACATATCGCTTCAGGCCAAAATATTACGTGCTTTGCAGGAAAAACAGATACGCCGTGTCGGCGGCATCCGCGAGATCGACGTCGATGTCCGCGTCGTCGCAGCGACAAACCGAGATCTGCTCCATATGGTCGAGGAAAAACGCTTTCGCGAGGACCTTTATTACCGGCTAAATGTTTTATCTATTGAACTTCCGGCACTGCGTGAGCGCCGCTCTGACGTTACCGTACTGATCGACTATTTTGTCAAGAAACATACTCGCGGCACGAGCCGCAAGATCACGATCAGCTCCGACGCCCGCCGTCTGCTCGAGGATTACGCCTATCCCGGCAACGTCCGCCAGCTCGAATCCGCCCTCGAACGCGCGATCCTGCTATGCGAAAATGACACCGTCACGCTCGATGACCTGCCGCCCGAAATGACACAGACAGCGTCAGCCGCCTCAGCCGATCTCTTTAAACTCCCGCCAGAAGGCGTCAGTTTTGAAGACGTCGAACGTAGCCTTATAATGCAGGCGATGGCCCGAACGGATAACAACATCACCAAATCAGCAAAATTACTCGGCCTGACGTTTAGGACACTTCAATATCGCCTCGAGAAATTTGGCTATAAGAAGGATGGCGAAGATGCGGAGGACATCTCCGAAACTCAAATAGGCGAATGAACACCGTATCCGAAAAATACTGATAGCCGAATGCGGAGGACCGCGTGATCACCGTTTTTTTTGTTGACTTTTGCCTTGCTTCAGCGGATAAGAATTAAGTAGCGTTCGAATGGATGGATGAACATATAGTATGGAGTGGTTCTCAACCTTATCCTTAGCTCTCGGCACCGCCTGGACATCGGGCATCAACCTGTACGCCACCGTCTCGGTGCTTGGTCTACTTCAGAAATTCGGTGCGACAAAGCTGCCGGGCGGGCTGGATGTGCTCGATAACTGGTGGATCATCGGTTTTGCGGGCGGACTGTATCTGGTTGAGTTTTTTGCTGACAAGATCCCGTATGTGGACAGCGTTTGGGATGTGGTGCATACGTTTATTCGCGTTCCGGCCGGGGCGATCGTTGCGTATGCGGCGACAAATCAGATGGACCCGAGCATTGCCATTCCGGCCACGCTGGTCGGCGGCGGTCTGGCTTTTTCGTCACACGGCGTTAAATCAGCTTTGCGGGTCGGGGCAAATATGTCACCTGAACCGGTCTCAAACTGGGCATTGTCGCTGGTCGAGGATGTTACTGCTTTCGCCGGAACATTTTTAGCTGTCTTTGCTCCGTTCATAATCACGGGGATCTTGATTATTTTTATAGTGGTTTTCCTATGGTTTTTCCCAAAGGTATTTCGCGCGGTCAGGCGCTTGTTCAGAGCGGTTTCAGCATTCTTTCGTGGTGAGAGTTTTGAGGAGGTCGCTCGCAAAGCCGGGTAAATAAATGATGCTAATTTTTCAAATACTGGCGATGTTTCTCGCGGGCATCGCCGCTTATTTTTTATGGCAAGGCAACACCGATGGCGTATTTGTCGCGGGCGTTCTAGGTGCGGTCAGCTATTTCATAAGCCTTCGTTTTCAGGTCAAGGCCCGCATTCAGCAGCGTGAAACTGACAGTGATGGAACGGAAAAATCCGAAATTTAATCGAATTCCCGCCGGAAGAAAAAATTTTACAAGAAGGCCACAGACCGCAGACACGGAGAACACAAAAAATTTTCTGTGAACTTTATTCCTTCACTCTGTAGTCTTGTGTGTAAAATTTAATGCTTTACGCCTTACTTTTTCTACTTTTTCTAATGAGTAATTTATGTTTAAGATAGTAATGTGAAAAACATTGGCGATCTACTCGAAAACAATAAGCGTTGGTCTAGCCAGGTCACCGAAGAAAATCCGAATTTCTTCGCTGATCTCGCCGATCAGCAAAATCCGGATTACCTTTGGATAGGCTGCTCGGACAGCCGTGTCTCCGCTAATATGATCGTCGGCCTGAAACCCGGCGAGGTCTTTGTCCACCGCAACGTCGCAAATCTCGTTATCCATACCGATATTAATTGCCTATCGGTTATACAATTTGCGGTCGAGGTGCTGCAGGTCGAGCACATTATCGTCTGCGGACATCACGGCTGCGGCGGCGTCAAAGCGGCACTTGAGATGCAGAGGCACGGCCTCATCGATAATTGGCTGCGGCATATTCAGGACACAGCAAATTTGCATGCAAATCTGCTTGAAGCATTAGTTGACCCCAACGAAAAACTTAACAAACTCGCCGAATTAAATGTCGCCGAACAGGTTTTAAATGTCGCCGAGACCACGATCGTCCAATATGCCTGGAGCAGCAGGCAGGACATCAAAATTCACGGCTGGATATATGGCCTCAAGGATGGTTTGATCCGTGATCTTGACATCACCATTGGCAACGAAACCGAGTTGCGGAATTTGCGCAAGGCCTTTCTTTTCAGCGACAAACGCCAAAGCGCAAATCCGGCATCTAAATAGCTTTACTTATGTTGATATCAAAAACACACATGCGTTTCTTAGCCGCCGCCGCTTTTCTACTGGCACTCAGTATCGCCTTTCCAGCGCAACTGTCGCGAAAACCAACGGCTCTGCGCGAGCCAAAAGGGGCGATGAGCAAAAAACCTGATTCGGCAAAAAATTCGATCCCCAGAGTCGTTTCGCAAGCCGCCTTTGACTCGATCGGGCGGACATATCACCCCGGTACGCCATACGCCTTACCGCATGCGATGTTTGTCATTGACCGGCGTTCAAAAAATAAGATTTATTACGTCAATTCACAGCGGTTTCGCTTTCACAAGGATTTTCTCCTCGCCACCTATCTCGTGCCGCGTGGTGCCGATGTTTTTAAACCGATATATATCGATCAGGACCGGCGTTTTATCGTCGGGACAATCGCCTGGCACAAGACTGTCGATAAATTTACATGGGAGTTATACGAGGGCGATCTCGCATCAGCCACAATAATAAAAACGGCAAATGAAGCGATAAATAACTCTTTTTTTGAAAAGGTTTTCTACAAACCAAATTCGATCCGGCAAGAGGACGTAACTGCCGATATCGGCCTCGACCGCGTCCTGCAGGACGAGCTTAACCGCAATCAGGCGTACCTCGCCCTAAATACCGGAACGGCCGTCGGCCGCATCCACATCATTGACAAACTCGACGACACAGTCGAGATCGGCAGCAATGAGATATTAATTTTGCGCGATCTGCCGCTCACGCTCCCGCCGGTGCGAGGCGTTATCATCGCAAAACCATCGTCCCCGCTATCGCACATTAACATCCTCGCCAAAGGCTGGAATATCCCGAATGTCTATATCAAAGACGCCGATAAGCTGTTTCGCGAGTACGATACTTTCGTCTACAAACTCGAAGCAAATTTGACCGATTATTCGCTCCGCCGGGCGTCGGAGGACGATGTCAGGAATAAATTCATCTCGCCCGATCAGCAGATACCACCGGCAGACCTTACGACTAAAAAGATCGCCGGCCTGCGCGAGATGCGAAAAAAAGACAGCATTAAATACGGTGCGAAAGCCGCTAATCTCGGTGAAATGTTTAATAGAAAGGTTGCGAACGTGATTATCCCTGATGGATTTTCTGTGCCGTATTTCTGGTATCAGAAATTTATAGAGGACAACGATCTAGTCAAACCAATGGAGGATTTGAGTGACAATCTTGACTTTATTCATAATCCTAGATTCCGGCGGCAAAAGCTCGATGAATATCGCGAAGCCATCCAAAAAGGCCAGTTTGATGACGATCTGAGAGACGAAGTTATCCGAAAATGGAAGACGCAGCTTGGATCAAAGCCTGTCTTTGTCCGCAGTTCGTCAAACTCTGAAGATTTGCCCAATTTTAGCGGGGCCGGCCTCTACTCGAGCGTGCCAAATGTGATCGACGAAGACAAATTGATCGAGGCGGTAAAAACAGTGTGGGCGTCGCTCTGGAAATTTGAGGCCTATGAGGCTCGCGTTCGCAATTATATCAGCCAGACGGACGTTTATATGTCGGCCCTGATACAGGTTGGCGTCGATATGGAAAAAGGCGGCGTGATGATCACCAAAGACCCGTTTGACGACCGAAACAAAAATGCCGTTTATATCAGCGCCGTTTGCGGCCATAACTCTAATGTCGTCAATAATAGCGGCATTCCGGAGCAGATATTATTTAATCCGCGATCAAATTCTGTCGTCGTGATGACCCTCTCACAGCAGGAAAATGCTCTGGCGTTTGACCTTGACGGCGATCTGAAAGAGACGGCTGATAAATGCGCCGGTGCCAAAAAACGTGTCCTGACCGATCTGCAAGCCAGAAATCTCGCTAAGGCGGCGATCAGCATCCGCCGTACATTTGGCGGCAAAGATGAACAGGATATCGAATGGGGAATCATGAACGGCCGAATTTATGTCGTCCAGTCGCGTCCGTATATCGACAAAAAATAGCAAAAAAAAGCTGGGCAATCCCGCATTAATGACAGTCTGCTGGTTTCTATTTGAAATGTAATCCGCAGTACATACCCTCAAGCTCCTCTGTCATAAACTTTTCACGTCGATAGATTTACTTGAACTTGACGGAGGCGTATATGAAAGATCGGGAAAGGGAACGCGAGCCAATGTGTGAAACTTCGGAAAGGTGCGAACGGCTGTTTACACGAGAAGAGATTCTCCCGCTCTCGCTCGAGATCGGCCGTCGAGTGATGGAGGTTTTTGGGTTTCAGAGAATCGCCAATATAGTGTTTCGCCTCAGATCGACCTCGGCTGAGATCAACGCCGTTATCAATGGCGAGATGCTTCCCTCGACTGAGATGCTGCTCGGCATCCATAAAACGACCGGTGCGTCGATCGACTGGATATTGACGGGAACGGGATCAAAATTCGGGTTGCCGAGCCAGAAAATGGAGCCGGTTTACGAGATTTTGCCCACATTACCACCTACCCGTAGCGAACGCGAGGGCGAAAGGGCGGTACTTTATTTGCAGTAGCACGACCACTCATCAAATCATTTCTTGTGTAATGGACCGCACATCCTCACGATGGTAAAAAGGGTAAGATTAATCATGGAGGAATTTTTATGAACGAAAAGTTTGAATCACAAACCGGCGGCCCTGACCCGGTCAAAAAGCCTGAGGTGCCAGATACGCCGCATCCGACCTCGCCGCAGCCGTCACCCGATCCGCCTCAGCCTTATCCTGTGACCGACCCGATTCCCGGTTCCGCTCCGGACACAGAACCGGTTCCGGTTCGTGATCCGGTACCGCCATTTCCCGAGCCTATTCCGGGAGCTCCGCCGGATGTAGTTTTTGAAGACGGCACTAAATAATAAGCCTTATTTCGTCCATTCATCAGCGATGTGGATATCGACTTTTACTGGGACTTTTGTCAGGAATTGCTCGCCGGCACGGAGCATAGCGGATTCGAGTTTTTGAGAGGTTTGCGCGGCGTCGGCCGCGTTGCATTCGACAATTATTTCGTCGTGGACGATATTTACGAGCCGTGCGGATGTTGCTCGGATATCATCGTGTAGCAAACGCAAAGCGCGTTTGAGAATGTCGGCCGATGTGCCCTGAATCGGCATATTTTTTGCGTATCGCTGGGCGGCACCGATAGATGAGCGTTCATTCGCATCAAAGCTCATACGGGCGAGACGCCCTGATTTTGTACGGGCCGAGCGCTCGCTCAATACGGTTTTTGACTGCATCCGCAGCCATTCGTCCATCTTTGAATAGGTCGCAAAATATTTTCTTAGCGTGTTTTCCGCCTCCACTTGCGACAGTCCCGTCATCATCGCAAACCGCGACGCCCCGAGGCCGTAAACCACCCCAAAATTTAACCGTTTTGCAAACGAACGTTGATCCGCCGTCACATCCTCAGCCTTGATCCCAAACACCTGCGCCGCCGTAGTTGCGTGAAAATCCTGTCCCGAAACAAACGCGTCGATAAAGTTTTTGTCATCTGAAAAGTCTGCCAGTATCCGCAACTCGATTTGCGAATAGTCAGCAATTACAAGCGATTTGCCATCCGGAGCACGAAAACAACGACGGTATTCTTCCTCATGCGGTATCTGCTGCAGATTCGGTTTTGAGCAGGCAAACCGCCCGGTCGGAGCACCGATCTGGCGAAAATCCGCGTGAATCCTGCCCGTCGCGGGCTCAATAAATTCCAGAATATTCTCGCCAAAACTTCCCACTGCCTTTGCAACGCCTCGGTATTCGAGGAGTTTGGCGACGACCGGATACTGGTCGGCGAGCGGTTGCAATTCCCAGGCCCGCGTCGTGTTCGGCATCGGGATACCTAGATTTACGAGAGCGTCCAACACCTGCGGCTGCGAATCGAGATTGATCTCCGTGCGGCCAAACAGCGATGCCTGCGAGACACCGGCCGACAGCAGATTTTGCAGCTCATCGGCGGCCCGGACCTGGATTTTTGTAACCTTTTCGAGCTGCTCGCGCCAGCGGGATTTATCGAGGTAAAAGCCGTTGAGCTCCATTTCGGCTATCGGCATAACGCATTCGTTTTCAAGTTTTAGCACATTTTCGAGGCCGTCCGAGACAATGCGCTCGTGCACCTTCTCGCGGACCTCAGGCATGATCGCCGCGTCTTTTGCCGCGTATTCGATCTGCGAATGCGACAGCTCGTCAGCCGCCCAATTGCTGACCTGTTCGCTCTTATCCAGCGTCCTCCCGAGGAAAAATTGCACAACATCCGCTAGGCCATGCCGCCGCTCGCCCTCACCCGCCGAGATCAAAACGCTGGCGAGATATGTGTCATAAACATTCCCAACCTCGCACCCCAAATGATGCCGCACCCATTTAGTATCAAACTTCGCATTATGAGCGATCTTCACCTGCTTCGTCGAAGCCAGCAATTCCCGCAACGGAGCCAAATCCGGATTTGACCTCAAAAAACTCCCCTTCGTCTCCTGTCTATTGTCTCCCGTCTCCAGTCTCACGTCTCTCGAGAACGCCCTCAGATCAATAACCTTAGTATTTGCACCATCGCTGAGCTGCACCAGCCGCAGCTCGCCGCGATACGGGTCGAGGTCCGTCGTCTCGACGTCAAACCCAAGAAAAGGCTTCCCAGCCAGCTCGTCACAAGCCTTTCGCAGCGATTCGCCATCGTTTATTAGCTGAAAATAAATCTCCATAAGTGTGATGTCAGTACCCTGAGCGTGATCGTCCGGGTATATATCCTGCACCAATTGTATCGCGCCACACGGTATTATCAGAACTGGAACCGCTAGTGACTAGTTTCTAGTTCTTGCGGCTGAACCACTCCATTTGCGATGCTGTATGAAAGGTAGAGCGGGCTAAGGTAGTCAGCAATTTTTTTTCGCGCATCTTGCAGATTTAGCTGATTTTAGCAGATTGATCCGCCCGATCCACGTTCTATTGAATTAGATTGCCACCTTCCACTGTAGTAGAAAAAAAATGTCAGAGGAGGCATAAAGTTTATAGATTGAACCGGTAAATATAACATAATCGTGAAGATGTTTAATTTGATTGTCTATTGGATTTCCGCACCTTTTCATCGTTTATTTACGAAGGTGGATAATTTTTGGGTTAATGCATTGGTAGTATTTTATGATGAGCGTTAAAAGTAAACAGGGCGTCCGGAAACGGCCTTTTCGACATGGCTTGTGGTTATTTATTGCGGCGGTGGTATTGACGGTAGCGGGCGGGACACTTGCTTTCGATGCTTATTCAGGCGTGTTTGGTATCATAGTGCCGCGGCTTGAGATCGTACAAAACGGAGAGTTTCGTGTTATCAAGGTGCCGCCGGGCGGCAGTGTCCAGGCCGCAGTTGAAAAGGCCGAGAGCGGTGACATTGTCGAGTTGCAGGCAGGTGCGATTTATTTCGGTGAGATAAAACTGCCAAATAAACGCTTGACCGATTTTGTGACTATCCAGTCATCGGCTGCCGACAAACTGCCGGCCGGCAAACGCGTCAGCCCGGCCCAGAAAGCGTCGATGGCGACAATTGCGGCCCGCGTCAAGGGCCGTCCGGCCGTCTCAGCGTCAAACGGGGCAAATCACTACCGTTTCATCGGCATCGAATTTACCGCAGCGACCGCAGATTATAATTACGCCCTAGTTTCATTTGGCTCGGGAGAGACGGCCGTAAATCTACCGCATGACCTCGAGATCGACCGCTCATATCTGCACCCATACAAATCCGGGGTTGTCCGTCGCGGCATCGCTCTCAACAGTGCGGCCACGATTATCAAGAATAGTTATATCGAGGGATTTGGCTATCCAGGCGAGGAGGCTCAGGGCATATGCGGCTGGACAGGCACGCGCAACGTGAGCATTATCAATAATTACATCGAGGGCGGTGCAGAGAATATTATGTTCGGAGGCTCAGATCCCGCTTCGGCCGATTTGATTCCCATTGATATCGAAATTCGCGGCAATCATCTCAACAAACCCGCCGAATGGAACGGAAAAGCCTCGCTCAAGACTCTTTTTGAGTTAAAGAATGCGAGGCGTGTGCAGTTCGTGGGGAATTTGCTGACAAACAATTGGGTTGGCTCCGCCTTTCGAATTACGATCCGCAATCAGGATGGCGGTGCTCCGTTTTCGACCATTGAGGATGTTGTCATAAAGGACAATATCATTGATAAAGCGGCCGACGGCATCAACATTCTCGGTAAAGATGACACGCATCCGAGCCAAACGTTAAAGCGTTTGACGATTGAAAATAATCTCTTTCTAAACTTATCCGGCGGCAACGGATTTGACGGTTCCGGATATTTTATCCAGATCGCCGATGGCGAAGATGTCACGATCTCTAACAATACTGTCCTCAACACTGGAAATATTGTCACTTTTTATGGCGTGCAGCCGCGTGGGTTTGTTTTCCGCGACAACATTACAGGACACGGCAGTTATGGCGTTCATGGCCCGATAGATCAAAGATCGACGTCGGCCAAAGCGATGTTTCAGAACAACCTGTTTATAAATCTCAACCGTATTCCGTCAGGCGATTATGCCTTTCCGTCGGGCAATTCCATCGTATCAGGGATAAATGATGTCGGATTTAGCAACCCTTCGGGGAAAGATTTCCGGTTGTCTCCAAACAGCAAGTATAAAGGTAAAGGGCGAGGTGGAAAGAATATCGGCAGCGATCTCGGGCCATCGGTGGCTTTGCAACAGTAATTTACGCCAGCTCTTCGTATAGGTTTACGACGGCTTTGATATTGGAGTCCTGAGGCGGTTGTGTTTCAAATGGTTTCTTTTCGTGCCCGGCGATCTCGCTTATCTTTTTTAAGAGAGATTCCCGGTCGCCGATGTCTATCAGATGAGTTCCCTCGGGGCGCAATCCGTTGTCGGTGGCGATGACCGGTGTCCCGAGATACAGCGACTCGCGAACTGAGATGGCATCGCCGTCAAAAAGCGTCGTCCTAAGCAAAATGTCGGCATCTTTGATTAAATGTAGCGTGATGGCGTGCTCGACATTGCCGGCGATGCAGATATTTCCGGCGTGACCGCTCTTCTCGACCGCTTGTTTGACCTCGTCGCGCATTGAGCCGTCGCCCACGATCATTAAACCGGCATTTGGGAAATCATTTAAAATATCGCCCATCGCCTCTATCTGAAACAAGGGATCATAATCGCTCTCGAGCCCGCCGACCGCAAGCAAGACCGGCGAATGTTTGGCAAAAAACTCTAAAAGCTCCGATGGTATCATCAAGTTCGGGTCCGGGCTTTGCAGCGAGAATGGGGGAATGATCTTTATCCGTTTCGGCGGCACACCGCACCGCCGAAAAACATCGGCAAGCTGCTCATTGATGGCGATTATACGGTCGAACCGCCGAAAAATAAGGCTGCGAATGGAACCGGGTTTTGACGACACGCCATGTTCCGTCAGGGGATACGCTCCAGAGTGGAGTGTCATGATGCATTTACCGCGGCCAAAAACCGCCGCCGTCGAGATTAATAACAGAACTCGCGTGTCGACATCGCCGCCGATATGCAGATGCAGAACGTCGAACCGCATCGAGGCCAATAACTTTATCAGCCCCAACCCCGAACGCGGATGATAAACATCGGCCTCGCTGACGACCCGGCTGCTGCGCGATGTGGCAATGATCGAACATTTGTCGCCGCGCTCCAAAAGCTCATTTCTGATCGCGAGCATATTCCGGCTTATCCCGCCCTCGGGTGGCGGATACGGGCCGAGTTGTAGGATATGCAATGCCATCGGAATATTCTATTTTAGAAGAGAATTGTACAGGCCGATAGTGTCTCTCAATTGGATGCTTTCGGAAAATAGGCCGGTCACGATCCGTCTTCCCGCCGCACCGTACCTTGCCGCTTTCTGCTTGTCGTCGAGCAATTCGATGAGCCGTGCAGCCATTGTTTCATAGTCATCAGAATCTATGAGATAACCGCTTACACCATCGGCTATCACCTCGCTGGCACCGCCAACATTTGTAGCAACAACTGGTTTTCCGGCGGCCATATATTCGAGAATCGAATTGGCAAACCCTTCGGCAGTGGATGTTAAAACACATATATCAGATACACCGAGCAACGCCGGAATATCGGTACTCCGGCCGATAAAATGGATGTTTTGAGCGACACCTAACTGTTTTGCAAGATTATTCAATTCGCCTTCTAATTCCCCCTCGCCCGCAATAACAAAATGAGCAAGAGATCTTTCGCCAATAACGCGTTTGGACGCCCGCAGCAACATCGGCAAATTTTTAACATTGTGTCGGAGATTGGCAACAATCGTTATAAACTGGATATCATCGGCTGTCGGCAATCCCAGCTTGATTAGATCATTTGAGTTACATTGGTCGATTTTTGCAAATCGTTTGAGATCGAGACTATTGTAAATTACTTTTATCTTGTCAGTGTTGATGCCGAGATCAGTGAGATATTTTTTTACGGATTTGGAATTTACTACTATTGCATGTGCACGCCCAAACGCCAACTTTTCAACAAATTCCTGACTTGCCGACCGGACTCCGGAGGTCTCGCGTTTAGATGCGACGAGGGCCGGAACGCCCGCCAAGGTCGCGGCCACCATACCAAAAACATTGGTATAAAAATCGTGTGTTTGAATGAGGTCGATCTTATTATCTCGTAAATAGTTAGCACACCGCCGCACCTGACGGACAAAGTTTGCATTGTAGAACGAAGTGAGCGGAAACTCAGGAATTTCGGACAAACCAATCGCGTCTATTTCATGCCGCAGCACGCCATCGTTATTTAGCGTCGCGACAAAAATCTCGAACGATCCATCATTATTTAAAAGACGTGTGAGAGCAATGGCCTGCCGTTCAGAACCGCCCTGATGAAAACTGCCAATAAGTTGTAAGACTTGTTTTTTCACCGGTTTGGTGTTATTTGGCAAGTAAAATGGATTTAGTAGAGCGGCCAAGATCGGTCTTGATATAGAGATCGCTGCCGAGCCGGAGAGCTGATGCATAGTTTGCCTCGTGCTCCTCAAAAATCTCGCTGCCGCCGATTCTGAGCCGGCTGCCATCGATCAACACGAATTCATCCGGCACAGTTTCTCCCTCGCTAAGCCTTGCCCAGGAATACTTAAAATTCGAATCGAATATGCCGTTTTCGATCAAAACTCCGGATTGGTCGTTAAAAACAAAAATGTCAGTGTAACTACAGTATTTAATAACAAAAGCTCGGCCCGCCACCATCGGAATCTCGGAAACTTCCGGTGCGGCAGTTAGTGTGTCAACCGGCAGCATAATGGTAAAAAACTCCTGCGTCCCTGTTCCCCTTGAGATAAAACGCAGAAACGCAGCGTTAGTCCGGTTGCCGTGATTTTTAGATATCCAGCTTTCCTTTTGCTCCCACGATCCGTTATCGCCAAATGTGAAAACCCGGTGATCATCGCCGCCGACCCATTTACCGCCGTCACCGATTCCTGTTTTCAAATCGTCGTCAAAATGAAAATTGAGTGAGTATTCATGCTCACCACTCGTCTCAACCAAATCGCGCATTATCCAATAATCATTCTTTAGAAACAAAATACTGCGGGTGTGTTTTGCTGGGTCTTTCAGTCGCTCGTAACCGTTGTGCGATCCCTCGAACAGGTCAAATCGGTCGGTTGATATCCATGTCTTTCGTTTTGATTCGGCACGTGTTTTCCACGAGAAAGCTTTGTCTGGCTCGGAGGACGACAGCCCATCGATCACAAGCGTATTATGAGCGGTTGTCGAGCGAAAATAGTCCCGCAGTTCGCGAGATTCGTGATAGGTGTATGTCCCTGAATCGACCAGTAGCGTTTTGCCGTGTATCGCCATTTCGATCGAAAGTGCATCCGCATGACCGTGCCCACCGGCCAGCGATCCAACCTCCCCGCAATCGACGATCAGATAATTGTCAGTCTCGTCCCAGCCGTCCCGCATGACGCAATAACCGCCATTGGCAAAATCAGTCGAGGCGACACCGGGCTTGATTGCCGGGATCGCGTCATAGAATTTGGGAGCATCAGGCCCCATCAACCAAAAAAGCTCCTCGCTTGCTGATCTACTTACAAATTTATGATCGCCGCGATCAAATATCACCGCGCTCAACGCAAGCGTTCCACGAAAATCATCTGACGCCGAGTGCGTGAGCGGTAGCATTCGCCCGCCGTCGTCGTCGCCGATGATCGGGGTCGATCCGTCGGGCATCGTGACACGCATCAGAAAATCGAAGGTCTGTTCGAGTCTGGTTTCGAGGTCTACTGCCGCCGGATGAAAATACGGCTCGCCATATAAAGCTCTTAGCATCACAAAATGAGCAAAAAAATCCGCCGTATATCGCTGATACCATGTGCTTTGCTCAAAATAAACTCCGTCGAGCAAAACCTGTTTCGATATCTCGGCAAACAAAATATCCTCCCCCAACTTTCGCCACTGGCCGGCCCGTTCTAAAAATGGGAGCTGAGTTCCAAGATAATAGAGGCCGAGAGCTTCGCCGGTCAGATGTGTGTTCGGACTGTAATATTTTGATAGGTACCGCTCGATGTGACGACCATGGAGGTATAAATATTTTAGGGCCTTATTAAATAGCCTGGGCGTGAAATGATCGGAGTCTTTGAAGAGATGAAACGCCCATATCCACGACATTGCTCGAAACGAAACCTCGAGACTGCTCGACCAGTTAATGCCGAGGCCGGGAGGATTTTCGTCCATCCAAGATTCGAGATGAAGGACAAAGGTCTCAGCATAACGCTCATCACCAGTCAGCCAAAAAGCAATGCCGAGCGTAAAAAAATGCTGATGGCGATTCAGTTCCCAGACAATCTTTTTGTTGCCCGTCTCGGACGAGTCAAGTTCGTCAAACTGCTTCCAGTGTTTAAGCGGCGACCGCTTCGCCGAAAGCGGTTCTCGATGCCAGTCGATTTCGCGTCCAACATAGAGGTTTTTGAGGCCCATCAGATCGATGCGGCCCTCAATTATTTCTTCCGCATCAACGATAAACTTTTCAACAGATTTTTCACCAAATGTTTTCCGAAATGCCTCGATAGATTCGACTGGATTCTTAAAGGAAAGAAAGAACCGCTCGCTGCCGTTCCTATAGAATTTTTGCCAAAGTGTCTCGGCAATGACCGGAGAAGCCCCGAATTGGGACGTGTCGACAAGGCCAACAAATTCGGCGTCGGTCGGAACCTGTCCGCCGCCACTGCGCTGTTCCCGATAGACAGAGATTGCCTGGCCGCCACGGGTGAGCACCTCGTTCAGGCTCCGGATCTTTTTTATTTTGTCCAGCGGTCTCGCCATTGTCCCAACCTTCATATTTCACTCGCCGTTGCCGGATATTAGCCGTTTTGCATGATCGACCTCAGTCGATAATCTCTGAATGCCCCCGGCTCGCCGCGTTTGCCGTCAATCGCGGCCGAGGCTATATTAAAAGCCTCGCGGGCCGACGCAAAATGAATCTTAAAATCCCCTCTTTTGTCCGATTTCTCAACCAATCCATTAAAAAAACGCTTTGCATCATCACCGATGCAGGCCGATTGATCATTATCGAAAAACCCATGGCAATATAGCTTGATAAAAATCCAATCGGATTTGCCCGCAACCGTCACGTTTGCCGATTTCCAGCGATTAAAGCGAGGGAAATCAAGGGGCTGGTTTGCCACTAACGCGCCGTCATCAATTCGCGGCAGCGGCAAACCAGCGACCCGCCGTGTCCAGTTGAAGACCAGCGGCCCCGTAAATATCAGTGGTAATAGCGGATCTTTTCCATTTGCAGCGACACGAGTTCCACGGCGGTGCGGTACTGCTTCGCTCATCGGAAGAGAGCATTCATAGATTTGATTTAAGACCGGAACCTGCGATTGGTCCGGCGCCGATGGCAAAGTCATGTCAACATAACAACCGGTGTCGCGAAGGATCTCCATTTCACTATCAACGCCGCAAAATCGCCCCCCGCAGGAATTTGCCAGGGCGAGATTGCCGTGGACAAATGCATACATAGGCGTCTCGCTGCCTGCCATACGCGAAAGGCATTTATGCTTTTCCGCTAAAACATCACGAAATTCGACCAACTGCCGTCGCAGATTCTCCCCCGTGTCTGGCCGCTCCACGCCGTGATGCAGGTGCACCTCGACCTCGCCGAGGCCCTCGGACTGCATCTCGGCCATTATTTCCAGGATTGCCGGATGATATTGCTCGGCCGGATAAAAATTTGTGTGTCGAAACTTTGTGCCATCAGCGTCGCTGACCGCATCGCCGGTCTCGCGAGCCATCTTGCGATAAGCCTGGAGCCGCTCAATCTGCGATTTGTGATCGAGGACACCGCCCTCGCTCCAACCGGGTTCGAAGTGGTTGGCAACGGTAATTATTATGTGCTTGTCCTCAAACGCATTTTGCTCCAAAAAAGATTTGGCTCGCGACCACGGATATCTAGAGAGCCACGGTAGGCTCCAGCGAAATTTGTCCATCAATGTCGATTGATTTGGCTGCATAATTAATCTGAGCGGTCAATGTATCGGCGATGCCACAATTCGAGCATCCACAATGTCCATAGAGCGTAGGAATGATCGCGACGGCCGCGTCGGTGCTCGTCAAGGAGCAGACTGACATAGCCTGCGTCAAAATATCCACGATCGAGTGAACGCCGGTCCGATAGGTCGCTGGTTATGCGTTCTTTCAACTGCATATTGATCCAGTCGCCGATCGGAACACCAAACCCCTGTTTCTCGCGATAAAGTATCTCACTCGGAACAAATCCCTCGACCGCCTTCTTAAAAATATACTTCGTTTCATTCCCTTTTAGCTTCAGCTTGGAGGGTATCCGCGTCACATATTCGATCAATTTGTGATCGAGCAAAGGGCTTCGGGCCTCTATCGATGACGCCATGCTCATCCGGTCGACTTTAGTCAGAATGTCGCCGGGCAGGTATGTTTTGCTGTCGAGATAAAGAAGATTTTCGACTGGATCGCCTGATTTCATATTGGCTGTAATCTTCTGAAACAGCTTTTCGCCGAGTTCCATGCTGCCGTTCATTTTCGACTTGACCCCAGCAGAATAAAGCATACGTTTTCGAGGCCCGTTAAAGTGCGAAATGCTGTCGATATATCGTCCCGCATCGTCGAGGGAGATGTTATACAGATAGTTCTTACCGCGAGTTCCATGCGGTAAAATCTCGCTCAGTGGCCGGATAAGGTTTTGTCTAACTGCTCGCGGCAAGCTGGCGAGAGCTCCCTGGTTGCTTTCGGTCACGTACCTTGTGTAACCCGCAAACAGCTCATCACCGCCATCGCCCGAGAGAATGACTGTGACATGTTCGCGAGCAAGTTTTGAGATCATGTAGGTCGGCAGCGAGCTCGGATCGGCAAATGGCTCGTCAAAATGCCAGACCAGATCATCGACAATATCGACGAAATCAGGCGTGAGGATAAACTCGTGATGATCCGTCTTAAAATGTTCGGCGGCGAAGCGCGCATATTTGAGCTCGTCAAAACTGTCCTCGTTAAACCCTATCGAAAAGGTCTTTACGGGTTGATCCAAGATTTGGGACATCAGCCCGACGACCGCACTTGAATCAACACCGCCTGATAAAAACGCTCCAAGCGGCACCTCGGACATCAGCCTGACGCCGACCGCATCACGCAATTTGTCGAGCAGGTTGGCGGCAATCTCGTCCTCGCTTGCCGATAACTGTTCGCGTGAATAATCGAAATCCCAATAGCGCTCAGTGCGAACCTCGCCGTTTTTAAAGATCAAGAAATGCCCAGGCTCGAGCTTTTGCACACCCTTAAAAATGCACATTTCCTCGGGCACATAGCCGAATGTCAGATACGCATCGAGAGCTCCGTGATCGATCTCGCGTTTCACGCCGCCGTGTTCGAGCAGCACCTTCATCTCGGAGCCGAAAACAAACTCACCTTCCGCTGTAACCGTGTAAAATAAAGGTTTTTTACCTACACGGTCGCGGGCGATAAAGAGGCTCTGCTCACGCTCGTCCCAGATCGCGAATGCAAACATCCCGCGAAGCCGCTGGACGCAATCTGCCCCATATTTCTCGTAGGCGTGAATGATCGTCTCGGTGTCGGAATTTGTGCGGAACTTATATCCGTGTGCCTCAAGGTCTGTCTTCAATTCCTTGAAATTATAAATCTCGCCGTTAAAGACTATCAGTTTTGATCTGTCGTTGTTATAAATAGGCTGTTGTCCGGTCGTGAGATCGATTATCGACAGTCGCCTCATACCCATGGCGGCCTTCCCCACAACTACGGTTCCTTGCTCATCGGGGCCGCGATGCGTTATGACACGGCACATCGAATCGAGCAGCGCCTCACGAGTCTCGCTATTCTCACTTGTCCTGGAAATAAATCCTGCAATTCCGCACATAAATTTAGACACGACTATCGGTCACCGGCTCGCCTCCGCGGCCGGGCCACAGACGCCTGAGAATATTCTTCACAGCCTGTTTTTCTGAATCCTCGATAACACCCCACAGATTCGAGGCAATGAGGTAAATGGGGACAAAAACACAGCCTGATACAAACAAAACGAGACTGCCGCCGACAAAGTTAATGGTGTTTGGATGGGTTGTTTGAAGAATACCAACGACCAGGTTTTCACCTTGGCTCATTAGGTATTTGTGAACATTCGTATAAACCAGATACGTCACCAGGCCCGCCAGTAGGCTGGTTAACGCAGTTTTCCCAACGTTCGTGAGCAGCGACAGATGTCTGAGGCCGAGGCCCAGCTTTTTAATTACCATTGATTCGGCGATGACCTTTTCGATTATGAACGCTCCAACCGCAACGGTAATCATTCCAGTCATGCTGAAGTATCCGAGCCCGAAATACAAGACGGCAACCAGACACGAGAGTACAAACAACCGTGTCAGCAGAAAGATTCGGCCTAATTCCTTAAACGAACGCACGATCGGGTCAGTTATGAGGACACCCAATGGCAAAAGCGTCAAATTGATCGCAAAAATGGATGCGCTTGCGGCATATTCTTCTGTAAAGAGAGTCACTATGAAGGTCCTCGAAGTGATAAATAAGAATATGTAGATTGGAAAATAAACGAGTGCCAGCTTTTGCATCGCCCTGGCTGTCAGCCGGATCATCTCCTCGCGGTCATCCGATTGATGCAATTGATTCATTCGCGTATACAGCACCGACGAGACCGATTCGGACAGCATCGCGATAAGCGGGACTTCAAAACAGCCGTAAGCATAGATGGCAAACTCAGCGGCTGAAAACTTATGTATAACAAAATAGTTATGAATATCGTTTTGGGCCATCCACAGAATTCCCGTCAGCCCGAATGGAATCGCATACTTCATCTGCTCGCGGAAAAATGCCGGATCGAAGCCGCTCCAAAACCCTGGAAATCGCGATCGCAGATAGATAATCAGTACGCATATCTGAATGATGCCCTGTATTATTGCGGCGTATAGAAACGCCTCGACGGTCGCGAAAGCGAGCACAGCGCTCCCCATCAGCAGCGTCTTTGTTAATGACGAACCGATAATAAACAGTGTTGCTATCCGTGTTTCCTGATTGGCAATGGCAACCGTCTCAAGAAATGATGAAAATATCCATATCCAGATAATAATGCCTATCGTCGGTGCCAGCCGGGCCATATCGTCACTATCGAGCAGGCTGCCGAGAAGATGCGGGAAAAAATAGAGAGTCAGACAGGCAAGCCCGCCGGTGGCAAAATTGAAAAGCAGAATATTTAGGACCGCCCCAGATCGCCGCTCGGTTTCGCGGGCGAGAAAATAATAAGCGCTCATCGAAAACCCGAGCGGCAAAATTATCGCGGCATTAGTGATAACCTGAAACGCCTCTCGATATAGCCCGACCTCACTCTGTGTCAAATACCGGACGATCAACAGCGGCAATGCAAAGCTAAATGCAAAGCCGATTAGCTTTGCGGCCAGTAGCCACGCACCTTGCTGCTTTAGGGATTGAGTTTTGATCTCCTGTGTACTCACTTTTATGGGGTTAGGAATGATGGTTGTTAACTGTGGTTTTGGGTAGATAAAAGCGTTAATCAGGCTGATTTTCACTATTAGGGACGAACGCGATCTCGACCGGGCGCCTTGATCTGTAAAATTTAACGAGTGTTCGCGGAGCGATGCGGGCGAGTATTGAAATTGCGGTCAGCTTTAGAGATTTACGGTGCCGGTTTGCTTTGAGAAAGGCGTCTACCGCTGCCTGAAAATTACCGTCCAACAAAAATGACTTGCCATGCTCGACCGCCAGATCGGCTTCGAAGCCTGATATACGTCGATTGACGATCTCCTGCTGTTCTTCATTTAACTCGATTGTCCGCCTAACGCGTTTGAAAGCTTCAATTGCACGCACCATACGACTGACCGAATCACCTGAAAGGCTGTCGAGCCGTACACGATATTTTAGCAGAGGTTTTCGCTGATAACCTATTTTTGCACCGCTCTGAGCCATCCGCAGCCACAAATGAAAATCCTCTGCCTGGACACGCTCCGCCTCAAACATCCCGGCCGCTGCAATCACAGGCTTTCGGGCGATTGTACCTGATGTTATTACATTGCACCGGAGATCGAGAAGGCGGTTGAATTCCGCTGGGCCCTTCGATGGCGACGTATTCATAAAGGTCTTACCGCCGGCAAAAGGCACCCCGAAAAGCTCTGCATCGCAATAGACCATGTCATAGCCATTTGTCTCTAAAAACTGATGTTGGGACGCCAGAAAGTCAGGAAACCACACATCGTCGCCATCGAGGAATGCGATAATCTCGCCTCGGGCATGTTCGATGGCTGTGTTGCGGGCGACCCCCGCCCCGGCGTTTGACTGTTTGATGTAGATGATGTCATCGAGATGCTTATCGAGCATCCGCTCCAACTGCTGTGTGTCGGGTGAGCCGTCATTTACAACAATGATCTCGTAGCCGCTAAACGTCTGTGCAAAAACCGATTCGAGTGTCTCGCAAATATATTCGGCAGTATTGTAAGCAGGTATCACAACAGAAATCGCCGGAGCCGGCCCGGCAATGTTGCGGCCAACCCGTAAAGTGATTTCTTTGCTTGTTGATTGTAGTTCCTGCACTGAGAATGAGCGGTTTTGTAATAGGCGAATCAAATCAACCTGACGTTTTCTAAAGAGAGTACGTCGATTAGCACCGGTTTATTAGTTAGTTACTGTTGATATTAGTACTTCGGAGGTAAGTCGCGAGATGACGACCCGAAACAATTATATTACAAAATGCTTTATAAGTGAAAAAAAATAATATCCCGAAGTGGCCGGAAAATTAACTTCTTAGACCGAACCAATGCAAAAAAAGTTAAATTTCGCGGGGGATTTTTTTTTCGCGCCAAATTTTTTCCGGAATTTTGAGAAATTACTTCGTGTTTTAAATGTGGCACGTGCCACATTTTGGGTTGCTATTGTCCTCAACATCCGGATCAGGTGTAATTGGTAGAGTAGTTTGCCAGATAGTTCAAAGGTGTTTGAACCGTAAAAAACTATTTTCATTCATGGGAGAATAATTTAGTTCGTGTTAGGGTTTCGCCATACTAACGTGCTGACTACTGCAGACGTTTATATTTATGTGAGATTGGCCGGCGGCGGCCGATGCCTATCGCGTTTTTTGATATTATAAGCGTCGGCGGCAGCTGCTGGCGTTTGAATTCATTGGCCGGATGCTCGACCTTGTTGAGAATGCCATAGACGAGGTCAGCGTCATTTCCGGCGTCGATGATCGCGGCGGGTGACGCTTTCTGCTCGAAATACATCTTCAAAATTGGATCCATCGCTTCGTACGGCGGCAAACTGTCCTGATCGAATTGATTCGGCGCCAGCTCGGCGGACGGTTTTTTGTCGATGATCTGTTGCGGGATGATCCCGTCTGCAAAGGTGTCCGCGTTAGTCTGGTTTATCTGCCGGGCGATCTGCCAAACCTCGGTTTTCAGCACGTCGCCGAGCACGGCGAGGCCGCCGTTTGTATCACCGTAAAGCGTACAATAGCCGACGGCCAGCTCGCTTTTGTTGCCGGT
>JBBSJK010000028.1:0-35428 GCA_038257355.1 Pyrinomonadales bacterium | reverse complement strand
CGGGCGGCGATGTGCAGATGAATATTACCGATATTGACGGAAATATAACGCCTAAGTGATATAAACTATCTCCGATATCGGCACTAAAGACCGTGAGCAGGCACAGGCTTTTACCCACACATGGACGTGAGACGACCACGCTAACCAGTGTTACGAAGATATTCTGACAAATAAGAACGCAGTCCAGACCGCACAGTCGTCAGATAAGATTGTAATGTGTGATTGATATAGTTATTATTTCAATATGTTGACCCACGGAATTGCGACTGCCTTTGAAGAAACAATACAAACGACCTCTTCTGGCTACGAACCTTTAAGCAGTATTTGGCAACGCGGCGACGAAGAGTTGATTGAGGAAATGTTCAAGTTCTACGCGACGATCCCGCCAGAACCTATCTTAGATTCCACTTATAATTCCGGACGCTTTTGGAAACGCTCGACGCGAGAGGTTGTCTCGATGGATATAAATCCGCGACACAATCCTATGATCCTCTGCGATAACCGCGATATGAATGGGGTTGCATCCTCACAGTTTGGAGCAGTAATCTACGATCCGCCGCATGTCGGCCCGCAAGGACGAGACAAAAGCGTGAAACGGTTTGACGTTGACTTTGGCGCAACCATCGAGTGCGGAAAGGAGCAGGATTGGAATTTAAGCTATCTATATCCGCCGTTCCTAAAAGAAGCAAAACGCGTGTTGAGACCAAACGGGCTTCTGTTCGCTAAGATTACCGACATGGTAAACAACCACAAGTCGAAGTGGCCGCACGTAGATTTCATGGTGATGGCGGAAAAAGCTGGCTTTACTGTCTGTGACCTAATTATTAAGATTCGTAAAGGCCCGATGGTTTCAACCAAGTGGAAGAACGCTCACCACGCCCGCAAGCGCCATTGTTTCTGGATCGTCTGCCGAAATGGCACAAACTGCGAAAGGTTTTAGGGTATCTTCGGCGGGAATAATTCATTCCACCTGCTAACACGATCAGTTCCCGGACGCCCTTTGCCCGGCGTCTTGCTACCAAATCCACTCGTATTCCATTCCGGCTGATAATAGACCATCAAGGCGAATTCCGCCGCAAATACCCACCACTCGCTGTTAAAGGTGAGAAACCGGCACTGCATGTCAGCCAGCGAAATGTTCTGACGACTCTCGATCTTGCCTACGTGTTCGCTGAGCCGACTTCTCAACGTACGCTTACTCTTGGTGGTGCCTTTGGAGGCCTTTCCAACATAAACAAGGGCGCCTTTGAAGTAGAGTGCATATATTCCGCTTTCGGCAGGCCCGGATTCACGAGTCAACGGCATTAGCGGACTCGCTTCCAATTTTTCGACAACCTGAGCACTAATCGCCCGATCCAGATCAAAATCGAAATGATGATCGAACTCAAAATAGTGCGGGTCGTTACTTGGACTGTCCGTTGGAGTTGGCATCGCATTTGCATCCTAGCAGAGTCGAACATTATTATTCAAATAAGGCGCCGCTTGTGGAATCCTTATAACCCGCAACGACCCGTCACGACCAATGAAACAGGAAGCCAAACAAGCCGGAACATTCAAGCCTGAAATGTTCCAGCCCTTCGACAGGCTGCAAATTGTGACCGTCCAGCAAATACTTGACGGTGAACGGATAAATCTTCCGCTTATCGAAGAGGTCAGTAAGAAAGCACAAAAAAACAGGAAAGCCGACCAGCCTAGTTTGTTATCGGATTAACTCTTGCGGCTGCGGTCAATGCAGATGTTCTAATTTAGCGGGACACGAATAATTACTGCATTATCGCTGGTTTGCGGGCCGGTTTATGTTGCATTGATTAAGAGTTCGGTGTTATAAATATTATTCCGGTTTACAATTTTACAAAGGATAAAATCAAGACTTTCTAAAACTAAATGTCATGCTGTCCGTATGACAGTATTGAGAGTTACGCCCCACCCGTTCTAAAGGAGAAATATTGCAAATGAGAGGAACAAAGTTACGAGTTTTGCTGATGAGTCTGTTTCTGATGTCATCGGCGTTGTTGGTGACGGCCCAGGACCCGCCGCCTGAGACACCCGCACCTATGCCGGGTGCCGGTGCTCCACGCCCGGCGGCCACACCGGGCACCGATCCCCAGCCTTATGACAAGGTCATTACTAAAGATGCCAAGTCGAAGGATGGAGTTTTTAAGGTTCACCAGGTCAAGGATAAGTACTATTACGAGATACCTAAGACGGAATTTGGCAAGGAATTTCTCTGGGTGACACAGATCGCCAAAACAACGCTGGGCGTCGGCTACGGCGGCCAGGCGTTGGGCAGGCGTGTCGTGCGTTGGGAACCAAACGAAAACCGCGTGTTTCTACGCAATGTAAACTACAGCATCGTATCAGATCCGAGGCAGCCAATCGCTGAGGCCGTTCAGAACTCAAACAACAATACGATCATGATGTCTTTTCCAGTCGTAGCATGGGGAAAGAATAATGAATCGGCGGTTATCGAGGTTACACGCCTGTTTAGCACAGATGTTTTTGAGTTCAGTGCCCGTCAGCGTCTCAACGCGACCGCTCTCGACCCGACCCGTTCCTACATCGAACGCATTTCTCCGTATCCGACCAATATTGAGGCCCAGTCCTCAATGACGTACACACGTGTCGCTCCGCCCTCCGGGGCAGGCGGCGGCGGCGGTGGTCAGGCCGCATCGGGAATGCCTCCGGGCAGCGCCACGGTCGTGCTTCATCACAGCATGGTCAAGCTGCCGGACAATCCGATGATGCCGCGTCTGTTTGACGAGCGTGTCGGTTATTTCTCCATCGCGCAAATGGATTATGGCCGCCACGAGCAAAAAGCTACCGAACGCCGCTATGTCACTCGCTGGCGGCTGGAAAAGAAAGACCCGAACGCGGCAATGTCAGAGCCGGTCAAGCCAATTATTTACTATATAGACCGGGCAACACCAAAAAACCTGATCGAAAGCACCCGGCGCGGCGTTGAAAAATGGCAGAAGGCCTTCGAGGCAGCAGGTTTTAAGAACGCGATCATCGCAAAGATGGCCCCGTCCGCTAAGGAAGATCCTGATTTCCATCCCGAAGATGCACGTTACTCCGTCATCCGCTGGCTGCCGTCCACCATCGAGAACGCATCGGGCCCGCATGTAAACGATCCGCGTACCGGTGAAATTCTCGAATCTGACATTCAGATGTATCATAACATCATGAATCTTCAGCGTTCATGGTACTTCCTACAGGCCGGGCCGCTTGATCCGCGTGTGCATAAATTGCCGATGCCGGACGATCTGATGGGGACGCTGGTCGAATACGTCGTCGCTCACGAGGTCGGCCATACGCTTGGCTTCCAACACAATATGAAGGCCAGCTCGACCTATCCGCATGAGAAGGTCCGCGACCGCGAATGGGTCAAAAAGATGGGCCACACGCCGACGCTGATGGACTATTCACGTTTTAATTACGTCGCTCAGCCCGAGGACAACATCGATGTTGCCGATCTCGTGCCGGGGATCGGTCCATATGATGAATGGGCCACGATGTGGGGATACAAGCCGATTCCGGGGGCATCAACACCTGATGCCGAGAAAAAGACGCTTGATCAGTGGGCACGGGCACAGGATACGACGCCGTGGCTCAGATTTTCGACTGCCGGTTCGTTTGGCAGCGATCCGGGAGAACTAACAGAGGCTGTCGGCGATGCTGACGCGGTGAAATCATCCGCTCTAGGCATCAAAAATCTTCAGCGAGTAGCAAAATTGCTGGTTCCGGCGACAACCACCGAGACGGGCGCTCCGTACACCGACCTGTCGGAATTGTACGGCCGCATGCTCGGCCAATGGACACTCGAAATGAACCACGTCGCGGCAATCGTCGGCGGATATGACTCACAACAAAAGCACATCGGCCAATCGGGCGTTCGCTTCACACTGCTACCAAAAGCCCGTCAGACTGAGGCTGTTAGATTCCTCAATGACAATGCATTTGCAACGCCGATGTGGGCGATTGATAAGGATATCCTCAGACGGATTGAGCCGCTCGGTGCATTAAACCGTGTCCGCAATGCTCAAAACAGTATCCTTAACAACCTGTTGTCGAGTTCGCGTTTTGCGAGACTGATTGAGCAGCAGGCGCTCGATGGCGATGCGGCATATCAAGCTCCGGAATTCCTCACCGATGTCCGCAGAGGCATCTTTAAGGAGCTCGATGCCCCGCAGGTGACGGTCGATGCGTATCGACGCAATTTACAGCGTGCATACCTCGATATCGCCAACAATAAGCTAAACGCTCCGCCACAAACACTTCCGCCAGGCCTGCCGGCGGCGTTTGCCGGAATGTTTATGACAAGCGGTGACGAACGTTCGTTCTACCGTGCGGAACTCAAGGCTCTCAGTGCATCCACCTTGGGTGCAATAGCCAAGACCAGAGACCGTGCCACAAAGGCACATCTCGAGGGTGTCCGAGATCAAATCGCTAAGATACTCAATCCGCAGTTCGCGGGGACAAGTGCAGCCGGTTCAGCTACGTCAAGATCGGCTATCGAAGTAATGGAACTCTTTCTTAAAGAATCAGATTCCTGCTGGCCCGACTATACGATCAATCCGTAGAGTCAACAGACACTAAAAACAAAAAAAGGGCAGCTCGCAAGGGGTGTCCTTTTTTTGGATTTTAATGAGCAGTTTAGCAGCGGATGACCGATCCTCAAGCGATCTCAGTGTCTTACTCCGAGATTTGAGCGTTTTAACTATTTTTACAGTGAGAGAGTTAAGTACGCAGTGAACGCCATTTTGTATAAACTGAGCCAATGCCAAATCTATACTAACAACTCCGTTTGCCAAACCCGCGTCCAAAATAAACAATTTGTTCGGTGCGGCGTAAAAAGCCATATTCGAACAAAACCATATTGAGGAGATCTGGAATTATGAGAAAATTTCTATCGGTGCGGTTTGCAGTCATTGCTTTGGCTGCGGTGGTGATCGCAATTTTTATGACAACAACCAGCGAAAACAAAACAGCGGCAGCGCTTGGTGCGGTAAATCCGCTGACCGCAAAATGGGAAGGCCCCTATGGCGGCGTACCGCCTTTTGACAAAGTTAAGGTCGCTGATCTTGCACCGGCACTAAAAGAGGCGATGGCCTCAAATCTGTCCGAGATCGATGTGATTGCAAAGAATCCGGCTCCGCCGACGTTTGAGAACACAATCGTTGCGATGGAGAATGCCGGCCGCATGCGTAACCGCGTGATGACAGTTTACGGCATCTGGTCGAGCAATATGAGCAGTAAAGAGGTTCAGGCCGTCGAGAGTGAAATGGCCCCAAAACTTGCTTCGTTCTCCGATCAGATAACGCAGAATGCCGATCTTTTCAAACGTATCGAGGCTGTTTATAATTCGCCCGAGAAATCAAAATGGACACCCGAACAGCAACGTTTATCGTGGGTCTATTACACAAACTTTGTCCGTGCCGGTGCTAAATTCGGCCCCGAACAGAAAAAGCGTCTCTCAGAGATAAATCAACAGCTTGCCGGACTGTTTACAAAATTCAGCCAAAATTTATTGGCCGACGAAGGCGATCAATATTTAACGCTCGCTACCGAAGCCGACTTGGCCGGAATGTCACAAGCGGCAAAGGATTCGGGCGCACAGGCCGCTAAGGCGAAAGGCGTGACCGCTGCCGGAATTATCAGGAACACGCGTTCGTCAGTTGACCCGTTTTTGACCGATTCTACACGCCGCGACCTGCGTGAAAAAGCGTGGAAGATGTTTGTCGATCGCGGCGATGGTGGCAACACGACCGACAATAACACTATCATCTCTCAGATTTTGCAGCTCCGCGTCGAACGGGCAAATTTGCTTGGTTATCCGACACACGCCCACTGGCGGCTCGAAAATGCAATGGCAAAAACGCCGGATAACGCCATGAAGCTGATGGAAAGCGTCTGGCCCGCCGCCAAGGCCCGCGTCAAAGAGGAGGTTTCTGACATGCAGGCCCTCGCCGACAAAGAAGGTGCCAAGATCAAGATCGAGCCTTGGGATTACCGTTTCTACATGGAAAAGGTCCGCAAAGATAAGTTTGATCTCGATCAGAACGAAGTCTCGCAGTATTTACAGCTCGACAAGATACGCGACGCAATGTTCTGGGTTGCCGGCGAACTGTTTGACTTTAACTTTACGCAGGTCACAAATGTACCTGTCTTTCACCCGGATGTTACGGTTTTTGAGGTTAAGAATAAGACGACCGGTAAGCATGTCGGCCTATGGTATTTTGACCCGTACGCCCGCGATGGCAAGCGTTCTGGTGCATGGATGAACGCCTATCGCAATCAGGAACGGGCGTTTGGCGAAACGACGACGATCGTTTCGAACAACTCAAATTTTGTCAAAGGTAAACCCGGTGAAGCGGTTCTGATCTCATGGGACGACGCTGTAACGATGTTTCACGAGTTTGGCCACGCTCTGCACGGCCTTTCTTCAAATGTGACATATCCGACGCTTTCGGGTACAAATGTTGCCCGCGACTATGTCGAATTCCCATCGCAGCTGCTCGAACATTGGGTCTCGACCCCGCAGGTGCTGCAGAAATTTATGGTCCACTACCAAACGGGCAAACCGATTCCGCAGGCATTGGTGGACAAGATCAAAAAGGCGGCGACATTTAATCAGGGCTTTGCTACCACCGAATATTTATCGAGTGCATTTGTCGATATGAAGCTTCACCTCGCTGGTGACAAAAAGATCGACGCCGACGCATTTGAAAAAGAAACCCTAGCCGCCCTCGGTATGCCCGATGAACTGGTTATGCGTCACCGCACACCGCAATTTGGCCACGTATTCTCCGGCGACAGTTATTCGGCGGGATATTACAGCTATTTGTGGTCCGACGTTTTGACGGCCGACTCGATCGGAGCTTTTACCGAAGCAAAAGGCTCGTATGACAAGGACGTCGCGGCACGTCTGATCAAATACATATTCTCGGTGGGCAACACCGTCGACCCGGCCGAAGCATACCGCAATTTCCGCGGCCGCGATCCGAATGTAGACGCACTGATGATAAAGCGGGGATTCCCGGTGGCGAAGAAATAACAAACCCCTTAAAATGCGTCCGTGATTATGTAGTTAATCACGGACGCACTTTTGTTGGGATTCATCTGTCCTCATTTCGCCTGAATCCCCAAATTTCTCATACGCCGATACAGATGGCTGCGATCGACACCCATATCTTCGGCGGCCTTAGCTACATTTCCTTCAAACTCATTCAACTTATGTGAAATAAACTCACGCTGATAGGCGTCGGTTGCTTCTTTAAATGTCGGGAAGCGAAAGTTGATCGCTGATGGTTCGTATGTGCTTTCTTTTTCGGGCAGATCGACGGCGGTGATCGTTTCTTTTGCGGTCATGATGACGATTCGCTCGATTGTATTTTTTAATTCGCGGACGTTTCCGGTCCATTCGTATCCCTGCAACGCCTCGATCGCATCTGTAGTGAACAGTTTCGGGGCTTTACCGTATTCGAGAGAGAATCGCTGATTAAAATGCTCGATGAGAACGGGCACGTCTTCGCTGCGTTCGCGCAGCGGGGGAACCTGAAACGGAATCACGTTGAGCCTGTAAAACAGATCGGAACGAAAATTTCCATTATCTATCAATCCGTCGAGCGGCTTATTTGTCGCCGAAATCACACGGACATCGACCGAAACCGGCGTATTGCTGCCGACTGGTTCAAACCGCTGTTCCTCGAGCACACGCAGCATTTTGGCCTGCACCCGGGGCGACATATCTCCGATTTCGTCTAAAAACAGAGTCGCACCGTCGGCGATCTCAAACTTTCCTTTTTTTGCCTTCATCGCACCGGAGAATGCTCCCTTCGCGTGGCCAAAAAGTTCCGATTCGACCAACTCCTCGGGAATCGCGGCCGAATTGATCTCAATAAACGGAGAGCTGCTACGCTTTGACTGGGAATGTATCGCGCGTGCCACCAATTCTTTGCCGGTGCCGCTCTCGCCTGAGATCAAAACGCGGCCATCTGTCGGGGCAACGATGGCGATCTGTTTGCGTAATGCACGCATCGCTATCGATTCGCCGACCATTACATATTGCCCGGCCAGCTCCGCCTGCATTTGAGCATTGGCGATTTCAAGCTGATGTTGGCGAACGGCGTTTTTGACCGTTACTATCGTGCGTTCGAGGCTTAACGGCTTTTCGATAAAATCGTATGCACCGAGTTTTGTCGAGCGGACCGCCGTCTCGATATTCCCATGACCTGAGATCATTACGATCGCTGCATCGGTTAAGTCTTCTTTGAGCTGTTTTAACGTTTCAAGCCCGTCGATTCCGTCGCCGAGCCAAATATCGAGCAAAATGCAGCTAAAATTTTGCATTTTAACCAGTTCTAAACACGCTTCGCCAGATTCGGCCGTTTGCACGGAAAAGCCCTCGTCCACAAGCACCGCGCGAAGCGTTTCGCGAATGCCTCTCTCATCATCGACTATCAGAATCGTATTTTGCATTTATCCGTTTACGGGCAGTTCGATAATAAATTTGGCGCCTTTTGGCTGATTTCCAACGACCTTAATACGGCCGTGATGTTCGGTGATTATCCGGTTTACAATCGCCAGACCGAGACCGGTGCCGCGTCCTTTGGTCGAAAAATACGGCTGAAATAACTTTTGGAGATCGCTCGTAGCGATCCCTTTACCGTTGTCTGAAATTTCCGCGACAACAAGATCGCGGGCTGCATCATGACGTGTCTTGACCAAAATTGCCGGCTCGTCGGCACTGCCCTCGAATGCCTCTATAGAATTTTCAATCAGATTTACAAATACACGTTTCATCTGTTCCGCATCGATCAGGATATCAGGTAATTTGCCGGCGATATCAAAGGTGAGCGATTTAAATCGCCCGTCAAAGACTGTCGCCGCCCTGTTTATGACATCATTTAGATTTCCCATTTCCAACTTAGTTTCGGGCATCCGGGCAAATCGCGAAAACGCATCCACCATTGTCTTTAATGACGACACCTCACGCAAAATAGTTGCTGTGCTCTCATCAACAACATCACCAAGCAACGATTTATCATCAATACCGCTTTGACCGCCGTTGTCACTATAGCCGCTGGCTGCAAATCGTTTTGCAATCCGCTCGGCAGAAAGCTGTATCGGCGTCAGAGGATTTTTGATCTCATGGGCCATACGCCGCGCCACCTCTTGCCAGGCCGAAGCTCGCTGGGCCGCGATCAACTCAGACAAATCCTCAATAACAAGCACGACGCCTCCGCCGGCGGGCAATACGCTTGCGGTCAATGCCACTGTCAGCTCATTATCCGGAAGATGGTTTCCGTTTGCAGCGTCATCCTTCAAAACTGTCTGATCGGACGAATGACCGACCCGCCGGGCTCGCCTTATGAGTCGTTCAAATACCTGACGATTTTCTTCATTTACCAGATTGACCAGATTCGCTTGCGAAACATCGGTATCGTTGAGCTTCAAAATGCTTACGGCCGCGCGATTTATCGTACTCACGCGATCTTCCGGGTCGAATGAGATAACGCCGGTCGGCAGAGTTTCAAGCACCGTTTCAAAATATTTGCGCCGTTCGCTCAGTTCGATTGAATTTGACTCGAGCTTGGCCGACATCTCATTAAAAGTTGTAACAAGCAGAGCCAATTCGTCCTCGGCAAGAACATCGACGCGGTGTCCGAGATTGCCGCGTGCGATCTCATCGGCTCCCTCGGCAAGGGCTTTGATAGGTGCTGTCAATCCGCGAGCAACATAAAAGGCGATCCACGACGACGCAAATATTAGTAAAAAAGTTAGTACACCGAGCGTTAAAAGCCCAACCTGTCTCACCGTATTCTGCTCGTCTTTCAATCGGTCAAAATCGCGAAGAGATGTTTCAACGATCTGGCTAAATGCCCTCTCGCTAATCGGGTCAGGAATAATTACAAGCTTTCGGCCGCCGGACATTTCGGCAATCGTAAGATCAAACCCCTTACTATCCCGAAGCGATGGATCAGTCATATTCCCTGACCTGACGGCGGCTAGGAGATTGTCACGTTCCACCGACTGTTCCTCCGTTATTTCACGGTCGAAATCAGCCAAATTTTCATTGTTGGCAGAAAGAATGCCGATATGCACCAGGCTACCGGCCTCACCGATATTTTGGAGTTCCTCGCGATTCGGGTTGGCAGTTCCGATAATCGTTGCCAGCATTCGTGCAGAATTATCAAGTTTTGTCGAGCGGTCAACAATCGACTGATTCTGAACATTTTGGGCCTCACGAACAACAATCTCGGGTGTCTCAGTAAACCAGCGGTCAAGTGCCCGGTTCATAAACAAATATGAAAACACCGCCATCGCGATGATCGGCATGAGCGTCACTGCAAAAAAATAGATCAGTAACCGTGTCTTAAACTTTGAACCGAGCGCAAACGTCCGCCTTTCGCGCATCAGCTTAATTATGCTCCGCAAAAATATAAAACCGAATATTACTAAAGCAATAAAATTCAGCGATGAGAGTGCGTAGAGCAGGAGCAGGTCGGTTGACGATTGTACAGAAAAATCCTTCCAGAGATTAGACGACTGCAGGATGATGAGCGTCGCGAGCGAGGCGACCATAATAGTGCCAACCACCCACGGCGTCTTACGTCGTTTGACCTTTGCGACCTCTTTTTCCACGAATGCAAGTTTAACACGCCCGCCGTGCGTGCGATAGAATCTTTCGGATAGACAAAAATGAATTTTCTACTCTTTGATAAATCAGACAGACTGCGCAGTGGATGGCGCGTCGCAATATTCCTTTTCGGTTTTATATTCGTCGCCATCCTGCTCGGAACTGCAGCTAAAGCGGTATTTACAGCTTTGCAGATTGACGCTCCGCCTAAATCGAGTACTTTTCTGGTTATCAACGCCATTGTGTCTCTTATTCCGGCAATCCTGATCGGCTGGTTGTGTGGAAAACTACTCGAAAATTTGCCGTTTCGTGCTCTCGGTGCAGCATTTACAAATGGCTGGTGGAAAAACTGGATACTCGGCAACGTTTTCGGTGCACTAACGCTGTCCGCTGCGGTTGCGATCGTGTATCTGTTTGGCGGATTACGATTTGTATTAAACGATGCCGGAACAGAAACGGTCACAAGATCTCTGGCGCTGTCGTTTTTTGTTTTCGGTGTCGCTTCGGCATTCGAAGAGGCATTGTTTCGCGGCTACATCCTCCAGACATTTGCACGCTCAGGCCTCGCGTGGCTGGCAATACTGCTGACATCCTTATTATTTGGTTTTGTTCATCTTGACAACCCTGATGCGGGAATTTTCTCCACTCTAAATACGATACTCGCGGGTGTCTGGTTTAGCGTCGCGTATCTAAAAACAAGGAATTTATGGTTTGTATGGGGCATGCACCTGATGTGGAATTGGATGCAGGGATCGTTCTTTGGCATCGAGGTCAGCGGCCTGACAGGGATAACCACTGCGCCGCTGTTGAGAGAGATTGATCACGGCCCGATCTGGCTGACTGGTGAGGCCTATGGAATCGAAGGCGGCATTGCATGCACCATCGCACTTGTCATCTCGACCATTGCGATATATTTTATGCCTTTCCTAAAGAGCGATGAGACAATCACGACAAAGACAGTCCCGATTGCGTAAACGGATAGGTATGTCTTAGGCGATCTGAATTTTAAACGAAATATCAACCGACTTCGCCGAATGTGTTAGTTTACCGACCGAAATCAGATCGACTCCAGCCTCAGCAAATGAACGTACTCGATCGAGGTCTATACCGCCTGATGCCTCGATCAGAACCGCTGGATTTATCGTGCGGGCCATCTGCACTAATTTTGCGGTTTCGTCCGGCGTCTGATTATCGAGCATAACAATTTCGGCACCGGCATTGATTGCCTCGCGCAGCTGGGCCCAATTTGATATTTCCACCTCAATTTTATGAAGATGCCCGACACGGTGTTTCGCCGCCTTGACCGCCGCCGTGATGCCGCCGGCGAGGGCGATGTGGTTGTCCTTTATCAACACACCGTCGTCGAGGCCCATCCGGTGATTTTTGCCGCCTCCTACGGTGACCGCGTATTTCTCGAGCATTCGCAGCCCGGGTGTCGTCTTTCGGGTGTCAACTATCTGAGCGTTCGTGCCCTCTATTGCCTTTACAAACTGACGCGTTAATGTCGCTATCCCCGACATTCGCTGTATCAAATTAAGTGCGGTTCGCTCGCCAACGAGCAAAACATCTGCGTAGCCCTTAAGCGTGGCAAAAATAGTGCCTGATTTAATCTCGTCGCCATCGCTGAAAGAAGCGTCGATGTCAGAGCTGTCAGGATCGAGGTGAAAAAAAACGGCCTCGGCAACGTCGAGACCGCACAGAATAATATCTTCTTTTGCTAAAAATCTGCCTATGCCGCGTGTTTCCGTCGGAACGGTGGCGGTCGTTGTAATATCACCGCGCCCAATATCCTCCGCGAGGAATTCACCGATACTCGCCAGCATTTCGCCGTTTTCAAGCCAGTTCATTATTGATCTTCAGCCTTGGTCGGAATTATCGGTTCGACGATCTTGATGTCGTTGTATTCGTATGTCGAGACGCTTCGCATAAAGCGTTTGTCGTCGGGCATATCCTGTTCGATTATCTTTCTAACAATGAGTCCCTCATTGTCGATCCAATACTGAGTGGTATCGACACGGGTTTTGCCTTTGGCGGTAGAGTCCCTTAAAGTGTTGCGGGTCTCATATTGTGTGACCTCTAAACCGTCAATAGTTCCGCGTGCAATAAATTTGCCAGTTCCAGCGGGTTGAAAGCTACCGCCATTCAATTCGCCAAAACGTGCGACGGTCTGTGCATTGCCCGATTTTATCGCAGGAGAAACTGCCACCGATTCCCAGTCAGCATCTTTTACCCGGCGAAATGTACGGCCATCGACAACGACAGTCTCGATCTTGTTCGCGGCATTTTCCATTATCCAGTGATACCTTTCCGGCTGAACCGTCGCAAAAAAGTAGGTATCGCGGCTCGTTAGCTCGCCATCACGCTCGGTAAACCATTCGGTCGTCAACGTCGTTTGATAAGAAATGCTGCCAAGCTTACGCTCCGCCAGGCTAGTGATCGTGACGATTTCGCTGCTAGTCAATCCCCGCTGCTGGGCCGTCGCCGTGCCAACCAGTCCCAGTGCAAAAACCACAAGAAAAACAAATGTAATGTAAGATTTTTTCATATATGCGTTTACTGGAAAATTTGAATGTACTGAACTTAACCAGAATACCACGTCAGAATACTTATTTGAAGTTGTATCTATAACAGCGAAGCCAGATTTGATTCAAGTGTAATTATTTGCTCACGCAACTCCGTCGAACGTTCCCTCAATTCATCGACCTTATCCACCGGTGCACGTTCGACAAAATTCGCGTTCGAAAGCTGAGCGTCGAGACGTGATTTTTCTTCCGTGAGCTTGGCGATCTGCGTTTGAAGACGTTCGCGTTCTTTGTCGAAGTCGATCAGGCCCTCGAGCGGGACGGCGAGTCGGGCATTATTTGTGACGGCTTTGGCCGAGGCACGCGGGACGTCTAGTTCGTCAGCAATAATGAGCTTTTCGGCCTTTGCGAGCTTTAAGATTTGAAATTCATTGGCTTTGAAGACCGTCTGCATAGTCGCATCCGCCGCGATATGCACCGAAAACTTGATCGCCGTTGAGATATTCATCTCTGCGCGAATATTGCGCACCTTTTTAATGAGATCAATCACCGCCTCCATCTCAGTCTCGGCAGCCTCGTCGATCATCGCGGCTTCACCCTTTGGGAAATCGGCTAGCATAATCGTTGCATCGGCGGATGTATAGGCTGCGTTATGAAGTACAGAACTGGTGCCGGGCAGTTTCAGCCACAATTCCTCCGTCAAATAAGGCATAAACGGATGCAGCATTCGCAAACTTTGCTCGATGACAGTCAGCATGCGACTGGTGGCCGCCACATCGCCCGCCGTAATTTTATCTTTGCTCAACTCGATATACCAATCGCAGAAATCGTCCCAGAAAAAATGATAAAGCCGGGAAACCGCCTCGTGAAACTGATAAGTTTCGAGCGCCCGGTTGACCGCGATGGCGGTGGTATTTAACCGCGAGACTATCCAACGGTCGGCAAGCGATAAACTGTCAGCCCCGCCAACATTAGCGGGCTGGGCGGCATTGCCAGTCGAATTCATCAAACAAAAACGAGTTGCATTCCAAATCTTGTTAGCAAAATTACGATAGGTTTCGACGCCTATGTCGTTCCATTTAATGTCGGCACCGGTCGCAATTGATGCGAGGTATATGCGGGTGGCGTCAACACCAAATTTGTCGAACATCTCGATTGGATCTACACCGTTATTACGCGATTTGGACATTGGCTTGCCATCTTTGCCAAGCACGGTACCCGTGATGACGCAGTCGTTGAATGCGATCTGCCCAGTGAACTTCTTCGTCAGCATTATCATCCGCGAAACCCACAGAAAAATAATATCGCGGCCGGTGACGAGAACATCGGTCGGAAGGAACGCTTCCAGATCTGGCGGAAGGTTAGCAGTTAGCTGTTTTCCATTCTCACCTGTCCATCCGAATGTCGAGAAAGCCCACAAACCAGAAGAAAACCACGTATCAAGTACATCGCTGTCCTGTTTAAGTGCTTTCCCGCCCGCCTTCTCGACCGCTTCTGTTTCCGTGCGAGCGACAAAGACATTTCCATCTTCGTCGTACCATGCAGGTATTTGATGTCCCCACCAGAGTTGTCGTGAAATTGTCCAATCCTTAAGATTTTCGAGCCACGACGTATAAACTTTCTCGTGCGGGACCTGTGGCGAAAAATGCGGAACGCCTTCGGATCGCATCAGGTCGAGGGCTAAATCGCGCATCTCGTCCATTTTGACAAACCATTGCTCAGACAGGATCGGTTCGACAATGGTCTTGCATCGTTCACAGACGGGCAGTGTGATCTCATAATCGTCAACTTTCTCGAGCAGTCCAAGCTCTTCAAATTGTTCAACGACCTTTGCTCGAGCGACAAATCGGTCTAGGCCCTCGAACACGGGCCCAGCTTCCCTGTTCATCGTCGCGTCGTCATTCATTACGAGCAGTTGGGGAAGATGATGACGCTGGCCGACGAGATAGTCGTTCGGGTCGTGCGCGGGTGTTATCTTAACCGCACCTGTTCCGAATTCAGCATCGACATATTCATCGGCAATGATGGGAATTTGCCGGCCTGTAAGCGGCAGATCGATCATTTTTCCGATCAGATGTTTGTAACGTTCGTCGGATGGGCTAACGGCGACCGCGGTGTCGCCGAGCATGGTTTCAGGGCGGGTAGTTGCCACCGTAACAAAGGTCGTTTCGCCTGCAACGCCAGTTCCACCGGCCTGAATTGTAAAATCACCACCTTCGTCAGCCTGCGGTTGCAGGCTTGCAGGCGAGGTCGCCTGCGTTCCTGACAACGGGTATCTTAAGTAATACAACTTGCCATCCTTCTTGGTTTCTTCTTTAACCTCGAGATCAGACAAGACCGTCTTATCTTTTGGACACCAATTGACAATCCGTAAGCCGCGATAAATCGAACCCTCTTCGTAGAGAGTACAAAACACATTCCGCACGGCCAACGACAAACTTTCGTCCATCGTAAACCGGTGCCGAGTCCAATCGACCGACGCACCCTCGCGGCGCATTTGCTCGGTGATGGTGTCGCCATACTGCTCTTTCCACTTCCATGCCCGTTTTACAAACTCCTCGCGCCCAATATCAGCCGGTTTTTTATGTTCGTCTTTTTTTAGCTGTTCGACAACCTTTCGCTGGACCGAGATTCCAGCATGATCAGTTCCCGGCAGCCAGAGCGTACGATAGCCCTGCATTCGTTTCCAACGCGTCAGCACATCCATGATCGTGTGCTGCAAAGCGTGGCCCATGTGCAGGCTGCCCGTGACGTTCGGCGGCGGAATGACAATCGAATATTTGACAGCATCAGGATTCTGATTGATCTCAGGCTTGAAAAAGCCGCTGTCTTCCCAGCGTTTGTAATGATTTTCTTCGGCCGTTTTGGGGTCGTAGGCCTTTGCGAGTTCCATAATTTCGTTTGCTATAAAACTATATTCTAAAACAAAAACGGTTAGCTTTCGTCAATTCAAACGAAAACCAACCGCAAACTGCTAAATTAACTTCGATCAAGTTTTGCTTTCGTCCTTCAGTGCCTCGCGTATTAGTGTCTCGGCGATCCGGGGAACAGCATCCTGTGCAATCTCACGGATTATGCTGTCCGACAATTTTTCAACGACTCGCCGGGCGATCAGATCGATCAACTCCGGTGAAAACCCTTCAAAATTATTGCTATTTTCTGCGACAGGATACTCACTATCATCGTACGGTATCGTTTTGTGAATCGCCTGATCTAATACATCTGTGGTTTTCGGTGACGACGATTCGTCGTCGATAGTTGCAGATGGCTCGTCCCTCTCGTCATCCTCCTGAATCAACGCGTTTTCCTCTGCCGGTTCAAGCGCCGGAACGTTATCTGGCAATTCAGGAGTATTATTAACCTCTGGGTTATCATTGTCTTCCGGTGCATCCTCTCGCAGTGTTTCCCCAACGCCATTCTCCAACGCCAGCTCATCATCATCGTCATTTCTTGAAAAATCAGAGACTTCTTCTAGCGGTTTGGTCACGGAATCATTAGTTTCTACTGCAACCGTTAAATTGTTATCGTCAGATTCGTCAAAGACAAATTTTGGTTCAAAATTTGATTTTTCGGGTTCAGCGGGTATAGATGTACTGACGAGCGATTCTGGAGACCAGTCAAACGCCTTTGTCTGCTCTTCTTTTTCTTCCGCTTTCGAGACTTCATTAAAATTGTCCGGAAATGATTGTAACGGATAGCTCGCCTCAATCATCTCATCATCCATTCCGCTGTCACCGAGCAGATCATCGACCGTATCAAAATCCTCAATCTCGACGGTATCGGCAAAACTGCTCTGATAGAGATTGTCGATATCGACGGTCTCAAGAGTCGTGACAGGAGGCTCCTGATCATTTGACGCTTTGCCAACCGGGGCCTCTGAAGCATCCGTACGACCGAGGAGGTCCCAAACTCTCGCAACGAGATCGCGTATGGAGTGAAATGGTTTTGTCAAAAACCCGTCGGCCTCGACGCGTTCGGCTTCGTCCTGATCAAACGGTTCAAACGAACCAACCAACAGCAGCACAGGTATATGCCGCGTCGCCTCGTCCTGCTTTATCATCTCGCAAATGTGATAACCGTTTGTTCCTGACAGACCGACATCAACCAGCACTATATCCGGTTGTATCTCGACAAATTTCTGCATCGCGGCTTCGGCGTCAGAAACCGTGGATACATCTATACCCTCGTCAGCAAATGTCAGCTCAACGACCTTACGTATGGTAACCGAATCGTCTGCAAGTAAGAGTTTTGGTTGGGTCACGGCGGTAAAATCTCCCATAACAATAGCCTATTGGTTTGCTGCTGTCTGACTCAAGAGCATTCTGAGCATGGTTTTTATCTGTAATTCAGTAAAAGGCTTTGGCAAAAAAGAAGCCGCACCTGACGACATACTCTCAGCCGAAAGCCGCGGATTCGGATCGCCAGTCGTGATAATAACCGGGATCTTCATTAGCCGCTTTTCCGTTTTCATATAACGAAGCAAATCACGACCCTCGATGTGAGGCATAACGATATCAAAAATTGCAGCCGCAAAAGTCTCGCCGGAGTGCAAATGTTTGTATGCCTCTTTACCGTCCCGGGCAGTGACTGCAGTATAGCCTTCGGACTCCAAAATCAGTTTTACAAAATTCAATATTTGCGGATCGTCGTCAGCAATTAAAATTTTTGGTGATCTTGGTTCCGTTTCGCTCATCGAAATCAATCGTCTCGTGGCGATTTCTCAATCATCTTATCAGAATCAAGTCAAAAGTTGCGAACCGGTTGCAAGTTCACCCGAAAGACGAATAGCCGCGACCATACTCGACTCATCAGCAATTCCCTGACCAGCAATATCAAATGCGGTACCGTGATCGACAGATGTTCGTATCAATGGCAAACCAAGTGTTACATTCACACCCGATCCGAACGAAAGCGATTTAACAGCTATCGTCGCCTGATCATGATAAAGCGCGACCACGCCGTCAAAATCCCCTTTAAAACCTCGTAGGAAAATTGTGTCCGGCGAATACGGACCGCTCACGTCGATGCCGAGTGTATTGTGGCAATAGTCAATAGCGGGTGCGATCTCGGCATTTTCCTCCGTACCAAACATCCCGCCTTCGGACGCATGCGGATTTAACCCGGCGACGGCGAGCGAAACTTTGCGTCTCAGCAGCTTGGCTAATTCGCGGTCAGTAAATGTGATCAATTCAGTGAGATTATCTTTTTTTATCAGATCAATGGCGGCAACCAGCGGCAGGTGTGTTGACAAAAGCACGGTGCGAAGCTTTCCGGCAAAAAAGCTCATCCTGAACTCGGCCGTATTAGTCATCGACGCCAGAAACTCGGTATGGCCCGGAAAATCGTATCCGCCCAGCGAGATCGCTTTTTTGCTTATTGGGGCTGTACAGATCGCATCGATTTTCTTTTCACGCCAAAGCCGAACCGCAGCCTCTATATTTTGTGCTGAGGCCTTGCCGGTGACAGCAGCGTCGACGCCGACAGCAAAATCCACTGGCAGATTTGCAAGATCGTAAAACTCGACTGCGTTTTCCGACAAATCACCAAATTGTGCCAATTGGTATGGCGATCCGAGTTCACCTGCCGTTTTACGTAACAAAAAGGCGTCGCCGATGATCACACACCGGTACGCCTTTGTTAACTCATCATCTTTGAGCGCTTTGAGTACTATCTCGGGCCCGATCCCGGCTGCATCGCCCATTGTTATTCCGACAATAGGCCGTTCTGAATTTCTCAAAGACATTGAAAACTATTCCTGTTGGTGTAACGGCTTTAACCGGCATCTTTCACCAGGGCCATAAGCCTGTACTCCAAACCATTTTAATCCGCTTGCCGGCGCATAAAGGTCGGCACATCAATATTCTCGACTGGGACAAGATCTGCCGGCAGGAGAATGTCAGACGGTTTTGTCGAAACAGTTGCTGATGCGGCGTATGTGTCCTGGGTTCGCGAGTTTGGCAGGCTTGCTGCCGCCTGAGAATCAAATCCCGTTGCGATAACAGTAATGTGGATCTCGTCGCCGAGATCTTCTTTTATGACGCTTCCCCAGATAATATCGGCATTGTCATCAGCCTCGGATTCGATCATACCGATCGCGTCCTCGACCTCGCCGAGCACCATATTTGGTCCGCCTGTAACATTAATTAGAGCCGCTTTTGCTCCTTTGATCGAATTTTCCTCGAGCAATTTGTAATCCAGCGCGGCCCGCATCGCCTTCGACGCGGCATCTTCGCCCTCGCCTTGCCCGATTCCCATCAAAGCGACGCCTTTACCGCGCATTACTGTTGTCACGTCGGCAAAATCAAGGTTGATAATTCCAGGCGTGATGATCAGGTCCGTGATACCCTGGACAGCCCTCAGCAACACTTCATCTGCCCGCCTAAACGCGTCCATGATCGTAATTTTTTCTTCGACCTCGCGGAGTTTGGAATTAGGGATCGTTATCAGCGTATCGACACAACCGCGAAGTTCCGCAAGGCCCTTTTCTGCCTGCGCCATACGTTTCTTGCCTTCCACAGTAAAAGGTTTGGTGACAATCGCAACGGTCAATGCACCAAGCTCGATGGCGAGTGAGGCAACGACCGGAGCCGCTCCCGTTCCGGTTCCGCCGCCAAGACCGGCAGTCACAAATACCATGTCCGACCCGTCAAGTATATCGAGCAGCTTTTCCGTATCCTCGAGGGCCGCTTGTCGACCGATCTCCGGATTTGAACCGGCACCGAGCCCACGCGTCGATTTACTGCCGAGTTGAATCTTCATCGGTGCCTTTGAGGCGTTAAGCGCCTGCAAGTCAGTGTTGGCGACGATGAATTCCACACCTTTTATCCCCGCATCGATCATGCGATTGACCGCGTTGCTGCCGCCGCCCCCGACGCCGATCACTTTAATGCGCGCACCGGTAATCGGCGGCTCGTCGATAAACATTTTTATGCCGTTATTATTCATTTTAAGGTCATCCTTGGCGATAAAGTTTCCCATATTGGAAAGTTAAGAATACTATTTGACGCGAATCGAGGCTAATCAAGAAATAACAATATATTGTGCTATCGGGCATTCAGCATACAACGATTAGCGGTAAAACGCCAAACGCAGTATTACATTTATCTGAATTTATCACGAAAACTTCCAAACCATTCCACGACTTTCTTGGCTGACGATTTCCCGCCCGCCCCCTCGCCTCTCATTTGGCTCCGCATTGATCTAAGCGCTAGTCCACACGCCGTCGCCCATTGTGGCCCCTGAACCTCTGCGGCAAGGCCGCCAAAGAACGACGGTTCAAGAAAACCGGCACGCGTCGGAGCATCAAAAACCTGTTCGGCGACCTCGGCAAGCCCACGTATCATCGCACCGCCGCCGGTCAGGAAAACACCGCCCGAAATCTGCGCCTTTGTCGAACTCGCTTCCCGCGAAATATGTTGCATCAGTTCGACGGCCCGCGGCTGCATTATGTCGCAAAGTATTTCTTTTGACAGCCCGCGAGTCTCGCTACGTCCAAACGGCACGATCTCGATAATCTCCTGCCTCTCCTCGTCATCAAGCAAAAATGACGCGACACAACCCCAGTTATGTTTGATTTTACTGGCCTCCGGGATCGAGACACGCAATCCTGTTGCAATATCTTTTGTGAAAAGCATCGATCCAAATGGAAAAATCGCAGTATGTTTGACCGCACCACGGCCAAATATCATCAGGCTCGTAATCTCTGCACCCATATTTACAATGGCGCATCCATATTCCCGGTCATCGTCAGTCAATACACTCTCGGCAGCGGCCAGCGGTTCGAGCACAAGCTGCTCGACGTCGATCCCGGCCCTTGTCACGGCTTTGATAAGATTTTGTCTTGCGGCACTAGGACTTGTTACAACATGAACTAAAGCCTCGAGCCGGCTGCCGTTCATACCGACCGGCTCGGTGATCCCGTCCTGTCCATCGACGATAAATTCCTGCGGCAGACGGCTGACTATTTCCCAGCCCGGCGTTAGCGGCATCGCACTTGCGGAATCTATTGCCCGCTCGATATCCTCTTCCGTGATCTCCTTTTCAGGGCCGGCAACGGCAACAACACCGTTTTTGTTCTCGCCGCGAAGGTGTTCGCCAGACAGATTGACCGTGGCCGATTCCACATCTAAACCGCTGACACGTTCAGCCTCGCCGACAGCCTTCCTGATTGATTCGGCGACCGACTCTGTAGATGTAACGACGCCGCGCCGCAAACCTTTTGATTCGGCGTCGCCGATACCAATGACATTCATCTTTCCATCGGCTGACGGCTCACCGATGACACACCGAACACGGCTGGTACCGATATCTAATCCGACTGCATGTATTTCGCTATTCATATCAAAACTGCTCAAAATTCAATATATTGTATGACGGGGTATATGCCGCCCGCGTCAACAGATTTCACCCTCGAACCTTTCCCCGTTAGCGCTTCAATTGCCGTCTTTAGACTTTTTCCCAATTCGTCTCGATCAAGTGTAATTGCAATTTCATGGCCGGAATCCTCGACCACCGCTACGGGCTGTCGAGCATTTGCTAAATTAACCTCTTTTACACGGCCGGCAACATCAAATTGGCCCCATTCGTCTAACATTTTTTTATAAACTTTGAGCCTTGCCAGGTTGTCAGGAATAGCCTTTTCTGTTTTAGATTCATCCCATCCCTGTAAAATTATTGGAAATTCCTTATCGCTCACTTTTACCGCTGTCAAAAGAGTCGCTTCTCCATCGACCAGATATTTACCTGATTTAAGTTGGACGACCGCGACCGGAATACGCTCAATTATATTTACACGGATGCCCGCAGGCAGCGTCATCGAGACCGCTGCGGATTTTACGAACGGAAATTTCTCGATCTTTGATCTTATGTCTGAAAGATCGGCGTTCCATACACCTGGTTTCTCTACCGATGAAGCGACGATCCGCTGAATATCCTCATTAGAGGTCCGCTCTGTGCCGCGAACATCTATATTTCGCAACCCAAAAAATTGTGACGCAGTCGCCGTCTGGTAACCAGAGAGGCCAAGGAATAAAAGCGCCCCTAGCAGAAAGCCGATAATTATCAGCGGCAGAATAAAACGGCTAAACGAGCGCGTTGCGATCCGGCTGCGGGATCGCGACGCCGGACCGTTGCCCCGCACCCTAACTGACGAAGCTTTAGCTTTTGTAATTGTCTTTCTCTTCTTCGGCATATAACTTGTCGAAATTTTTCAGACCTAGGCAGCCTCACTTCTCTGTAAACTTGCAAGAATCTCATCGGATAATCCTGTAATGCTGCCCGCCCCGAGCGTAATCACCAGATCACCCGGCTGCAGAATACTGCAAACCTTCTCTGTCGCAGTCTCGATATCGCCAATATAATTTACGTTCTTGTGGCCAAAGCGTTTTATATTCTCTGTTAAAACCTCAGCCGTTATACCCTCGATTGGCGGTTCGCTGGCGGCATAAATATCGAGGACAAAAAGAATGTCGGCGTTATTAAAAGAAACGACAAATTCATCCATCAATTCGCTGGTCCGCGAATACCGATGCGGTTGAAAGACAACGACCGAGCGTTTGCCGCCCGAGCTGTTTTTTGCTGCCGAGAGTGTCGCCACGATCTCAGTCGGATGATGGCCGTAATCATCAACGACCATAACTCCAGCGGCCTCGCCCTTAATCTGAAAGCGGCGGTTTGCGTTCTTAAATCCGGCAAATGCCTCAGCGATCTTTTCAAACGGCACATCCAATTCCATTGCGACGGCCGTGGCGGCCAAAGCGTTGTAAACATTATGTCTGCCAGGCACAGGCAGACTGATCTCGCCCAATATCTCAACGCCTTTTGAAACCGTAAATGTCGAGCCAAATGTTTCGTTATAGCGAATATCCTTTGCCGAAACATCCGCCTGCGCCGTCAGGCCGTATGTGACGCGGCGGCGTTTGATCTGTGGTATCAAAAGCTGCACATTGGGATCGTCAAGACAGATAATTGCCGCTCCGTAAAACGGAACCTTATTAACAAACTCAGTAAAGCATTCGACGACATCGTCCATGCCTTTATACGATTCCATGTGTTCCTTATCGATGTTCGTGACAACCGCGATTGTCGGATAAAGCATTAGGAATGAACGATCGCTCTCATCTGCCTCTGTGACAAACCAGTCAGACTCGCCGAGCTTTGCATTAGAACCGAGAGCGGCGACCACGCCGCCAACAACAGTCGTCGGATCAACGCCCGCGTGTCCCAAAACAGTCGCGATCATGGATGTAGTTGATGTTTTGCCATGTGTTCCTGACACGGCGACAGCATATGGTTTAAGCGTCATCAGCTCGGCCAGCATTTCGGCACGTGGAATTACCGGAATTCCATTTTCTTTTGCTATAACAACCTCTGGATTGTCTTCCTTTACCGCCGACGAATAAACCACAACCTGCGCATCCTGGACATTCTCAGCCGAATGCCCCTCGGCGATCCGTATATTAAAAAGCTTTTCCAAACGATCAGTATTTTTTGACCTTTTAGCATCCGAACCGGACACAACAAACCCCAAATTACACAAAACCTCAGCAATACCGCTCATCCCGATACCGCCAATCCCAATAAAATGAATTCTCTTTACGTATCTAAACATCCCAAAAAATCTTATCTCTATGCTTTACTTTTACTTTCTCCTACACATTCCGCTTCAATTCTTCAATAATATCCACCGTTTCCTTAACCGCATCTGGCCGGCCGAGGTGTCGGGCGGCGGATTCCATTTCAGAAATATCGGCGGGCGAATCGATCAGCGATTTGATCGTGTTGACGAGTGTTTCGCCGGACAAGTCTTTTTGGAGGAGCATTTTTACGGCCCCCGCCTTCTCCATGGCTTCTGCATTCTTTCTCTGATGATCGTCGGCTGCAGTCGGGAGCGGGATCATAATAGCCGCCTTTCCGGCTGCCGAAATCTCGGCACACGTTGTTGCACCGGCACGGCAAATTATCAGATCGGCCTTTCCAAATTCAACAAATATATCTGAAATAAAAGCCCGTATATCCGCCCCTGAAAATTTTGAACCCGCATAAGCCGAACGCATCGACTCAAAATCGGCCTCACCCGTCTGATGGGTAATGCTCAGCCTGTCCACCAACTCAGAGAGTCCCGCGAGAGCGTCGGCAATCGCAATATTTATCGCATGCGCTCCCTGCGAACCTCCGAAGATAAGGACATGCGTCTCAACAGTCCTTTCCTTGGCCGGAACTTCAAAAAATTCGCTGCGTACCGGATTTCCGGTCACTACTCCTTTTTTGCCAAAGTAAGGCAGAGCTTCCTCAAAGGTTAATGCCGCTTTCTCGACAAATCTCGCAAGCTGACGGTTTGTAAATCCCGGCAAGGCGTTTGAATCCATTACCAGCGTCGGCACGCCCATGATCGCGGCCATTAAAAGCACCGGCCCGGAAACATATCCCCCCGCTCCAACAACGACGTGAGGCCTAAATTGCCTGATTATCCGTCTTGCTTCGAGAAAACTTTGCGGCAAAACGGATGCGCCTTTCAGTTTTCCCAAAATCCCGACATTCTTTAGGCCCGCACTGTTAATCAACGAGAGCTGAAAGCCGTTTTCAGGAACAATTTTTTTCTCTAGCCCGCGTGCCGTGCCGACAAATAACACCTCAGAGTCAGCATCGCGCCGCATTATTTCCTTTGCGACGGCGATTCCTGGATATATATGTCCGCCGGTTCCGCCGGCCGCGATTAAAACTTTCATTTACGCTCCAATTGAGACTTACGCCAGTTTTGTACGTCTTCGCACTGCCCGCTTTTTAGGAATTTCCTCTCGATATTCGCCGCTGCGCGCAAATTTTGAGATATTTAGTAAAATTCCAATGCCGATAAGTGACACAACCACCGAGGAACCGCCATACGAGATAAACGGGAGTGGAATTCCCTTTGCCGGTAGTATCGACAAGACGACGCTTATATTAAACAATGCCTGGACGATAATTCCGGTGATTATCCCAATACCGAGCAGTGTCCCAAATCTGTCCGGCGCCATCACAGCCGCTCGTGCGCCACGCCAGAGCAATAGTCCGAATGCGAACAGCACGGCCAGCGTACCCACAAGCCCCAATTCCTCGCCGACAACCGAAAAAATAAAATCTGAATACGGATAAGGCAGATAAAACAGTTTCTGATGCCCCTTGGCAAACCCCTCGCCAAAAATCCCACCCGATCCGATCGCATATAGCGATTGCACAACCTGATAACCCTGATCGTCGGCGTATTTGAAAGGATCAAGAAACGCCATCATCCTCTCAACCCGCCAAGGAGCAAAAAATATCGCTCCGACTCCGACCAAAAACATAATAGCGCCCACCGATGCCAAATGAATGATCCGTGCACCCGCAGCAAAATAAACTGCCGAGAAAATAGCACATAAAACGATTGTCGTTCCCAGATCTTTCTCTAAAAATACCAGCCCGCCGAGCAGACCTAATCCTAAAAGGCAAGGAAGCACAGTCTCTTTCAGCGAACCGACCACATCCTCTTTTTTTGTAAGGTAATAGGCCAGAAAAATCGGCAGTGCGAGCTTGGCAAGCTCTGAGGGCTGAAACGAGAAACCTGAAATTCTTATCCAACGCTGTGCACCATTTATCGGAGGAAAAGCAAAGACCACGAAAAGCAAAACGACCGTAATAGCCAAAATCGAGTAAACGACCCACGCCCTCTGAAAGATATGATAGTCAATCCGGCTGACAATAAACATCGCCGCCAGCCCCCCGAGCGCAAACGCGACCTGTTTATAAAAGTATGTGTATTGGCTGCCGCTCTCAGTCTCTTTTAAGGCAAACATGGCCGATGCGCTGTAAACCATCATCGTCCCAAACAGCGCTAGCGCCGTCGCGATCACGACCATAAACCAATCTATGCGATTCTCCTGTGTCATTGCTAATTATCAGCCTTTTGAACTTTGGTCTCCAGTCATTTGTTTTTAGTCTGGCCCATCTCTTGCGAACCCTGCGTCAGGCCCCGAAGACTCTATTCTTTTCAGTCAGAGATCTGACTGAGGATTTAAAAACCTCGCCGCGTTCCTCATAGCTCCGAAACATGTCAAAACTTGCACACGCCGGAGCTAAAAGTATTGAATCGCCTTTCTCTGAGGACATAAATCCCTTTTTAACCGCGTCTTCGAGAGAATCAGCGCGAATAATCTCTGCATGGCCGCTCAACTGCGACTCGATCTTATCCGCATCTTCGCCGATGAGAATCAAAGATCTGACCGAGCTCTCGATCAGCTCTATCAGCGGAGCATACGGGGCATTTTTGCCGCGTCCGCCAAGTATCAATACTGTTTTTCCTTCGCCGCCGCTCAACGCTTCAAGAGCTTTTGATGCCGCATCTACGGACGTCGCTTTTGAGTCATTATAAAATTTCACACCATCGACCTCAGCGACAAATTCTATGCGATGCTCGACGCCTTTGAAATTTTTAACCGTCTCGCGCATAGATTCCGGTGACGCTCCGCAAGCCAAACCCGCTGCTAACGCAGCCAAAACGTTCTCGACGTTGTGAAGGCCGCGAAGAAATATTTCATCGCGTGTCGTAAGCAATTTTTCGCGTCCGTTTAGCTTGCAGACAAGCTCGCTGCCTCTTAGAAACAGCCCTTCATCGAGTTCACGCTTCACGCTGAACATAACGACGTTTGCCTTCAGACCGCTCGCCCACGAAACCGTTATCTCGTCATCGGCATTCAGGATCGCTACGTCTTCCGCCGTCTGATTCATAAAAATGCGGTGTTTCGCAAGCGCGTAATCGTGAAACGAGTCGTACCGGTCGAGATGATTGGGCGTCACATTGAGACAGACACCCACGGAGGGCCGAAAATCCATTATCGTTTCAAGCTGAAAGCTCGAAAGCTCGACGACAGTCCAGCCATCTTCCGCCGAAGTCTCAATCAGGTCTAATAGCGGTGTGCCGATGTTTCCGCCGACCTGAGTTTTAATCCCGGCATTAGCTAACAGTTCGCCGAGAAGCGCAGTTGTGGTCGTTTTTCCGTTAGAGCCTGTTATGGCGACTACGCGGCCTTTTAAGAACCTGAAAGCAAGCTCAACTTCTCCGATGACTTCCCCATCTTTTCGGTTAACATATCTGGCAGGCACAGTGTTTGTCGGAACGCCCGGACTGATAATTACAAGCTCTATCTGATCCAAAAGCCATGACGGAATAACACCCGACATCAAACCGACATTATGCGAATTTTTCAAAGATCTAGCCGCCTCAGACCAGCTTTCCACTTCCCGCTTATCATGCAAAGCAACAACAGCACCGCGTTCCGACAAAAATCTGGCCGATGAAACGCCGGACTTTCCAGCTCCCAGTACTAAAGATTTTTTGCCGTCTAGCTTCATTCGGTCCTATGTCTGTGGTCTTTGGTCTTTGTTTTTTTTTTGGTTTTGTTTTGATCATTCTTAGGATTGACCAAAGTCCAAAGACCAAACCCTCATCTCAATTTCAACGTCGATAAACTCAATAAAGCAAACAAAATTGCAACGATCACAAATCGGAAGACTATCTTTGGCTCCTTCCAGCCTGTCATTTCAAAATGATGATGCAGCGGCGTCATTTTGAAAATTCTACGGCCCGGATGACCGCCGCGTTTTGTCAATTTAAAGACCGATACCTGCAGCATCACCGACAAAGCTTCCAGAATAAATACGCCTCCAATAAACGGAAGCAAAAATTCTTGTTTTGTCAGAATAGCGATGGTCCCCAAAGCTCCGCCAATCGCCAATGATCCCACGTCGCCCATAAAGACCTCTGCCGGCGGTGCGTTATACCACAGAAATCCCAAACTCGCCCCAACCATCGCTCCACAGAAAATAGTTAGTTCCGCTCCAGCCGGATTATGAGTTATATCAAGCCTCTCAGCCCACCGAGCATCACTCGCGAGATATGTCAGCCCGGTCAAAGCCGACATCGCGATAAATGTAACGCTGATCGCCAGTCCATCGAGACCATCAGTCAGGTTTACGGCATTTGACGATCCTACCAATATAAACGCAATAAAAAATAGATAGACAATCGGCCCAACCCAGCTGATACTGATCGCCGGATTAGCCTCCGCCGTAGCTTTAAAGAAAGGAATACTAAAATTCCAGGGATAATCGCCCCACGCCCAGAGAACTCCCCAAACCAATAATGCAGTAATCAATTGACCCGCGATCTTTTGCTTTCCGGTCAGGCCCAGACTGCGTTTCTTAACTATCTTTATCCAGTCATCAGCAAACCCGACCGCCGCAAAAAGCACCGTCGCACCCAGCGCGATCCATAAATAAAGACTATCGAGCCGGGCCCAAAGGATCGTCGAGAGAAATACCGAACCAATTATCAACACGCCGCCCATCGTAGGGGTTCCGCGTTTCTCCTGATGCGATGCCGGCCCCTCGGCTCTGATTTCCTGTCCAAATTTCAGTAACGTAAGTTTTTTTATCACCTTACCGCCCAACAGCAGCGAGATCAGCAGGGCCGTGATCGCTGCCAGGGCAGTACGAAATGTCACATACTGGATAACATTGAGCCCCTTAAAAAAATAAGACTCGCTGACTCTCCCGTACTCCTGAAATAGAAACTGATATAAGAAGTAATAGAGCATCGTCCGTTCTCAGCATTCAACTAAACAAAGGGAAAACAGGTTAGGAAGGGCGGCTTTGCCCCCGATCTTTCATCACCAAACCATCAGTCTCGATCTCAAACCTGTCCATTAACCCTTCAATGACTTTCTCCGTCCGCACACCGCGAGAACCTTTGATAAGAATCACATCGCCCGCCGTCGCTATCTCGGTGACAATTTTAGCGGCAGCTGCGGAATCATCCGCGAATACTGCCGAATCTAATCCAGCCGCTTTAGCAGCGTCCACCATTTCCAGCGCAAGGCCGCGAACACCGATCAGCATATCGACGCCCTTGTTTGCGATCTTTTCACCTGTTTCAGCGTGAATGCGTTTTGTGTCCGGCCCTAATTCAAGCATTTCACCCGCGACTACGATCTTGCGTCGTACGCCGGCTCCATCTACCAAAGTTTCCACCATCGATATCAGAGCGTCAGGATTTGAATTATACGAATCGTTGATAACCGTAAAACCGGGGGCAAAATGCAAAATTTCACCACGCTGCGGCGGGGCGGTGACGGATCTCAGGCTTTCTGCGATCTCCGCGACAGTCATTCCAAAATTTAATCCCACAGCAGCGGCGGCCAGGGCATTTAAAATATTATGTTTACCGTTGAGCGGAAACGTCACATCAGACCTTGCGTTTCCCGCGACAAGTTGGAATCTCGTTTCGCCAAAATGAGCAAACTGAATATTCTCCGCCATCACATCAGCCTTATTTTCAATCCCGTATGTAATTGTTCGTCCGCGCGATGAAGCGTCCATAGCGGCGACAAATCGATCATCCGCATTCAAAACTGCCGTTCCACCGTCTTTCATCCCTTCGACAAGCTCGGCCTTTGCCTTTGCGATATTTGGCAGCGAGCCGAGATGTTCCATGTGGACCGGCAAAACATTAAGCTCGACGGCGACATCCGGCGGCGTGATCCGGCACAGACGCTGAATCTCATTCATCGGCGTGGACATTCCCATTTCGAGGACGGCAATGTCGTAACTTTTGTCAGCGGCGAGATTTAAAACTGTCAACGGATGACCGAGGCCGTTATTGTAATTCTTGATATTTCTTAATACTTTTCGACCGCTCGATGCGAGAACATGTGCTATCAATTCTTTTGCTGTTGTCTTCCCTGCGCTTCCGGTGATCGCAACAACCGGCTTATTCCATTCCAGATAAACGCCGTGGGCCAGCATTTGTAACGCAACAATCGCATCTTCGACAAAGATCACGCGTTCGCGAAATGCATCGAGCTTATGCTCCTCAAATCTATCTGCCCTGACGACACAAACCGCAGCACCTTTCTCAAAAGCAGACTCAACATATCTGGTTGAATCCTCAAAATCGCCATTAAAACCATTGTCGCGATACTCCGGCTGCGATAATGCAAAAAAAACATCTCCGCTCTGAATCTCGCGCGAGTCGATAGCAAAAGAACCCACTTCGCGTGTCAGCAAAGCGGGATCGAGTGCGGCCGCGGCGGCATTCATATATTTTATGGCGGTTTCAAGTTTCAAGTTTTGTTTCGACTGTCCTCATTAAATATTTCGGATCAAACCACCTAAATCGTAATGCCATAAGCTTACTGTCAACCGGTAACTTTTTCTCTGTTGTTTTCTTAGAACCCTTTGATTTCTCCTTTCCTGTCGATGGTTCAGCTTTTGGGGGTTTAATATTGGATTCAGCTTTGACCTCCGCCGGTTTTTTTTCGGCTGGTTGTTTGAACGGTGCAGGGGATTCCGGTATATCTTTAGCCACCAATGCCTCCTGTTTAATCGGAGCATCGGTCGGAATTTTCATCTCATGCAAAAGCTGCTGAGCAATCTCGCGGAAAATAGGTGCCGAAACCATACCCCCATCGCGAGCTCCACTTTTTGGTTCGTCAATAATCACGGCGATAACGATCTCAGGGTCGTCTGCCGGTGCCATTCCAATAAAAGAGGAAATATATTTACTCGAATCGACTGATTTAGTTTTCGGGTTAAATTTCCACGCAGTGCCTGTCTTTCCCGCAGCGGAGTAACCGTTTAACTGCGCCCGCCGGCCTGTCCCGGTCAACACCACTTGTTTAAACATAGTCCTCAGATTTCGCGCAGTTTCAGCCGTAACTATCTGTTTTTGTTCGGGCTGTGTGACGATTTTAGGCTGTTCATCGGACCTGCGAATTTCCTTGATAATGTGGGGCTGAACTCTGACTCCGTTGTTAGCTATCGTCGCAAAAGCAGTTGTCATTTGCAACGCCGTCACGCCAATTTCATAACCAATCGACATTGACGCGAGCGAGTCGCCGTTCCATTTTTCGACAGGCCTAATGATACCTTGTGTTTCGGCCGGCAATTCAATTCCAGTTTTGGTGCCGAAACCCATTGCTTGAACCATGCCGGCAAAATCAACGCGTCCCACGCTCATTGCGGTTTTGATAGCACAGACATTACTCGAATGGGCCATAGCCTGCGAATAAGAAACACGCCCGATCTGATGGGAATCGGCAAAAATCCGATTAGCGACCTGAATAGAACCATTACCGCTATCCACAGTGTCGGTTGGGATAAAAAGCTTTTTTTCGAGTGCCGCTCCATAAGTAACAAGCTTAAAAACTGAACCAGGTGAGTAAACTGATTGAATCGCACTGTTAGAAATATTTTCGGTTGTTTTTGGGCTGATAATATTGGGGTCGAATGTCGGATAATTTGCAAGGGCTAGTATTGCTCCTGTTTTAGGCGACATGACAATAGCCATTCCCGATTTTGCCGCAGCGGCACGTACGCCTTTCTCCAGTGCCTCTTCGACCATGTATTGAAATGCAGAATCAATTGTAAGGACTACGTCGCTCGGAGCAGAACGTTCGGTGATGATTTCGTCATAGACCCGCCCAAGACGGTCACGCTCCTGGAGTTTTTTAACGACCGCTCCGTGTAAAACATCATCCTGTGATAGCTCGACACCGGCCATTCCGTCGTCAGCGTCGTCACTAAAGCCAACGACCTGAGCGGCTAGAGATTGGTAGGGATAAGAGCGCTTTTGCTCGTCACGCCAATGGAGCCCCGTAAAATTAGGCAGATCGGCCTTTCTTACATCCGGCAGGTCGAGGGCCTTGTTGACCTTTTGTGCAGCCTCCTCATCAAGCTTTTTTATCAGGACGACATATCGCTTTTTCGCTATTTTACCCTGCCGCAGTTGATCGGCGATTTGATTTTCGTCCAACTTTAAGGCGTTTGCAATTGCTTTAGCAGCCGAATCTGTATCGGCTATCTTAGACGGATCAGCGTAGAGCGTTTTAACACGCAGGCTCATGGCTAGCGCCCGTTCGTTGCGGTCATATATTGTGCCGCGAAGCATCCGAGTCTGCTTTACGTCCTGACGCAGGTCGATTGCCTTTTCTTTTAGCCACTCATGCTGAGTCACCTGCAGATGCACAAGCCTGACGCTAATGCCGCCGATCCACAAAACAAAAAAGGCCACTATGAGCATAAATCTCGTAAAGGCCACCTGCTTCATATTACTTTTTCTTGCTCGCTGGGAACGTTTCATATTCGTCAGGTCTTCACGGGACGGGGCGATGTAATGCTAAAGATAAGCCGCACTTATTCGGTCGGGGTTGTTTTTCGAATATCTTTAGCGGATTTCTCCGGTTTTTTATACGATGCAGTAACGGCAGATGCGACCGATGTAACCGCAGCAGTTTTAATCACCATCGATTTTGTCGTGGAATCGGGAGTTAAACTATTTGGATTTTTCTTTACAGATGCCAAAGACGCTAACGCGACATCCATTTCAGTCGATAACGGCCCCGTCATGCCAGATTTCTTAGCGGCCTTTTTGATTTCAGACGGCGAGAGTGAAACCTCTCTGGCATGCATCAGCCGGCGTTTCTCAGACTCAAGCTCATCAACCTGTTTGCGCAGACGAGAGTTTTTTATTCCGTAGTCCATCGAAGAGAAGTGTTGCTGGCCGGCGAAAAAAAAACCGCCTATCAACAATAAGCTGCACGCCACCATGAGAGAGTATGTGCTCCATAGCTTCGCAGCATTTTTTGGACTGGATTTTGCCTGACCCGCTTTTGCATCATTTCTTTTGATCATAAAACTTTACTCCCGGAGCTATTGGTAATTGTCTGACTTATTAAATTTTACGGCACGCTCGAAGCTTAGCGCTTCGCGAACGTGAGTTAACAGTTTTCTCTTCTTCACTCGGCAAAACTGGCTTTCGCGTTAAAATCTCAACTCGTTTTGCCGCACCGCAAACACATTGTGGAATTCGCGGTGGGCATTCGCATTTACCCGCGTGACGATGAAAAGTGTGTTTAACAATTCGGTCTTCTAGCGAGTGAAATGTGATGATCGCGAGAACGCCATTAGTTTTCAAAAGATCGACCGAGTCCGAGATAAATTGCTCTAAGATATCAAGCTCGTGGTTGACCGCGATCCGTAAGGCCTGAAATGTCCGCGTCGCCGGATGTGTCCTGTCCTTTGGATTGGTCTTTATTGCCCGCCGGACGAGTTCAGCAAGCTCGAATGTTGTCGTAACCGGTGTTTCACTCTCTCTCTTTTCAATGATCCAGCGGGCAATCTTCCGTGACGCACGCTCTTCGCCAAATTTATAAATAATGTTCGCTAGTTCGTCATGGTTAAGTGTTGCGAGCAGATCTGCGGCCGTTTCGTCATCCGAATCCGTATCCATCCGCATATCGAGCGGTGCATCAAACCGGAAACTGAACCCGCGTGATTCACTGTCAAGCTGCAACGACGAAACGCCAAGATCGGCTAAAATACCATCCGGATTTCCTTGTTTCGCGGCGGCAACAACCCGTCCGATCTCAGAAAAATTCGCCTGAAAGGATATAAACCGCGAACCAAACCGCTCAAGCCGCTCAGTTGCGAACCTCAAAGCCTCGCTATCTCTGTCAATCCCTATCAGTCTTGCATCGGGCGAAGCGTACAGAATCGCCTCGGAATGCCCGCCGAGCCCGAGCGTCGCATCAACAAACAGCCCGCCTTTCTCCGGCTGTAAAAAACTCAGCGTTTCACCGGGCAGGACCGGGAGATGAACATTTTCTGCACCGGGGACCGGCATATTTAAAGACCTGATAAACTAAATATTTGTTCGTGTCGCCGTAATATGTGATTCGATTTGTCGCAGCGGTTATCGCGTAAAAATCACACGTTCCGTTTTTACGCCCTGCGCTTAACGGCTTAAACATATCATTTAGAATTTCGAGTTAGTGTCCGGATACTATGTCCGGCTTTTGCAAATACTCAAGCATTTTACGCCGATTTTTCAGACTGTGTCAAGATATAATTTCTTAATCACTCTTAATCACCCATTTAAATTATTTGTTCTTTGAGCAGACTGATTTCTATGCCTTTTTGTGTTTCCTGTTTTCACTGATATAGGATAGTAGCAGCCCGAAAATATCCGATGTCGCAACTATTTATCCAACTCCTGATCTTTGGGCTGCTCGCCGCCTTGGCAAACATCTTCGGCGGTCTGATTCTCTTTCCGTCACGGCTCCACGTTCACTACAAACGATTCCTAAAATATCTGCTGGCCCTCGGAGCGGGATTTATGCTTGCAGTCGTTTTCTTCGAGATTTTGCCAAAGACGATCGCGCTCTGGCAGACGTCAAATCCGGATGGACACCAAAGCCTTTTCATCCCAATGTTCCTATTGCTTGGCGGTTATTTGTTGACGCAATTTTTTGAACATACGATCGCTCCGCATTTTCATCTCGGCGGCGAAATGCACTGCGATGAACACGACCACGAACTCATCTCGCCCCGCACCGCCTACACCGCCGTCGCGGGCCTGTTGATCCACACATTTTTTGACGGAGTCTCGATCGCCGCCGCCTCGCAGATCGATCTAAAAGTCGGTTTGCTCGTTTTCATCGCTGTTTTCCTGCATAAATTCCCCGAGGGCTTCACCATCGGCTCGATGGTAATGGCATCAGGTAAAGGTTTTCGCCAGGTGATGATTGCGACATCCCTGGTTGGTTTTACCACTCTTATAGGTGTATTCACCTTCTACGCAATCGGCAGCAACATCGAAAATGCCGTAGCATATGCCCTCCCCATAGCCGGCGGAGTAACCCTCTACGTAGCCGCCAGCGACCTAATCCCCGAGGTAAACCACCACGCCGGCAAAAACCCACTAGTTTCACTCGCAGTTTTTGCGGGTGTTGCTATTTTCTTCGGCACACAGTTTCTCCTGCACGAAGTTTTTGCACATTAGTTTTTTTTTAACCGAATCCCAACTTCCGGTAACAACTTAAAAAACCCGCTGCAAAATTTCTTTTATAAAAATAAATAAAATTATTATGAGCCAGTTTTGCGATTAATGTCGCGGTGTATATATAAGAGAATTTATTTTTATGAAACGCCAAGCATTTCCAGAGCCGTGAAAACGGCGGCGGACATCAAGCTTTTAACAAGGGAAATTGGGTGAATTGTGCAAGTTTGCATTGCACACCAGCGATTTTGCAGTTCACGATGAGCACGGCGCCCATCGTGGTCTGGTGAGTCAGCACAAAAATCGGCCGGGGACTGTAATCCCCGACCGATTGCAGGCTCACCAGTTGAAACGGAATGTCCCAACTGATGCGACCGTACGACTCACATCATAAGACATTCCGTTTCTCCAAACAAT
>JBBSJK010000027.1:0-35566 GCA_038257355.1 Pyrinomonadales bacterium | reverse complement strand
TGGGATGTGCTTGACTTTTATGCCAAAACTGCTACTTATGGATGTGGATGCTTCCTATAACCGAACACGATAACGAGAGGACCGCGAACATAGATCGAGAGTCAACCCTTGACGCAGCTCGTTTGATCAACGCTGAAGACAAGACGGTCGCCGCTGCTGTCGAAAAGGTTCTGCCAGAGATCGCGGTCGCGATAGACCGGATTGTCGAACGGCTGCAAAACGGCGGACGGCTTTTTTATATCGGGACGGGTACGAGCGGACGGCTTGGTGTGCTGGATGCGTCGGAGATCCCGCCGACATTTGGTGTTTCGTATGAGCTCGTGCAGGGCGTGATCGCGGGCGGCTATGATGCCCTATATAAAGCGACGGAATCAAGCGAAGACAATCACGAGGCGGGTTCGGAAGACTTGAAATCACGCGGCGTGACGGAGAAAGACGCCGTTATTGGCATCGCCGCATCGGGCCGGACTCCATACACAATTGGCGCGGTCGAATACGCTCGTGAACTCGGATGTTTCACAGCCTGTATAACTTGCGTTCCCGATTCTGCGATCACAAACTCGGTTGAGATAGCTATAGTCCCGGTCGTCGGCCCGGAAGCGATCAGCGGATCCACCCGAATGAAGGCCGGAACCGCCCAAAAGCTTGTCCTAAACACCATCTCAACAGTCACAATGATCCGCCTCGGTTACGTCACGGGCAACAGGATGACGAATATGAGATCGTCGAATATCAAGCTAAAAGAGCGTAGCCTGCGTATTTTGATGACGGAAACTGGATTGGAAAAAGCACAAGCTGCGGCCTTAAGCAAAGAAGCGGCAGATGATCTGAGAATAGCATTGGTGATGTTTCGGGCTCAAACAGATCGGGCTTCGGCCGAAACTGCATTAGAGGATGCAACTTTCGTGGTGGAAATTGCCGTCAAGGCCTTGATATCCCAAAGATAATCGTAGTATTTTGCAATGTTATACTACACTGAAAACTATTGGAGAAATACAGAATGATCACCACAACGACAACCGAAGATCTGGTAATTAAAAAAGAGATGCTGGAAACGATCAACATGTCCCGGGATGAAGTGCTGATAGAACTTGCCGCTCATCTTTACGAGACAAAAAGATTGACGATGGGGCAGGCCAAACGAATGGCTGGCCTTGATCAAATATCGTTTCAGAAGGAGTTGGCAAAACGGGATATCTATATTCATATGACGGTCGAAGATGTAATGGGCGATGTCGAGCGTTTGCGAACCGCTTTTAAGAAATGATAGTTATCAGTGACACGTCCGGCATCTCGAATTTGCTCATTATTGACGAGATCGAGATCTTAAGGCTTGCCTTTGACGAAGTAGTTATTCCACCGGCGGTACACGAAGAATTGAGCCGGGTAGAAGGTCATCGGGTCTTTTTGGATGGGTGTGCTTGGATCCGATTGGTCGGCCTTTCGGATCGGACACTTTTCAATCGACTCAGCCAGACGTTGGACATTGGCGAATCTGAGGCGATCGCACTGGCCTTGGAAATAAATGCGGACTTCCTTTTAATCGACGAGGCCCGCGGCCGGGAAGTTGCCCACTTCGCTTGGAGTCAATATAACTGGCTTACTTGGATTGTTGGTGGTCGCTAAGGAACAAGGCCACATAGAAAAAGTGCGTCCTTACATCGAAAAACTTGTGCAGAAGGCTCGATTTAGGGTTAGTCGCAACATTCTGGATGAAGTTCTTGAAATGGCAGGCGAACGATAAATGCAAACACTAGACCTCATCATCATCTTTGGCTATCTGATCGGCATTACTGTCTTTGGGATTTGGTTTTCAGGTAAGCAGGAGACGACGGCGGACTACTTTGTCGGCGGGCGAAATGTGCCGTGGTGGGCGATCGCGATGTCGATCGTGGCGACGGAGACTAGCACGATCACGTTTATCTCGGTTCCGGGGATCGCGTTTGCCCGCAACGGGAATTTCGAGTTTCTCCAGCTTGTATTCGGCTATATGCTAGGCCGCGTGGTGATCTCGTTGATCTTTATTCCACTGTATTTTAAAGGTGAACTGCAAACTGTTTATCAGCTATTGGGCGAGCGATTTGGACTAAAGGTGAAGATGCTTGCGTCATCGCTTTTTGTGGTAATGCGCAATATTGCGGACGGCATTCGTTTGCTGTTGACGGCGATTGTGTTGGCGGCGGTTTATACGGCTTTTGTACCGGGCACGGACGCGACGGTCGTCATTGTGGGGTCGATCATTCTGCTCGGTGTGGTGATGATCATTTTCACATTCTACGGGGGAATGGAGGCGATCATTTGGATCGAGGTTGTTCAACTCGTTATCTACATCGGCGGTGCGATTGCGGCGGCAGTTGTAATCGCGGGTCAGATAGAAGGCGGTTTTGCCGGGGCAATCGAGATCGGGCGGCAGTTCGACAAATTTAATGTATTTGATTTCACCTGGGATTTTACCAAAACTTATACCTTTTGGGCGGGTCTTATCGGCGGATGTTTCCTGACGATGTCCACTCACGGCACCGATCAATACCTAGTCCAGCGTTATCTTTGCACCGATAAACCGAGCCGAGCGTCGTTCGCCCTACTCTCAAGCGGAGCGGTCGTATTAGGACAATTCATCGGATTTTTGTTTATCGGCGTTCTGCTTTTTGCATTCTATTCTCCGTATAATCTGGCGGAATATGCACAGGCAGGCGTCGCGGGGTCGGGTGTCCCGGGGACGTTTCCGTTCACCGGAGGCGATAAAGTTTTTCCTGATTTCATAACCAAATCGATGCCGAGCGGGCTTTCGGGACTCGTGGTCGCCGCGATATTTGCCGCCGCACTATCGAGTTCACTAAACTCGATCGCGGCGACTTTTGTAAACGATCTTTATAAACCATTCAAACCGGCAGCAGACGACAGGCATTTTTTCAAAGTCTCGCGCGTTCTGACCCTTGCATTCGGCATTATACAGATTGCGGTCGCCTTGCTATTGATGCAGCAGCAGCGTTCTGCTCTCGATCAGGCCCTGTCGGTTGCGTCTCTATTTAACGGGCCAGTGCTCGGGGTATTTCTCGTCGGCAGCTTTCTGAAACGGGTTACGCAGACACCGGCACTCATCGGAATGCTCGTCAGCATCGGTCTGATGTTCTATATTCGCTTTGCTACCCCCATCGCCTGGCCGTGGTACGTGCTGATCGGCAGCGTGACGACATTTACAGTCGCATATCTCGCAAGTTATGTTTTTATGCAGAAGCCCGCACGTTAAGTGCATCTATTTCGACGCGGGTAGTATGATACGCCCTTGCTTACGCGCGGGCTTCCGCACATATTTGTAATTATGATGAAGTTTCTATTTAGTTACATACTCAGTCTTTGTCTCTTGGCTGGCTATTTCACCTCGTTTGCCGGTAACGCGGGAGCCCTCGCTCGCGTTCACAGCGATGGCGTTCCCGGCTTTTGGCCTTCTAAAAAATCGGTAGATTTAGCGGCCAAACAGGTCAAGAAGATGTCGGTCGAGGAAAAGGTCGGCCAGCTCATCCATGTCGGTATAAATGCCCGGTTCGCCAACCAAAGCAGTCCGTTTTTTAAAGACCTGCAGCGGCACGTGGTCGAAAACAAGATCGGCGGCATCATATTTTTTGGCGCTCCGATCTACGAGACGACCATCCTCGCCAACCGCATGCAGCAAAATGCTAAATTGCCGATGCTGATGTCGCTTGATGCTGAGACGGGGATCGGAATGCGATTTCAGGACGCGACAAATTTCCCTTGGGCAATGGCGGTCACGGCTACCGGAAACCCGGAATTCGCCCGTCGAATGGGTGTCATCACCGGCCGCGAAGCGAGGGCAATCGGCATACAGCATGTTTACGCTCCGGTGCTCGACGTCAATAATAATGCCGCTAACCCCGTCATCAACGTCCGAAGCTTTGGCGAAAACCCAGAGGACGTGGCAAATTTTGGCATAGCATTTGCTCAGGGTGTGCAGAGTCAAAAGGTGATCGCGACCGCGAAACATTTCCCTGGACACGGCGACACCAATGTCGATTCGCATCGCGGCCTGCCGATCATCGAACTGCCCCGCGAACGTCTAAATTCGCTCGAACTTTTCCCGTTCAAAAAAGGCATCGCCGCGGGCATCGGCTCGATCATGATCGCCCACATTGCCCTGCCGCAAATTGATGGCGAAGAGATCACCCCACTCAAAAAATACGAGGGCGGTGACGCCGAGGCCGGGGCCGAGATCGTGAATCAGAAAGCGACGATTCCGGCGACGCTCTCGGCAAAGGTCCAAACCGATATGCTGCGAAACGAGCTCGGATTTAAGGGCCTCATCGTCTCAGATGCGATGAGCATGAGCGGCCTGACACTCTATTTTACGCAGGAAGAGGCCGGCGTCAGGGCGTTTCTCGCCGGCACCGACATTCTCGAAAAACCGTCTGATGTCGATGCGATGATCCGCGGTCTGATAAATGCCGTCAAAAGCGGCCGCATCCCGATGCAACGCCTGGACGAGTCCGTGACGCGGCAATTGTCATGGAAATATGAGCTCGGACTTTTCTCAAACAGAATGACGCCAATCGATCAGATCGACAAGCTGGTCTCGAGCGAGGATTCGACAATTTTGACCGACGAGATCGCAACCAAAGCCATTACACTCGTACGCAGCGAAACCGGCATTCTGCCGATCAATCGAAGCGCAAAGATCGCCGTGCTTGGCATATCAAATGGCTTTGACGGCCCGAATACGATGGCCAGTCTCGTCTCGACACTGCGCGGGAATGGATTAAAATTTACTACAGCATATCTTCAGGAAAACACCGTCGCCGAGCAGGTTGCCGAAGCCCACAAAGCCATCCGCGAAGCAGACACCGTCATCGTCGGCCTCTACGGGCGCGTTAGATCGGGTGCTAAAAACAGTGTTGGAATTCCAGAAAATGGAACGGCTATATTAAAAGATCTTCTTGCCTCGAATAAGGAAGTAATCGGGATCAGCTTTGGCAATCCATACGTACTCGGAGCATTCCCGGAGATTAAAACATATCTCGTCGCTTACGGTGATATGCCCAGCCTGCAACGGGCTTCGGCACGGTCAATCCTAGGCACACAGGACATAACCGGACGTTTGCCGATCTCGTTGCCGGGTTTGTATGCACGAGGGACGGGTATCCAAATGATGAAAAAATAACAACGGATTAGCGCGGATTATCACAGAGTCATGGAATCCGCGCCACTGAGAGAACCATTAAATTCACCAAATGGCGCCGGGTACACTTTGCCAACAAGACTTTGGATTCTCTTTTCGAAAAGCTTCGAAGTTCCGAACAAAAACGTGAATCCGAAGATCCTATCTCATAAAAACCCTATCAAAAACTTTATACACATTCCGCAAATAGTATTTCAGATCAAAAACACTGGCAATCTCTTCAGCCGAGAGGTGCGATATGATGTCCGGGTCCTTTTTTATAAGCTCCTGGTATTCGCCGCCTTCGTCCCAGACCTTCATCGCGTTGCGCTGCGTCCATGTGTAGGCATCTTCGCGGGAAATGCCTTTTCTTGTTAAGACCAGCATTAATTGTCCGCTGAAGATCAAGCCTCGTGTGAGATCGAGGTTTTTTAGCATATTCTCGGGATAGACCATGAGCGTGTCGAGCAAACTCGTTGTTTTAGCGAGCATATAATCGAGCGTCGCGCTTGAATCGGGCAGGACGATGCGTTCGGCGGACGAATGCGAGATGTCGCGTTCGTGCCAAAGGGCGACGTTTTCGAGGCCTACGATGGAATTGGCACGGACTGTACGTGCCATCCCGCAGATACGCTCTGAGAGTATCGGGTTGCGTTTGTGAGGCATTGCGGACGAACCTTTCTGGCCAGTTTTGAAAAATTCCTGAGCCTCTCGGACCTCGGTACGCTGCCAATGCCTTACTTGAAGTGCGATCTTTTCTAATGTCGATGCAATTATGGCAAGTGTGCAAAGGTATTCTGCATAACGGTCTCTTTGAATAATCTGTGTCGAGACATCTGCAGCTTTCAAACCGAGTTTTGCGCAAACACGTTCCTCAACTTCTGGAGACAGATGAGCAAAAGCTCCGACAGCACCGCTAATCTTGCCGACTGCGATGATTTCGTTCGCCTTTACTAGCCTTTCCCGGTTTCGTTGCATTTCTGAGTACCATAAGGCCCAGACTAAGCCAAATGAAGTCGGTTCAGCATGTATTCCGTGGGTCCTCCCAATCTGCGGCGTGTCTTTGAACTCAAACGCCCGGCGTTTTAGAACGGCCAGTAAATTGTCAGTGTTAGTAATAAGAATTTGGCACGACTCTCGTAGCAGAAGTGCATTTGCCGTATCGACAACATCGCTCGACGTCAGGCCATAATGAACGAAACGTGCTGATTCACCTATATTCTCCGCCAAATTCGTCGTGAATGCGATAACATCATGGTCGGTCGTTTTCTCAATCTCGTTGATGCGCTCGACCGTAAAAGCGGCTTTCTCCTTGATCTCGGCCACAGCCTCGGCGGGAATAGTACCCATCTCGGCGTGGACTTCACAAACCGCGATCTCGACATCGAGCCATTTTTGAAACTTGTTTTGAAGCGACCAAATGGTACGCATTTCGGGTAGAGAGTAACGTTCGATCATATTATCAAAACCCCTAAGCTGGCGGGTTGTTCAAGTTTTTGTTGACTGTCACCATGGATGACATCCCAATATTCCGGCAAAAAGTCAGATAGCCGGATTCAACCGTCCACTAACTGAGCCGGTTCTGACTCGCCGGTTGGTACTACGTCATCGGCCGGCAAATCGGCCGTCACTTTGGATTCTCCCAGCACATCTTGGAAATACACCATATTCACGAGCACCACCACGACAGCGAGCAGCGGCGTCGCAAGCACGAGACCGAGGCCGCCGATCATCACGCCCAAACTAAGCTGAAAAACAATTGTTAGAGCCGGCGGTAATTCGACGGTCTCGCGTTCGATGATCGGCGTTACTACATTTGACTCAATTATCTGGACTCCAACAAAAAGAGCGGTAACATACACCGCGCTGATCGGACTATTAATAAATGCCAGCAAAATGGCCGGTATCGCTGATAAAATCGGCCCAAAATTTGGAATAAATGAAAGCAAACCGGCGATCAAACCAAGTGTAAGAGCGAGCGGCACACCGAGTATCGAGAGGCCGACCCACGTCAGCACACCGATAAATAACATTGACGCTGCCTTGCCGATTAGCCACCAGCGCAGTGTGTGATAGATATTGTCGAGTATCTCGGTAACACGTTTTCGTCTGCGTATTGGGAAAAGTCGGGCTAACCCTGCCGAGTAAAATCGCGGTTCGCAGGCCAGATAGACAGCCAGCAAAATAGTTATAAAAAAATTCCCGATCGCTCCGACCGTTGAGGAAAAAAAGCCCCCGACTCGCGTCAGCATGCTCGATGGCTCTATCTTTGCCATTACCTCATCTGCGCTAGGCAGCTGGTCTATCAGCGTGCGTCCCCATCCGTATTGAGATAAATACTCACCTGCCTGTTGAGCCGATTTTGGAATTTCCACCCTCAAAACCTTGACCTGCTCTGCAACGCTAGGTGCGAGCAATGCCACCGCGCCCGCAATAATGCCGAGCAGCAGGACAGTGACTATTAGAACCAGCCCAACCTCGCCGATAGGTATCCATCGCCTCAGAATGTCCGCCAAACCACGTAGAAAAATCGCGACTAGCACCGCCGCAAAAATTAGCAGTAATATATCAAATGTAAAATAAATAAACGCGAGACAAAGAACAGACAAAAAGACGATCGCCACCGTGATAAGTAAACGTTGTGTATAGTTACTGTCCTCAGTTTGTTTCGCCATCTTTATATTAGCTTTTTTGCTATTAGTAATTCGGCATTCAAAATCGCCGATCCCGCAGCCCCGCGAACCGTATTGTGACTGAGTGCAACAAACCGGTAATCATAAATATTATCAGGAAATACGCGGCCGACCGTGATCGTCATGCCGCTGCCATTATCTCGGTCCAGCCTCGGTTGCGGTCGCGACGGCTCGTCCGTAACATCGATAAAACGCTCCGGCGATGAGTAAAGATCAAGCGACGGAAATGTACGCATCGCTTCAACCACATCCTCGAGCGTTGCAGTTTGTTTTAAATTCACACGAACGGAGGCGGTATGACCGTCGATCACATTCACTCTAAAACACTGTGCCGAAACAGTAAAATCCGCCTTCTGAATTCCCCTCTCAGTAAATACACCCAAAATTTTCTGTGCTTCCGTCTCAACCTTTGGCTCCTCGCCGGCAATATAGGGGAAAACATTGTCGATAATATCCAGCGAAGCCACACCCGGATAACCAGCACCCGAGATTGCTTGCATTGTTGTAACAATGGCTGACTCAACCCCAAATTTGCGATGCAAAGCGGCAAGCGGCGGTGCAAAGCTGACAACCGCACAATTCGGGTTAGTCACAATAAAGCCCTTTGTAAATCCCCGATTCTCCTGTTGCTTCCCGATCAATCCTACATGATCGCCATTGATCTCAGCGATCAAAAGCGGAACATCCTCATCCATCCGATAGCTCGAAGAATTAGATATCACCGGATAACCCGCCCGTGCAAAAGACTCTTCTGTTTCTCTCGCAACCGAAGACGGCAAACTTGAAAAAACAATGTCACACTCGAGCGGCGGAGCAATTGGCTGAACAATTATATCCCGCAACGAAGCCGGTATTTTCCCAGGCAATTTCCACGCACACGCCTCAGAATACGCCTTTCCTGCAGACCGGTCCGAAGCTGCCAATGCCGTTATCTCAAACTGCGGATGCCCCTCAAGCAATTGAGCAAACCGCTGGCCAACCGTACCCGTCGCGCCCAATATTCCAACCCGATATCTTTTCCCCATATTTTGTGTTCGAGATCAAAAGCTAAATTGTATTAGAAAAACAACAGTTAGGAAAATGTACCGCTGCTATGATTGGGATCGGTAGTGGCTGGAAAAAAGTTGTGGGAAACCAAAATCAAACTTTCCTCTGTGACCTTTGTGGATTTCCCTTTGTGCCCTCTGTGTTTAAATCTCTTGCTCTCTAAAACAAATGAACTTCGATGACAGCGCCGAGTACATCATAAGTTAATTTGTCCAGATACCTCTTAGTTATCTTCATTGATTTTGACCACATTGAAGCATTTCACCACATAGAGACATAGAAAACATAGGTTTTAAAGATTTGCTAATTCTCACTTCTTCTATGTGGCCTATGTTCCTATGTGGTTAAAATTTTTCAAGTTCCGAGGGCTTCGCGCATTCTTTTGACGCCTTCGGTCATTTTTTCTTCGGTGTTGCAGAAGGAAATTCTGAGGAATCCTTTGGCTTCCGTGCCAAATGCGACGCCGGGGACTGTGACGACGCGGTTTTGCAGGCATTTTTCGGCGACTTCGACGTCATCGCCGATATCTCGCACATCGAGCATCGTGTAAAACGCGCCTTCGGGGCTGGTAGCGTGGAGATTTAGCTCTTGTTTGAAGAGATCGACCAGGAATTCACCGCGTTTTTTGTAAACATCGCGGAATTCCTGTTTCGCGGCTTCTGCTTCCGGGGACCAGCCGAGCAATGCGGCCTTTTGTGTGATCGTCGATGTGCAAACTGTTGTAAATCCGTGCAGAACCTGGATCGCTTCCATGATTTGGGGGTCTTTGCTCGCGGCCCAGCCGAGACGCCAACCGGTCATGCTGAGACTCTTTGAGAGGCCGGAGACGATAATTGTTTTGTCGTAATATTCGGACGCCGAATGCGGGCGTGTCCCGAAGTAGAGGTCGCTGTATATCTCATCCGAGATCAGCCAGATTCCCGTCCCGTCGAGGGCCGCGGCGATCTGTTGGAGGTCTTCGGGTGTGAGAATTTTCCCCGTGGGATTTGAGGGCGAGATCACGACCGCGAGCTTTGTTTTCTCGGTGATCTGCGATTTGAAATTTTCGATGTCGAACTTGAAATCGTCACTCGCCGGCATCCGGTAATACACCGGTGTTCCCTGCGCAATCCGCGTGCAGGCGTCATAGGCCGGAAAGCTGGGATTGGGCAGCAAAACCTCGTCGCCTTCATCGACAATGCACATAAAGGCGTCGGTCATCGCTTCCTGCGAGCCGCAGGTGACGACGACGCCCGTGCGCGGGAGTTCGAGATGCGGATATTGCTCGGCGATTTTGTCACGCAGGGCCGGAATTCCCGGATGCGAAGTATATCCATTCTGCTCATCCCGCGAGATCCGCGCCGCCTCGTCCCGCAAAAACTGCGGTGTCGCGAGATCGGGCTCGCCGAGGCCAAAGTTTATCGAATCCGGCAAAGCCCGCTCAAAAAACTGCCGTATCAGCGTCGGCCGTAGCCCGCGCATACGGGCGGGTAATTGAAACTCCACTTTCTCTCTCGTCGCTGTCATTTTCTAAACTCTTTCGTGCAGGACAAGTGCGAGATCACTCGGAATCGCAAGCGGATAAAAGATATTCGACTCAAACAAATAGTCTTCTCCATCCTCGTCAATCACGCGAATCATATCGTCATTTGCAGCTTCATCATCCTGAACGACTTCGTATAACTTTCCAACTTCCAATGAAGCCTCAAACCCTCTATTATTTACACAAACCGCGTATTTCGTATTCATAACTAATCCAGCCAGCGTTTGATTTTTCCGTTGCGTTTTCCTATACCGTGTGCCTCGTACCAATGAATCTCCGCCAATCTGATTCGTCCATTCGAGATTCGCTCAACCGTCGCCACTCCTTTCAGCTTTCGCCAACGTCCTTTACCAAATTGTTTGTTGAGAACCGGCAAAACTCGAATCGAACCGCCTATGGCGATTGTTTCGATCTGATCAATCGCACCAATGATTCGAAACCCTTCAAGCATTAATGGATACCATCCTCAGTTTAGTCCATACTATTACCAGCTTCCACCCGCCGGATGCTCTTCATCTTCCTTATCATTTACCTCGAGATCTTCCTCGAGATCTTCACGGATCGTCCCGACCTCCACATTAAATTCGCCCTCGGCCTGAGCGAGCGGGTCGGCGTTGACGACACCTGCGAGGGTCTCGATTTGCCCGATTATGGATTGCCCGAGACCGGAGATGCTGTCAAGTATTCCGTGTTTGTTATCCGTTTCGTCTTCATTTTCAATTTCAGCCATGTTGTATTACCTCTGGCTATATCTTAGCCAATTTAATGTCTAGATTAAACTCTCGCATTAGATCGGATTGCGGCAAAGTCAATAAATCCAGTCCTCGGATCCGCGGAAACCAATCGCACCCGTACTTTTTCACCAACATTCAGTCCGCGTTCACCTTGTTCTATGCGGCCGTCAACCGGCGGACGAAGTATGCGGGCAAACGTTCCGCTTGCAGTTACGCCGGTGACGATCGCGTCAAAATTCTCGCCAACGTGACGCTGCATCACGGTCGCGGCAACGACTTTACGCATTTTGCGTTCGACTTTTCGTGCAGCTGTTTCCTGCGTGTTACAGTGCTGAGCAATGTCGGCGAGTTCGTCGTCCGTGTAGGGTGGCGGTTGGTTTGCGATGACGGCTTTTACTAGCCGCTGGACTACTAGATCAGTAAACCGACGATTCGGAGCCGTTGAATGAGCATAATCTCGAACGGCAAGGCCAAAATGGCCTCCTGCATCATCTCCCGGACGTTCTACGACATATTGGCCGCCGCCAATCAGCTTTACGATAGATAGCGATAGGTCGGGGAAATGTTCCGCATCGGCGATGCGCCGCTTATCCAGAAAAGCGGCTAGGGCCGTCTGATCTGGCGTTTCTGGCAAATTTTCGCCGTATTCGCTTGCGATCCGCCTAATCCCATCCCAGCGCTGTGGCTCCTTAACCACGCGCCTTAGTGATGCGAAACCGTGAGCCTCGAGAAACTCCGCCATCTCGACATTTGCCGCAACCATGAAATTTTCAATAAGCTTTTTCGCCGAATTTGACCCAACGGAAACTAGGCCTTTGATCTCGCCATCCTCGACAACCGCAGAAGACTCGATGGATTCGAATTCGAGTGCGCCCTTTTTCTCGCGATATGCGGCGAGGCGCTTTGCTGCTTCCTGTTGCAACTCGATCTGGGCTTTTAGTTCGGGCGAAAGCTGCAATTCCTGCGGCATCTCACCGTCGCCATCGAGCCATTCGCCTATCTCTTCGTATGAAAATTTTGCGTGATTGCGGACAAATGCACGAAAAAAGTTACTCTCGGGCACGTCGCCGTTAGCCTTGACAGTCATATCCGCAACGACAGCCAGCCGATCTTCGCCTTCATTCAGCGAAGTTATGTCCGTCGAAAGCTCTTCGGGCAGCATCGGGAACATCTTGCTTTGTGTATAAACTGTGACAGTGTTTTGCCGGGCGTGATCGTCTATCGGAGTTCCCTTCGGAATGCTTGCATCCACGTCCGCGATGCCAACCAGCAGACGAATATCACCATTTGTTAGTCGCTCGGCCCATTCGACCTGATCCAGGTCGCGTGACGTTCTATTGTCAATGGACGACCACTTCACATGGCGCAGATCCTGTACAGGAGCTTTTGACGAGAGAATGTCTTCGCTATTGATTTTATTGATCTGACTCAATTGGTCAAAAACGGAGGCAGAAAACTCTGGCTCAAATCCATTCTCCAACATTGTTCTCTGTGCCCGCTCGGTGAGCCAATTAGGTTGAATTTTATGATCGTTCATTTTTTAATTTCTTTGAAATCGTCAATGATTGAACTAAATTGAGATATAAGGAACTTTTCTATTCCTTCAGATGCTTGGCTCCCAACCCTTATCGCTCTGTACAAAGAACTTATGTTCAGCCGGCATAAAACCGGCTTGGGCAGAACTGAATTCGAAACGCTCCACTTTTAGGCTGGGTGAGGCAAATTCGATAAGATTAAATGAATTTACCTCACCTCGAACACGTACCGAAGTTGCTGTGCCGGCCTGTATTACTAAAGCGACGCGCCCATTGTCGAGTTTGTAGCGTTTTGCGGTCGTCTCGATGTTGCTGACGTGCAGGTGCCCGGACAGAAAAACATCTCCGCCGCAATCGGAGATTCGCGGCATAGCCTTTTTTGCACGACCGACAATATCGTCTTCGTCTGAACCATCAGGAAGATCAAACGGGTGATGCGTCACAACGATCTTTAACATTTCGTCACTCAAGTCGCACATTTTCGATTGGATATGCTGAACCTGTTCTTTATTTATTCGTCCGCCTTTAATTGTCAGCGAACGGGCCGTATTCACACCAACGATGGCAAGTTCTTCGTCGATGTAAGACGGGGAAAGATCCGCCGTAATATATTTTTTAAACTTGTCCAGCGGCCTGAAAAATCGGTCGAAAATATTATGCATCGGCACATCGTGATTGCCCGGCACAATAATCTGCGGCGTTGGAAGCCTGTCCAGAAACGCGCGTGCCTGTTTGAACTCAACGCTTTTTGCACGCTGAGTCAGATCGCCGGAAACTACGATGACATCGGGCGAGATATCGCCCACCTTTCGCACAACGAGTTCCACAATGGACGGATCTGCCGTTCCGAAATGAACATCGGACATGTGTACGATCTTACGCATCTTTGTTCTCCTCAGCGGGCTTGGGAACGATAACGCGGAGAGCTTTCGGCAGGATCTTGTATTGAAGCGGAGTTGCCACCGTATCGACCTCGCCGTCAAAGGCAACCTGCATCCTCTTTCGACGTGTCTGGATCGATACCGTTTCGGACAGAACCTCTTCGAAGTCGCGCCACTGCTTTACTCTGCCAGTGATAGTTCGCAGTAAAAGCAAAATGACGCCGAGGCGCCCGCCGCGATGAAGAAAATAAACACTCAACTTACCCTGATCGAGGGCCGAACGTCGGCCGATGTTGTAAAGTTCCATCTCGTATTCGTTATTGCCGACAAAAACGAACGGAGTTTTACGCAAAAAGAACTTACCATCGACCACGATACCGACCTTGAGAAAAGGCGACACCCGAAACATTCTCAGCGTCGCCCAAAACGCCGCCCGCCATTTACCGTAACCGAGCCGCTGCTGTTGTACACGATTCCTGACTATCCGTGGATAAAGCCCGATACTGGAATTGTTGATAAAAACCCGTCCGTTCAACTCTGCAAGATCGATCTCAGATACGTAGCCGTCGGCGATAATGCGAACTGCTTCGTCAATGTCCTGGGGAATTTGGAGATCTTTTGAGAAATTGTTGAGCGTGCCGAGCGGTAGCACACCAAAGGTTTTGCCGGTTTTCGAGACGATCGCAGCGACCGAACTGATCGTACCGTCACCGCCGCCTGCAACGATAATTTCCGCATCGCTTTTCGCCGCAGCCTCGGCAAACTCGCCGATTTGATCTCCGCTTCGCGCGAGTCTTATATTCGCACCGAGATTGTTCGCTGCAAAAGCTTCGGCCAAAAGCTGCTCAGTCTCATCCTCAACAAAACTTCCGCCGCTGGCATTTATTATGACTTCGATCGGCGGCATGAATATAAGTTACCACACCCGACTGTCTGCCCTAGCGCAGATAATCTTCGAGCCTGGTCGATGCGTCGGTTTTTTCGTCACGGTATTTGACGATTATCGGACAATAGATCGACAAGCCGTTTTCCTTGCCAAAGCCGCTCGTTACCGCCCGCGAGCCTTGGACAACGACCGCACCAGCGGGAATCTCGAGCGAACCGCCGTCTACCGATTTAATAACGCGGCCATTCGGCAGATCAAAAACCGGAGTCGAACGTGTCAAGATCACGCCGCTCGCCAGCACGACACGTTCACGAACGATCGTGCCTTCGTAAACTCCCGTATTTCCACCAACGAGAACATCGTCCTCAATTATCACAGGCGTTGCATTCACCGGCTCAAGCACGCCGCCGATCTGCGCCGCTGCGGAAAGGTGCACACGCTTCCCGATCTGTGCGCAGGACCCGACCAATGCATGCGAATCGACCATCGTTCCCTCATCGACGTATGCACCGACATTAATATATGCCGGCGGAACCACAACAACGCTCGGAGCAACATACGAACCATCGCGTATCGCCGAGCCGCCCATAACGATACGCACGCCGTCTTCCAAAGTCATCGGCCGCAGCGGAAATGTATCTTTATCAAAAAACTGCAGAGTCTCGGTCGGTTTAGACATCTCGACCATCTTTCCCATTCTAAACCCGAGCAAAATTCCCTGCTTCACCCACGCATTCGCATTCCAATTCCCGCTCGAATCCTTCTCAGCCGAACGTATCTCGCCGCGACGGAGAGCCGTTTTGAATGTTTCGTAGATTTCGCGGTCGTCGGAAGAAAACTCTGTCTTTGCAAATAGTTTTTCTATTTCACTCTGTAAATTCACAAACAGATTCTCCATGTTCTAAACATCGTCGTGATTTGCCACAACCGCCCGACCGATCAAACCGATTCCGCCAGCGAATAAGATCAGCATCATTATCGTGTTGAACAGGCTGGTTGGCTGAAAATATATCTGCAGATTCATCAGGATGCCTGATGCAATGATGATGATACTGATCGCAATGAGAATCCAGCCGATGATCGACTTCCCGTTAAAGAAAACGAACGCAATTCCAAATATCAGCGGAACGAGCGACAGGCCAAAGCTGTTATAACCGCCCCAGTTCCAAAAGCCGCTGGTCACGATCACTCGGCTGACGAGCATATAGCCGCCAGCAATGGTCATCACGAAGCCGATCACAAACTCGATCAACCCGCCCGATGTTCCGCCGACATTTTTTAAATCGTCAAATTCCATAAAAATTGTAAATTGGCCAATTGTAGATTGTTAAATGGGGGAAATAGTTTCTTCCAATTCCCAATGAGGCAATTTACAATTGACAATCGATTTTGACTAAACAAGCTTCAGGTCTTTAATCACTGCTTTCAGCACCGTCCGCGTTTCCGCCCTAACCGGAACGAGCGGCAGTCTCAGATTTTCTTCGCACAAACCCATTTCCTTCAACACAAATTTGCACGGTGCGGGCGATGATTCGATAAAATTTGCCTCAATCAGAGGCAGGAACTTGTAATGGATTTTGCGGGCGAAATGAAATGAGCCATTCAGAGCGTGGTCTACCATCTTTACTGTCTCTTTTGGAATTTCGTTAGCACAGACCGAGACCAAACCGTCCGCACCGAGCGAGATCAGGGGCAATGCCGATGCGTCATCCCCGGAAAAAACCTTAAAATTTTTCGAACGTTCGCTTAGAATTTTCATCACTTGAGAATAATTGCCGGACGCCTCTTTGGTGGCTACGATGTTATCGTATTTTTCGGCAAGCCGGAGCGTCGTCTCGGACGAGATGTTGGAGGCTGTACGCGAGGGCACGTTGTATAGCATTATAGGAAAACCCTTTACACTCTTCGCGATCTCCGAGAAATGAGCAAACATCCCTTCCTGAGTCGGTTTGTTGTAATACGGCGCTACAACCAACGCCGCATCAGCACCGGATTCGCGGGCATTTCGTGTTAAATCTATTGTCGCGGACGTATTGTTGCTGCCGGTCCCGGCGATCACAAATGCCTTATGTTTTTTCGCGACCTCGACGGTAAGTTTGATAACATGCATCCGCTCGGCCTCGCTCATTGTTACATTTTCACCAGTTGTACCGCATGAAACGAGCAGCTTTATCCCTGCCTTTATCTGACGCTCGGTAAGGCGCTGAAAACACGCATCATCGATTGATCCGTCTTTCAGAAACGGTGTGATCAGCGCCGTCGCGCATCCGTTAAGCCATTCTGTTTTCATCGTCATAAGCAAGAATCTCGCCTAAAAGTTAGGTTAAGTATATTCCTGGGCACATTGAAGTTACAAAATTTAATCGACATATTTATGGCTTCCATAAGATTTTTGATTATCTACCATCGCTTTTGAAACCGATCTCGTCGATAACATCGGCGAATTCGTAAAACCCTGCCTTCCCAACTATCCACTCAGCGGAGGTAATAGCTCCGAATGCAAATCCTTCGCGTGACCGTGCGGTATGTTCCAGCAATATTTGATCGGCAGGCCCGTCGAAGCCTACCCTATGCGTGCCCGGAACATTCCCGGCCCGTGTGGCGGCAATGGTAAAGTCTTTGGAGATATGTTCGGCGACAATATCCTTTAGTTTCAAAGCCGTTCCGCTCGGCGAGTCTTTTTTGCGGGAATGATGCTGCTCCTCGATAAAGGCTTCATACTCATGGAATTTAGCAAAAATTTCGGCGGTAAAATCTGCGATGCGATAAAAGAGGTTCACGCCAATGGAGAAATTCGCCCCAAAGACCATCGCGCCACCGCCTTCGCGTACTATTCGTTCGATCTCGTCGCGCTGTGCATTCCAACCGGTCGTCCCTTCGACAAGCGGAACACGCGATGCTACGCACGCCTCCACATTACGCCGCACCGCCCCGGCCGTTGAAAAATCAATCGCGACGTCGACACCTTTCAATTTTTCAGCGAGGTCGGGAGCCGACAGACCGGAGTCACCATCGGCGATGACAACCGCTATCTCGTATCCCTTCTCTTCGGCGAGCGTGCGAATCATCTTTCCCATCGCCCCATACCCGATCAATGCTAATCTCATTTGTTTTCAAAATTCATCTCTTTTAGGATAGCCAAAAATCGCGGCTCGCTGCGAAAGTCATCCCAACGCTGGTCAACATTGATAAATGACATCTGCATTTCCCGCTCCTGAAACGACGTTTCGAGATACTTCAAAGCCTTTTCCTTTTCCTTCAAGCCATTGTAGATAATCGCGAAACTATATGCCGGAACGAAACTATTGGCGGACAATGCTTTCAGTTCGCTAATGATTCCAAGAGCTTCCTCACGCCTTCCTGTTTTTGCCAAAGCATAGCCCAATTGCGTCAAAGGTTCCGTACTCCCGCCGGATAGTCCTTTGGCTTTGGTGAGTGTGAAAATGGCTTCCGGGAAGCGTTTCTGCCGGATATAAATTCGCCCCAAAATGCCGTGAGCAATCCAAAAATTCGGATCGATTTCAAGAGTCTTCTGTACCCGGTCAATCGCTTCATCGTCGCGTCCGGCGTAAAACAAAAACTGGCCTTCGAGAGCGTTAGTGATAAGCGAAACCGGATCGAGTTCCCGGGCCCGTTGTCCTTCCGCAATTGCTTCGTCATGCCGACCCGCATTCGAAAGGAGATGGGCATATGCGCGATGAGCGTCAGCATTGTTTGGAGCAAGCTCAATAGCTCGCTTGAGCTCGCTTTCAGCGGACTTCCAATCCCAGTCGTATGAAAATCCCACCCAGCCTAAAGCGATGTGAGCTTCCGCTAGATTCGGGTCGATCTCCAGGGCCTTTTTGGCGGCAGCTTTTGCTTGCGGCACCGCCTCCTTGGAGGCCACGCCCCAGCCGGCGAACGGCAGGGTTCGATAGGCGTCAGAGATAGCCGCATAGGCGAGCGCGTATGCCGGGTCGAGGTCAATTGCCTGCTGATACAAATCAATTGCTTTGCGAATCTCCGTTTGAGTTAGTTTGAAAAAGTGATAACGCCCCCGCAAATACAATTGATATGCGGCAACGTTATTTGTATACCGTTTCTCAAGTTTCGTTTTCTCGTCGCCGGTCAATTCCAGGGTCAAGGCCGATGCTACTTTGCGGGAAATCGCGTCCTGAACGACAAAAATATCGGTGAATTTTTCATCAAATGTTCCTGACCAAAGCGTGGAGCCATCCGCAGTTCGAATCAAGCGGACATTTACGCGAATTTTATCGTCCCCGCGTTGAACACTCCCGTCCAGAACGCAATCTACCCCGAGCAAACGCCCCGCCTCCACGGCGTCCTGGTTCACGTTGCCGAATCGGCGAACCGAACTCAGCGGGCGCACAATGGTTTCGCCGCTGCCGAGCTTGCTGATCAACGTATCGGTCATTCCGAGTTCGAGTGATTCGTTCCGGTCTTCCGCGACTAAAGGTTTGAATGGCAAAATAGCCAGCGATTTGATCCCAATCGCATTTTCCGGCGGTGCCTGACGAAGACTCCAAAACAACACTGAAAGACCAACCGCCAACAAAATCGCCAATCCGGCCGCAACCAAGAAAAATTTGTTCTTCCAGAACGGATTTATACGCCCGGCGGCGCCAGGTCGTTCAATTTCGTCGCCCGGTTCGGTTTCTTCGATTGTCTGCTGAATCCGAGCCGTCAACCGGCGGCTTAAAATCATTTCGCGGGGAATTCCACTTTTCTCAATCTTTGCATTAAAGCGATAGCCGCGCTTTGGAAAGGTTTCTATATAGTCGGCACCACTCTCATGGAGAATCTTGCGCAGACGCGAGATGTTCGAGGTCAAATTAGTTTCCTCAACGAAAGTGTCGGACCAGACTTTTTCCATGATCTCGTCTTTGGACACCATCCGGCCATTGTTCTCGACCAGCAGCAACAGCATATCGAAAACTTTTGGAGTTAGAGCAACAGTTGCTCCCCGACGCAACAAAAGGCGATTGACTGTATCGACCTCGAATTGTCCGAAGCGGTAAATACTCTCTGCGTGGTCCGAAATCTCATTCATGGGACGACTCCAAGAATTTTCCATCAAAATTCCAAGCTTTTCACAAGGACTTTTCCTTACCCCAGCCGCAAACTGTGAACATTCCGAGCAAAATCACTCGTTACTTAAATCGGAAATTAAACATTTGATTATGAATTGTACCTTGTGCAGGCTTGATTGCAAAGAATTTTAGGTAATGAAACGTACGCGGACGGAAATCTTTATTGAGGTCGAGGAAACAATTGCTTTTCATTTCGGTGAGAGAATTCGTGACCAAAGACAAGATGTGATCGACGACCGTAAAACGCAACAAGGGAACTGCCCGCACTGCGGACAGGAGGTTTTGAAATTAAAGAAAAAAAAAGAGGAAGGAGAATAAATATGTTTAGAAAATTACTTTTATCGGTAATCGTGACGGCGAGTTTTGTTTTATTGTTATCAGTGGCAAATGTCGAGGCTCAAACGAGTTCGATCTTAGTTTCAGGATTGAGAGCACCGGGAAAGATAATTCATGTCCAGCAGAAAAAATATTTTCTGGTTTCCGAATCCGGAATTGCAGCGATGCCTAATAGCGGACGCATTTCAATAGTGACTATCGAAGGCGACCGGTTTACATTGATCGACGGCCTGCCGTCCGGGCAGGCTCCACCGAATAACGACCCATCAGGCCCCTCGGCCATGACGGTGCAGGGGAATCGGCTTTACATAGCTATTGGCGGCGGCAATTCGGTTCTGAACGGGCCCGCTCCGGGGAGCGAAATTCCGAATCCGAATCCGAATTCTCCAATCTTTAGCTCGGTTATAGAGTTCAGGTTCCCATCCCGCTTACCCTTGGACGGCCCTGGTTACACTCTAAGTTCCGATGACCACGCCCGACTGGCAAATGGCGACACTGTGCTGCTGGGCAATGGGAATAAACAGGCGAGGGTTCGACTGATCGGGAATTTTCCCGATTTCACGCCGAATTTCAGACCCGACGTCCCAAACAATGTTAGACCGTCCAATCCCTTTGGCCTGGTTTTGCAGGGCGACACGCTCTATGTCACTGATGCTGCTCAAAATAACATCCGCACAATCGATCGCGACGACGGCACAATCGGAGAGCTCTTCCGGTATCCATCGAGACCAAATCCCGCCGCGCCCATGGGGCCGCCGTTTATTGATCCCGTTCCTACCAACTTACGACTTTTCGGTAATAAGCTGATCGGCACTTTTCTCACCGGCTTCCCGTTTCCGGCCGGAGCCGCGGATGTACGCCAGTACGATCTGGAAAGCGGGGCGGAATCGCAGTTGATCGGGGGGCTTCGATCGGCGATCGACGTCCTGACGGTTGACGAGGGCGGATTCTGCAGCTCGTTCTATACGTTGGAATTCAGCGCCAATATGCTGATGGGAGCACCCGGTATTCTCAAGCGTTTTGATTCCCCAACCGGCCAGCCCACAGTCGTAGTCAATAATCTTATCTCGCCAACCAGCATGGCTCGCCATCCGGCAACCGGCGACCTGCTCGTAACAGAGATTTTTCCAGGCAGGATTACGCGGATTAGCCTGCCGTAATTTGGGTTTGAAACTTTGGAATCAGATCAAAGGGTGTGATCGCCGTGGCTCAAACCGTCGCGATCCGCCCTATCAGTAAAACGAATCCAAATACAGCCGCAACCTATTTTTCTAGTTATCTCGGAGCAAGCCGCGTGGTCTGGAATACGGTCAGTTGCCATCGTCCGACTCGTTTTTCCCAAACGCTCGTATACCGCATCGCCATCTGTTAATTGCGGCGGTTTGTGCGAAAAACCATTCTGACGTCTTTATGGAAATCCCTGTAAAAACGAGCGTTAAACGTCTCAATGTGAAGGGATGTGAATCGAGAACGCTACGAAAAGTTTTCGATTCACGCTTCTTTCTTTTGGAGCAACCTTCGCGTCAAACTGACATAAAGATCGACTGCATTCTCAAGATCCTTTTCAGCAAAAACTCATCCTTAGTATGCGCGACGAGTATCGAACCCGGGCCGAGCAACACCGGCTAGCCCAGTTGCCGAGGGCGTGGATGCCTTTTTCTTCGGCATGTGCTGAGTTTTCCCATCGCCCCGAAACCGATCAGTTTGAGTTTCATTCCGACTTTGCCTATTCAAAGTTCATTCTTTTCATCAAATCTATAAAACGCGGTTCCTCACGGAGGTTGTTCCACTTAGGCTCGACTTTTAGAAAAACCATTCTCGGGTCACGCTCCGCGAACCCGCGCTCAAGCCACGCAAGCGCCTCGTGACGGTCGCCCAGACCATTATAGATCAACGCTATGTTGTAAGGCGGTACGTATCGATCCCGTGAAGATTTCAATAATTTTGCAAGCACAACCCTGGCTTCCGCCTGTTTGTCTGACCTGGCCAGAGCGTAGCCGGCAAATGCACTTGTCAGAGTATTCACATCCGACAGGGCGAGCGCCTTGTCCGCTGCGGAAATGCCTTCAGCGTACATTCCTTTGTCGATAAAGGCGCTTGACGCCCACATATGAGCAAACCAATAATTCGGGTCTATTTCAAGCGCTCTCTGTAATTTGGCTAACGCATCATCGGTTTGTCCGGCGTAGAGCAGAAATTGTCCTTCAGCTACATCGGCTTTCAGATTGAGCGGATCGAGATCCCTAGCACGTCTTACCGCCGCAAGTGCCTCAGTGTGCCGCCCGAGGTCGGAAAGTAAATGAGCGTAGGCAAAATGCGCCTCGGAACTGTTGGGATTAAGCTCTATAGCCCTTTTATCGTGAGATTCGGCCAGGGACCAATCCCAGTCGTACCAGAATATGTTGTAACCGAGTTCGGCATGAGCTTCGGCGAGTGTTTCATCAATATCGATCGCTTTTTGCGCCGCCGCTTTTGCTTTGGGAAGAAATTCGGACGGAGGCATTTCCGCCGCGAGAGCGAGCGATCGATATGCGGAAGCAAGCCCAACATAGGCGAGTGCATAGTTCGGGTCAATTTCAATCGCCTCCTGGAAATATGCGATGCCTTTCTGACTTTCGGCCGGTGTCAATTTGAGAATCTGCAGGCGTCCCTTGAGATAAAGCTGGTAGGCCTCGAGATTTTTGGTGTATTTTTTGTTGATTCCGCCTTTTTCCCCGTTGTCTAACCGCAACGCCAGGGCCGATGCGACCCTGTTTGAAATCGCGTCTTGCACCACAAAAATATCGGTGAAGTTCTCGTCAAATGTTCCTGTCCAGAGCAGGCTTCCGTCTGCGACTTTGAGGAGCCGGACATTGACACGGATCTTATCACCCCAATGCTGTATGCTACCATCAAGAACCGAATCAACGTCGAGCGACCGTCCGGCTTGCAATGCGTTCTGATCCAAATTGCCGAACTTCCGGACAGAGCTCAACGGACGTATAACGATTTCGTGATTATCGCCGAGTCGTGAGATCAAAGCATCGGCCATTCCCAGCTCCAGTGCTTCGTCCCGAAATTCTGCCACCAGCGGTCTGAACGGCAACACCGCGATAGTTCTGATCGGTCGATCGGTAAATATTTCGTTTCCGCGCCAAAGATAAAGTCCTAACGAGCCAAGCGCGAGAGTAATAAGAACGCCCGCGATAGCAAATCGGAACCGCTTTGTCGTCCCGCTTTCGGTTCTTGGTTTTGCGTCGTCTGTGTCCGATCTAAAATTTGAGATTTGAGATTTGAGACTACTTTCGGATTCATTCAGCAATTCCCATTGTTCGATTTCCGATTCGCTGTCGTTTAGCGACTTGAGATGATCACTTTCGAACCCAGCTGAACGTGAAACTCTGACAGAGGCGACAAATTTAAAGCCGTATCCCGGAATTGTCGCAATAAAGCGATGCTCGCCGCGTTTTTCGCCCAGCAGGCGACGCAAGATCGAGATGTTTTGACTGAGATTATTTTCCTCGACAATCGTATCTGCCCAGATTGCCGACATCATGTCATCCTTCTCGATGTTTTTACCAGGATGTTGTACCAGATATAAAAGCGTGTCAAAAACTTTCGGGCTAAGCGGTATTTGCTCGCCGTTGCAGCGCAGCAACAGACGTTTGACCGCATCGAGGCGAAAGTCCTCGAAGTCGTAAACCTCTTGTTCAGACTCGTTTATCATCGCCTTCAGAAATTTTCACAAACTTTCAACAATTCTAAAGATTTTCCGCAATGTGTTTTGTGATTATGACACGCATCAACCGCGAGGTGAATACCTTAGGTTGAAATAAAAACAAGAGAGGAAAAAAATGAAAACTAGAATCATGAAGTCAGCAGCCACGCCGTTTCTGGCGTTCGTGTTGCTATTTGTTGCAGCCCAGGTTTCTGTATTTGGACAGCAAACAGAAGAAGCTCAAGCGAATGAAGACCAAACCGAGGCGGCAAAGCAAACCCTCGAGGGAGTTTGGCGGACGCTGGTAACGCCGCGCAATTGCCTAACGGGCGAACCGATTCCAAACGTTCCCCAGATTCGCGGCCTGTTCACTTTTCACCAGGGCGGCACCATGACCGAGTGGGGGGTCGCGGGAGGTTCCGGCCCGGCTCTCCGAAGTCCGGGGCACGGTCTCTGGAAACGCCTGCGACCCGGACGCGGCGAACACGCGTTCACGTTTATACATTTACGCTATGACGGGAGCGGACTTCTTCTGGGCTCGCAAAGAATCACGGCGGCTTTGGAATTTTCGCCATTTGGCAACACGTTTACCGCAACCTCATCGATCCAAATAATCGACGTTAACGAAAACGTGATCGGTAACGGCTGCGCCACATCCGTGGGAACCCGGTTTGGGTAATGAAAATACTTCGACGCAGAGGCCGCAAAGGACGCAGAGTAAATCTTTCTCAAACCTCTGCGTTCTCAGCGGACTCTGCGTTCAATAATTCTTTGACCAGGTTTTGATACAGGACGACCGCGTCCTCAAGATCGTTCTTCAGCACGAACTCATCCTTAGTATGCGCGACGAGTATCGAACCCGGGCCCAGCAGCAGAGGCTCGCCCCAGTTCGTCAGGTGCGGTATGTCGGTAGTAAAACGGACGACCTTTTGCTTAAAACCATCAACCGCGAGCATCTTGACGGGAAGGCTATAAGACAAAATATCAAGTTCGCCGCGGTCGCGGATGAGGCTGTTTAGGGCGTTTACTATCGGTTCTTCGGGCGTTGTGAGGCGAATTAGAATGCCGGCTTCTGCATTTGGCGGAACTACGTTTAGTGCGATACCCCCGTCGAGCGTTGCGATGTTGCAGGTGGTCTCGCCGAAGAATTCGTCGCTTGGAAATTTTGTGTGGCGAACGTCTTCGAGGATGTCGAGGAGTTTTTCGATCGCGGAATCTCCCTGTTCCGGATACGCCGAATGCGCAGCCTTGCCTTTCGTTTTGATCTTCGCCCGAAAAGCACCTTTTGAACCGATCGCAAGGTCATTGTCCGTTGGCTCGCCATTGATCATGTACTCACATTGGGCGGCAATCGGATGTTCGTTCGCGATCTTCGCTCCGGTCGATGAACGCTCTTCCTCAACTGTGTATAGCAGCCCGATATCCTCAATTCCCTGTTTTCTCAACAGTTCAGCGGCCGTGATTTGGGCTGCAATTATTCCCTTCGCATCGCACGCGCCGCGGCCGTAAATCTTTTCGCTGTCCTCGGACGGAGCAATAAACGGCGGAACCGTATCCATGTGTGTCGAAAGCCAAACACGCGGTGTCTCGTTCAAATAGGCGATCACGTTATTCTGATTCGCCGAAACTGCTTGCAATTCTACAGTCCAGCCGAGCAATTCCAAATAATCACGCAGATAAAAACCAACCTCCTGCTCCTCGCCGGAGACGGATGGTATAGTCATAAGAGATTTTGTCAGAGCAAATATATTCATTGAAAGTTTCCCGTATAGGCCGTCATAGAACTTGAAAGAGTTCCCTATGTAACCGTTTAATAACATCTGCGGCAAATTCTTCTCTAATCACAAAAGTAAGATTTACGCTCGAAGCTCCCTGCGAGACCAGTGCAATGTTGACGTCGGCGATAGTAGAAAAGACCTTTGCCGCCAGACCCGTGGTAGCACGCAAGCCCTCGCCGACAACGCAGATGACGGCGTAACCGGATTCGACCTCGACATCGCCGAGGCGTTCGAGTTCGGTGACGATCTGTTCGAGCGATGCGGCATTGTCAAGCGTTAGGGCAACCGACACTTCGGAAGTTGTGACTACGTCTATTACTGTTCGGTACCGCTCAAAGACCTGGAATAAGGCGCTCATAAATCCATAGCTGCCGAGCATTCGTGCCGAAGTTATTCGCAGGATTGTTATGTTTGTTTTGTGAGCGATCGACTTTATCTTGTTCGCCGTCTCTCCAGAGTCGGCAAGAACCATCGTTCCGGTCAAATCGGGCTCGAACGTATTGCAAACGCGTACCGGAATGCTGTGATCGACCGCCGGCTTGATGGTTTTAGGATGCAATACCTTAGCCCCAAAATAGGCGAGTTCGGACGCTTCTTCATAAGAGAGTACCGGAATGGTGCGGGATGTTTGGCATATTCGAGGATCACCGGTCATTACGCCGGTCACGTCGGTCCAGATTTGTAGTTCGCTTGCCTTTAAGGCGGCAGCGACGAGAGCGGCTGAATAGTCGGATCCGCCGCGGCCGAGCGTCGTCGTTTCGCCGCCGCGACTTGCCGCGATAAATCCGCCCATTACCGGCACTTCTCCGGCGGCGAGCAGCGGATCGATCTCGAGTTTGATCAACTTTTCCGTCTCGTCCCAGATCGGCTGGGCTGTCCCATATTCATCGTCCGTCACGATCACACGTCGCGAATCGACGTGCCTGGAATTGACGCCCTTCGATTTCAAAACCTCGGTTAGCAACCGTGATGAAAGCTGTTCGCCATACGAAACGACCGCGTCCTTGAGCATCGAGAGCGGCATACTGCGTCGTGAGACGCGTATGAGCAGATCTGCAAGTTCACCGCGTGCAAATTCCAGTTCAGAGTTGAATGCATTCGGCTGGCCTTGTTTAATAAAATGATCCGATACGGTGATGTGGCGTTCAAAATGCGGTTCGAGCGAAGCGACTGCCTGAGCAAAATCACCTTTTTTCGCAATCTCAAAGGCGGCGAGCAGAGCGTCCGTGACCTTTGTCATCGCCGAAACGACAACTACCGGACGCCGTTCGATCTGCGTCGAAACAATGTGAAAAACGCGCTCAAATGCGGCAACGTCCCCCACCGACGTTCCGCCAAATTTCATTACTGTCGGATGCAATTTTTCGCCCACAACTGTTGTAAAATTAAAGCATAAAAGCCTTTGGTTTTACTTTTTACTTTTTACTTTTTACTTCGAGCAAAGCCTGTTCGATGTCGGCCAGAATATCGTCTACATTCTCAATCCCCACCGAGATACGAACCAAACCTTCGCTTATCCCAAGGTCATTGCGTCGCTTTTCCGTCAACTCACGATGAGACGACGTGGCGGAATGGGAAACCGTCGTGAACACGTCACCGAGCGTCGTTGCACGCACACAAAGTTTGAGCGAATTCATAAACGCCCAAGCCGCTTCCCGCGTATCGTCTGCCAGAACAACTGCGAGCAGAGCACCGTAATGCGGTGGTCGAAGCACACGTGCGGCAATGCCGTCGGTAGAAAACTTTGGATAGAAGACTTTCTTCACCCTTTTATCTTTAGACAGAGCCTCAGCCAGATACTCTGCGTTAGAACACTGCTTTTCGAGACGCAAAGCGAGTGTTTTTAATCCACGCGAGATAGAATGGGCTTCCCACACGCTTAAGACGCCGCCAGTTAGTTTCATCACGCTGGTCAGAGCTGCTTCGTCCGCAATGTCTCCTGCAACGACAACCCCGCCCATCGCATCGGCATTGCCGCCGAGATATTTGGTCGCACTGTGGACGACTAAATCAGCTCCGAATTCGAGCGGGCGGACGAGATATGGAGTTGCAAACGTGCTGTCAACGATGAGCTTCGCCCCGACGGAATGTGCTATATCGGCAACAGCGGTAATGTCGAGCACCTTCAAGAGTGGGTTTGAGATCGTCTCGGCAAGCAGCACACTCGGTTTGAACGTGCGAGTTTTTTGTGTCAATTCATCGAGATCAGAAAAATTAGCCTGGTGCGTTTTCACGTCAAAGGCACCCAAAACGTTATAAAGCAGGTCAAAGCTCGCTCCGTAGAGATCGCGTGAAGCGAGTACGGTCGAACCATTCGTTAGGTTGCTCGCCAACAAAGCGGCATGCAGGGCCGCCATTCCAGACGCATATGCACGGGCGACCGCACCGCTTTCAAGTACACACATCGCATTCTGGAAGGCATCGACTGTCGGATTGCCATAGCGGGTATAGATATAATCTTTGAGGTCACCGCTAAAAACACGTTCGGCCTCCTCCATCGATTCATAACTGTAGGTCGAGCTGGCAAAGATCGGTGTCACACTCGGCAACCCCCGGGGCATAGGTCTGTGTTCGCCCGCGTGTACAAATTCAGTCTCGATTGATCGCTTTGTCATAAAGGTTTTAAAAGGTGAGCTGACTGTGATCGTTCCGTATGCTAGAACTGAGGTACTGACTGTTCACCCGCACAAAACTGCTCCGCCATTTATGTTCAGAATCTCGCCCGTTATATGCCGCGACCAGTCAGACAACAAAAAACAGATCGACAGAGCTATATCGTCGGTCGCAGCCATCCGCTGTAGCGGAATCGATTTAAGAACGCTTTCCTTATAGACAACATCGCCAAAAACCTCGCGCACCATCGCCGTCTCGATCCATCCTGGTGCGACCGCGTTGACACGGATCTTCGGACACAGCTCGCTTGCGAGTGCCTTTGTAAAAGCAATCTGCCCGCCTTTAGAAGCTGAGTAGTTAGAATAACCTGCCTCGCCTCGCTGTCCAGATGTCGATGAAACCATCACGATTGCAGCCGACGGCTGTTTTTTCATAGCCGGAACGCAAGCTTTAGTCATCGCCCATGCCGATTTCAGATTGGTGTTAATTACCTTGTTCCAAAGTTCCTCTGACATATCCTCGATCGGGGCTCCGTCCCAAACTCCCGCGTTGCATACGAGCAGATCGATGCGGCCAAACCGTTCAATGGTTTGTTTAGCAATCTCGTGAGCTCCAGTAAACTCCGAAACATCAGCACGTACTGCAAACGAATCGACGCCTTTGTTTTTGCACATTTCGACCGTCTCCAGTGCTTCGACCTCGTTGCTCAGATAGTTCACAACAACATCTGCTCCGCCCTCGGCTAGCCGCAGAGCGGTTGCCCGTCCGACGCCTCGAGACGAACCTGTGACAATTGCCGTTTTACCGGCAAAAAGATTACTTGGAAGCTGAATAGCAGATAGTGTTTCGATCATGGACGCCCTCGATCCCGCGGAAAATTAAACCTAAATAACGCTTCGTGCAAAAATTTTACACGAAGGCTATTGAGATGAAAACTGCACCGGGCAAGTTGCTGAATTTAATGGCGACGAAACTAGTACAACCCCTCTTTGAAGCGGACATTTATTTGTACATTGCATTTCGTGTTATTTTTGTGAGATACGCCCGACACAAAATGCCCGACACATCAAATAACGCTAGACAATACCCTGACGGTGATAATACGTCAGCTTCGGTGCCGATTGGGTTGTTCTTGCTCTTGGTTGCGACATTTTTGTATATGTTTTTGTTTGATTTGCCGGCGACTCCGTTTTTCGGTGACGCCGATCAGTCTATTTTTCTCTACGAAGCCGAACGTATGTACAACGGCGACGTAATGTACCGTGATTTTTTTCAGTTTACACTGCCAGGCACACAGGCTTTTTATACGTTGATGTTTGCGATATTTGGTATCAAATTCTGGATTGTCGGTGCGACGACACTGATCATCGGCGTCGTGACAACGCTTTTGATGCTGACCATCTCGAAACGAATTCTTCCATCTCCGCTATTTTTTTTACCAGCAGCTATCTACATTTTTTTTGGCTTCCGCTGGGCCGGTTTTGATGGCTCGCACCGGATGTTTAGCCCGGTGTTTATCTTAATAGCGATCTGGCTGGTGATGAATGGCAGAGGGATGCGAAATCTAGTTCTCGCCGGATGCTCTCTGGCGGTAGCCTCGTTTTTTACGCAGCAACGCGGGTTTGTGGTACTCGCCTCTATCCTCTGTTTTTTATTAATAGAAAAGTTTTTCTATCGCGAAATGTGGCCGGTTTTTATTAAATCGGCCTCCGCTGTTGCCTTGAGCTTTGTTATCTGCCTCTCGGGTTTGTGCATTTATTTTGTCGTCGCAGCCGGGGCGGAAAATTTCTTTTACGCGACTGTTACATATCCATTAAAATATTACAGCTCCGGCCACCCAAACCATTTTGGTGTTTATTTTGCTGAGTTGCAACAAGCTTTTACAATCTCAAAAGCATCGGATATTTTGGCATTGGCACCTGTAATTTTGTACTGCCTGATGCTCCCGCTTACGATTTTGTCGATGCTGCTGATATTCGTCATGAAACGCAAAACGGTCGATTGGGATGTCTGGCGCGGCCCGGTCCTGATTGCTTTAACCGGATTTTTTTTAACATTCAGTATAACTGCACCAAATATGATTAGATTGTTCCAGATATCCGGACCAACACTGATCGTGTTGGTTTGGCTTTTTCACAGATTCGGGCCGGCGTTTGTGATCAAGCGACGCTTGGCGTATACGGCGGTTGCGGGCTTGATGATGCTGGGTGCATTTCAGGCGATTCGTGCTCAGATAAACTGGGAAGTCGTATATCTCAATTCTCCAGTGGGCAGGCTGGCCCTCGTCGCGTCTAAACAGGCCGAGCGCTATATATGGCTGTCAAAAAATACAACGCCGGGCGAATATTTCTTTGAAGTATATGAGCCGTTTGTCTATTTTCCACTCGGCCTCAAAAATCCAACCCGGTTTGGCCAGATCTGGCCGAGCGAGTATACGCGTCCAGAACAGGTCGCCGAGGCTGTCCTGGATTTAGATGAAAAACGTCCGAGATATATCCTCTGGGACAACGGCTACTTAAGCTCCGCAATACCTCGAGTTCCCGGCGACCACACCGGCCCACTCGCTGATTTTGTGCAAATGCGATATTCGCCAATCGGTGAAATATACGAGATAAATGGCAAATCGATCCAATTCTGGGAATTAAAAGCTAAATGAACCATACAGTAAATAACGACTTCGAAAATCAGCCTATCGCCTGGACGCCTACGCCCGACGTCATCGAGCGCGCCCAACTCACCAAGTTTATGCGGCAGGTCGGCGTCTCGACTTGGGACGAGCTTTATGCGTATTCGATCAAAGATGTCGAGAAATTTACCGAAGAGGTAATAAAGTTTCTCGACATAAAATTCGACCCGCCATACAAAAAACTCCTCGACACCTCCAACGGCGTCGAGTTTCCAACGTGGCTCGCCGCAAAGTCGGAACCGGGAGCGGTAGCGACTGGGTTCCCAACCCATGCCGGCCTAAACATCACCGAAATGTGCCTCGACCGCTGGCAGACGGACGAGATGAAAGACCAGCCAGCTTTGATATTTGAAGGCGAGAAATCGATTCTGCAAGAGGATTTGCAACTTGGCAACAGTTACTTTGCGAAAGGTACGGAATCGTACTGGGATAACGCTTTTCCCGAAACGCTCACATATGGGGAATTAGCTCATCGCGTAGAGCTATTCGCTGCGACCCTTCGTGGTGAAGGGCTTGGACGCGGCGACGCAATCGGAATTCATTTGCCGATGGTCCCCGAGACGGTCATTTCCCTGCTAGCGATCGGTCGCATCGGCGCCATTGCCGTGCCTGTGTTTTCCGGTTATGGCGTCTCGGCGATCGAGTCTCGTCTCAAAGCCGTTGACGCGAAGGCTCTCATCACTTGTGATGGCTTTCCACGGCGCAACAAGTATGTAGAGGCGTTCGAATCATCTCTAAAGGCCGTTACGAATACACCCTGCTTGCGGAAGGTGTTCGTGTTGACGCGGTACGGTCGCGGCGACGAGCTAACTTTGTTACTCGATGCGGAGGACGGCTTTTATTTCGATCTTGAGGATGCCGTTTGGAGCGGCGAACAATTGCCTGAGGCACTAGGCTCACCCGAGGCAACCCTCGCCGAAGACCCGCTCATTATCCTCTACACCTCCGGCACAACCGGCAAGCCGAAGGGTATCGCTCATACGCACGCGAGTTTTCCTATCAAAGCGGCGCAGGATATGGCGTTTGGGACGGATGTCGGTAAGGGCACGCGGATATCGTGGTACACGGACATCGGCTGGATGATGGGGCCGTGGCTGATCTACGGCGCGCTCATAAACGGTGCGACGATCTGTATTTACGACGGCGCACCCGATTACCCGACGCCGGATCGGATGTGGGAGTTTTGTGCAAAGCATAAGGTAGAAGTGCTTGGAATCTCGCCGACGCTGGTGAGGTCGTTGGCCGCGAGCGAGGAAAATTTCAGTAGCCCGCACGTAAGTAAGGGAAAGATCGAAGCACCCGAAACCTCGAGGGAAGAAGAAGAAGGTCCCCCGCAGAGTCGCAGTGAAGCAAAGGAAGAAGAAGAAAAAGCTCCCTTCGAACGCCATGACCTCTCCGCCCTACGCATCTTCGCCTCGACCGGCGAGCCGTGGAATCCGGCTCCATGGTGGTGGCTTTTCGAAAAGGTCGGCAACAGCAAACTTCCGATCATCAACTATAGCGGCGGCACAGAGATCTCCGGCGGCATCCTGATGGGCAATCCGCTATTGCCGATAAAACCGTGCTCATTCCCCGCTCCGTGTCCCGGGATGGACGTCGATATTCTCGATGAAAATGGCCGGAGCGTCGGGCCGAATCAGGTCGGCGAGCTAGTCATCAAACAGCCCTGGATCGGAATGGCTCGGGGATTTTGGCAGGAAAAGGAACGCTATCTCGACACTTATTGGAGGCGTTTTAAAGACATCTGGGTCCACGGCGATTTTGCGATGCGTGACAAAGACGGCCACTGGTTCATCCTCGGCCGCTCGGACGACACACTAAAGATCGCCGGCAAACGAGTCGGCCCCGCCGAGGTCGAGAGTTTACTGGTCGCTCATTCGCTGGTCGTTGAAGCCGCAGTGATCGGCGTTCCAGATGAAGTGAAAGGCACGGCAATGGTGGCTTTTGTCGTCCGGAGCGCGGACACTCCTGTCTGCACGAGCAGCGACCGCTCGGACGAAGAAAGAGAAGAACGACAGGCGGACAGGAGTGTCCGAGCTCCGCTCGAAGCCGAACTTAAATCCCTTGTCGCCAAGGACATGGGCAAACCGCTGGCTCCGTCAAAAATTCATTTCGTCACGGCGTTGCCGAAAACCCGAAACGCCAAGATCATGCGCCGCGTCATTCGCTCGGCCTATCTCGGCGAAGATCCAGGCGATCTATCTGCGCTCGAAAACCCGCAGGCGATTAAAGATATAAGGATCGCGGCAAAATGAGAGTTGTCTTCGATACTAATGTTCTTGTGGCCGCGTCCCGTTCGCAAAACGGTGCGTCCTATCAACTGATTTCGATGATGCCTTCGCCCGCATTCGAAATTGCAATTTCAGTTCCGCTTTACTTGGAATATCTCGATGTATTGCAGCGGCCAGAGAACATTCCTCCCGGCCACGCACCGAATGACGTTGTAGGATTCATACGCAAATTACTTGATTATTCGCACAAACAGCGGATATACTTTCGTTGGAGGCCAGCGTTGCGCGATCCTAACGATGATTTCGTTTTGGAGCTTGCCATAGCATCGCAAAGTTCCTTCATTGTTACATTCAATGCCAGGGATTTCGCAAACATCGAACTATTTGGAATAGAAACGATTTCACCGGCGGATTTTCTAAAAATGGTAAGAAAGATATGAGATCGATAAGCATTGAATTACCCCACTCGCTTCGCAAAAAATTGGAAGAGCTCGCTAAACAGGAAGGCTTTTCGCTGGAACAGTTCATTGCCAGTGCCGCCTCTGAAAAACTTTCGATAATGCTGCAGTCCGACTTTCTGGAACGTGAGGCCCGAAAAGGCACCCGTATAGCCTTCGAAAAATTTCTCGCCTCTGTGCCGGACGCCGAGCCGATTCATCCGGGCGATGTGATCAAATAAATGCTTCTTAAACCGAACACCTAATGAATGAAGATGATGATGATAAGATTAGAAATTCGACCTTGAAGATTTTCTTTGGTTGTCTGATTCTTGCAATTTGCATTCTCCTTCTTAAAGACGGCTTTCCGTTTTCGATTGACAAATATCGCCTAATTTTTTCGACACAAAGACTATTTGCTCAAGTACACGAGGCGTCTGAGATTCCTCCTGATTGCCACGAAGGTCACTGTTGGAGTGGCTGGTATGTTGAATATCTTTATCGCCTACCTGACACGTCAACGGTTTTAGATGGAAGCTCTCAGCTCAGTGGTGCGATGCCTGATCGGTTCGCCGAAGAAAGCCTACCCCAAGAGATCGAAATTGAATATGTTCCTAGCCACCCATACTTAAGCAAGGTCGTAGGAAGCGGGCAAACCTCTTTTTGGCGAGTTTTCGTTGGCGACCTCATGAGTCTTATCCTGATTTTGTCAGTCTTATTTGTAGGTGGTTTTTTAGTACTTTCCGGCGGCAAAACCATTTGGAATTATCCGCTCAATCCGTTGGGTTTGGTTTTCGGCACGATTGCGAATTGGTGCTTCGGTATCGGTACCTTGGTTTTTGTCGTTGTAGCTTCTTTTTCAATTTCTTGGCTCATACGTTCGGTCTTCCGAATTCCTGAAAGTTGGGAGTATGGTCTTCCAGGTATTGTGTTTTTCCCACTTTTCTTTCTTTCAGTCTATACAAAACTGAAAATTGAAGAGTTTGTCGAAGCCCGAAATGTCCAATCGTCTAAATCACGTGACTCGGACTAAAGCCGATCAAATCGTTAACGATATAATTCTAGTATTTACATCTATTAATCGTCACTGATTACTCGGGAAATGACAGTACACACCATCGGCCACGGACGGCATGCGTTCGCGTATTTTCTCGAACTGCTTCAAAAGCACGAGATCGAATTCGTTTGCGACGTACGGGCGTTTGCGCGGTCGCGGTGGCCGCAATTTAATGGGTTGGTTCTGGCAGAGTTGTTAAGCGACCACGGCATTGGTTACGAGCATTTGCCTGAGACGGGCGGTAAGAATAACCCAACACCAGAAGATGTCGTGTGGGGCGTGAATCGACTTGTCGAAATCTCGTCAGACCTACGAACAGTGATGATGTGTTCGGAATCTAAGCCGCTTACGGATCACAAAATACCGCGTGCCAATTGCCATCGCGTCGGAATGCTGACCCCGATGCTGCGTGCGAAAGGAGTTTCACGAATAATTCATATCTTGCCAAACGGCGAATCAACTGAGTTTGATGAGTCGACGGTTCCGTCAATCTGGTAATGGATTTCATGCGTTTCGCGGCTGGTTTGCCGCTCTCCCGCTGGCTGATCGAATATGAATGATCGAAAAACTTACCATAGATAAACTCGAGACGGGATGCCGGATTCTGGCTGATATCGATTCCGAACTAGCTCAGGTTTATAACGATTATGGTGCTCCGCCGCTTTGGGATCGCCCGACCGGATTTTGCACACTGTTGAATATTATACTAGAGCAGCAGATCTCGCTCGCATCGGCGAAGGCCTGTTTTGACAAACTCACGGCTCAGCTAGGTGAAGTTTCCCCATCGGGCCTACTTTCCCTTGACGACGTGGACATGAAAACTATCGGTTTCAGCCGCCAAAAGATGTTGTATGCCCGCCATTTGTCCGAGGCAATTCTCGAAGGTCGCCTCGACCTCGACACGCTACACAAATTATCCGACGCCGAGGTTAAGGCCGAGCTTATCAAACTAAAGGGCGTCGGCGAATGGACCAGCGATGTTTACCTGCTCATGGCGATGCTCAGGCCCGATGTGATCCCAAAGGGCGACATTGCACTCCATGCCGCTTATCAGAGATTGACCAATGCTGAGCAGCGTCCGGGTTCGGATGAGTTTGTGGCGATGGCAGTTAAATGGCGGCCGTTTAGATCGGTCGCTGCCCGTTTGCTGTGGCATTATTATCTTTCTGCAAT
>JBBSJK010000026.1:0-35890 GCA_038257355.1 Pyrinomonadales bacterium | reverse complement strand
GAATCAGTATGTATCTGTGTGATGCCCGGCATAAGCTCAGCAAAGTTTTTAATATCGCTAAAGAATTCACGAACCTTATCGATGCCTGATTCGACCTCGATATCGTTTGCATATGCGGCTTTTACAGTAAACATAAGATTAGCGAGCTTTGAAAAATCCAATAAAATATCCGAATCTTTCTCAGCGAACTCAGCGTCCCTCTCAGCGTACTCAGCGTTAAAAACATTTTAAACGCAGAGAACAATGAGAGGGACGCAGAGTTCGCTGGGAAGATGCTCAACCTGTAAATCCCCGGTCATCCAGAGGGAATTTTAAAGCTCAAATAAACGCACTATCAGAAATCTAGAAAGCCGACTCTCTCAAAATACCCCGTTAAAAACTATCGCATTAAAGAACGGCCGCGTGTTTGCCCGCGTCATTCCGCGGAAGAATGGGTCTTCGGCAAACAGGACGACGTTGCCGCTGCCGCGTGATTCATTGATCACGTAAGCGGTTCCTTTCAAAAGTTTTTCAGTGTTTCCTTCCCAGACGAATCCTGAGATAGTCAGCGGTTTTTTGGGGTTGGCGTCAAAAATCATCGCATTTGTGCCTTCCTTGGAATATCTGAAGAAATATCCGCTCGCGAGCAGCACGGGCATTTCGTTACGTTCTACGCCGTAGGTCAGATAGGTTGTCCGGTCAATGGTTGCCCGCATGATGGCACCCGGCAAAGCCTCGGGAACCTTGTTGGCGTTCGCCGACGGCGAGGCGATCGGCGGCAGGCTCAGGGCAGCACCGTCAGTGCGGTCTGATGGCATGTCAACGGGGTCGGCCACGGCTGTTCCGGGCGTCGGGGTTGGAGAGGGCTCTTTTTTCGCATCAGAAACCTTGTCCTTTTGCTCATCCTGTTCACTGCCGACCAGTACCGACGACGTTAGTCCGACATCCTTAAGTGCCGCAAAGACAGATGCTCCGCTGAGAGTAAGTATCGTGCCTCCGTTTGACGCAAATTCTTTGAGACCGGCAACGCCGGGAGCCCCGAATGAGCTCATATAACGTCCCGGCGAGCCCTCGGGGATTATGAGCACGTTATAATTTTTTAGACCGCCTCCGCGTATCGAGGCGATGGTCATCGGTGTAAATTTGACGGCATATTTATCAAATGTCCACCAGAGTGACCCGTACGATTCCTGCGTCACGCCTTCGTCAGCGGCGATGGCGATCTTTGGTTCGCGGAGCGAGATGACCGCTTCACCGCCGACCCCGGTGTCGCCTTCGTCGGCATAACCCGAATTAAGTGCCGTGACATTGACGCCCATTTCACGCGAAAATCTCGCAATTGTGTCGTGTATCGTATCAGGATTGCGAGAGACGCGGACGACAAATGTGCCTGGCTTCCAGTTCCGCCCGCCGGCATTAAGCTGTCTCGTAGCTACGGCCACTTTAAAGCCATTTTGCAGCAAACGCATCACCATCGCACCGGTCGAATCAGTCTCATACGGAATAATGTAAGAAATAGATGCACGGCCCGTCACGATGCCGCGCTTTGCGTTCTCGATGTATGCGTCATCGACCATCGTGCCGGCAACATTTGCTGACTCCTCGGTCCAATACGCATCCACACCAAACGAGAGCGGCATCGACCACGCAGTGATGTCGTAAAAACCATACGATTCTTTTGGCTGGCCTTTGCCGCGCATCTGATTTCTCCGGAAACGTGCCATATTGTCATCGACAAAGGCCTTGTCCTGAGGTGTATCCTGCTCAAGGACCGCTTTTATATAGATGCGCTGGGGCTGGTCGAGATCGATGATGTAAGAACCGGCAGGGAAGGTTTTTGACACTGCCCGCGAGTCCTTTTCCATATAGGTGTGTGCCGTCGGCGAGGTGAATGAAGACGAAGCGACCTTTACCTCGATGTTTGAGAGCCTGAGAACCTCGATCATCTCGGCCGCCTTGACGCGGTCGCTGGTCGGGTCGATAACGACACGCTTCATTTTCGCACGGGCGTGGTCGGCCATGCCCCTGGACCGAAAATCATAGAAATCTTTGATCCTTTCGACCTTATTCTTAGAATTTGTTTCGAGCGTGGTCATCGAGGCGACGTAATGTTTGGCAATCGCCGATCTAAACGTGACGATCGTGCCGTCATCGCGCGTCCAGTTGATACCCTGAGGACCGCCGCTGTCCGTTTCGTACGTCATACCCGTCGCGCCATTCAAGCTCGGGTACATATCCCAATAGCCCGGATAAAACGCGTCAAACACATCCCGGACGTAATAGTCCCACTTGTTTGCGTCAAAGGCGGCCGCATTCGCCCGGCCATATCGATCCTCCCACTTTCCGGTGACGGGCTGGGGCAGGTTGGGGTTGATTGGCAGGCTAGTCGGGGGAAAGAAATACTGCGAGGTCTGGCCGTGATGATCGACGGCAAGCTGCGGATTCCATTCCGAATAAGCCTTTTGCATATTTCGTGATTCTTTTTGTGTAAAGGCCAGGGTGTCGCGGTTTAGATTGAAACGGTAATGATTTACGCGGCCCCAAATTGACCAGGGCTCACGCTTTTCGATAGCATTTCTGTCCGGGCTTCCTATGGCGACCGAGTTGTACCAGGTAGCAAAACGCTCGTGGCCGTCGGGATTCTCTCCGGTGACGATCAGGACAACATTATTTTTGAGAATATCGAGCGTCGCAGGTTCGTTAGAGGCGGCAAGCTGATATATAACCTGCATAAAAGTCTCGAATGATGCAGATTCGTTGCCGTGGATGGTGTAGGCCATCCAGGCAATTGAGGGATTATTCTGCGCGATCGTGTTTACGTCCGCAACCGAAGTTTTTCGCGGATCCACGAGTCGTGCGTTCTGTGCCTTGATCTCATTGAGCCTGGCCATATTCTCTGGCGACGAGATGGCGACGATGTGCTGCATCCGATGCTCATAGGTCGTGCCGATGTCAAATATTTTTACTCGGTCAGGCGCGGCCGCCGCGATGGCATTGATCACCTGCTCCATCTGGGCGTATGTTGTGTGATGTTCGCCCACGTCAAAACGCAACATGCTCTGAGGTCTCGGCACGTTCTCGCGGTATGGGCCGCGATTATAGAAATCAAATTTTGCCTCGGTTTGCGAGACAGATATTTGGCAAAAAACGGTGAGCAACAGACAGAATGCCGCAACGAACAATGTTTTAGTTTTCATCGTTAAAAGAAAGAATCTGATAAAATCGGACAGCGTTTGATACGAAAAGGATTATAGCAAAAACAAGGCCTAAACCACGAGCATTAGTAATCAGGTATTTTATCGCCGTCCACGAAATCCACGGCCACTAGCGTTCAGGGTTCGGATAAAACGGAACCCCATCACATATGATCAAGCATAGAGACAAAACCTGTCCCCGATGTGATGCACCATTTATGAAGGGCTATTGGGAACTGACCGACGAACAAAAATTTCTCATCGAACGGTTATCGAAATCCGCAGAGTTTCCGCCGGAACAAAGAAAAAAACACCTCTTCTGCACGCGGTGCTGGTTTGAGACGGGCGACGATCAAATGGTCGATGTCTGATTTTTCAGAGGGTTAGAATAGCACCGCCTTGGCAATGCTTCTCCTTTGTCGGTTTGATGTTTAACAAATGCGGAAAATTCTACATTGGCTTAGCTTCATATTTCCCGACCGGCAGTCATACGACATTAACCTAATTTGTTAAAATCAAGATGATATTTACCTTTCACCAATCGGGCAAATGACTGTACCAAACAGGTACTAATTGGGCATTTTAAGCCTATTTAACTGTCACCAAAAGGGGGACATTTTTAGTCAGTAACTCAGGTCATTGGCTGTATGAAATACAGTTTTTACCGGCCTTTGTTATGAGAAGCAGCAAAATTGTGGCACGTGCCACATTTAAAAAACCGTCACAAACGGCAAAATTTCGAGCAAAATTTTAAAGCGCAAAAAAACTTCCCCAAAATTTACTTATTAATCACAAAAATCATCATTCGCCGAGCACGTTTTCAAACGCCGCCCGGATGTTGAGACGGTGTAATGTGAGCTGCTCGATAAGATCGGCCGGCGAGGTGAGATTCATCCGCTTTGCAATTGTATTGAGAGCGGAATGATTGGCCTGCGGGACACGGGTCGTACGGCCCACGGTCAGACGCAGATTATGGTCGAGCGCCGAGAGAAACTCATAACCGGCAAAGATCACGCTATAATTGTCGTCGCTGAGCGAGCCGTGTTTTTTTAGGCGGTCGAGCATAAATAACGTCGAGCGGTCGTCGGGTTCATCCGGAACATTGTCGCGGAGCTGCAAATACCGCATCGCAAAATAGATATCGAGCATGCCGCCAGAACCGTATTTGATGTCGATTTCGGAGCCTCGGCGCAGATTAGAGCGTTCGTTTTGTAGGGCGAGCCGTACACGGAGAGTTTCATCTTTCAATTGGTCCGGATCAACGGTTAAGGCACGCTCGTGGATGAGACGGCGGGTTTCGTTTTCGACCGAAAAGCCCAGGCTGGCATCGCCGCCGACCGCACGCAGCTTTACAAAGGCCAGCATCTCCCATATCGCGGCGGTCTCGGCCATATAACCCAGAAACGCATCGATCGACATCGCGCTCAAACCCTTTGAGCCAAACGGACGCAGACGTAGATCGACGCGGTAAAGATTACCGTCGCGTGTCATCGACGAGAGCGTCGTCGCAAAGATTTCGACCGCACGACTGTAAAATTCGGCCGGCGTTACATCGCCAATATTCTGTTTCGGGTCAAAATAGACTATCACCAAATCCAGATCCGAGTCATAGTCGAGGCCCCGGCCGCCGAGTTTGCCAAGGGCGAGGACGGTGAGATCGAAAATTGGAGAGCTTTGATCCTGACCGCGTGTAGAGCCGGGGACACGCTCCAATTCATACCGGACAACACGCAGGGCGGCGGCGATGCTCGCCTCCGCAAGGTTTGTTTGGAGGCGTTTAGCCTCGCTGATAGTGATCTTTTCAAAGATGTCCCGGACGACAATCGGGAGCAAAAACCGCGACCACATCCGACGCAACGCCGACAGCCTGTGGCCTAAATCCATTTCAGATTCGACCGCGCTCATCATCTCCGACGCATAATCGGGCTCGGTGAAGGCGGCTTCTGGGTCGGGCAATTCGTTGGCGAGGTCAGGGTTTGCCGCGAGCAATGCGGAGAAATGCGGCGACACCGTGGTGAGACGGTCGAGCACCGCGAGGTTTCGTTTGGTGGCGTCAAAATTTACGTCAGACTTCTCAATTGACGCCATGACATGCGAAAGTGTGCGCTCCTGAATATCGGGTACTTGCGTGATCTCGATATCATAGGCCGTTGTGTCATCAATCTCGCCGAAAACACGAGCAAAAACACGACTTACGTTAGCTGTGTGCAATGTTAAGTCGCGTTCGAAATCGCCGCCGGTAGAAAAGGTCACGCGGCGGGCGAGCACAGTGCGTTTATCCATTTCATCAGGCACAGTATGAGTTTGGATACCGTTTTTCATTTGTAAAACGTGCTCAGTGCGGCGGAGGAATGCATAGGCGGACGACAGCGCTGTCAACTCGCTCTCGCTCAAATGTCTGCGGTCGGACAGCCGCGACAAGCTGATCAACGTGTGCGGACTCCGAAGCCATTTATCGCGTCCGCCGTAGGCGAGCTGCAATGCCTGTGCTAGAAACTCGATTTCGCGAATGCCGCCCCGTCCGAGCTTGACGTTAAAACCACGGCGATTGAGATTTTCGATATCAATCTGTTCTTTAGAACGGCGAACGTTGGCAAGAGCGGTCGCGATAGTTTCGGTCTTTGAGAAAATAAGGTCCTCGACCTTACTAAAAAACCGCTTGAATAGCTCGATATCGCCCGCACAACATCGAGAACGGATCAAAACCTGCCGTTCCCAGGCCCTCGCGTCAGTCCGGCAATAGCGGGCCATATCGCCAATTGAAAGACACAGTGCACCGAGCGTGCCGTGCGGTCTAAGGCGAAGATCGACGCGGTAAGCAGCACCCTCGCCGGACTGATCGCCTACAAGTTTTACGATATACTCAGCAAGCTTTACAAAATATTCGCGGTTTGTAACCGAGCCTCGAGAGCCGTTTCCCGACGTTTTTCCTTCGTCAGAATATAGAAAAAGCAGATCGATATCGGAGGAGTAATTTAGCTCCTTTGAGCCTAGTTTTCCTAGTGCGGCGATGCAAAACGTTGCCGGGAGAGCACGGCCTTTTTCATCGATCTCCTGCGGCATTCCAAAACGGTTGTCCATCTCGCGGCGGGCGTTTTCAAGTGCGGCTTCGAGGATTGCATCAGCTAAATTTGAGATTTCTTCGGTGATCTCGGCGATGGTCGAGAGGCCGCGAATGTCACGCAAATAAACACGAATCAGCTCTCGCCGGCGAAATCGGGTGTACAAAACCTGAGGTTCGAGCTGAGAATTTGTAAGCGCAAAACGGGCCAGCGATTCGAGTAGTTCCTCCTTGCCGCGAACCCCTGAGTCGCCTCTTTTTCGGTTTAACCACCAAAAATAATCGGGATTTTGCAAAAGCGTCGTTGCTAATAAAGGGCTGAACGAGACAAGTGTCAGTACATCGGAGAGTAGTCCCTCGCTCTTAAGCAGTTTGGCGGATTGTGCCGGATGGTTTTCGGCCAATTGGCCGAGAAAACGGCGTGCAGCATCGGCGTCGGGCAGGTCAAGAATCAGTTCTTCTGTTCTGAGCATAAGGCGGTCCGTGCAGAGTCCTGCTTGAGTTTCTGCATTATCGGTTAAAACGTCTCGGATCAATGGCGTACTTCTTTATCTTATAGCCCAAAATACGTTCGGTCGAATCGAGCATTATTGCGGCCCTCGCTACATTTCCGCGTGTTGATTTCAGGGTATCCTGTATGAGATCACGTTCGATCGCTTCGACTGCCGACGCGAGCGTAACACGAGTTTCAGTTCCGCTGACCTCTGCCGTCTGGAGCGTCGGCGGCAGGTGATGGCCGTGAATAACGTTCGAATCGCACACAATCACGGCCCGCTCAATAGCGTTTTCAAGTTCACGGACATTGCCAGGAAAATGATAGGCGGTGAGCATATCTATCGCGGGTGTCGAGATGCGGCGGACCGCTTTTTTATACTCGCGTTCATACTTTTCGAGAAAATAGTCAGCAAGCAGCAGGATGTCGGACTTTCGTTCGCGTAGCGGCGGCAGAAATATGGTGAAAACGTTGAGTCGGTAAAAGAGATCCTCTCGAAACAGGCCGTCAGCAACGGCCTCCTCTAGATTCTTTTTGGTTGTGGTGACAAGACGGACGTTAATTTTTATGGCCTCGGTACCGCCGAGCCGCTCACATTCGCGTTCCTGAATAGCTCGCAGCAGCTTAACCTGCGTCTGAGGCGGCAGATCGACGACCTCGTCAAGAAACAGTGTCCCGCCATCGGCCTGTTCAAACCGCCCTTTGTTTAGCTTTGATGCACCGTCAAACGCCCCTTTTTCGTAACCAAAAAGCTCGCCCTCGATCAACGATGCGGGCAGAGCGGCACAATTAACCTTTACAAAAGGCCGTTTTGAGCGAAGGCTGTTGTAATGGATCATGCCCGCGACGAGCTCTTTGCCAGTACCGCTCTCGCCCCTCAAGAGAACTGTTGCGTTAGATCGCGAAACCTGAGTGACCTGATCATAAACCTGACGCATCGGGCTCGAATTTCCGATCAGATGACGAAAAGCGTACTTTTCTTTTAGTTCCTGTTTTAGATGTGTGTTTTCTTCGTGCAGCAAGCGGCTCTCTTCGCTGACGGTTCGTTCGACACGCATCGCCTGAGCAAACATCGCGGCAACTGCCTTCAGGAGCTTTATAACGTGATCCTCTGAAACATCGGTCCGGGCAGGAAATCCGACTGCGAACAAGCCGATGGTCGATCCGGCGAGAATTATCGGGACGGCGATAAGCAGACGTGTCCCGGTACTGAATGCAAGAAAATTAAGCACTGCATCCTGACCAAGATCATCGATGGCGACCGGCGACGAAATATGAAGAATTCGCCAGAGACCGCTCTTTGTGATACGAGATTCTAAACGGCGAAAGTCGGCGGCACCAAAACCCTCCGCCGCAATAACATCGGCGACGGGACTGTCGCCACGACGCAGAGCGACAAATGCGATCTTTGCTGATAGAGATTTCGCTATTTGTTCGGTCACAACGCCCGTTCCTGTGCGAAGGCCGTCTGACGAGGCCAGCACGGTCGCTGCACGCAAAAAAATCTCCATCGATCCGTTTATCATTTTCGACAAAATTGTAGGATATTTACATCGCTTCGGAAAGGCTACTGAGACGTTAGTCCAGTTTTTACGTTACAATCTGATTAATGATAAGCCGTGTTGAAATAAAAGCCGCCGCCGAGCATAACAAGATGCGGCTCGAAGATTTCTTGCTAAATCATTTTCGCAACCTGAGCAAGATGTATTTGCGCGATCTTGTAAAATACGCCGATTGCGAGGTGAACGGACGGCACGAAAATATCGGTTTTAAGTTAAAACCAAATGATTTTATCGAAATCAATGTCGATTCGACGAGAGGCACTTCGATGCGGCCTGAGAATATTGCTCTTGACATAATTTTTGAAGATGAAGAGCTTATAGTCATCAATAAACCGGCCGGAATGCTGGTTCATCCGTCGCATCGCGAGAACAATGGAACGTTGCTCAACGCCCTCTCGTTTTATCTAAATCAAGGCTCATTGACAATCATTCGTCCGGGGCTGCCACATCGCCTAGACAAACAAACTTCCGGTCTTGTCGTCGTTGCCAAAACTGCGCACTGCCACCGTCGAATATCTGACAGCTTTATGAAAAGACGTGTTAAAAAGGGTTATTTGGCACGGGTTGAGGGAATCGTCGATCGCGATGAAGGCACGATAAATGCACCAATCGGCCGCTTTCCAGAATTGAAATTTTATGGTGTCAAAGAGGACGGCAAGCCTTCGGAATCAAATTTCAGGGTTCGAGCGAGATTTTCAGATTCAACCCTGCTTGAGCTGGAGCCGGTCACCGGGCGAACGAATCAGTTACGAATACATTGCGAAGTGATCGGACATCCGATTATTGGCGACATCGAACGCGGCGGGCGCGAATGGGAGCGCCTTTGTCTGCACGCTCACCGTTTAGCATTCCCACACCCTACCAGCAGGATCCAACTCGAGTTTGAGGCAGAGATGCCCGCATCTTTCGATGCAGACTAGAGGCTCGTCCGATCTATGAATAAGTCGAATCTATTTATCTTTGTATCCGTTTCCGCGAAGTGATTGGCCGGACATGGTCCCGGTCATCTTGGTGCCATCGAACACTACGCGGCCATTGACGAAAATAGTCGAAAACCCGGTGGCATACTGATGAGGGGCGGCGAAGGTGGCCTTGTCTGATACGGTTTTGTCATCGAAAATGACAAGATCGGCGGCAAAACCTTCCCGAATCTGTCCGCGGTCTCTAAGACCGAAAGTGTTTGCGGGCAGCGACGTCATCTTGCGGATCGCGTCTTCTAAAGTGATAATTTTTAGATCGCGAACGTAGTGGCCGAGTACGCGGGCATTGTTACCGTAGCCGCGTGGATGCGGGACCCCGGAGCCAAACTCGCGAACGCCGCTGTCTGAGGCAATCATTGTAAAAGGCTCGGCCATTATCGATTTCACATCCGCCTCGCTCATTACCTGATAGACCATCTGCGCGCCGCCTTTGTCATACATTTCGAATATTTGTTCGAGTTGCGAATCGAGATCGTCCTTGCCGCGGACCTCCTTCGTTATCTGCATGATGTTCTTGCCGTTAAATTCCGGATTCTCACGATAGCTTGCGACAAATGCATCAGAGTAATCAGCGAAGCCGGCTTCGGCACGTGATTTTTTCATATCGGCAATCACTTTTACTCGCGTCTCGGGATCTGCCAAACGCTTGCGCCCTTCGTCGCGTCCACCGGCGATGGCCCAGCTTGGCATCCGCGCGTCGAGTGAGGTGGACGATGCGGGATAGGCATATTGGTCGACCGTGACCGAAAGCCCGCGGGAGCGTGCGTCGCGAACGAGCTGAAGTGTCTTGTCGGTCTGGCCCCAGAGTGACTTTGCGGAAATTTTGAAATGTGAGATCTCAACCGGCATCTTGGCCTGTTCGCCGATGTTTATCGCCTCTGTGATGGCATCAAAAACGCCGACGCCTTCGTTGCGGATGTGACTGGCGTAGGTGCCGCCATATTTCGAAGCGGCTTTGGCAAGTTCAACGACCTCACCGGTTTCGGCGAAGGTTCCGGGCAAGTAGATCAGCCCGGTCGAAAGGCCGACGGCGCCCTCACGCATCGCTTTTTCGACCAGTTCGTTCATCTTCTTTTGCTCTTCGGTGGTAGGTGCGCGGTTATCGAGCCCCATCACCTCGGAGCGGACCGAATTGTGGCCGATAAGCGTTGAGAGATTTATCGCCAGCGGCTTTTTGCTTAAACGGCCGAGGAATTCGCCCACATCGACGACCGAGCCGCCGCAATTGCCGGTGATCATTGTAGTAACGCCCATTCGGATGAAATTCTCGGCGTTTGGATTGTCATAGACGTTCTCGGAATGAGCGTGAACGTCGATGAAGCCCGGAGCGACGATATGTCCCTTGGCATCTATCGTTTGAGCGGCTCCCGATACATCGAACCAGCCGACGCGGGCGATGCGGCCGTTCTTTATCGCGACCGAACCGCGAAACCAAGGATTTCCGGTGCCATCGACGATGCGGGCATTAGTGATGACGAGGTCAAACTTCTCGGCCGTCTGGGCAGGAACAGCCGGAACGCACGAGAGCACAAAGGCAATCAACAGAAGCAATGTCGTTTTTCGCATACTAAGAAGATGCCGTCAAATGCTGATAAAGTCAACATTGACGGCAATTCTGATTGCAATAAGCAGGCGTTATGCCGCTTCCGGTGCGGCCGGGCCATCGCCGTCATTATACGGATTCTTCAACTCGACAGGATCCGGCGACTTTTTACGCAGCTTCGTGTTGAGGACCTCGACCAATATCGAGAACGCCATTGCGAAATAGATATAGCCCTTCGGTATCTTCTGATGGAAGCCTTCCGCGACCAGCATTACGCCGATAAGGATCAGGAAAGATAGAGCGAGCATCTTCACGGTCGGATGCCTGTGGACGAATTCGCCGATGGGTCCGGCAAACGCCATCATTGCACCGATCGAGATCATAACCGCCGCGATCATGATCCAAATGCCGTTATCGCCGTATTGGTCGCTGATCATGCCGACGGCCGTGATAACCGAATCCAACGAGAACACAATATCGAGCAACACGATCTGGATGAGCACGCCGGTGAAACTTGCGAAGCCCTTTTTGACGGCTGTGCCCTCTTCGCCCTCAAGCGAATTGTGGATCTCATGAGTCGCTTTCGCGATCAGGAACAGCCCGCCGATCAGCAGGACAAGGTCTTTGCCGGAAACCGTTTGCCCAAAAACGGTGAAAAGCGGGGCTACCAGCCCGATGACCCAACTTAATGATAAGAGGAGGATCACCCGCATTACGAATGCGAGCCCTAGACCGACTAATCTGGCTTTTGCCCGCTGTTCGGGCGGGAGTTTGTCGGCAAGGATCGTGATGAAAACCACGTTGTCGATGCCGAGTACAAGCTCCAGCAGGGTGAGGGTCGCGAATGCAATCCAAACATTGGGATCCGAAAGAAGTTCCATTAAAGCTTTGCTCCGAAAAAAAGAGTTAGGACTATGCAGTTTTACATTTCCCGGAGCATAAAAAGCAAGGAGGGAAGCGGGTATTCTAACTATTCTGTAATTTGCAGGGCGTGTGAGCAGAAAGGTGGGCCGCACGGCGGGCTTTGGCATTCTGTGTTCGCGATGGTTTGATGACTTCGGTCATACAGATGAGCGTGTCAGTTATCTTGCGAATATCAGGAAAGGCGTGTACTTTGACTAATCTGCCGGGTTCTTTTTTACATTGTATCGAAATATCAGCGCGAAAGGCTTCTTGTCCTTCACACGCCACTCCGTACGCCGCCCTACCGCCGTTCATCCATTGAAATGATGCAGTGCGCTTATATCCGCCCACGCCCTTAAACTCGCCCTTGTAATTAACGCCGCTCACCCGCATCCTCCAGCGTCTTACATTTCTCAGCATCGAGATCCGTATAAACGCTCCGAACCTGAGCTTCAGCAGCGACGCCGGCGAAGAAGAATATGGCAAATTATTATGAGCGGTTTCATGAGCAACATCATAACTTAATATGCTCTGGTGCCGAATTAGAGACATCGATATCTCGCTGAGCCGAAAAGAAGCTTTTCCGCTCCGGCGAGGCGAGAAAGCTAAATAGCTATTCGGACGGATCTAGTTTGTAGACAAGTTTGCCGTTGACGATTGTTGCGACGGTGCGGCCGGTGAACTTCCAACCATCAAAAGGTGAGTTTCTAGATTTTGACTTTGAGGCGGCCGTTACGTATGTCCATCCAAGGTTCGGATCGATGATGGTCAAGTCGGCTATCGAGCCGGGAGCGAGTGTACCTCGATCCTTCAACTTAAATATTCGGGACGGATTTGTCGCACAAAGCTCGACCAATCGAACGAGGTCGATTATTCCTTTGTGAACGAGCTCATTAAACGCCAGCCCAATAGCGGTCTCAAGACCAGTTATGCCGAAAGGAGCCCGGTCATATTCGAGAGCCTTTTCGTCGGCGTGGTGCGGAGCGTGATCGGTCGCTATCGTGTCGATCGTGCCGTCTTTTAAGCCCTCGAGAATTGCTTCGAGATGTTCTTCGCTACGCAAGGGGGGCGACATTTTTGTATTGGTGTCGTATCCCTCGACAACTTTATCGGTCAGAGTAAAATGATGCGGCGTGACCTCGCAGGTGACATTTATATGCTCATTCTTTGCTCGGCGTACGGCCTCAATTGATCCTTTGGTCGAGACGTGAGCGATGTGAATGTGCACTCCAGTTTCCTTTGCCAGAATGATGTCTCGAACCACATCAATGTCCTCGGCAAGCGTCGGCATTCCTTTGAGACCGAGCAGAAGAGAAACCTTGCCCTCGTGCATCACGCCGCCTGATGAGAGCGACTTGTCCTCGCAATGATCGATCACCGGTAGATCAAAGTCCTTGGCGTATTGCATCGCCCGCCTCATGATACCAGCGTTTGGGACCGGCCGGCCATCGTCAGAAACAGCGACTGCACCTGCGGCCTTCATCTCTCCCATTTCAGCAAGTTCTGCTCCGTCAGACGATTTTGTGATCGCTCCGATCGGAAATACATTGGCGAGCCCCGCCCGTTCAGCCTGTTCGATCATGTATCGCGTGATCGCCGCGTTATCGTTGACAGGGTTTGTGTTTGGCATCGGACAAACACTAGTCCAGCCGCCCGCAACAGCCGCATAGCATCCACTCGCGATAGTCTCCTTATGCTCCTGCCCAGGCTCGCGCAAATGGACATGCATGTCGATAAATCCGGGAGCGACGAGCAGTCCGGCCGCATCAAATATCTCACAGTCCTCTGGTGTGCCATCATTCGGGTTCAGCCACGCCGAGACGCGACCGTTCTCGATCAGGACATTCATACCGGTATTTTCCTGTGCGGCCGGGTCAATGAGATGGCCATTAGCAATAAGCAGTTTCATTTTTATCAAATCACTTTTTAGGAAAAGCCGCGTCGGCCTTAACCTCTTTTAACTGAGCTAGATGCCGATCGCCGTGTCCAACGACGAAGAGTATACCCTGAAAACTGTCGACCATACCCATCGGGCTTTGCACGAATGTGGAACGAAGATCGGCCTTGTTGTTTTTTATGTATTCAATTGTGATCGCACGAGTCTTCTCAAAGTTTATTATCAGATCTTCGCGAGTTTTCCAGAGTCCCTTAGGACTGACCTGTTCCGGAGCCGTGAATTTCTGAGAGCGGTCGTGATCGCGAGCACAAGAACGGTGTCGGCAAAACGAGGTACCTCTTCGCACTTAAACGACCTCGCGGCTGTAGGGACTGTAAGCATCCCGAACAGAGCGTTCTCCACAACGATGATGTGCTCAGCGATCTCGGCGATTGTCCACCGGCCTTCTCCAGACCGGAAATTTAGCTGGGCATCCGATATGCCCGTAAGATGCTTTAGGTAATCAGCCTTGGTGTCATTAAGATACTTTAAGGCGAACTCACGATCCTTTTCGGTAAAAACAACCTTTGACGGCGGGGCCTGTGCCAACGCTCCTACGGTTATCAATAATGTTAAAAACGAAGCGAATAAGACTTTCACAAATTTACCTCCAAAATATTAACTCTGCGCGACTGTGCCGCCCGTCGCCAAATAGAGTACCGCCATTCTGACCGCAACGCCATATTTTACCTGATCCAGTATCAGCGAACGCGAACTATCCGCGACCTCCGAAGCGATCTCGATTCCGCGGTTCATTGGGCCTGGATGGAGGACAATCGCATCTTTTTTTGCTAGATCGAGTCGTTCGTTCGTTAATCCGTAGTGAATCGAATATTCACGTAGCGTCGGGAAATAGGCCGAATCCTGGCGTTCGCGTTGTATGCGAAGGATCATTACCACGTCCGCCCCATCGATTGCGTCCTCAATGTGCTGACAGACCGTCAAGGATTTCGGATTTGCGAATTTCGGAGTGGTTGATAGTTGAGAGTCATCAAAGTCAACCAGAAATTCGAAATCCTTCGGAACGAGAGTGCCCGGCCCGGCGACGCGGACAGTTGCTCCAAGTTTCGTTAGAAGATGAATATTTGAGCGGGCGACGCGGCTGTGGAGAATGTCGCCGACGATAGCAACGCTCAGGCCCTCTATCTTCTTTTTGTGCTCACGGATGGTCATCGCGTCGAGCAACGCTTGAGTAGGATGTTCATTTGATCCGTCGCCGGCATTGATGATAGCCGCACGGCTAACTTTGGCGAGTTGATGCGGAACACCGGCGCTCGAATGGCGAACGACTATACAATCGGGTGCCATCGCGTCGAGATTCATCGCAGTGTCGAGCAGAGTTTCGCCTTTTGATAAACTCGACGACGAGACGCTGATATTAACTGCGTCGGCGGAAAGGCGTTTGGCGGCTAATTCAAAAGACGTGCGGGTGCGGGTTGATGCTTCGAAAAAGAGGTTTATGACAGTTTTGCCGCGAAGAGCGGGAACTTTTTTGACCTCACGCGTCGATATCTCGCTAAAGTTTTCCGCAGTATCGAGAATACCAATAATCTCCGCAGCCGTCAGGTTGCGAATGCCAAGTAAATCTCTTCGGCGGAATGGTTTGTCCATCTCAGCTTATAAAAAAAGCAAGGGCGTTACCCTTGCTTCAAATCAATCAGTCGGCTTTTCGAAAATGCCCACGGCCTCCACATCGTCAAACTCCTTAAGCATGACCTTAATTATCTCGGTCTGTTTTGTTGGAACCCTTTTGCCCACAAAATCAGCCTGAATGGGCAATTCGCGGTGTTCGGTCCCTCGGTCGATCAGGACGGCGAGCTGCACTCTTCGCGGGCGGCCAAAATCCATTAGCTGGTCCATCGCAGCCCGGATCGTCCGTCCGGTGTATAGAACATCGTCAACGAGGATCACGATCTTGCCATCAATGTCGTGTTCGAGTTCGGTGCGATTGACGATCGGGTTTGCCCCAACCGTCGAAAGATCATCGCGGTAAAGTGTAATATCGAGAATGCCATAGAGCGGGCGTTGGCCTTCGAGCACCTCGATTTTATCAACCATTCGTTCGGCGAGCGGGACGCCGCGTCGCCTGATGCCCACGATATAAAGGTCGTCGGCTCCTTGATTTGCCTCGACAACCTCAGTTGCAAGCCGTCTCAAAGCACGATTTATACCTGCGGAATCCATTATCCGTGATTTTTCTACCAAATTAATTTCATCAGCCATTTGCAAGCAAATCGTAGCAAAGTTAGTTAAAAGTTCAAAGTTTGAGGTTCAAAGTTTTTGGGTTTTCGATTAAGATAGTGTCTGAAGGTTATAGTGCTAATGAAAAATTTTGCTCTGGTGCAGAAACATCCTGTTTTTACCATCGCTCCGGCAGACCTTTTATGATCTGATCGATTTCCCGGCCTAAAGATGTCTCTTTATCAAACGTTCATACGTCCAGCCCTTTTCAGCCTGCCAGCAGAAACCGCACACGATATCAGCATCAAAGCGCTAAAATTCGGAGCTGGCTCAAAACTCTTTCAAAAGTCTGTTGCCAGACGGTTCGGGGACGGCGAATTCAACAAGATAGAAAAATTTGGTCTGGATTTTAAAAACCCTATTGGCATCGCCGCCGGTTTTGATAAAAATGGGGTCGTGGTTAACCAACTTGCATCGCTCGGCTTCGGTTTTGTCGAGGTAGGGACAGTAACATACGAGCCGCAACTGGGTAATCCAAAGCCTAGAATGTTTCGCCTACCTGACGATAAAGCACTGATCAACCGGCTAGGCTTTAATAATGAAGGTGCGGTTCTCATCGCGAAGCGATTGCGAAAACTTGATCGAAAATGTGTCGTCGGTGTAAACATCGGCAAAAATAAAAATGTTCCGAACAAAGAGGCGACTGAGAATTATCTAAAGAGTTTTGATCTTGTGTATCCGGTGGCCGATTATATCGTCGTCAATATTTCCTCGCCAAACACGCCAAATCTCCGTGAATTACAGCGTGCAAATAGTCTGGATGAGCTTTTAGGAGAGCTGCAAAGCCTTAATAAAGTTCGGAGTTCCGAATCTGGCGAGCGAGGTTCCGACGATTTGTCACCGTGCGCCGGAACACCCTACTTAAAACCGCTACTTGTAAAGATTGCGCCTGATCTCACCGAATCCGAGATCGAATCTGTGGTGGACATAGTCTTGAGGCATCAAATGGCGGGAATAATTGCGACTAATACGACGATCTCCCGTCTAGGTTTGCAAACAAACGATGTCAATCAAATCGGTGAAGGCGGATTGAGCGGTCATCCGCTTACACAACGTTCGACGGAGGTGATTTCGATGATCTATCGTTATTCCAAAGGTAAGCTGCCGATAATCGGTGTTGGCGGTATTTTTACTGCCGAGGACGCGTTCGATAAAATCGCGGCCGGGGCCTCGCTCATTCAGGCATATACAGGTTTTGTCTATGGAGGACCTATGTTCGCGAATGATATAAATGTCGGCTTGGCTGCAATATTGCGGGAACGGGGATTCTCGACAATCGATGAAGCCGTTGGCTCTGGTGTTTAGCGACAAAAACGTATTCGGCCTTTAATTAGTTGACACCCCACGTACAGTGACTATAATAAACCCTTTGCCTTCTGCCACGGTTTTTGCGGATGAGCGGATAAATTGACAATGATTATCGATATGGCCAATGTTGGGGCCACCGCGAGGATGGTCCAACTCGAGTTCGATCCGGATGAGATCGATCTCGACGGTGAAAGAGTTTCGCTGAGAGGGAAGACGACTTTTAATGGGGAGATCAAACTGGTCGATGCGAGAGCTCATCTTAGCGGGAAGGTAAATGCTGAGGTTTTACTTGATTGCACCCGTTGCCTTGAACCTATATCGAGAAATTTTGAGTTTCGGTTTCGCTCGATCTTTGTTGGTTCTGTTGATGAAGACACAAATGCCGAGGCTGAGGTCAGCGATGACGCATTAGATGAATCGCTCGTTGAAAATGGCCAAATTGATATAGCTGAGGCTGTTCGAGAGCAGCTGATGCTGACGTTGCCGGAGCAGATTTTTTGCAGGGAAGACTGCAAAGGGCTTTGCGCAAAATGCGGTTCTGACCTAAATTTGATAGATTGTAAGTGTGCCGACGACGAGATTGACCCTCGTTGGGCGGCCTTGAAGAATTTGAAATAGCCGCGCAAAAGTACATAAAACTTTTGCGAATCTTGTGCCTTTTTGCGGTCAATTATTTTTGAGGTAATATAATGCCAAATCCAAAACGACGACATTCACATTCACGCACGCGGACTCGCCGTGCTCACGACTCACTCAATACGCCGCAGTTTTATCTTGACAAAGATACTGGCGAAGCTAAGGTGCCACACCGGATCGACGCTAAAACCGGCATGTTTAAAGGCCGCAAGATAATCGACGTTAAAGAAGCAGAATAATAGCAAGAGAGTTTGTGAGTTCATCGAGTTTGTCGAGTTCATAGAGTTTTAAAGTCGTCTAAATTATCTAAACTTTACGAACTATCCAAATCTATGAATTCTTCTAACTCTATAAACTCTACAAACTACGAACTATGTTGAATGCGGGAATCATCGGGATGGGACAAGCTTATCCGGAAGGCATTTTAACGAATGCCGATTTGGAAAAGATCGTCGATACTAACGATGAATGGATAACCACGCGCACAGGCATCAAACAGCGGCATAAGGCAGCTGATGACGAATATACCTCGCAATTTGGCACGAAAGCCGCGTTGCAGGCCCTCGACCGCGCCCGATTGCAGCCAACAGATATTGATATTATCGTATGTGCAACGACTACCCCGGATCAAATTATGCCTTCGACCGGGGCGTTAATTCAGGCGCAAATCGGGGCGACAAATGCGGCCGGCATGGACGTATTTGCTGCATGTTCGGGGTTTTTATATGGTTTGACGATGGTGGAATCGATGATTAAAACCGGACAAATCAAACACGCTTTGGTTATAGGGGCGGAGGTTTTGACCAAATATGTCGATTACACTGATCGCGGAACCTGCGTGATTTTTGGTGATGGAGCTGGTGCCGCGGTTCTTGGACCGGTGCCCGAGGGAAAAGGCATTCTAGCGACGAAGATAAAGTCCGATGGTCGCTACGAGGAACAGCTTTACGCTCCCGGCGGCGGTACAAAACTTGGCACAACCCATAAAACTATTGACGACAGAGAACATTTTTTTAAAATGAAAGGCAATGAGCTTTTTAAGGTCGCCGTGCGCTCAATGGCCGATATTTCGGCGGAAATGGTCGAGAAAGCTGGTTACACGGTCGAAGATATTGATATTGTCATACCGCATCAGGCCAATCAGCGGATTACGGATGCCGTTGCTTCTAGGCTCGGTGTACCCGATGAAAAGGTATATTCAAATATCGCTGAGATGGGCAATACATCATCCGCTTCAATTCCGATCGCAATGGATGAATGCATACAGTCCGGACGTATTAAAGAGGGTAGTCTGGTATTGTTGACCGCATTCGGCGGAGGGGTGACGTGGGGCGGAACGGTGATAAGATTTTAGAGAAACATGCAGAAGCCCGCACGAAGTAATGGCGTAGACACATTCGCGGGTAACGCCCTTACTTCGTGCAAGCTTTCGCAATGAATTTATGTCGGGAACCGCATATATTTTCCCCGGGCAAGGCTCGCAGGCCGTCGGGATGGGGAAAGACTTGTTTGATAATTTTGCTGCGGCACGCGAGGTATTCGAGGCGGCTGATGAGGTGCTCGGATTTTCGCTGTCGGAGATGTGTTTTGCTGGTGACGAGGCCGACCTGCAGCTTACCGCGAATACACAGCCAGCGATATTGACCACTTCCATTGCTGCGTTTTACGCGGCGATGGCTGAGGGATTGCCGGAACCGAATTTTGTCGCGGGGCATAGTCTCGGTGAATATTCGGCATTGGTTGCGGCAGGTGTTTTGGATTTTGCCGATGCGGTGAGAACGGTCAGAAAGCGAGGCACGTTTATGCAGGAGTCCGTTCCTGTTGGTGTCGGGGCAATGGCTGCCATATTAGGTTTGGATGTTGAAACGGTTGCTGCTGGCTGTTTGGACGCGGCACTGGGACAGGTTTGCAGTCCGGCGAATATTAATTCGCCAACGCAGGTCGTGATCGCCGGTGATACCGATGCGGTTGACCGTGCATGTGAGATATTGAAAGAGAAAGGAGCGAAACGGGCGATCAAATTAAATGTCTCGGCACCTTTTCATTGTGCTTTAATGATGCCCGCTCAGGAACGCCTGGCAGAGATATTAGCTGTTCTGAGCTACGGCGATTTCGCTTTTCCGATTTTGCACAATTTTGATGCGGCGGTAAATAAATCATCGGACGCGGTTTGTGAAAGACTCACGCAACAAGTTTCTTCACCGGTTCGTTGGCTACAAACGATTGAAAATTTGACCAAGAATGGCGTTGATAAATTCACCGAGATCGGTCCAGGAAAGGTTCTGACGGGGCTGGTGAGACAAATTAAAAAAGATGCTGTAAATTACAACATTGAAAATACTACAAGTTTGAGAAATACTTTAGAATTGCTATAGAAAGAGGAGAATATATGTCAGAAGTACAAGATAAGATTAAACAGATAATCGTCGACGAACTCGGGGTAGACGAAGCTGAAGTTACGGAAAATGCCCGATTCATCGAAGATCTCGGTGCTGATTCGCTCGATCTTGTCGAGCTTGTTATGCGTTTTGAAGAGGAGTTCGACATCGAAATTCCCGATGAAGATGCCGAAAAGATCCAAGGTGTCCGTGATGCCTATGCTTATGTAGAGCAGCATAAGGCAGCTTAGATTATTGGATAACGTAAAATGGAAAATGGAGAAATAATTCTCCACTTCCCACTTTCAATTGTCCGTTTTCCATTTATTATGAAACGTCGTGTTGTAGTTACAGGACTCGGTTTGGTTACGCCGGTTGGAAATGACGTGCCGACGACATGGAGCGCTTTGATGAATGGCGAAAGTGGTGCCGACTATATTAAGAAATTTGATGCCGAGGCGTATTCAGCAAAATTCGCGTGCGAGGTAAAGGGTTTTGATCCGCTTAGCTTTCTTGATAAGAAAGAAGCTCGTCGAATGGGAGCATTTACGCATTTTGCGTTAGCCGCGTCTGACGAAGCGGTCAAGCACAGCGGACTCGTCATCGACAGTTCAAATGACGAAATGGTCGGAACGTATATCAGTTCCGGCATCGGCGATTTTTGGGCGATCGAGCGTGAGCATGAGAAGCTGCTCAACTCAGGCCCGGACCGTGTTTCGCCTTTTTTTATTGTCTCTGCCATCGTAAATTTGGCATCGGGGAACGTCTCGATTCGCCACGGTGCAAAGGGCCCGAATTCGGCGACTGCTACGGCATGTTCGGCTGGTGCACACGCCATCGGCGACAGTTTTCGCATTATCGAGCGCGGTGATGCCGACGCAATGATCTGCGGCGGTGCCGAGAGCGCGATCACGCCGATGTCCGTCGCGGGATTTGCGTCGATGCGTGCTCTTTCGACCAGAAATGATGACCCGAAACACGCTTCGCGGCCATTTGATTCGACACGGGACGGATTTGTCATCGGCGAAGGTGCAGGATTGCTGGTCCTAGAGGAACTAGAGTTTGCCAAAGCTCGCGGTGCCAACATTCTGGCCGAGATCGTTGGTTACGGTATGAGCGGTGACGCTTTTCATGTAACAATGCCCGACGAAACTGGTTCCGGTGCGATTCGCGTGATGGAACGTGCCTTGAAAGATGCAGGCATCGAGCCTGGAAAGATTGGTTATATCAATGCCCACGGTACATCAACACCCTACAACGATAAATTTGAAACTCTGGCGATCAAAAAAGTCTTTGGCGAAAACGCTTACAACATTCCGGTCAGCTCTACCAAATCCATGACCGGTCACGCCCTCGGTGCCGCTGGTGGACTCGAGGCTGTTTTCTCTGTTAAAGCATTGATGGAGAATAAATTACCGCCGACCATCAATTACGAATTCCCTGACCCAGATTGTGATCTGGATTACATTCCGAACGCGGCAAGAGACGCTGAGATCGAATATGCTTTGTCAAATAACTTTGGCTTTGGGGGAACTAATGCCTGCTTGATTTTTAAGCGTTATAGCGAATAGTTTGCAATAAGCGTCTGCGCCTATTTTGAGCGTCGGCGTTTTTTTTATACCCTATAAATGAATGGTCATTCATTTTTTTAACATGAAAATTATCGTATTAATGAAACAAGTAGCCAATAAGGACGCAGTTTTGCGTATTGCGGCCGACGAGAAGTGGATAAACGAAGCGGATATCTCGCATCAGACCAATGAGTCTGACGGATATGCTCTCGAGGAAGCGTTAAGAACCCGTGAGGCCAAAGGCGAGGGCGAGGTTGTCGTATGTACGCTCGGCCCGCAGTCGGCTAAGACCGTAATAAAAGACGCTTTGGCACGTGGGGCCGACCGGGCTATCCATATTGTCGTGGAAGACAGCAAGACGTTATCTTCGTATCAGATCGCCAAGGCAATCGCTGATGCGATTCAAGATGAGAAAGCCGATCTCGTATTCGGCGGCCTTCAGTCTGATGATGCGAGTTATGGGCAGACAGGCGTGATACTTGCCGAACTGCTGGGCATTCCGCATGCCACCATTGTCATCGAGGTTGACCGCGAAAGCCTCGGCGATACGCTACGCGTAAAGCGCGAGCTTGAGAGCGGCTGGTATCAGTGGTTCATTTATAAACTGCCGTCGCTGTTGACGATCCAGTCAGGCATTTCGCAGATTCGTTATGCATCACTGAAAGGAATAATGGCAGCTAAGAAAAAGGAGATTCGAGAGGTAACACCCGAGATCGAGACTTTCGAGTCGGCGTCGAAAATCGAAAAAGTTTACATGCCTCTAAAGACAAAGCAGACGCAGATACTCGGAAATGGCGATGCAAAAGCCGGTGCAGTCGAGTTGGTCGAAAAGCTTAGGACGGAGGTTCGCATTATATGATTCTAGTATTTATCGAACACAAAGACTGCGTCCTGAACAAGACTTCCCTCGAGGCAATAACTGCTGCGCAGAGTATTGGCAAAGATTTGGGTTTGAACGTTGCGGCCGTTCTGCCATGTAACAGGGACTGCTCACTCGTTCAGGAGATTGCCACCTATAACCTGGAAAAGGTAATCATCGCTAAGAATGAGAAGCTCGCCACCTATACACCTGACGGTTACGCCGACGCTTGGGAACAGGTGATAAAAGCGACGAACCCACAGTACGTAATTATGTCGCACACATACCAGGTGCGTGATTTCGCTCCGAAGGTTGCGGCACGACTCGGACGAGAGCTTGTTGGCGACTGTATTCGTTACAAAGCTGATGGCGGAAAGTTAACGTTCACACGTCGTATTTTCCTCGGCAAACTTGATTCAGATGTAACTATCGGTGGTCCTGCACCACATTTCGTGACCTTTCAGTCGGGTTCGTTCAGGGGCGATAACGCGGAAAAAGGAACAGCCAAGGTCGAGACGATGGATGTTACTGTAGGCGATGTTCGAATGACACCCGAGCCTCCATTTCAGGAAGCAAAAGCTACCGTCGATCTCACTAAATCCGAGATTATCGTCGCGGTCGGCCGAGGGATCAAATCGCAGGAGAATATAGCTCTTGCACAGCAGCTGGCCGACGTTTTGGGGGCTGATCTCGCCGCGTCAAGGCCGATATGCGACAGCGATTGGCTTCCCATTGACCGGCAAATTGGCTCGTCCGGACAGACCGTCGCTCCAAAGGTTTACATTGCAATTGGTATCTCAGGTGCGATCCAGCATATCGTCGGCATGAAGAATGCCGGCACAATCATTGCCATCAATAAAGACTCTGAAGCTCCGATCTTTGACATAGCCGACTATGGAATCGTGGGCGATCTTTTCGACGCTGTTCCGGTGATTATCGACGAAATTAAGAAAGTGAAAGGGTAGCCAAAACCAACAATTTTTACGATCGGACTGGGAACTTTCTCGGTCCTTTTTCTTATTCTCGTTAGAGAGATTCAAAAATACATCCTTGCCAGAAAATATGCTAACTTGTTAATTCATATCCCCAAAAACTGAGACAATAGACCGAGCTTATATGACAAAAAGGAAATTGCTGTACATTCCGCTGTTGCTCTTGTTCGTTTTCTCGATGGGGACACTGGTTTCGCATTATCTTAATGTTTTTACGATCGAGAGCCGCGTTTCGCGCCTAGCAAATCTTCCGTTCAGCTACAACAGTGGCCGGGTCGATATCGTGACTCCTGCGGCCGAGGCCGCCGGGGTAAAGGTTGGCGACAAAATGCTGGCAATTGACGGCAGGCCTTTGGATTCGCAGCCGGCATTCGATGAGGAATACGGAAAGCTTACCGCAGACCGGCCCGTCATCGTGTCGATGTCGAGGGCCGTCGAAAATGGTGAGCCGCTAAAATACGACGCGACGGTCACGCCCGTCAAGGTCGAACGCGATCTCGAGTATTACAGCGGGTACGTAGTAGGATTTATGTTCTCCTACCTTCTTCCCACGGTCTGTATCTTCCTGGGCTTTTGGGTTGTTTTCGCAAGGCCAGCCGATCCGCTGGCATGGATACTTTTGTTTGTTTTGTTGGGTTTGGCGTCACTCGGTTTGGAATTTTACTGGGATGGCGGAACGCTGATCGGAATCTTTCAAAAGATCTTCTTCGCGGGCTGGGCGATGTCGATGCTGCTGTTCGGGATATATTTTCCCGAGCGTTGGGTCCTCGATCAAAGATGGCCGCAGCTTAAGTGGTTTCTTATTCTACCCTTGTCGTTTCAACTTTTGCTGACGGTTTTTGGCTTGATCCGAACCTTCCTTGCTATAGATTTTATTGTTTACCTCGGCCCGGTTGCAAAGTTTTACGGAATCTACGGTTTCTTTCCGAACATGCTCGCGATCGGACTGTTTTTTGCGGCACTTGGGTACAAAGTCGGTACCACTAAGAATCGCGATGCGAAGCGCAGATTGAGCCTCATGCTCTACGGCACCTCGATCGCGATCACACCTACTTTTTTCTTGGTGTTGTACAGGTTCGCCACCGGGGCCAAAGGTTCCTTTTTTCAGATCGTACCGTTTTGGATCGCCTTTTCAGCGCTTCTGCTAATGCTGCTTTTCCCGCTGACGATGGCATACGTGATCGTCGTGCACCGGGCGATGGATGTGAGTATTGTGATTCGCCAGGGATTGCAGTACGCGCTGGCGAAAAATGGCGTGTTGGCTTTGCAGATCTGCCTCAGCATCGCCGTTATTATTACCGCGTTTTCTTTTGTTTCGGATTCGCAGACCAACCGTCCGCAGAAGATAATGTTCATCGCAATCGGCGTAGCTCTGGTTTTCCTGATCCGATTACTCGCTGACAAAATAAAATTATGGACTGACCGCAAATTCTTTCGCGAAGCCTATAACAGCGAACAGCTGCTTTCTGAACTGAGCGAGGATGTGCGGACGATGGTCGAGACGAAGCCGTTGCTCGAAACGCTTTCGACGCGTATCAGCCAATCGCTGCATGTGCCGCAGGTTGCCCTGTTATTGAAGAACGGTACAGTGTTTCAACCCGCCCATGCTCTTGGTTATGACACGCCGCCCCTCGCTTCGTTCGATAATGACGCACGGATGATCGAACGGTTGAGAAAGAACGAGCCGGTAGTCATCTATGAGGACGACGAGGAATCATGGCAGCCGGAAGACGCCCCGGATCGCGATAAACTGCGCGAGCTTAATTCACAGCTTCTGCTGCCGGTTGGTGCTAAAAATCAGCTCTCCGGCGTCATCAGCCTCGGGCCGAAACTGTCCGAAGAGCCGTATTCGGCCAACGATCTCCGCCTTCTCAAATCGGTCGCGTCTCAGACCGGGTTAGCTCTGGAGAATTCCCGGCTTACCGAAGCGATCGCCTTAGAAGCGGTCCAAAAAGAACGCATTAATCGCGAGATCGAGATCGCCCGCGAGGTGCAGGAGCGGCTGTTTCCGCAGGATTTGCCGAAGGTCGCCGGGTTGGAATATTACGGTGCCTGCCGCCCGGCGTCAGGTGTGGGCGGCGACTATTACGACTTTTTTGACCTCGAGGCTGAAAAATTCGGTATCGCAATCGGCGATGTTTCCGGCAAGGGAATCGGAGCTTCGCTGATGATGGCGAGTTTGCAGGCGTCGCTTCGCGGGCAGGCGATCCACAGCGGCGACGATCTTGCGAGTTTGATGGGCAATGTCAACCGTCTCGTTTACGAAACTTCCACGACGAACCGCTATGCCACGTTTTTTTATGCTCAATACGATCCGAAAACGCGTAAATTGCATTATGTAAATGCCGGACATAACCCGCCGTTTTTGCTTCGTGGAAAAGGAACCGATCTAGAGGTGATTTTACTGACCGAAGGTGGTCCCGTAGTCGGAATGCTGCCGCCTATGCTTGTGGAATACGAACAGGGCGAGATAGTGCTCAAACCCGGCGATATGCTGGTCGGCTCGACCGACGGCATCACCGAAGCGATGAACCCGGCAGACGAAGAATGGGGCGAGGATTCGATGCTTGAAGAACTTAAGAAATTGGTCAGTCTGCCTTCGAAGAAGGTGCTTGAACATATAGTAGCCGCCGCCGACAAATTTGCAGATGGCGCCAAACAGCATGATGACATGACAATGATAGTCATCAAGTGCGAATAGCAAATTACAATCGGCATCAGATCGACCCGCATCGCTGTTTGATTGAGTTCCTTGAGGAGTACACCGACCTTGCTTTTTTTTGCCAATACACTGAAAATCAGGAAGGTATGCTTTGAAGGTTTAAGCGTACAACTTTTGAAACTTTGAGGTTGGTGTCGCGTGTAAGTGACTTGGCTGCAAAAAAGTTTTGCCGTTTCCGAACTCACGACCAATTTTTGAATAGTTATGAAAAGATCAATTAACGTTCGTATTTTTTTTAGTATGCTCCTTGTTGTGTCGATGCTTTCGCCATTTTCGACGATTGCTCTAGCCGATGGCAAAAAGCATTTCAGTCAGGGCATGAAGTTTGAGGACGCCCAACAATGGGATAAGGCCGTCGAGGAGTTTGCTCTTGCTGTGGCTGACAGCCCGAAAAATCCCGAATATCGCCTGCATTTAATGCGCTCACTTTTTAACGCATCTCAGATGTTTATGAAAAAGGGTTCGACTGCGGCAAAGGAGAAGGACTATGAGGCGGGATACGTGGCTTTTCGCCGGGCCTATGCCTTTGATCCGACCAATGAGCTGGCTAAATCTGAAATGGACAGGATGGTCAGGCTACAGCAGCAAAGTGTTGATGGCGGCCTGACAGACGGAAAAATTGACGAGCCAGGCAAGGTAAAGATGGTGCCGACCGGATATGTTGCCCCAGCATCACAGGAAGTCGTGCAAGTGCCTCAAAAGTTGGAAAAACTGCGTGATCTGCCATTCCCTGCCGGTATTGATCTCCAATTTATTATTAAAGAATTAGCAAGAGATTTGGATCTCAATGTGCTTTTTGATGTTGAATCGTTTCGTGCGGCGGGCCGCAAGACTCATCTCGATCTCAAAAATGTCACCGGTGCCCGGGCCCTCGATTACATCTTTTTGCAGGAAGGTTTATTTTTCCAAAAGGTTGGCCCGCGAACTATCATAGTTGCGACTCAGGCCCAGCGTCAGAAGTTTCAACAGCTTGTTCTGCGGACATTTTATCTCGCCAACGCCGCACCCAAGGATATAATAAAAGTCATCCAGACGGCTATACCAGCACAGCCGGGCCGCAGTCAGACGATTGTCCTCACTGACGATGCGACCAACAGCATCACCGTTCGCGACACACAGGAAAATATTGCCCTAATCGGCCAGCTTATCAAATCACTCGACAAAGACCGGGCCGAGGTCGTGATGGACGTAGCAATATATGAGGTTAACAAGAACGATCTTTTACAATTTGGTAACCAGATTGGAACGCAAACGCAACTTGGCAATTTAGGCGGGTCTCAGCCGGGCCAGGTAAGACTTTCAAATAATCCGATAGTAAATGCAATAGTTGGTGGGGCCACAGCCACCCAACTCCCGACCGCCATTGCCGCTGGACTTCTGATTCCGTCTGCTGGTTTGGCGGCTTTTCAGAGCAAAAACGATACAAAACTTCTCGCCTTTTCCCAAATTCATGCCTTTAATAACGAAGATTCGTCCGCTCGTATCGGACAGCGTGTTCCGGTTCAAAGCGCACAGTTTTTGGGTGTTGGCAATAACACTGGAGGAGGCGGCGGTGTCAATCCTGGTTTCGGACAATCAGCAAATGTTATTAACTACGAACAAGTCGGTCTGACGCTAAAATTTAAGCCGATAGTCTTTCCGAATCAGGATGTGCAGGTTGCAATGGAAATCGAGTCAAAGGATGTTTCGGGTGCCGGAGGGCTGACACCGACCTTTACCGAAAGAACGATTAAAGGCACGGCCCGCATTCAGAATAATAAAACACTTCTTTTGGCAAGCGTTGCACAAGACGTCGAAAGCCGAGGCCGCGCGGGGTTGCCGATTCTCGGATGGCTTCCGATCATCGGAAGATTCTTTACCGCACCGACCCGCGACAACCGTAAAATCGACATCGTTATTGCTGTGACGCCACGTGTTATCCGTGCTCCGGCAATTTTGCCTGAGGATGAGATGGAGCGTCCGACGGGCAGTCTCGCGGTGCCGACTAATAGCTCGCTTGAGGCCCTAATCATTCAGGAAGAACGTGACGAATTGCTCGCGGCCGCTCGCCGTATGCCAAATGCGTCGGCGATCCAACTTCCCGACAGGCCGATCGAAAACGCCCCCGAATACGTCAAAACAGCATCAACTGACGTCCAGCCTAATACGACGGTAACAGCGGCGGATATGACATCCGCGAAAGCTCTCGAAGCTGCGATCCCCAATCTTAAACCGATTGACAACAGCGTCAAGACAATCCAGATAAATCAGACATCTGACGTTGTCAATCCATCAGCACCGGTCGGTACCACAGTAAGGACACTCGAAATAAAAGAGAATCCTGAGGTGAAACAGTCCGAGCCGACCGAATCAAAGCCTACATTGCCTGAGACCGTAACTGAAACTGTTTCATCGACGCTCGAACTTCGCCTCGGAAGCGATCTCACCGAGATGAAGGCCGGGGACAAAGTAAAGATTCCGGTGATTATACAAGGCGGCGGTGCATTTAGGATTGCGACGATGGGTCTCAGATTTGACAGCACGAAACTGGCGGTTCGCAGTGTTACCTTTGGCGACGTTTTTGGTGCAGCATTGTCGAACACGGCGGCAACACCATTCCTCAACCAAAACGGCAGGATGTATGTCACCCTTAGCTCGATGGACGAAAAAGGGTTGATACCGGCTGGAACGCTCGCATTTGTCGAGATCGAGGCACTCGCCAACGGCAAGCCCCAGGTCACATTTGACCGTGATCTGTTCAATTTTCAAACCGTTGAAGGCCGAAATTTAGTCTTAAAGTTTCAGGAATAATGTTTAAGCATCAGATCAAAACTAAACGCCAATCGGGATATAGCCTGCTTGAGCTGATCGCCACGCTCGGTGTACTCGCGATCTTGGTCATGGGGACGATTCCCATGGCCCAAAATGCTCTCAAACGGCAAAAGGAACAGAGGCTGCGCGAGGTTTTGGGACAGATGCGTCGTGCGATCGATGAATTTAAGCGTGACACCTACGGTGCGTGTCCACAGGGTTCGATAAATTCGATAAACCCGATAGGACGTGGCGGCGGAAACGTTCCAAGCGATCCTCGCAGTCGTGTGGTTATAGATGATTGCACTATCTTCGATTCGGAAAATCTCGACCGCTATCCACCGTCGCTTGAGACACTGGTTGACGGCGTCAAGGTGAAATCGCGGATGCCCAACCTGACAGGCGGCAGCGGGATCAGAGACGGCACATTGCAGGCGACCGAGATAAATGAGGAGAAAGAGATCATTAAGGTGTACCTGAGAGAACTCCCGGTCGATCCGATGACTGGTGAGCAGGAATGGAAACTTCGTTCGTCGTACCAGTCGGTCGACTCGGAAAATTGGGACGATGTGAATATTTTTGACGTACGGTCGAGCTCGGACGAAGAGGCTCTTAACGGGGAGAAGTATAGTGACTGGTAGATCAAATGCAGAGTGCGGAGCGTGGAGTGCGGTGTCGGTAAGTCGATTTTTGCGCTTTTTTTCGCATTTGACAAAATTCCTCATTCCGCATTCCACATTCCGCAAACAGAAAGGTTTTTCGCTGCTCGAGTTGATGATCGCGATGTTTATCATTATCATCCTGCTCTCGATCGCTGTTCCGACCTACGAACGCAGCGTCAGGAATGCCCGTGAGATCGTACTCAAAGAAAATCTTTTTCAGCTGCGCAGGTCGATAGACCAATATACCGCTGATAAAGGTAAACTCCCGGGCTCCGTTGACGATCTCGTCGAGGCCCGATACCTACGCGAAAAACCAGTTGACCCGATCTCAGAATCGGCCGAATGGGACGAAATACAGGGAGAAGACCCCAATTCCGCAGACGGCGAACAAGGCCTCATTGATGTCAAAACTCTTGCTCAGGGCGAGGACAGCAATGGCAAGCCATTTAGTGAATATTGAAAAGGGTGGCGTCTTTGCGACCTTGCGTAAAATCAGTCTAATTAACAAATATGTTTTCTTCGATCACTCAACCCAATTATCCCAATGCGGCATTGGGAATAGAGACAAACGTGATTTCGGCGGTCGCTCTCCAGGGCTCACGGGGCCAGTTTACAATCAAACAGGCCGGTTCGGTGGAACTGCCGTCGGGACTGGTGACGCCGAGTTTTCTCGATAAAAATATTTCTGACGATCTTGAGTTTGCCGCGTGTCTGATTGAGGCCGTCGAAATCGCGGGACTTCTTAAACAAAAAAGATGGTCGATCGCCCTGCCGAGCAACGCGGCCCGCACGGCGATCCTGACCCTCGATAGCGAACCCGCTTCAAAACAGGAGGCCGAAGAGGTTCTCGACTGGAAGGCGGAGCAGAATTTCGGAGCACCCGCGGCTGAACTGCGTATCGCGAAACTAAAAATATCACCGGATAAAGAGGGGCGTTCGCGTTATTTTGCGACGGCGGTCAGATTGGCCGTAATCGATGAATACGAGTCGCATTTTGAGGCGTTGGGTTGGAAGGCCGGCCTCGTTTTGCCGCGTGCGGTCGGTGAAGCAAATTGGCTGATGGATCGTCAGGACCCGACCGATTCTTTGTTAATCAGCGGTAACAGCGATGGTTTTACTGCCATGCTTCTTAGAGATTCGGAACCAGCAGTTGTGCGTTCCGTGACATGCACGCCGACCGAGATAGATGACGAGATTTACCGCCTCGTTATGTTTTACAACGATCGGTTTGGCGGCGGACAGGGAAACGGCATATTAGATCGGCTGTTGGTTATCGGTCGCAGCCTTGTTTCGGCCAAGGTGCAAAGCATCGCGTCTGAGGCATTGGGCAATAACATTAGAGTTATGTCGCCCGACGAGGTCGGATTAAGTTTGCCCGGCGGCGGTTTTAGTTTTGATGATCTCGCCGCTCCGGCGGGCCTCGCAGCTCTTGGTGCATAAGATTAACCGCGAAAATACTCCTAAGCACCAAACAATAACTAGATTTCCGTGCCATCTGCGATGACCGCGTTTTTCGGAACGATAATTATGCCGTCGCGTATGTATAGAGAACGGTCAGGTGCGTCGTAATTTTCGATATTATTTAAATTTAATAGCTTTACATTACTCCCGATCCGGACATTTTTATCGATAATCGAGCGACGAATCATTGTATTCTCGCCGATACCGATGTGGGGTTTTTGCCCGATAATATTTGACCGTATCTCGCCTATGGTCTCAAAAACGTCCGAACCCATTACAATCGAATCTTCGATATCAACGCCGTTATCGATGCGGCTGCGGAGGCCGATGATCGATTTACGTATGCGAACGCCATTGAGTATGCAGCCCTCCGAAACCATCGAGTTATCTATATCGCAGCCGTGCAGCTTAGATGGAGGCAGATAGCGGCTGCGGGTGTAGATCGGGGCCGAGGCGTCAAAAAAGTTAAATTTTGGCAGCGGCGATGCCAGATCAAGATTTGCCTCGTAAAAGGCCCGGATCGTACCGATGTCTTCCCAATATCCCTTAAAAAGATGAGCCTGCACCGTATATTTTTCGATCGCGGCCGGGATAATCTCACGGCCGAAATCGACCCAAGAATTGTCGGTTTTTAGAAGCTCGACGAGCTTGTTGTAAGTAAAAACATAGATGCCCATCGAGGCCAGGAACGGACGGCCCGCCGACTCCTCAGGCGTAAGGCCAAAATTTGTCGTGTCGACACGCATCGCTTCGAGATCGACGCCCTGAGGCTTTTCCTTAAATTCAATGATCTCGCCCTGCGGATTAGCCTTTAACAATCCAAATTCCGGTGCCTCGTCATCGCGGCACGGAACAACCGAAACCGTGAGGTCGGCCCCGGTCTCAAAATGCCTGTCGAGAAATTTGCGGTAATCCATCCGATATAGATGGTCGCCCGAGAGTATCAAAAGCGTGTCGACACGCCAATCACGCAAGTGTGGCAGCATCTGACGTACCGCATCAGCCGTGCCCTGAAACCACTCGGGATTGTCCTTAGTCTGCTCGGCTGCCAAAACCTCTACAAAGCCGGACGAGAAACTCGAGAATCGATAAGTTCGGGAAATATGACGATTAAGCGAAGCCGAGTTATACTGCGTCAGAACAAATATCTGCGTGATCTCGGAATTAATGCAATTTGACACTGGAACGTCGATTAAACGGTAAGTGCCGCCAAGCGGTACAGCCGGTTTCGAGCGCTCATGGGTCAATGGAAACAAACGCGAACCAGTACCGCCGCCAAGAATCACCGCCACTACGTTATCGTGCTGTCCCATACTAGTGAATAGTAAATTGTTAATAGTAAATAGTAAATCGGCAGTCCTAATTTATCAACAATTTTGGGTTTCCAGCCATCCAGAATAATGCGTCTGCTCTAAAAGGCATATCTGTGCTGACAGCTATGTTGATATTTACTATTAACGATTTACCATTTACTATTCACTATTAGAATGTGGTATTGGACAAAAATCATCTTTCTCATTTTCATCGGTGCGCTGGCGGTTTGGCTGGCGTATGAGCTCGTCACGTTTCCGTCGATCTCGCGGCTGCGTAATGATAACCCGACGACCTCGTCAATGATCGAATTTCGCATCTCTGAGGCTGTGTCAGACAGCAGAGAGCCGAGGAAATTTATGATCTGGACGCCGATCGAGCAAATCTCGCCACACTTGCAGCGGGCGGTCCTGGCCGGTGAAGATTCACGTTTTTTTCAACACGATGGCTTTGATTGGGATGCGATTGAAAAGGCGTGGGACGAAGCCGTTAAGGAAGGTGAAAAGGAAGCCAGAGAAGATTGTGAAGCCGAGGCCAAGTCTGCAAATCTGCCAAAGAAAGATTGCAAACCCAGCGAGGAAGACTGGATACCCCCGATGCCGAGTTTTAGACGCGGGGCTTCGACCGTCTCACAGCAACTTGCCAAAAATCTCTTCCTGTCCGAGGACCGCAACTTTCTGCGAAAGGGCCGCGAAGCCGTCTACACCTATTTTCTCGAACGCCAGCTTTCAAAAAAACGCATTCTTGAGCTATATCTAAACATCATCGAATGGGGCGACGGCGTCTATGGAGCCGAGGCCGCCGCACGAACATATTTCAGAAAGTCCGCTTCTTCACTGACCCGCGATGAGGCGGCCTTCCTCGCCGCAATGATCCCCAGCCCGTTAAATATCTTTAACCCAACCAAAAATCGCAAACGAGTCGTCCGCCGCCAAAGAGCACTCCTCCGTGGGATGAATTCGATCAAGCTTGATTATTCCGGTAAATAGTCATAAGAGTGACTTCCGCCGCCGCCTTTTCCTCAACATCTTTACTCGGTGGATTGAAAATATCTGACCTCTGGAGTATATTGCTTATATCCAATATGACACCGCGTTGCATTTCGAAACTCCGTCCCATGAAACAGCGTGCGAATCTCTTCGCCGGTGACTGATTCCCCATTCATTTCAATTTCCATAACGCTATTAATTATTTGAGGAACAAGAATTAAACATGAATCAGGAAAACAAAGCTGGATTCAAATCCGCGAGCAGAAACCGTCAAATATAGTTATCGTATCCAAAGGAACATTCAAAGGAAGTGATGTTCGAACGTATGCGTACTTTTCTCGAGCGAGCAGCAAAGTTCTGGGAGAAACTTGATGCCGACAGAAAAATGAACCAGAGTTGAGATGTTTTTGCCTGTCCGGTTTGACCTTTCGGCTTATGAAATTGCATTAGATTGGTTGGCCGAGACGTGGAAGCTCGACTTTTACTACGCCCTTGCGGGACTTTGTCCATCCGGTTTTGCACATATTTTCCTGAGACTTTCATAGAGGAGAAAATCATGACACCATCGACAGAATTACAACGACCTTCAATCAAAACAGAATTGCCAGGGCCAAAGTCCCGCGAAATTATCGAGGCCGATGCCCTATATGTGACTCCGAGCTATCCGCGTCCGGACTATAAGCTGGTTGCCGATCATGCCAGCGGCGTTTGGATCACTGATCCGGACGGCAACGTCTTTCTCGACTGCAACGCCGGCGTTGCGGTCTGCTCGACCGGCCATTGTCATCCAGAAGTTGTCGCGGCGGTCAGGCAGCAGGTCGGCGAACTGATCCATCTGTGTGGCACCGACTTTTACTACCGCCATATGCCGGAACTGGGCAAGAAGCTAAACGAGATCTGCCCGATCGACGGCCCGACCAAAACGCACTTTGCCAACAGCGGCGCCGAGGCCATTGAAACCGCTCTAAAGTTGGCGATGTATCACACGCGGCGGCAAAAATTTATCTCATTCTATGGCTCGTTTCACGGACGAACGCTTGGTGCTTTGTCGCTCACGAGTTCAAAAAAGGCCCAACGTCTCGGCTTTATGCGGCAGGCATTGGACGTAGTTCACATACCTTATCCAAACAAATTCCGACACTTCGTTACCGACCAACCGGTCGACGAAGCAACGGTCACGAAAGATGTGATCAACTGGATCGAAAAGAAATTGTTCCAGACTACTACGCCACCAGAGGAAGTCGCGGGTATCGTTCTCGAAGTCGTTCAGGGCGAAGGCGGTTATATTCCGGCACCTGTCGCATTCGTTAAAGAGCTGCGACGTATCTGCGACGAACATGGCATTATGCTCATCATCGACGAGGTACAGTCCGGCATGGGCCGCACGGGCAAGATGTTTGCCCTAGACCATCATCCTGATGTCAAAGCTGACATCATGTGTATGGCGAAAGGCCTAGGTTCGGGCATGCCCATCGGAGCCTGCACGGCACGTGCTGACATCATGGACTGGCACAAGGGAGCCCACGCCTCCACTTTCGGTGGCAATCCAGTGGCATTAACCGCTGCATTAAAAACCATCGAACTCCTCGAAGGCGGCCTCGTCGAAAACAGCCGTGAAGTCGGAGCCTATCTCGAAGCCGGTCTAAATAGGTTGAAAGAAAAATACAATGTGATCGGCGATGTTCGTGGGTTGGGAATGATGCTCGGCGTCGAGTTCGTCAAAGGCTCAGGCGACGACCCGCATGCCGCCGACGCAGATCTCCGTGACCGCATCGAAATGGCCTGCTTCAACAAAGGGCTCATCATCCTCGGCTGCGGCTCAAATTCGATCCGCTGGTCGCCACCGCTCATCCTGGCAAAAGAACATGTAGATGTTGCACTAGAGATATTCGACGAAGCGATAGCTGAATCCATCTAGGATAGGGGCAGCCGCTAAATACGAAAGGACGCGAAAGAAGAGTTAAATTTCTCCTTCGCTTCTTTTCGTTTTTTCCTGAAATTTGGGCGTTACATCCACTTAAAGGGAGCTTTGAAAAACCTCAAGCTTTGGGAACGTTCTGATCGCAAGAGATTGAATCTTTTATCGGGTTTTTCCAAGGCTCCCTACCTCTATAAATTATATTTTTTTGTAGTGATTTTTTTGAATTTTAAAATTGCACGGGTTTGCGCACTAATTTGGGGGTGTTTTTAAATGTGGCACGTGCCACAATTTAAACATTTGAAGTAGCTTTATCCGGTAAATATAGGGTTTGGGGATTTGTGAGGTGATCTTTTCGGGAAATTCAGGGCCTGGATTGGTACAGTTAAATGTGGCGTTAG
>JBBSJK010000025.1:0-36786 GCA_038257355.1 Pyrinomonadales bacterium | reverse complement strand
TCGGTTGAAATGACTGTTCCGTGGTACCAGACGTTCTTTAAGACACAGAACATCGCTCTGGCGATGGGTGCTCTCGTGCTGACATTTGGGGGACTTTTGGGCTTTCTCGTGCTGCAGGATCGTAACACCGACACCGGTTCAGCCATATCCCAGGTAAATGAAGAGCAGCAGCCCGGCGGGCCGTATTATAGCAAAGATTCTGCTATCACTTCGGCAAATATTGCCGCTGGCAATATGAATACTGCGGCCGACGCTCCGTCGAATTCAACGGCAAATATGCGTGTCTCATCCACCAGTTTGTCCGCAAATAAAATCCAAAAGCCGGTCGAAAAGAATCAATTTGGTCTGCCGGGCGAAGTCTCGCCCGAGAGCGTCATCATTTCCGGTGAAGCAGATAAACCTAAAACTGAGACGATGGCAGCTGCGGCCCCCGCACCACCGCCACCGCCAGCAGCCGTATCTATAGATGGAGCAGGAACAGAACTAACTGTCAACAAAACTGACGATGACCGTAAGGACGAAAACCGGGAACCTCAGTTAGCAAAGAGGAAGCAGTCTGAAAACGTGCGCTCTCGCAAACTTCGTGACGCTCCGGCAAAAGGCGGGCCCACCCGCGCGGCCCAATTGCCGACACAGACGCGTCAGTCCGGTACCAGCGTTTTCGATATGGTCGTCACACGGTCAGTTAGCGGTAAAGCATTTAATAACCGCAACAACGTCTGGTATGACTCGGCCTACAAAAACCAAGCGACATTAAACTTTCGCCGAGGCACCGATGAATACAAAAAACTAGACGGCGGCCTCCGCAATATCGCTGACACGCTCGGCGGTACCGTTGTCGTCGTTTGGAAGAGTAAAGCCTACAGAATTCAATAGGCCTGATGGCAAAGCTTTAGAGTCCGTAGAAAGTACGCGGCTCATCTATATAATTTTGGTTTTGTCACTTTCTTCCCAATACCCGTTTTTAGCGTTAAAATACTAATATGAAAGCACTTGCTTTATTTTTGTGCATTTTGTGCCTTTTTGCGACAACTGCTCTCGCCCAGCCTGCGTGGCAATCTAATCTTGACTCCAAAATTCGTTTTTATCAGACGACCGATTTCGGGATACTTCTTACCGGCACGGAAAAAAGTTTGTATGCCATCGACGGGCAGACCGGCGAACGCATTTGGCGGCAGGCGACCGGGAAGATCAACGAGACATCAGTTACACCGGTACCCGATACCGACCTCATCCTTTTCTCCCGTGACGAAGGCAGCCGGTTGCGGCTAGAGGCAGTTGATATGCTCACCGGTTCGCGGATATGGAGGAGCGAAAAGGTCAGGGGTGACGTGATGCAGCTCGCGGTCGATCCTCAGAACGACCTGATCGCAGTGGTTCTGGTCAGAGACCCGCGTGGCAAGGCGGATGATAATTTTAAGAAAAAGCCGACTGTTCATATCCTGCAGCTCTCGACGGGTGATGAGCTATGGAAACGCGAACTTGATACCAGCATCGAGATGATGCCGACACGTTTTGGTGAGAATTTGGGCGATATAGACTACACACTCGATAATTATCGGGCTCCTTTGTTGCTAGACGGTCGCCTTTTTTTGTTTTACGAAGGCTCGACATCATACGACGCACGCACCGGCAAGGAAAAGGAACGCGAGAAATTTAAGATCAACGAAAACGGCCTCGCGCTGACCGAGGCCGATCCGGTCTTCGATGACAAACTTGTTTACGTATCCGGCAAGGGCAAGATTCGCGCCGTTAACCGCCGAACTGGACAACAGGATTGGGAAGCCGACGACCTTGGAATCTGCGCGGAAATGGCCCTCGTCAGCAATGTGCTTTACGTCCGGACCGGCGGTCAGTTTACGCAATTGAAGGATGGCGAGCTAAAGGAAAAAGGTCCCTACGGCGTGTCAGCGATTGACACAACCAACGGAAAGACGCTGTGGCGATACAAAGGTGCAGACAAAGGCTTGACGAATTTTGTGTTTGCTGATGTAAATACAATCCTCATCGCTGACAAAGACGACCTCATCACGCTCGACGCCCGAAACGGCAAACGCACCGCCCGACGCAATCACAAAATCGACAAAGCTCAATTCGTGCTGATAAACGAAAACGGCCACGCCGTCGTCGGAGGCCGCAACGAGATTGCGGCGTTCCCGATCGGTTCGGACTCGAAAAGAATGGAGTTTTGGCGTGTGCGCCATACTGCCCCGGCTCGCGGCGTTTTTAGAGTTGTTACCGGAATCGCTCTGCGCGCCGCTGCTCTCTATTTCCGTTACGGCGGCATCGCGACATCGGCGATCGGTGTTGCCCGGACTGGATTGAGCATTGCATCGGCGGCAAATTCGTTTCGCTGGTCGGGTTTGCATAACCGTTTTGGCTCAGTAAATCTTTCGACACTTGCGGGTAACGCCGCACGAAATTACGCAACCCGACGCATCTACGCCTACGGGTCGCTCGGACGGATGTCGAATTTGAGCCGTTTCAGCAGTCTAAATGTCACAATGCCGAATTCGACCGACGACATTCGCGGCCGGATTATCGGAAGAGCGATAGACAGCGTGACGCCCACACGGGCGGACGTTAGCGAGAGTATCTTTGACCGCGTCGATCCGGCCCGTCAGCTTGACCGTTTTTCTGATTACCTCCTTCGCCGCAAACGCCTCTCCGAGCTGCGTTCCAGCCATATGTATTTTTTCACCGACCTGCCCAAACCCTTTGATAAAAAAGGCCTCGTTGGCGTCAACGTTCATACCGGAAGCGACGCAAGATATGCCCTCGTATCCGAACCCGATCACATGTTTGTAACAGACGAATCCAGCAATCTGCTCTATTCAGCCAACGGCAGTCGGCTGCAGGCATTTGCTGTTTTGAATCAGTAATTTGTCTCTCTCTAAATAACTTTCGCAAACTCCAAGTATGACTACGCAATCTACACGTTGAATTTACGCCGAAATATCATTTCAACGATGAGTACGCTTACATCGCCAGAGAGTTAATATAAATATTTAGGCATTTACATTATTTATTAAGGCATCTACTGCTGGACAAGGTCAGCCCAAAAAGGACTCTTTACTTAGACAGATGTAATGGTTTTTGTTACAGTTTGATGACTTCCTAGAAGTATAATCTTAATTTACAAGGAAAAAATCTCGTTTAGGTAGAATGAGGATGTTTCAGTCAGGCTGGATTTTGGCGGGATGAAATAAAATATATGAAATTCAAATCTGTCGTTTTAGTTGCCGTGATTCTTACCTTCTCTTCGCTTACGTTTGCTCAGACGGGGGCTCGCGCAGCTCCGCGCCCGGTGCAGAGCGTTACAGTTCCGACAGGTACATTTGTCGCGTCCCGCGTGGTCCACAGTGTTAAGGTGGAGGGCCGGACGGGCGTGATGATTTACGTCAATTTTAATATCAAGAACGCTCTTGATTTCCCATACAAGATGATCGCGTATTTTTATAATGACACTGATGGCAAAGCTCTCGTCGGCGGCTCGGAAGTGAAATATCGCACCACAAACAAGTCCGTTTCCTCATCCACGACCTTTAAGCCCGACTATGCCAGTTCGAATTATAAGGATTTGAAGATTTTCATTCCTTATGACGCATTGAACTTGCAGCCAAAACGTGGCGATATATTTGATATCAAATACTATCTCTCCATGTACAACGATTATGACAAAAAGATGACGGCAAAATCAGGTTGGTACAAATTCAGCGTTCAGTTTTAGGTATTTGAGTTAAAGGACATTTTCAAATGGCAAAATCCAATAACACAAAGTCACAAAGGGAAGACAGAAAGGCCACAAAGTGTTGAAATTAAATGATTTTTTTGTGTTCTCTGTATCATAGCTTTGTGTCCTTTGTTTTTAATTGATCATTTTTAGAGATGCCCATAGTTTAGACGGAGGTCGTGATGAATAAGACATTTGTGTTGCTATTCCTTTTGTTTGTTTTCACAAGCGGGGCGTTTGCCCAATCAGCAAAGCAAAAGGCTGATCCCGATATCCAAAAAATGCTGAAAGAGGTTTCGGCAAAGCGGATCGAGGCTGACATTCGCAAACTTGTTTCGTTCGGCACAAGGAACACTTTGTCCGAACAGGACAGTTCGACGCGCGGCATCGGTGCTGCGCGCGACTGGCTGCATGCCGAGTTTCAGCGGATCAGCGCCGATTGCGGCGGATGTTTGGATGTGCAAAAACAAACGTTTCTTCAGCCAAAGGCCAATCGCATTCCCGAACCGACAAATCTGACAAATGTTTATGCGATCCTGAAAGGCACGACCGACCCCACGCGTGTTTATGTCGTCTCAGGCCACTACGATTCGATGTGCACCTCACCGATCGACGCGAAATGCGATGCCCCTGGTGCGAATGACGACGCGTCGGGGACGGCAGTTTCAATCGAGCTTGCACGTGTGATGTCAAAGCGTAAATTCGATGCGACCATCGTATTTATGGCCGTTCCGGGCGAGGAGCAGGGATTGCTCGGTGCCGCGTATTATGCAGAGCAGGCCAAGCTCGCAAACACGAACATCGAGGGAATGTTTACAAACGACATAGTCGGCGGAGTGACCACGAAAAAAAATTCGCAGTTTCGCAAACGCGTGCGTGTCTTTAGCGAAGGAGTGCCGTCGGATGAGACCCCGCAGCAAGCCGCGACCCGACGCAGCGTGGGCGGCGAAAACGATTCGGCCTCACGCCAGCTTGCAAGGTATGTAAAGGAGCAATCCGACCGGTATCTAAAGGGTTTTGGTGCGTGGATGATCTATCGACGTGACCGCTACGGACGCGGCGGCGACCATATCCCGTTTGTCGAACGCGGTTTTGCCGGTATTCGATTTACCGAATCCGACGAGGATTACACGCATCAGCATCAAAATGTCCGTACCGAGGGCGGAGTATTTTACGGCGACACGCCTGAGTTTGTTGATTTTGAGTACACAGCAGATGTCGCCCGCGTAAATCTTGCCGCTCTAGCCAGCCTTGCATCCGCACCGGGTAAACCCCAAAATGTTGGACTCGTCACAGGCGGCCTCAACAACAACACAGTGCTCAAATGGGATGCTGGGACCGACAGCGATCTCGCCGGCTACGAGCTGGTGTGGCGCGACACATCTGCCGCCGAATGGACCGGTTCCCGGCCCGTCGGCAACGTCACGACCTACACGGCAACGGGTATGTCAAAGGACAATTATTTCTTCGGCATCCGAGCGGTCGATAAGGCTGGCAACAAAAGTCCCGTAGTTTATCCGCGTCCGATGCGATAGACTTTTGACGAATATACTGCTTTTTTGACTCTAAAAGATGTTTCGTGCCAAGCTGGTTTTAATCGTTTTAATCACATTCTTTGGTATTTTTGCCTGTAATAATACCCAATCACGCCGATACGTCATTGCCGACAGCAAAACTTACGAGGCATCGCTTTTCCGCCAAAACTGCGCGATCTGCCACGGCCCCGAAGCCGAGGGCAAAACCCTCGACGACGGCCGTATCGTGCCAAATCTGCGCACAGGCGAGTTCAAATATAAAACCGACGAGCAGATCTACAGCCACATCTCCGACGGTGGTAACGGGATGGTGCCGTTTCGTAATCAACTAACACCCCGCGAGATAAATATGCTCGTTGATTTGGTGCAAAATGAGCTACGATCCGGTCAGCAACACTTGCGTTAGTCGGTCGCTCTTATTCAGCAAGTCAGGTCTCCCCACTTACGCAGGTGGTACTGACGTTGTATTATTCTTGTATGAAAGTTTTAATTACAGGTGCGAGCGGCCTTATCGGCAAAGAGCTGCAGAAATCGTTTCGAGCAAAGGGTTACGAGCTGTTGCTGGCCTCTCGACAGGAAGCGACCGATCCGTTACACATCCAATGGTCAATCGAGGAAGGCTTTAAAAAGCCCGAAAAACTCGAAGGCATCGATATCGTGGTCCATCTGGCCGGCGAAAGCGTCAGCGGCCTGCGATGGACTGACGACAAGAAGAAAGCGATCCGCGATAGCCGGGTTTTAGGCACGCGAAATGTCGTCGATGCCATTTCAAAGCTTAAACATAGGCCAAAAGTATTTATCTCCGCCTCCGCCATCGGCTTTTACGGCGAACGCGGGGACGAGGAAGTGACGGAATCATCCGCCGCGGGTGACAATTTTCTCGCCGATGTCTGCAAACAGTGGGAAGCCGAATCGCGACGTGCTGAGGATGCCGGGATTCGCACCGTTCTGCTCCGTACCGGCATCATTTTATCCAAAGACGGTGGTGCACTTGCAACGATGCTCACGCCCTTCAAACTAGGCGTCGGCGGTGTGATCGGCTCAGGTTTGCAGTGGATGAGCTGGATATCGCTCGACGACGAGATCGCCTTGATAAATTACGCCATCGAAAACGAAAACATCCGCGGCGCAGTTAACGCCGTGTCGCCAAATCCCGTCACAAACCACGACTTTACAAAAACCCTCGGCGAAGTCCTCTACCGTCCAACTTTCCTGCCGATACCGGAATTTGCCGTCAGCATGGTCTTTGGCGAAATGGGCGACGCTCTGTTACTGGCAAGCACGAAAGTAATGCCAAAACGGTTGGAAGACGCCGGGTTTGAATTTAAGTATCCTGATCTCAAAGCAGCCATCGAGCATGCGGTGGAGTAAGATTTTTTGTCGCAGACTTACTGCAGATAACGTTGATAAGAAGGAGATTTTTATCTGCGTTAATTTACGTCTAAATTGTTTTGAAAAGAACTGGACGGCTCGGTGCGCAGTCTGATGCGAACGGGGCAATCTGTAGATTGAGCAGATATTCACCGTCCGCGATCTCGTTTGGGACGTAAATCAACTCGGTGATGGTGCTGTTAAAACGCGAATCGTCATTCACCTCGTGACTCCCAGCCTCGACATTCCAAAACAACCGGTGATTTACCAGTTTGCCTTCGTCAAATATGCGGTCGATCGACGGGATATCGACAAGCAGATGTTTGAAACCGCACTCGACGATATACTCTATCGCTTCCGTCGAAAAGTAAGGCGGAATATTGTCGCTATAGTCCCGCGTGAGCTTAGTATCGTCATTCGGCAATGTCCGGAGGATTAGAGCCATGTCAGGCACAGTGTCGATTTTGAAAGTGGTTGACCCTATAGCCGACAGCAGCAATTTTCGCGTTATCACGCGGTCATTATCACCTGCCACGACGGTGAAACTCTCATCGGTTTCGCTCGCCTGTTCCGGTTCGGCAGTCACCAACCTCGCCAGAATAAAGACATCTTTTAGACAATCGCGCACGGATATTCGTTCGTGTGTGATGTGCCCGACGCATTCCGTATGCGTGCCGCTGCAATGCGGAATAAATGTATATTGCTCAAAATTTACGCTGCCCCCGCGCCGCGTATCGCCCACCAAAGCGCCAGCCTCACACGGCCTCGCACGCGCCCGCTCCACGCCATAAGCATTAGGCTGCGGCCCGTTAAAATGCAGCGGTATCGATATATCAATAAATTTTTCCGGGTCAAACGCAAACGTCGCCCCGCCAACCTGAATAGTCCCCATTACAAATCCCGCATCCGCCACAGAATCGCACATTACCCCCAAATTTTCCAACCTTTGAAAATGGCGGGTCCAAGACGCGACGGGGATTACCCGGGACACTCCCTCTCAGGTCTAATCCCGGAGGATGGTTAGAATTTTCTCATGAATGCCGCCAAATCCGCCGTTTGACATGATTGCGACGACGTCGCCGTCGCGCATTTCTGGTGAGAGATATTCGACGATGGCGTCGGCATCGGCGAGGGTTGTCGCGTTTTTGCCGGTGGCGGCGATGTCGGCGACCAGTTTGTTGACGTCTAGCACATCGCCGTAATTTTTTGCGTCCTCGGGGTTAAATACGCCGGCGATGATAGTTATATCTGCATGAGCGAACGCTAATTTGTACCGTTCCTCAAAGATCGACAGCCGTGACGAGCGTGAACGCGGCTCAAAGACGGCGATCAGGCGGTTGTCGGTGTACCTTTGCCGCAGGGCTTTCAATGTTTCGTCAACTGCAGTCGGATGATGGGCAAAATCGTCGATTACGGTAACGCCACGCTCGACACCACGAACCTCCATCCGGCGTTTGACGGATTTGAAAGTATCGAACGCCTCCTGCATTTTCTCCTGCGAGATTCCCCACGCATCGGCCGCGATGATGACGGAGAGGCAGTTGCGGACATTGAATTCGCCGATCATGTTCGTAGAGAATTCGCCCCAATGCTCACCTTCGCAAAAGACCTTAAATCCTGTTCCGCTTCCCGCAAACTCAATATCCCGTGCCTGCCATTTTGCGTTATCCGACAGGCCGAAGGTCTCGACCGTCGTGTGCAATTTCCCTTTCATCTGATCGAGCACTTCGCCGACGACCGGCGAATCGATACCGCAGATCAGACGGCCGTTGCCGGGGACGAGATTCATCAGGCGAGAGAATTGCCACTTGATCGCATCGAGGTCTTTGTAGATGTCGGCATGGTCAAACTCGATGTTATTGATAATGACGTTTTCTGCAAGATAGGACATAAACTTTGGCCTTTTATCAAAGAAAGCCGTGTCGTATTCGTCGCCCTCGATAACAAAATACTCACCATCGGTCACGCGAAAGCTCGCACCAAAATTTTGCACAACGCCCCCGACCAAAAATGACGGATCAAGTCCGCCAACCTCGCAAACCCACGCGGCAATGCTCGTCGTTGTCGTCTTACCATGCGTTCCGGCAACAACCAGCGAACTCCGGCCGCGAATAAACTCCTCGCGTACCGTCTCGGCTTGAGAACGGTAAAGAAATTTTCGATTAAGGACTTCCTCAAGCTCAGGATTGCCTCGCATTATCGTGTTGCCGATGATCGTGCAATCCCTCGGCAGATCGGCATTCTCCGCCCGATAACCTTGGATGATCTCAATGCCAAGCGCCTCGAGCTGTGTCGACATCGGCGGATAAACATTCTGATCCGACCCGGTCACCCGATGCCCGCCAGCCTGCAACATCCCGGCCAAACTCGCCATCGCGGTGCCGCATATTCCGATTAAGTGATAGTGCATTAATATTTCTAATTCCCTTTCAGTAATCCCGCAAATGGCAGTTTCGTCGTCGTCATGTAGTAATCGACCACATCCGGATCGTCGCCCATGATACCGTCTGGAGCTTTTTTCGGGCGCTTGGATTTTAGATCAAGGACCTTCGCCGATAGGTGGATCTGCTTGCCGTTCGTATTGAAATATCGGCGGCGGACAACCATGAAATCCCCCATAAACGTTCTGTAATCTGACTCGATTAACGCGAGCGTCCCGTCGGCTCGAAAGTAGTGGAAATTGTATTTGACCCAATCACCGGAAGGGCTGGACAGCGTAAAGTTTGACGCAACAATCTTGCCGCCGCTCTTCCAATTGTAGGCGATCGTATAAACCTCGCTCTGATCGCGGAATTTTTCCAGAGCCTTCTCCGTCGCAAAGCTACGCCATTTTTCGGCATCTTCGTTGACATCTGCGGTGTCAGCGAAGATCAGGCTCGGTTTCCTGAGTTTGTTGCGAACCGCATCAACGGTTTTGATGTAAGCATCGATCTTTTTAATTTCCGGTGACGCTTTCCCCTGTGCCAACGCGTTACCCGAAGCAACAAAATAACTCAGTACAAACAAAGCGGTGATAAAAGCGATCTTTCTCATAGCATCTCCTCTGATACAGAAATTGAACCCGGTACCACTTTTGGCCCGTTCAAAACATCTTAGTTTAATGCAGAGCGTGGATTGGGTGAAGTTTGAGTTTACATTTTTTTTGCAATTTTTATTTATGAGGTTTTCGACCGTAATTTCCGCACCTCTATGCGCGATCCTGTTGCTAACCAGCGTTACTTTAGCGTTCGAGACTGACCAGTATAACCTACCGCCGGTGCCGCTCACGGACGTCGGCGACGAAGTTTCGGACTATGTCATCGTCGTTTTGCGTGAGACGGTCGCAGATTTGAACGTGGAGATTGACAAGAGTAGAAACTGTATCGAGTTAAGGAAGAACGGCTGTGGTGATGTCGCAAAAGAAAAAACGAAGCTCGCCAAACTGAAAAATGCAGACACGCTCGCTAAACGTTTTTTCGACCGAATCTCGGGCGGGAATTTGATGACTACCAAATTCGGCAAATGGATGAACTCGCACGAATTCGCCTCCCTACCAGCCCGCTACAAGGCCCCGTACAAAGAATCGATCTATTTGTTAAACCCGTTCAACTACGCCACCCTCAGCCCGACCGTGCGGCTCTATGGCCACGAGTTCGGCATCGACAAACTCGAACACCTATTCCAACAGGGCTACCAATATTTCAAGATCTACAACGAGGCGATAAACAAAGGCTCAACCGCCGAAAAAGCCAACCAAAAAGCCATCGAATGGGGCCAAAAGACCGAACGAACCTATTACGGCCTCCTAACCTCCGGGGTCTATTCCAACGCCGACCTCTTCGCGAACTACGTTGGCCTAAAATTCTACATGGGCATGACCAACCCGCTAGTTATCGGCGAGATAAACCGCCCCGCGTTGGTCCACCTCGCAAACGGCCGCTGGCAGATCACCGAAGAAAACCTAAGAGAAAACCTCCTAAAACCTTTCATCGCCGACCAAATGAACGAGGCTCTCAATCCGTCTTCATACCGAGCGACGCTGATCCGCTCAGTGCGTCGCTCGGTCGTCAAATATGCGTGCCCTGAATGGCGAAATGTTTTACCAAGTATCAAGCCTTTCGATCTCGAACAGCGAGCTGTCTCGCTCGAAAATTGGAATGGAGAGGATTACGGGTATACTAGAAGGGATCGAACTGTAGATGTTAGAGCGACGTGTTTTGATTTAACTCATAAGACAAGCTAGCCAAAGACAATCTATACAAATTCGTAATTCCTCATTGCGACCTCCTTTTGCCAATACGCGCGACGCGGGATTATTAGATTCGGAACGGCTGCGTCCTCCTTCTTAACCTATCAACTCTTTCACCAACGCCTCAGCATCATAAACTTTCCTGAGTGCCTCGATGATCCCGGCTGAGTGGACGCCGACGGCGCGGGAGCCTTCGTTTTCTTCGATGTACCAGTAGCGGTTTGAGAGTTTTTGGTTGTTACTGTCAAAGTTTAGGCCGACGAGTTCGCCTTTGCGGTTGATGACGGGTGAGCCGGAGCTGCCGCCGATGGTATCGGCGGTGTAAACGAAATTGAGCGGCGTCGCGAGATCGATCTTTGAACGGGCGTCCTTGAGGCTCTGCGGCAGGTCAAACGGGTGCTTTTCGCCAAAGCTGAGTGCACGGTCGTATAGGCCGAAGAAAGTGGTTTTGAACGGCACGAGCGTCGTGTCTTCCTCGTAACCTTTGACCACGCCGTATTGCATACGAAGCTGTCCATTCGCATCGGGCGGCAACGATTTTCCGTAAACGGCGAAACGGGCCTGTGCGATCTTTGTGCCGTTAGCGGTATCGACGTTGAGAATATTTTTCTCGTTCCAGACGCGGAGTTCGCGAATGACCGGTTCGACGCGGCGGGCGAGCGTGATCATCGGATCGGTCGAAGCGCTGATTGCAGCCGCACCGCCATCAAGCAGAGTTTTACGAACGGCGGGATCGCCGAGCTTAGTTTCGCGGATCGCACGGCCGACGACCTCAGACGCATCGGCATCGCCGAGAGCGGCTTTGATAAACGGATCGCTGGCTCCCAAAACTTTCACACCTTCTTCGAGCCAAGCTGTCAATGCCGCCTGTTCCATTTCCGGATAGATCGGTGCGGGCGAAAGCACGGACGTTTTGAAGGCCTCGAGACGAGCGTCGTGATACTCGGCATAGCGCAGAGCGTCAGGCTTTGCGGTCTCGATGTGATAGGTCACGATCTGCTGGGCGATGGTCGCGAGCCGCGAGGCCGCGAGATTGGAGAATGCAAGCTGCTTTGCCTTCGCCGGCAAATCGCCGTATGCCTTGGCTATCACGGCCCATGCGGGTGCGTATTGCTTGTCGAGTTCGGGCCTTGCGGCGAGTCGGTCGCGAAGTTCTTTTTCCTCAGCCTCTTTTCGGGCGAAATTTCTCGGGTTCAGTAGTCCATCCTGTTGGCCGGTGAGTCGCTTTAGCGAATTAGCAAACGAGCGCATTCCCGGGTTTGCCTGGCGAAACTGCTCTGCACCAAGCTTTGAGTAATTTTCAATTGCTTTGCGCCGTGTCTCCCAGACCTGCTTTTGCAATGGATTGCCGACGTCGCGCTGATAGGCGAGTTGAGCGACGGTCAAAAGCCTCGCGGTGGAACCAGGATATCCCGAAACCACAATAAATTCCCCATCGCCAGCACCGGTCGTGGACCACTGAAAATAGTTTGGCGTTTTGGCGGGCTGGCCATTTTCATACGCTCTGAGGAAGGTAAAGTCCAGATCGTGACGCGGATAGACAAAGTTATCATAGTCCCCGCCAAAAAAAGCCGCCTGTTCCTCCGGCGCCATCACCAGACGAAGGTCGGTGTAGCGTTTGAATCGATAGAGCCAGTATTCGCCGCCGCTGTAAAACGAAATGACGTCGCATCGGAGACCGGTCGATTTGTTGCAATCGGTTTCGATCGCAGAGATGGTCGTCGAGCGGTTTGCAGCCTTTGCGTCGTCGGTTGCACCGGTATTCGCCGCATTGTGAACGCGCTCGGTCACGTTATCATACGACATCAGCACAGTTGCCTCGGCATCGGTCGCCTTTAACTCCTCGGCTTGAGTTTTTGCGTAAAAACCTGTCTTCATCAGGTCGCGTTCCTTTGTCGAGAGCCTTGCGATGATGCCGGCTGCAACGTGGTGATTGGTGGCGATCAGTCCGTTGGGCGAAACAAATCCGCCCGACGCTCCGCCAATCTTTGGGCTGGCGAGTCGCACCTTATCGAGCCACTCTTTCGAAGGCTCAAAGCCATATTTTTCCTTCCACTGCTTCAGCGGCGGATTATCAAACGTCCACATGCCGTCGTCGGCGAGGACAAATTGAACGTTGAGGAAGAAAGACGCGATCAGTAAATAAACAGGAAATTTTTTCATGGTTCTAAATAAGGTACGGTGTTAATTTCAACAATTGACTCGCCAGCGTCAAGCAATTCAACAGCATCGGGCAAAGTCGTGCTCAGAATAAGTTGGAGGGCGGCGTTTGAAGTATTGCCGCAGGTCAACCAAATTATCTTTGGCGGTGGACCGAGACGACCGAGAAGGTCAAAAAAATCCCGATCCTTAGTCAGCACGATCGCATCCTCAGCCGGTGCGGCATTAAATATTTCAAGATCTTCTGAGTCCCTAAGGCCGAGATCCCTGATAGCGATAGCCTCACGACCAAGATTACCGGTTAGCAAGAGCCGGCAAGATCGGGTGATCAAATCTACGGGCTGCCACTACAGCACCGCGTTGATATCTTCCATTTCGAGATCCGGCAATTCGTCTAGGATCTGTTCCTTCGATAGGCCTGAACCGAGAAGATCCAAAACATCTGTAACACGAATCCGCATACCGCGTATGCACGGACGCCCGCCGCACTGGTTTGGATTTATTGTTATTCGGTCACTCAAATTCATAAGCCTATTTTACACTTGATTTGAATCAATTATCGCAAAACGCGTTGCACTTTTTCCATCGCGCCTTCGAGAACGTTGTCCTCGCGGGCGATGCAGATGCGGACGAATGAGTCCCAGTCGTCGCTGTCGGCAAAGGCCGAACCCGGTGTCATGCCGACGCCAGCATCTCTCATCAGCATTTCGTTAAAGGTGATGGCGTCGTTATATTGCTCCGGAATTTTCGCCCAGAGATAGAATGACGAGCCCGAATCGTAGATGTCGAAGCCGAGGCCGTTTAGTGTTTCAGATGTGAACTTCCGTTTTGCATTGAATTTGTCCCGGAGCTTTGCATAGTAATCGTCGTCGGCCATTAAAACTTTGGACAAAGCGGCCTGGAGCGGTGTCGCCGGACAGACGTAGATCACATTTGCGGCGTTGTTGATCTTTGCGATCAGGTCACCGGGGCCGTAGGCGTAGCCGAGACGCCAGCCGGAGATGTTCCACGATTTTGAGAATGAGTTAACAGTCATTGTCCGCTCCCACATATCGGGCAAGCTCGCAATCGGCGTATGCGGATTTTCGCCGGTGACATAATGCTCATAAACCTCGTCTGAGACGACGAGCAGGTTGAGTTCTTTTGCCACATCGGCGATCATTTCCAGTTCGGTTTGCGATAGCACCTTGCCGCTTGGATTGGCTGGCGAGCAGACGATGATCATTTTGAGCGGAAATTCTGTGCGGTCTCGCAGTTCTTTGCAACGGGCAAGAAGAGCATCTTTTTCAAAGCCGAGATCAACGGGACTGAGTTCAAATGTCTCGGTCTTAGCTCCAAACTCCTCGAGAATCCGGCGGTGATAAGGATAATACGGCTCGAATACAAGCGCCGATCTGCCCCGCAGAAAGCTCTGGGCAATGCCGATCAAGGCACCGGTTCCGCCGTTTGTGACCATAACTTCGTATGGCCTAGCATCTGCATCAATCTCGATATTATTGTATTTGGATATCTTGGCGGCGACTGCCTGGCGCAGAGCTTCATCTCCCTCGCTGCCGCCGTAGTGGTTCTGGCTGGCAGCGATAATAGTCGCCGCCTCAGCCGCAAGCCGCGGGTCGATAGGCAGCTCAGATTGCCCCTGAACAAGGTTCCCACTAGGCGGCACAAGCCGCGTGATGGCGCGGATATCCGGTTTGATTTTCTTCATACTTGGTATTGACATATAGTATAGGTTATCAGTTTTTACACAGATTTCTAAACGGGGTCTGCGACAAGGCCCGCGAAAGCAGATGAGTTTACCGGGTCCTAGAGACGCAGAAGCCCGCACAAAGTAAGGGCGTTCCTTGCCCTCAAAACCGCCCTTACTTCGTGCGGGCTTCTGCAGTTTTGCTTACAAACTCATTCCCCTTCACCCAAAACCGCCACGGCCTGTCGGCGTCTTCTCCCGCATAGTTGATGCCGACGCGTTTTCCGATGGCGATCTGGTCACGTGAAAATGTCCGGTAATCTTCTAGCCAGACACTCTTTCCGAGTAAATCCTGGCCATTTATACCTCGGCCAATTGCCATTGCAATACACAGTTTTCCTGGGCCGGATGTGAGATTGCGATCTTTCATTTCGCCGCGCCGTGCTCGCATTTCTTTAATTCCCTCAACCGGCTCAATTGCCCGGATAAGGATTGCATGAGGATGTTCGGCCGGGCCTGTTACGACATTAAACTGGTGATACATACCATACACAAAGAAGACATAGACGCTGCCGCCGATTGCGTACATCACCTCGTTTCGCGGGGTTCGCCGCCCGCCAAAGCTGTGAGCCGCGCGGTCGGTCGCTCCCAGATAGGCTTCGGTCTCGACGATCATGCCGGAAACGCGGCGGCCCGCTTCGTCGGGGATAACGAGCAGTTTTCCGATTAGATCGCGGGCGACCGCGATCGTGTCTTCGCTCAGATAGAAGTCGCGGCCCAGCTTTTTGCCCATAATTGCAAATAATATCAATAAAATCGCAACTGCGGCATCCGCAAGTCAGATTCGCATCATCCAATACCAGTTAGTTTAAGCCACGAAGAATTGATAAAATCTTCGATTGTGCCGATTATGTAATAGGGATCTTTGAAAAACCTCCTGCTTTGGGAACGTGATGATTGTATGAGATTGACAGATCACAGGTCTTCTCGGCGAACTCCTCGTAAATCTCTCTCGTTCTCTGAGTTTAAATGTTTTTAACGCTGAGTACGCTGAGAGGGACGCAGAGTTCGCTGAGAAAGATTCGGATATTTTATAGGGTTTTTCAAAGCTCCTAACTCTATAAATTATATTTTTTTTTGTGATTTTTTTTAATTTTAAAATTCCAGGGGTTTGCGCACTAATTTTGGGGTGTTTTAAATGTGGCACGTGCCACAATTTAAACATTTGAAGTAGCTTTATCCTGTAAATACAGGGTTTGGGGATTTTGTGAGGTGATTTTTTCGGGAAATTCAGGGCCTGGTTTGGTACAGTTAAATGTGGCGTTAGGCCTACGATTTTGGGTAGTTTGGTACAGTTGTTTTGCCAGTTTGGTACAGTTGTTTTTTGCAAATTTGACAGTATGAATTTTGCTTTGGGAAAACAATATGGTTCAGCCATTTCAGCGGCACCCGTATAGTGACCTTACGCGTCCCAATCGGCGGCCTCGGCGTTAAAATTATTTTAAACGCAGAGCACGCCGGGAAAATGTTCAACCTGTAAATCTCCGGTCATTATCACGATCCTTATAGCATGAGGGGTTTTCAAAGAACTCTAATATTTATGAAACTGATCACAGCTTCGACGCTATTAATTTTCCTCGCTCTCGCCATTTCGGCCCAAAAACCCGATGACGTGCTCGCGACGGCCAATGGCCGCACATTTACCGTCCGTGACCTATCCGTTGAGACGCAACAGGCGGTCACGAGTTTGCCGACCCGCGTATTTGCGACGCGAACCGCGATGCTCGACCAAATGGTAAATCAGCGTCTGCTCGACGCCGAGGCCAAGGCGACACGCGTCTCAACCGGCAAGATCATCGCCAACCTCAAGGCAAAGATCGCCGACCCGTCCGAGGCCGAGATCAAGGGCATCTACGATGCCAATCGCGAGTCCCTCGGCGACCTGACACTCGAACAATCTCGCCGACAGATCGTCGGCTATCTTCGCCGGACGCCTGAACAAGCTGCTTTAGCCAAGCTTTTCGCCACCCTCAAGATAAAATACAAATATACGGCCGGCAAGCCCGTAAATTCACCAAATTTGGCTCCGGCAGATATTGTGGCAACTGTAAATTTACAGCCAATCACAGCAAAGGAATACGAGGGATTTGCTCAAATCGCACTTTCGGAATTGAGTTCCGTCGTCAGCGGCCTGATAAACGACGAGTTAAACCAGGCGATCTATAACGCACTCCTCGCCGATGAGGCCAAGTCGCTCGGCATCGATGCCGGCACTCTCATTGCCCGTGAGATCACAAACAAAATGAAGGATTACTCGGACGCGGAACGGTTCGGTCTCGAGGCGGCCCTTTACACACTGCTGACGGCAAAATATAAGGTTAACGTGCAGTACAAGGCCCCCCCGCCGCTGGTGCAAACCATTTCGGTCGATGACGACCCGGCGATGGGCCCGCCAGACGCTCCGGTGACGATCATAATGTTTAGCGATTTTCAATGCTCGGCGTGCGCCGCGACCCACCCTGTCTTAAAACAGGCAATCGACGCATTTCCCGGCAAGGTGAGGTTCGTCGTCCGCGATTATCCGCTCGAGAGCATTCACGAGAACGCTTTTAACGCCGCTAAAGCTGCCGGTGCGGCACACGCTCAGGGAAAGTTTTTTGAGTTCGCCGAAGTTTTATACAAAAATCAGGACGCCCTCGACACGCCCTCGCTCAGGAAATACGCTGCTGATCTGGGTATGAATGCTAAACAATTTGAGTTAGACTTTAACTCCGAAAAGACCGCAGCCGAGGTTCGCAAAGATATGGATGACGGCAATGCGTACATCGTTAATTCGACACCGACGATTTTTATAAACGGTGTACGGATTCGCGACATATCGCCTGCGAGTTTTAGGGCCGCGATCCAGCGTGCGTTGGTAAAATAGCGTTTTTTGATCTCTATAATAGTTATGCGTCTAATAATCCTATTTATGACGTGCGTCGTCGCTCTCGGCTGTTCGGGTGGTACGAACACGTCAAACGCCAATGTCAGCGCCACTAAGCCGACGACGGCCACCACGGCAAAGTCCGCCCCGCTGCCTGTTTACGGTTACGAGATCGTTAGAAAATATCCACACGATCCCCAAGCATTTACGCAGGGCCTCTTATTCCATAACGGTTTTCTCTATGAGAGTACCGGCGAATTTGGCAAGTCTTCGCTTAGAAAAGTTGAGATCGAAACAGGCAAGGTGCTGCAAAAATTTGACCTTCCAAAGGACAGTTTTGGCGAAGGAATCACACTTTTTGACGATAAGATCTATCAGTTAACCTGGCAGGAAGGCCTTGTGCGAGTCTTTGACATCAATGATTTTAAGCTGATCCGCGAATTTAATTATCAGGGCGAGGGCTGGGGAATCGCGACCGACGGGACGAACCTTTATATGACCGACAGCACACATGTAATGCGTGTGCTCAATCCGGAAACTTTTAGATCGGTAAAAATGCATGCCGTGATGCGCGAGGACGGCCGTCCGCTGATGCGGCTCAACGAAATGGAATACGTCAAGGGCGAAATCTGGGCGAATATCTGGCATTCGGATGATCCGCAGATTCTCGGTAAACCAAATCATATCGCCCGTATTGACCCGGCGACCGGCAAATTAACTGGTTGGATAAATCTCGACGGCATTTCACCCGATGACATTCGACGCGATCGTGAGAATACGCTAAACGGCATCGCCTACGATGCCGCGAACGACCGAATATTTGTAACCGGCAAAAAGTGGCGAAACCTCTACGAAATTAAACTAACGCCTCCCAATGAGCAACAATGAGCGACCGGGATGAACAATTTATGATGCGAGCCATCGAGCTCGCCCGCACAGGTATGGAGACAAATACCGGCGGGCCGTTTGGCTGTGTTGTCGTAAAGAATGGCGAAATCGTCGGCGAAGGCAGCAACCAGGTCACATCGACCAATGATCCGACCGCACACGCCGAGATCGTCGCAATACGCGACGCGTGTACACATCTCGGCACCTTTCAGCTCGACGGCTGCACAATCTATACCTCGTGCGAACCATGCCCGATGTGCCTCGGAGCGATATATTGGGCACGGCCAGTCGCGATATTTGTTGCCGGAACTCAGGCGGATGCCGCGGCGGCGGGTTTTGATGACGAATATTTTTACAGAGAACTCGAAAAACCTAATGATGAACGGCAGCTCCCGATGGTAAGCCTGCTTCGCGAAGAAGCCCAGAAAGTATTTCAGGCCTGGACAAATAAGCCTGACAAAACCGAATACTAAGACCTGAATGTCGAACAATATCCTATTTTTGCTCCTAGCTGTATTGGCCGGAGCAATGATGCCGACACAGGCCGTCACCAATAACAAAATGGCGGCTGTCGTTGATAGTCCGATCATTGCGGCGTTTATATCATTTTTTGTTGGCACGGTCGCTTTGTTTGTCTATGTCATCGCGTCGGGAACGCCCCTTGGTAATCTCGCCGCCGCCAAAGACGCACCGCCGATCGCCTGGGTAGGCGGACTGCTCGGAGCTTTTTTTGTAACCGCCGCAATTATGCTTGTGCCAAAGCTCGGCGTTGCGATGACTTTTAGCGTGATCATCGCCGGGCAAATGCTGGTCACGCTCGTAATCGACCATTTCGGGCTGCTTGGCGTACCCGTAAAAGAAGTCAGCCTGGCGAGGATCGGCGGAATTCTCCTTATTTCGGCAGGAGTGGTTTTGATACGGAAGTTCTGATTTTTGGCCGCAAAAAAGCTCACAGAAATAATTCTTAATTTTGAGTCTCCTGCGCCTTTTGCGACAATTCGGCACTATGATCGAATTCATTCTCAACGATCTGGATATCTCGACCGATCAGCCGCCCGGCTCGACGGTGCTTGATTTTGTTCGCTATCACAAAAATCTCAAAGGCACCAAGATCGGCTGTCGCGAAGGCGACTGCGGTGCATGCACCATCCTTGTCGGCGAACTCGTCGGCGACAACGTAAAGTACCGCACAATGACCTCGTGTCTAATGCCGCTCGCCAACGCCGCAGGCAAGCACATCGTTTCTATCGAAGGCATCAATCCAACAGACGGCTCGCTGACACCTGTCCAGCAAGCATTTGTCGACGAAAGCGGCACACAATGCGGATTTTGCACCGTCGGATTTGTGATGTCGCTGACAGGTTTTTGTCTCGAGCGAGTCAGCAGCCCGCACGTAAGTAAGGGCCATTCACCCGACCACGACTCCGCTGCAGCGGCGATCTCAGCCATAGACGGCAACATCTGCCGATGCACCGGCTACAAATCGATCGAACGGGCCGCAAATCGCGTAAGCGACCTGATGTCAGAACCGGAAGCGATATCGACTGGATTTCGGGGCATCGTTCCCGACTATTTCACGGCTATCAACGACCGCCTATCCAAACTGGCGGAAGCATCAAAGGCGGAAACAAGACTGGTAGGGAGTCTGCCTCTAGTAGCTGGCGGAACAGACGTCTATGTGCAGAAGCCCGATGCTCTGGCGGAGTCCAACGCCTCGCATCTTTTCTACGACGACGCGCTCCGTACGATCCGCGACACAGGCACCCACATCGAACTCGGCGCCTCGGTCACCGTCACCGACCTGCTCGAATCGCCGGTGATGAACGCGATCTTCCCCGATCTCTACAAACACCTAAAACTTGTCTCCTCAACCCCGATCCGCAACATGGCAACCCTCGGCGGCAACTTCATCAACGCCTCGCCCATCGGCGACATGACCGTATGGTTCCTCGCTCTCAATGCCGAGATCGATCTAGCCGATTGCAGAAGCCCGCACGTTAGTAAGGGCGTAACACGAACACTGCCATTAAGAGACTTATTCTTAGGCTACAAAAAACTAGCAAAAACCGAAGACGAATACATCACAACGATCCGATTCCCCAAACCCAGCGGCAATTTCCGTTTCAATTTCGAAAAAGTCTGTAAACGCACCTATCTCGACATCGCAACCGTCAACACCGCGATCTCACTCATATGCTCCCCTCCTTACGAAGGAGGGGTGACAGCGGCTTCCGCTGACGGGGTGGTTCTCTCTGACGTACATATTGCGGTCGGCGGCGTGTCACCTGTTCCTCTGTACTTAAAACAAACATCCGAATTCCTACGCGGCAAACAAATCAGCGAAGAAACCTTATCGGCCGCAAACGAGATCATCCAGTCCGAGATATCTCCGATCTCAGATGTGCGCGGATCGGCGCGGTATAAACGACTGCTCCTCCGGCAGCTATTCAGGGCCCATTTTTTCGAAATATTTGGGAGGAACGTATGACATCGTGGCCCCCTTCCGAACGAAAAGTGAAAAATATCGACTCAAAATCACACGTCCGCGGCGAGAGCGTTTATCTGGACGACATCCAGCTTATTCAGGGAACGCTGTTTGCGTGCGTTTTTGATTCGCCGGTTGCTCACGGGAAACTCAAATCTGTAGATACGACAGAGGCTGAACAGTCAGAAGGCGTCCATAGGGTTATCACCGCAGAAGACATTGTTGGCGAGAATCAGATCGGCGGCATCGTGCCTGACGAGCCTTTGCTGGCCGAGGGCGAGGTGCATTTTATCGGGATGCCGATCGCGATCGTTATTGCGGAATCGGAGGAACTCGCCCGCAAAGCTGCTAAGAAAATAAAGGTCTTGATCGACGAACTCGAACCCGTCACCGACCCGCGAGTGGCGGCCGCGAACGGCGATCTCATAGTGCCGCCGAAAAAAATCGTGAAGGGCGACGCGGTCGCCGCGTTTAGCAAATGCAAGCATGTCTTCAAAGGCAAGTCCGACATCAACGGCCAGGAACATCTGTATATCGAGACGCAAGGCGCATATGTTGTACCGACCGAGAATGGCGGCTTGAAGGTCTATTCATCGACGCAAGGCCCGACGGCGGTGCAGCGTGCGGTTTGTCGCGTGACCGGTTTGCAGATGCACGAGGTCGAGGTCGAGGTTCAGCGACTTGGCGGCGGATTTGGCGGGAAGGAAGATCAGGCGAATGCGTGGGCCGGGATCTGTGCGGTCGCGACGCAGTTGACCAAAAGGCCAGTAAAATATGCCCTTCACCGAATGGAAGATATGCGTATGACCGGCAAACGGCACCCATATTCGTGCGATTACAAGATCGGGCTTGATTCTAATTTGAAGATCATCGCTTATGAGGCCGTGTTTTATCAAAACGCCGGTGCATCGTGTGACCTTTCGCCGCCGGTGCTCGAACGCACGCTGTTTCACTGCACAAATTCATACTTCATCCCGAACGTCACCGCCACGGCATATTGCTGCCGCACAAATCTGCCACCGAACACGGCATTTCGCGGATTTGGTGGCCCACAGGGGATGTTTGTGATCGAATCGGCCATCGCTCACGCGGCGGAGAAACTCGGCGTTTCGGCCAGTGAGATTCAGCAAAAAAATCTATTTGCTGACGGCGACGAGTTTCCCTACGGACAGATTGCCGAGAGCGACGCCATCACTTCGTGGGAGCAGGGCAATGACGCTTTTGATTTTGCAAAACTGAGAAAGGAAGCCGACGAATTTAATTCTTCGTCACGGTATCTGAAAAAAGGCGTCGCCGTTATGCCGGTTTGCTTTGGTATTTCGTTTACAAAGACCCCGATGAATCAGGCCCGTTCGCTTGTGCATGTTTACACTGACGGCAGCGTGGCCGTGTCAACTGGCGCGGTCGAGATGGGACAAGGCGTGAATACAAAGATGGCACAGGTCGCAGCGAAAACGTTTGGGCTGCCGATTGAACAAGTTAAAGTTCACACTACGAATACTTTACGCATCGCAAATACCAGTCCGACTGCAGCGTCCGCAACCGCCGATCTCAACGGCAAGGCGACAGAAATAGCTTGTAAGACGATTCGAGACAGGTTATTTGAGGTGGCCAAAGGGCTTGTCGAAGCGGAAACGGTTCAAAATCTCACTCTAAACGATGGTTTCGTTTACCGAAACGGTGAAAAAACCAGTCTTGCGTGGCAAACTCTCGTGATGGAGGCCCATCTCCAACGCGTAAACCTCAGTGAACATTCGCATTATGCAACCACCGGCATACATTTTGATTGGACGACGGCAAAAGGGCACCCGTTCGCCTATCACGTCTATGGAACTGCGATAGTGGGAGTAACGGTCGATTGTCTCCGTGGTCGTTACGAGGTTGATTATGTCAAATGCTGTCACGATTTTGGCTCGTCAATGAATACATCAGTCGATTACGGCCAGATCGAGGGCGGCATCGTTCAGGGGCTCGGCTGGATGACAATGGAAGAGGTCGTTTACGACGAGTACGGCAAGCTGCGATCAAACGCCCTCTCGACCTACAAGGTGCCGGATATCTACTCTGTCCCAAAAGAAATTGCCATATTGCCGCTCGAAACCACGCGCGAAAATCTCGCAATATTTAACTCAAAAGCCGTCGGCGAACCGCCGCTGATGTACGGCATCGGCGCGTATTTTGCCATCAGAAATGCGGTAGCGGCTTTCAAAAGCTCCACTCTCTACGGAGAGGTGGCATCCGCTTCGGATGACGGCGTGGTTTTTGCCTTCGACTTACCATTCACACCCGAAAAGGTGTTGATGAACCTTTATCCTAATGAGTTGAATACTGGTGTAAAATAGCTGTATGGACGATTTTCGCGAACAAAGCCAACGTCAGATGAAACGGAGCATCGACCAACGGATCAAATACGGCTTCTTCAGAAGCTACAAGCCGGTGCTGGACGACGATAGAAATCGCGCCTTCAAAACGATGCGCGAGTACCGGGAGTGGGCAAGTCAAAACCTTCCACCATACCTGGGATATCGGATAGCAGAAAGCGATGGAAACGACTGAGAGAGGATATTTTCAACCCGAACAGGCGCGAGGTCGCTGATGCCGTCGAGGTCGGCCATAGACATTGCCATGGATCATACACGAACCGATGCGGAATGAGATTATTTTTTGGAAATTCAGTGCCTCTCGCATGCGATCTCGTATTCCCGTGATGCTCCTGCTCGTTGCCGAAAGCTCGGGCAGCAGCCCCGGTCGTGCCGGTTACAAAATGGCAGTCTCTAAGGACGGCGAGATCTGCGGCAGTATCGGCGGCGGCATCATGGAGGTTTCGCTGGTCGAACGAGCGCGAACGGCTTTGTCAGAACCGGGATCTGTAACGCCCGGGTTTCCCACAGGTGTCCTCACGGAACAGATTCACCAAAAGAACTCTCCAAATGCTTCCGGCATGATTTGCTCGGGCCGACAAACGGTAATTCTTCAGCGGCTCGAAGCGAGCGACGCGGAAACTGTCAATTCGATAATTGACGCGATCAACAAATGCGTGGACGTGTCGTTGACGATCTCGCATGAAGGTCTCAGCGTTGGGCCAACTGAAGTTGGATCTCAGAATGAGTTCTCGTTCGAGCGATTGTCCGAAAACGACTTTGTATACTGCGAAAGATTAGGCACGCGTAACGAGTTATACATCGTGGGCGGCGGGCATTGCTCACTCGCCTTGAGCGAGGTGATGGCGAGGCTCGATTTTCGCGTCCATATTTTCGACGACCGGCCTGAACTAAATACACTCGACAAGAATCAGTTCGCCGACGCGATAACTATAATCGACGACTATACTCAGATCGCAGAGCATTTGCCGCCCGGTAACAATGTTTATGTCGTGGTAATGACTCTTGGTTTCGTCTCGGACGAGATCGTCATCCGTAGTTTGGTCGACCGAGACTTGAAATATTTCGGCGTTCTTGGAAGCAGGGCAAAAATGAAGACGCTGATGAAAGAGCTTCGCAACGAAGGGTTCGATGCCGAAAAACTCGCCCGTATCCGTACGCCGATCGGCTTGCCGATAAACAGCCGCACACCTGAGGAGATAGCGGTGTCAATCGCCGCTGAGATCATTGCGGTCAAAAATACTTGATGCGGCCACGCTGTGCTACAATCTGCTTACGAATCAGCCGACAATGGACAGTAAGCTTTTACCTAAACCTATAAAACGCAGTTATTTACGTAGCGTCGTCGGCCGCGAATACTTTACACTCAAACGCCGTTTCGGGTGGTTGAAAAACGCGAAATATTTCGCTCGCCGCGACGACAATACAGAGCTGGATCATTCGTTGATCCGGCACCGCTCCTTCATCTTGCGCCCGCTTCGCGATGTCGAGATGTAACTGCAAAACAACAAGGTCACAAACCTTCGATTGGGCAAAATCACGCGATCCTGATGTATAATCCGCTCCTCACCGCGTAAAGGAACTCGGACATCCTTCGCCAACTCTGACAAGCGGACAAGGATGTCCGCTTTCCGTGGGAACAAATCCTTCCTCCCGGTGTCTAACCAAACAGCGGCTGGCACCGACGCTCAAAAAGGAGGATCTGAAATGTTTGATAGATTAGTTGAAAGCGAACCTGCGGGTGCGGATTTTAAGAATCGCCGCAAGTATTTTATGGTGTCATCGGTCGTCGTTGGAATCGTGTTTGCGGCCGCTGTGGTTGTCAGCATTTTTGCCGCCGATTACGGTCTCGGCAGCAGCAGTTTTGATCTTGTTGAGATTTTGGCCCCGCACGAGGCTGCTCCACCCAAACCGGAAGATCGCGAGCAGCATCCGGCAGCCGCACATTCGTCCTCGGAGAGTCCGGTTCCAACGCGTCAGGCAAGCATTGCCCGGCTCGATCAATCGACCACTGCCCCGGACACAATATCGACAACCAGAAACACCCAGATGGAAATGCCCGATACCGGACGTTTTCGTTTTGATAAATACGACTCAAACTCAGGCACACTAGGCGGCAGCGGTCGTGACAGCGGCGTCTCGATTCCGGGCGGCACCGGCCTCATCAATTCTACGGTCGCAGAACACATCAATTCCGTGGAAAATACAACTCCGCCGCCCGTTGTAAAGCCCCTCGCACCAAAGTCGCCGCGATCTCTCGGCGTCATAAATGGAAGGGCCACGCATTTGCCTAAACCGGTCTATTCAGCCACTGCACTAGCCGCTCAAGCTCAGGGTAAGGTTGACGTACAGGTGACCATTGACGAGGACGGCCGCGTCATCTCGGCTCGTGCGATGCACGGACACCCGATGCTTCGCGGCCCCGCCGAGCAGGCGGCACGCAGAGCAAAATTTACCACAACCTATCTCTCAAAAGTACCTGTAAAAGTCACCGGAGTGATCGTTTATAACTTCACCAGGTAACATGGATTGGCGGGTCGCGATCAACCCGCCTTTTACTGGCCATTTGCAAATCTTTGCAATTCTCCAGGTAACTTTTACGCCTTTAGAAATCTCCAAACAACAGCGGAAAAGGCATCCGCGGAGGAAATAATATGTTTGAAAGATTACCCGAAACACAACCATCATCCCAGATCAAAAATCGCAAGACCTATTTTCTTGTGACTTCGATCCTGTTGAGCTTTGGACTCGCGACTGCATTGGTCGTCAGTCTGTTTGCGGTCGATCTCAGTTTGGGCAGCGACGACTTTAACATGGTCGAGCTGGTCGCTCCGGTCGAAATGCCCGTGGAAAAACCGCCTCTGCCAGAACCGGAACCAATGGCGGAACCGCAGCCTAGGACAACCGTTGAAGCAGCTCCGGTAGTGCCGACAAGACAGGTAAATATGGCGCGTGTGGACGAATCCCCACGCGAGGCCCCGCCGACTGTTTCAACAGTGCAGAATACCGTGAAAGAAAGGCCGCGAACAGGTTATTTCGAGATCGGCAAAGCTGATGCTGACCCAATAGGCGGACAGACGTCAGGACGCAGCACCGACGGACCGACGACTGGTGGAACCGGCCTCGGAGTACCTCAGGGTACGGCGGTTGCACAGGCAGTGGAGGCACCGCCACCGCCGCCACCGCCGGTTAAGGTCGCCACACCGGCACCGAAACCACCGGTTACACAAACGCTGGGCGTCATCAACGGCAAAGCGACAAATCTGCCAAAACCCGTGTATTCGTCCGCAGCCAAAGCTGTGAACGTTCAGGGCCAGGTTAGTGTCCGGGTGCTGATAGATGAGGATGGGAATGTTGTATCGGCGAACGCGGTTTCAGGCCACCCGTTGCTTAAAGCATCGGCAGTAAGTGCGGCCCGGCGGGCAAGGTTTAGCCCGACACTCCTTTCCGGAACACCGGTTAAGATTACGGGAACAATTATTTACAATTTCTCGACATCATAATTTGCGAGAAATAGGTAAATGTCTAGCATGACGGCGGGTCACGATGATCCGCCGTTTTTTATTGGGTTAAAATCGATAATAGCGATTCCATATCGACCGGATGGACAGGCACGGGAAATTGCCGCTGAAGTTCGTCAAATGACATTCCGTCAAGAAATATAGGCTCGTCAGATTTGATCGTGGCCTGGGGAATGGTCACAAAATCCCCCACTATTTTATCCCTGACCGCCAGCAAATCCTGGCCCGTCAACAGTCCCGCGACCGACACATCACCGCCGAAATAGGTGTTCGGCACCGCCAAAACATAAAGCCGCGAACCTGTGAGAGCGTTATATTTCTCAATCTGCACACGTAATACCGGGGCAAACATCTCCCCCGTCAAAACCGTACCGTGAAAGTCAGTACCAACTGCGTAAGCGGCTGGGACACTAGGGCCGCGATGCAACACTGCAGGAATCATCGCCGCAGGATGCGTACGATGATCACCCCTCAAAGCAACTCGAGACGATCCGCCCGCCAGCACAGAATAACCTGACAAAAATTTCTCAAATGCATTCACAAACGAGCGGACCATCCCGACACCGTCCTCGATCTGCGGATAGTTGCCATAATGCCGTCGCGACGGTATCTCGTGGGTTGCTTTCAGATAAATCTCATCGCCGAGAAAAGCAAATGTCACGCCGAGCGTCTTGCGAAACTCCTTTTGCAGCTTTTGCACCTCTTTGATCGTTCGCCTGCAAAAATCCGGAGTTACACGTGTCAACCGTTTGTCAGTGTTATACCTAGTGAGTGCGACTGGCACAATGGCGGTCGAAACGACCTTCGGATAATGTGCAGCGAGGTCGCGAAGCGTCTTTTCGAGAATCGCCCCGTCGTTGATCTCGGGACACAACACAACCTGTGCATGCAGCTCAATATCGGCGGCCAACAGACGTTCGAGCTTGTCCGAAATATCAGCCCTCGATTCGTCAACGCCCAGCAAATAGGCCCGCGTTTTCAGATCGGTTGCGTGAACCGAGACGTATTGCGGCGAGAGTCGCTGCTCGATAATTCGTTTCATCTCGTCTTCGGTGATAGACGAGAGCGTAGTGTAATTACCGTAGAGAAATGAGAGACGAATGTCTTCATCGCGGACAAAAAGTGATGGCCGAGCATCCTCGGGATTGCCCTTACAAAAGCAAAAAATGCACTCGTTAGCACACTGACGCGGCACGATCTGTTCGAACATCAACCCAAAATCTTCTGATTCGTCACGGTCAAATTCGATGTCGATCGTCTCTCCGTCAGGTTTCTTGACCTGAAATGTAAGCTCCGTCTCGCCCGCCGTCTGAAAGCGGAAATCCAGATAATCTCGCACCGGCCGCCCGTTGACCCGCGTGATCCGGTCATGCGGTTCAAGCTCAAGTTCCTCAGCCAAACTCTCAGGCGTGACCTCGGTAATGATCACGCCCGGACGGCGAAGCTGTGTGACTGCTGGTGTGACGGCAAATTCGTACATAGCGAAGCTACTTAGTGTATGTTCTTGCCCGTGACGTTGGCAAGGAAAGAATTTAGCCACGAATTACACCAATGTCACGAATTAGTTCTCTTCATCGTGCTATTAGTGTAATTCGTGGCTAAAAGTCTCTCCGGTCTAACTAGCAGTGGCCACTTTCAGATCAAGCAGCGTGTCGAGCGATGTGTATTCGAGGTTTTGCGACGTCGCGACCGCCTCGTAAGTCAGCTTTCCGGCGTATGTATTCACGCCTTCATAGAGTCCGGCGTCATCGGCAATCGCTTTCTCAAAACCCTTGTTTGCGAGATCTAGTGCGTAAGGCAAGGTCGCATTGGTTAATGCAAAAGTCGATGTTCTCGGCACGGCACCCGGCATATTCGCAACGCAATAGTGCAAAACGCCTTCTTCGTAGTACGTCGGGTTCGAGTGAGTCGTAGCGTGTGTCGTCTCAAAACAGCCGCCTTGATCGACGGCGACGTCAACCAACACCGCACCTTGTGGAATGAGGTGCAGCATGTCGCGAGTGACGAGTTTCGGAGCTGCCGCACCGACGACTAAAACAGCACCGATCACGAGATCGGCATGCGAGATCGCCTCTTCTATCTGGTATCGTGACGATGCAAGCGTCTGAACTTTCGACAGGAAAATATCGTCAAGTTGCCGCAAACGGTCGAGATCGCGGTCAATGATCGTGACCTTGGCACCCAAACCAACCGCCATTTTCGCCGCTTCGGTTCCGACGATTCCGCCACCGATAATGACGACGTTCGCCGCCGGAACGCCGGGAACTCCGCCGAGCAGAATGCCCCGGCCGCCGTTCATCTTCTCTAAATACGTCGCCCCGACCTGCACCGACATTCGTCCCGCAACCTCGGACATCGGAATCAGCAGCGGCAAACGGCGTCCGCTCGTGATGGTTTCGTATGCAACGCCCGTCACTTTTCGCTCGAGCAGCTGCTTGGTCAATTCGAACTCAGGTGCAAGATGCAGGTATGTGAAAAGTAATTGATCTTCACGCATACGAGGATATTCCGGCGCTACCGGTTCCTTGACCTTAACGATCATATCGCCGGTCGCCCATACGTCGTCCGCTGTGTCGAGCATCTGTCCGCCGGCCTTTACATACTGTTCGTCAGTAAACCCCGAGCCCTCGCCCGCCGTCTTTTGCACGTAAACATCATGTCCCGCAATAGCGAGCGCCTGTACACCCGCCGGCGTCAACCCGACGCGGTATTCATTATCTTTTATTTCTTTCGGTAATCCGATCTTCATTTATGTATCTCCAATATAAGAATATGATCAAAAAGTTATGTATTAATCGCAAACCAATAAAGTAACATTATAGGTAGCCGAAAACAACGAAGATTTAGCCAATTGCATCTCTTTGGTTTAAGGGTGAAATGGCCATATGATCGGTATCATTATCGTTGCAATGATCCATAGAATAATATTCAGCGGTGTACCGACCTTGATGAAGTCTATAAACTTATATTGGCCAGGCCCGTAGATCATTGTATTGGTCTGATATCCGATAGGTGTGATAAAGCTGGCAGAGGCAGCGAAAACTATTGCTATCAAAAATGGACGCGGATCAACGCCAAGTGAGACTGCAGTTGCAATACCGATCGGCGCCAGTAAAGCTCCGGTTGCATTATTGGACATCACAGATGTCAGTAAGACCGTGATCAGATAAAATACCGAGACGATCGCGATATTGCCAAACGACCCGACGGAGCTCACAACGTTTGTGGCAATAAGGTCAGCGGCCCCTGACCTATCCAGTGCAACGCCCAGCGACAAGATACCGGCGAGCAAAAAGATGATCTTCCAGTCGATCGCGCTGTACGATTCTTCCATCGTCAGGCACCCTAACAGGACCATCAACACCGCTCCGATCACCGACGCGACGACGATTGGGGCAAAATTGAGACTGGCCGCAGCCACGACCCCGACAACGATCGCAATCGCAATTGCAACTTTGCCCGTCCTGAATTCGACCTTGCAGGTTTCAGAAGTGATGATAAAGTCACCGCTCCGGACAAATGATGCAAGCCGCTCCTGATGAATCTCTACCAAAAGAAGATCACCCGCAGTAATTACCGTATTAGACAATTTAGTGTGTATTAGTCGGCCCTTATGTCGTATGGCGAGGACCGTTGCTCCAAACCGTTCTCGAAAGCCCGATTCTCGCAGGCTCAGATCGATGAGCGAAGAAGTAGGATCGATTACGACCTCGAGCAGTCTGAAGTCTTCAGGCGTAAGGCTGGCATCGCCCCACTTTTCCTGAGGACGCAGCTCGACGCCCTCTTGTACTTGCATCGCCCGAATCGACTCAAGATCGCATCTTACGATCAGAATATCATTGCCTAATAGGACGGTTTCGGGGCCCGGTTGATGGATGGTGATATCGCCTCGTCGGATCTCGAGAATAGAAAGATCTATATCGCGTACGAGCGGAGCGTCGCGTATCTTTTTTCCTGCGGAAATTGAATCTTCGAGAATAACGATCTCGGTGATATATTCGTTGATTGCAAATGCTTCCGATAGATCGCCTTTGGTTCGGCGATCCGGAATTAGACGAATCCCGATCAGACTCAGATAAACCACTGCAACGGCAAACATAATGATACCAAGCGGTGCAAACTCGAACATCGTAAACGGCGCCATTCCCTTATCGGTTGCGATGGAACTGATCAAAATGTTCGTCGATGTGCCAATGAGCGTACATAAACCGCCAAGCATCGAGGCAAAAGAGACCGGCATTAGCATCTTGGAAGGACTAAATCCAGTTTCCTTTGCCGCGGCAAGGAGGAGTGGCAGAAAAATAGCGATGACGGGTGTGTTATTTATAAACGCCGACATAAACCCGACAATGATCATTACTAAAATAATGCCTATCCAAAATCCGCGCTTGAATATCCGATTAACAAAAGTGCCGAGGAAATTGACCGCTCCGGTGCGAAAAAGCCCTGCACTTAGAATAAACATCGCCGCCACCGTCACTGTCGCGGAGTTGCTGAATCCTGAAAGGCCCTGTGACGGAGTGATGATGCCGCTGACGAGCAGCACTGACATTACGAGCAGCGCAACGACATCGACACGCAGTTTTTCGGTTACGAAAAGTACGATGGCGAGTAGGAGTACCACTGAGACCACTGCTATTTCAAATGTCATGATTTTCTCTAACGGCCTTCCGATCCTGGCAGCCTAAGCGGTAAATATTGTATCATCCTCGCCAATACGCCTTGCTTCAATAAGATTAAAACCGAGATGGTCGTTGAATACCTGTACACGGGTGTTCGAGACGAGTGGCTACTCGTCCCAAATGATAGGCAGATCGATACTGTCAACGGTCGCATCGAGGAGTACTACATTTTTTCGTCGCTCTAACTATTTCGTCCGCCGGCCACCGCCGCCAACACAGCGCGAATCTCGCCATAACTGTAGTCATCTCCCAGCGCGGCTTTGACAGGCCCGGCGAAATTACCTTCTTTGCATTCTTTGATTGCCCTGCTGATAGTTTCTATTTTGTCAGGCGGTACAATTTGGTCGAGGCTCAGTTCGCCGGATCCAACGAACCGGGCAAGATGGCCTTCGACCGTACTAATGCCTATTCCGCGCTCCTTTGCAATTTCCTCCATTGACTTGCCGTCGCGAAACAAATCCAACGAAATGTGATACGTATCCTTGCCTTTAGCATCGCGCTTGGTCCGCTGCTTTCGCTCGCGGGTCGATGATTTGAGGCCAATAAGCGTGACGAGGCTGTTTCGCGAGCAATAATTGCGGATCTCGTTGAGAAAATCGGCGCCATATTTATCAAATTTTAAATCGCCAACACCTGATATCTTGCGCATTTCCATCTCGGTTTGCGGCAGATATGTCGACATCTCTACCAACGTCGCGTCGGAGAAAACAACATACGGCGGCACATTTTCGCTGCGAGCGAAAACGGTTCGCATTTGCCTTAATGCATCAAAAAGTTCCGGGATATGAGGGTGCAATATCTCCGGCACTAACCGTTTCTGTTTCTGTTCCTTAAAGCGAGTCTTAATCAATTGAACCGGCGTTTTTCCGGCCAGCACGTCCATACTTGTTTCGGTCAGAACGAGAGTCGGATACTGCCCTTCGCTCTGTGTGAGAAAGCCCTGAGCAATGAGGTCTTTGAAATAGTCGTACCAGTTGTCCTTAGAAATATCTGAGCCAACGCCGTAGGTTTTCAGATTCTTATGTTCGTCGCGTATCTTCTCCGACTGTGAACCGCGCAGGAAATCAACCAGATAGCTAAGGCCAAATCTTTGATTTGTCCGATAGACGGCGCTCAGGGCTTTTTGAGCGATGATCGTCCCGTCAAACCGCTCGACCTCTGTCGTGCAGTTGTCGCAATTACCGCAATCGACGGCCAGCGTCTCGGAAAAATAATCTAGCAAAAATCTACGGCGGCAGGTTCTCAGATCGCCAAACTTGCCCATCAGATCGAGCTTACGGAGCATTATCTCTGACTGCGCGGCGTTGCCCTCGACCTCGGCAAAACCCTTTAGCTTTATCACGTCGCCCCAGCTAAAAAACAGCAAAGCGTCGCTCTGCAAACCGTCGCGTCCCGCGCGTCCCGTCTCCTGATAATAGCTTTCGACATTTTTGGGCAGATCCATGTGAACGACAAATCGCACATTCGATTTATCGATTCCCATGCCGAATGCAATGGTCGCGACGATGATCTTTGTCTCGTCTTTCAGAAACGATTCCTGATGTTTGTCTCGGGTTTGTTTGTCTAAACCGGCGTGGTAGGAGAGCGCAGAAAAACCCTCATCTCGCAGATCGGCCGAGAGAGCATCAACCGAGCTGCGGCTCAGGCAATAGATAATGCCGCTCTCGTCTTTGCGCTTTTCGAGATAATCGATGAGTTGATCGTAAGATTTCCGCTTCGGCTCAACCGAATAGAAAATATTCGGTCGATTAAAGCTGGAGATGTAAAGCTCCGCTTCCGTAATATTGAGACGCTCAAAGATGTCCTTTCGAACAAGCTTGTCGGCGGTAGCGGTCAAAGCAATGACGGGAATTCTGGGAAATTCCCGCTTGAGAGTCGCAAGTTTCAAATATTCAGGCCGGAAATCATGTCCCCAGCTAGAAATACAATGCGCCTCATCGATCGCAAACAGCGAAACGTCGATCTGATGCAGAAAGTCCAAGAATTGATCGCCGCTCTGCAAAAGCCGTTCGGGAGCGACATAAAGCAGTTTGAGCCGACCGTTGCGAACCGCTTGAAAAACTTCCACCTGTTCACGATTAGTCTGTGTGGAATTGAGAAAAGCCGCATGGACACCATTCGCCCGCAGAGCATCGACCTGATCTTTCATCAACGCGATCAACGGCGAGATAACAACCGTCAAACCATCCAACATCAACGCGGGTATCTGATAACACAACGACTTCCCCCCGCCCGTCGGCATCAGCACGACACAGTCTTTCTTATCAAGCACCGCCTCGATCACCGCTTCCTGATTCATTCTGAATGAATCGTAACCGAACTGGTGTTTGAGGATGTCGCGTGCTTTCTGGATGGTCATACTAACTGAATACCTGGGGTTTTGGTCGACGTGCGACACACCGGCGGAGCTTATCCCGAGCGGCAAGTCCGCCACTCCATTCGATCTCTGCTACGGATTTGTCGCTAAACGTAATGCCGAATTTATGAATATCTCCGATGCCGTTGAGAGAGTCTTCAATTGTGGGCACCGCAAAAATCACTGATCCATATCCGTCGACATTCGGAAAGGCGGTGCTCAATGCCTGAACTGTCTGTGGTTTGTCGCCCGTCTGAGTCAATGTGATCTTTGCCTTGCCCAAAGTTTTCGGCCCTGGAATATTCGGGCCGAAGAAGATTAAAAATGCTCCGGGAAGAGTCTTGCTCGGACCGAGGACCGTAACGCCGACGCCCTGCCTCATAAAAGAGGCAGAGCAGGATTCACCGCTGGCCGGTTCATCGTAGAACCATTCGCCGTCTGTGTAGCCTTTATATTTTGGGTCTTTTACCACGCGGGCAGCGTCGGCCAATACTTTAGAGCCGATCATCGCGACACCTAGCGCTGTCGAGCCGATGTTTGGGTCAGATTGCCGTTTTGGTTTTGGATCACGCGGTTCGTCGCTTATCGACCTGCACTCGGTATAGCCGAAAATAGTAGCCATGTAGGTGCCTTCAGGGCAGACATAAACCACCCGCTGGGCATCGACGCTAACGGCCGAGAGGGCAAGTAGAAACAATAGGGCAACAAGTAGCTTCATCTTAAAAACTTCCTAATGAAAGAAAATACAAATGGTCGGAACTTGTTCGATCTAAGTTCCGGCCATTACTATACTTATCAAATCTCAACTGCATCGATCTGAGCTTTCTGCAGCTTTCCACTGTAATCGACGTATAGCGATTTCCACTCGCTGAATATATCGAGCACCTGTGTTCCGGCCTCACGATGGCCGTTGCCAGTGCCTTTTGTACCGCCGAAGGGCAGGTGAACCTCAGCGCCGATAGTGGCTGAGTTTACATAACAAATGCCGGTGTATAGTTCCTGCATCGCGTAGAAAGCGTGGTTAACGTCCTGTGTGTAGATCGCGCTTGAGAGGCCGTATTGAACACCGTTGACGATGTCGATTGCCTCGTCGAGCGTTGAGAATGGAACGACGCATGTGACTGGGCCAAAAATCTCTTCCTGCTCGATCCTCATTCCGGGTCTGACGTCGGTAAATACCGTCGGCTCGATGAAATAGCCGTTTTTGAAAGCTCCCTTGGACAGCCGATTTCCACCGCAGGCAACCGTGGCTTTATCGACGATCTTTCCAATCTCGATATAGGCGAGAATCTTGTCCATCGCAGGTTGGTTGATGACGGGCCCAACTTCGGTTTTGGCATCTAGGCCATTGCCGACGCGAAGTTTCTTGACCTTTTCGACTAGCTTTTCGCAGAACTTCTTGTAAATCTTTTTGTGAACAATAAGCCGTGACGAAGCAGTGCACCTCTGTCCACTCGTTCCGAATGCTCCCCACAGCGAGCCTTCGACCGCGTTATCGACATCCGCGTCGTCCATCACGATAATTGCGTTTTTGCCGCCCATTTCGAGCGACACGATCTTATTATCGCGGGCGCACGCCTCGGCGATCAGGCGACCGGTCGAGGTCGAGCCGGTGAAAGAGATCAGCCGCACGTCTTTATGATCGACGAGCGCGGCCCCCGGCTCACCAAAACCATTGATGACATTGATGACGCCCGCCGGGATGCCGGCTTCCTCACAAGATTTGACGAGATTTATCGTCGAGAGGGGTACGTCCTCACCCGATTTGATGACGACGGTGTTGCCGCAGACGAGCGCCGGAATCAGCTTCCACGACGGTATCGCCATAGGAAAATTAAACGGTGTGATTAGCCCGCAAATGCCGACCGGCTGGCGAACGCACATCGCAAATTTATTTGGCATCTCGGCCGGGGTCGTAAAACCATGCAGTCGGCGACCTTCGCCAGCAGTGTAATAAGTGCAATCGATCGCTTCCTGCACATCGCCGCCCGCTTCCTTGAGCACCTTGCCCATCTCGCGGGTCATCTGCTGCGTAAACTCGTCCTTGTTTTTACGTAATATCTCGCCAAGAGTAAACAATAGCTCGGCACGTTTCGGTGCCGGAGTGCGCCGCCAGCGGGTCGCAGCATTCTTAGCCGCCTCGACTGCAGCGTTGACATCGTCTTCGTTGGACGCCGGAAAACGCCCAACGATATCAGTCGTATCCGCAGGGTTTACATTGTCAAACCATTCGCCCGACGACGATTTGACCCATTCACCGCCGATGTAATTTTTATATTTTTTGATTTCTGATTTAGGCATATTTAAAAACTGTCAACTCAGGAATGCATTCAAAATGTTTCCTGTTTTTTGTAAATAGATAAAGGCCGTGAATAATACACGTGTACGCAATTAATGCGTCAGGAAACCAAGCCCGTTCGAAAGCTTAAATTTTCACATTATATTTTATAACAAGCTCACAAGTTTTTGAATTGAGATGAATAAGCTCATACTTTCGCAAGTATTTCTTTTCTTGAGCATATCTTTTTTTGTCCGGCTCGCCACGTATCAATTCATAACCGTACTCAGAACATTTTCTCCTTTACCTAACTGTAAACTGCACGATCTTCAATTCCCGATTGGCTAAACGTGGGTCGTAGTTTATGACGTGGAGCACGACTGCGTCGCCGGCCCTGAGTTTTGAGACGGTTGCATTAAATGCCTTGAGATCGGTGACGCTCACGCGATTTATCCGTTGAATAAGATCGCCTTCACCGAGAGCCTCACCGCCGCGAGAGTCTTTAACATCTGCGATAAAGCTCGTCGGACTAATCTCTCTTACGATCAGGCCTTTTTG
>JBBSJK010000024.1:0-36929 GCA_038257355.1 Pyrinomonadales bacterium | reverse complement strand
CCATACATAAACCCTTCGGCCTCGGTCCAAGCAATGTTCTCATCGAACGTAGCTAGGACGCCTGGCATATTGCCTGTTGCAAAGTCGTTGTAAAGACCTTTGATTATTTCGCCGTTGTTCATAATTATATGGAGTCGATTGAACTCAGCTTCAGTCAATCCAGCATCCTTGACAATTCCGCCCATAGTCAGGGCATTTACCGGATTGTGACGTGGAATCGTTAAGATCCGCTCGCCGTTCGTCATCACAATATGCTTTCCTTGCCTGGCGACCCAAATCCAGCTTTTTTTGCAAAGCACTAACGGCCTTCAAATGATTGATCAGGAATCTTCGGCATTAAGCCGCAACCTCTACCTCTCATATTTCAGCATCGAGCAAAGTTATCGACGACATCAAGGTATTCACGGATCGCCTCTCGGATGTTTTCTAGTGCCTCTTGCTCCGTATTCCCCTGCGACCAGCAGCCTGGTAATGCAGGACACGAGACGCTAAACCCTTCTTCCGTCTTATGTAGTGCGACCTTGTAATTCATATTACGTACACCCCGCTAAAATCCTATCCACCTTCTCGACCGTCAAATCCTCGTGATAATCAAAACCGATCTGCATCATCGGAGCCGTGCCGCAGCTTCCGAGGCATTCGACCATCGTGACCGTGTATTTTCCGTCCTCGGTTGAGCCGCCAGGGTGAATACCAAGTTTCGAACAGATGTGATCGGTTATCTCGGGCTCGCCCATGATCTTGCACGACAGCGTCTTGCAGATCTGGATGTGATGCCGGCCGACGGGACGCATGTTAAACATCGAGTAAAACGTCGCTGTTTCCCACACATCCGTCAGCTCGATATTCAAAAACCTCGCGAGAAAATTAACACCCGGATTGTCGATCCACCCGCGCTCACGCTGAACGAGCATCAACAGTGGTATCAACGCCGAACGCGTCCGGTCCGCCGGATATTTTGCGACGTGAGTCTTCATTTCCTCGACCACCGCGGGCGAAAACTCTGCCACTTCGTCCGAGAAGATGACCTTGTCTGTATAACTTGTCGGTGTTGCTGCTGCCATTTCGTTCAGTGAGCCCCGGATTCCAGGACATCCACTCGCTCCTCAAGAAGATCAACCCTCTGATGATCCTTAATTGCCATTACGCCGACATCATTGAACTGACTCGAGAGTGTTGTCACTTTGTTGGTTAGCGACTGCAGTTTCGAATTATTCTCCTGTAGTCCCGACCGCATATCGAGAACCTCCGACCGCATATCGCGGACCTCCATCCGAATATCGCGGACTTCCATCCGCAGCTCGTCAAGTCCACCGATGGTCTTACGCACGAGACCCGTCAGTTCGTCAAATCTGTCGTCATATTCACCAGCCATACTTTTCCTTACCTATCGATCTCCCCTAAAACAATATCCAGCGACCCGATGATCGCCACCACATCCGCGACCATCTCGCCCTCGCTCATAACGGGCAAGGCGGCGAGATTTACAAAACTGGGCCCGCGAAAATGGACGCGTTCGGGTTTTGGGCCGCCGTTAGATTTCATATAAACGCCGAGCTCGCCTTTTGACGCCTCGATAGGCATATAGACTTCGCCAGGTGGCACGTTAAAGCCCTCGGCGACGATCAGGAAATGGTGAATCAGCGAGTCCATATGCTTGCGCATATCATCGCGGTCGGGCAGAACTATCTTTGGCGAATCGGCTTTGATCGGGCCGGGTTTCAATCTTTCCAATGACTGGCGAACAATTTTATGCGACTCATAAAGCTCGCGCATACGAACGCGGAACCGCGACCACACATCGCCATCTTGCTCGATAGGCACGTCAAAATCATAATTTTCGTAACCTGTATATGGATTGACCTTACGCAAATCAAGCTCGACGCCGCTGGCGCGCAGGCACGGCCCGGTCAGTCCCCAATTGATGGCCTCGTCGCGCTCTATAATTCCGATGCCCTTTGTGCGGCTCATCCAGATCGGGTTACCGGTGACGAGGGTCTCAAACGTATTCATGGCTTCGGGAAAATCGTTCATGAACTGCCTGACCCGATTATCAAACCCGGCCGGCAGGTCCATCATCAGCCCGCCGATGCGAAAATAGCTCGGCGTCATACGCCCACCCGATGCCGCCTCGATCAGATTCAGGATCTTTTCACGCTGACGAAAACAGAAGAAAAAGACGCTCATTGCACCTAGATCGAGAGCGCTCGTTCCGAGCCAGACCATATGCGAGGCGATCCGCTGCAATTCGCACATCAGCACGCGGATAACCTGCGCCCGCTCAGGGATTTCAAGATCGAGCAGCTTTTCGGCCGCCATCACATAGGCGAGATTATTTCCGAGCGGATTGAGATAATCCATTCGGTCGGTGATAACGATGCCTTGCTGATATTTTTTATATTCAAACAGCTTCTCCATCCCGGTATGGAGATAGCCGATGTCGGGGATGACATTGACGACTAATTCGCCGTCGAGTTTGAGATCAAGCCGCAAAACGCCGTGCGTCGAAGGGTGCTGCGGCCCCATCGACAGCGTCATCTCCGATTCTAGCGCGTTGTCGAGAACCTCAAACTGGCTCGGAATATTTTCTACAGCAGTGGCCATATAATGTTTTGAGTTCCTGAGAAAGCTAAGTCGCCTTAGGAGGCACTCTAACTAATTCAAACTGTACGGCTCATAACCTCTGAGCGGGTAATCTTTTCTTAATGCGTGACCGTCAAAATCCGAAGGCAGCAAGATACGCCGGAGATCGGGGTGGCCGTCGAAAATAACGCCGAGCAGATCGTAAGTCTCGCGTTCATGCCAATTCGCCGTTTTCCAGAGCGGCGTCACTGTCAAAACATTTGGCTCATCCTCTGAAAGCAAAACTTTCAACCGCAGACGGCTATAATGAATTGTCGAAAACAGGTGATAATTTACCTCAAAACGTGGATCTTCTTCAGGCCCGCGATCGCCGCCGCATAGATCTGCGAGCATATCAAAACCGTGATCCTGTTTTAGAAAAGCGCACACGTCGACAATTGATTCACGCGGAACGGTCAGGGTCACTTCGCCGTGCCCCTCGACGATCGAGACGACCCAAGCGGCGTTCTTTTCTTTTAACTTTTCCACGTAACCGTGAAGTTTTTCAGTCATATTCTCTGCCGCTAATCGCGGAGTTTTTCAATTGCCTCCACTTATAATGGAGCGTGCCTGTATAAAAAAAGATTTAAGGCTTTAGCCAAATACTACTGATGCGGAAAGAGTCTCATACCAATTAGGCTTGAGCCTAAATCTGGCAATTGACTACGATGACCGCCGTTTCTCGTGTTTTGACGGCACAGAATACGGACGTGATGTCTCGCCAGCCGCGACTTCAGTTTCCATTTCTCTCTCGAGTGCGGTGCCTTCGGTGACCGGCAGCGTTCCGGGGACCAAAGAAACACGCGATTCCGGCCCGTAGGTATCACGGCGATCTTTGACCGATTCCTTCATGATCTTGTCTTGCAGCATCATGATCGCGTGAACGAGCATCTCGGGACGCGGCGGGCAGCCGGGAACATAAATGTCAACCGGCACGATCTTATCGACGCCCTGCACAATTGCGTAATTATCAAACACACCGCCCGATGTGGCACACGCACCCATCGAGATAACCCATTTGGGCTCTGGCATTTGATCGTAAATACGTCGAAGAACAGGGGCCATTTTTCTGGAGACTCGGCCTGATACGATCATCACATCCGCCTGTCGCGGCGAAGCGCGAAATGTTTCCGCACCAAATCTCGATAGGTCGTTACGGGCCGAAACGGTATTCATCATTTCGATAGCACAGCAGGCGAGACCAAACGTCGCCGGCCAAAGGCTCGATTTACGCGCCCAATTAACGATCGCGTCGAGCCTGACGGTAACAACATCCGGAAGTGAATCGAATAAATTATTTTCTAAACCCATAATTAGTAAGTCGGAGTCCGGAGTCTTGAGTCTGAAATTGTTATCTCGTTCTCCTGAAGACTTCAGCTCCAGACTTTCCTAAGCGGCGATCTTAAAGTTTACAGCTTGGTCGCGGCCTTCTCTTGCCAGTCGTTTTGCTTCGGCTCGAGCTTCGGCCCTGGCCTGCATGCCCCAATCGAATACGCCTTTTTTCCAGACGTATATATAGCCGATGACCAGCGTCGAGATGAAAATCATTATTTCGATAAAGGCAATGGTGCCAAACGAGATTCCGCTTAATTTTTCTTCGAGGAGCAGACTCTTAAATGCAACGGCAAATGGAATAATGAACAAAACCTCGATATCAAACAGCAGGAAAACGACGCCGACCGTGTAAAACTTTATCGAAAAGCGGCTGCGTGCCGACCCGACCGGATCTTTGCCGCATTCGTACGGCATCAGCTTGGTCGCTGTGCGTTTGCGCGGCCCGATTAGCTGCGTCACGAGCAGTTGGCTCAAACCAAAACCGGCCGCGACCATAAACATGATCGCGATGGGTACGTAATCGAAAGCGCTATATTCGGACATCTTAATTACTCTCTGAACCGCAAAATACCGTAGAAATGACTCGCATTCCCTTAAATGTTTGCGATTTTCGGCTCAAGCTAAATCGTAATTTAACGAGTAAATGGTGTCAAGGCAGTTGCGTCTTGAATATCCGACAATAAAACGGTAAGTGAGATCTGAGACAACGTATCATAACGAGGAGGTTATAAAACAACCTTTTCTTTGAAAAACCGTCTTGCTGTAAGGATCGTGATAATGACCGGAGATTTACAGGCGGAACATTTTCCCTGCGTACTCGGCGTAAATCTCTGCCTCGTCTCCGTTTCCTCCGTTCTCTGCGCTGTCTTCGTCATCTGCTTTTAAAATAATCTTAACGCCGAGGCCGCCGATTTGGACGCGTAAAATCGCTAGCCTGGTGCCGCTGAAATGGCTGAACCATTTTGTTTTCCCAAAACAAAATTCATACTGACACATTTGCCAAAAACAACTGTACCAAAGTGCCAAAACAACTGTACCAAACTACCCAAAATCAGCGATCAAACGTTACCTTTAACTGTACCAATCCAGCCCTTTGAATTTCCCCAAAAGCTCACCTCGCAAATCCCACAACCCTGTATTTACAGTACAAAGCTACTTAAAATGTTTAAATTGTGGCACGTGCCACATTTTAAAACACCCCAAAATTAGTGCGCAAACCCCTGGAATTTTTAAAATACAAAAAAATCACCACCAAAAAAAGTAATTTATAGAGTTCTTGGTAAAATTTTTTGCTCCTAAGGAGTTTTGAAAACCCCGATAACGTATCCGAATCTTTGTCAGCGCACTCAGCGTTAATAAGTTTTAAACGCAGAGAACGAGAGAGATTTACTCGTAGTTCGCCGAGAAGACCTGTGATCTGTCAATCTCTTGCGATCAGCACGTTCACAGAGCACGAGGTTTTTCAAAGCTTCCCAATAATTTATTCGTTGACCCTGCCAAAAGCCGTGTGATATTTTTGTAAATGGCAATATGCGCCGCAAATCCGCCGCTTTTCCCTCATCAATAAGTTAAAATAGCATTGTGATCTCAGGTTTCAATACAGACATCGAATTTCAGGGTACCGTTTATCACGTGCAAACCGAGGATAAAGGTTTGCCGGCACGGATGATAATGTCGCTGGTCTATGACCGCGGAACGATATTAGCCAGCAAACGCGTCAGTTATGAGGATCTCGCCGCCGCAAACTTTGATGAAAAGAAACTGGCCGAACGCCTAACCCGGCAGCACAAATTGATCTGTGCCGCTGTTAAAGCCGGACGCATCGACGAACTGAAAAAGATGACCGCCAAAACAGTTGCGGCTGGTGTCAAGGCAAAGCCGGAAACTGTCACGGCGAGAGCAGAAATGCCTGTAAAATCGGCGCCAATATCAGCTCCGCCGGTCTTGAAGGTAGGGACAGCGGTTCCGACAGCACCATCATCAACGGTAGTTAACCGTGCCCCGATTAAGATCGCTATTGTCGAAACCGAAAACGTCCTTGAATCTTTTGATGTGGAATTGGTGCTCGACGCTATCCATGTGATTGAGGACGAGATATTGCCCGCTGAGGCAGTGGCCGTCGTCAGCGAACTTTCCGGCCTGGACCGCCCGACAAACACCAAGTTGAGCCTAGAACTGCTTGGCGACGGCAATTTCAAGGGCGGCGACCGTCGCATGGTCAACCTCATGATCTGCCGCGGCTCCGGCCGAAAGGTGGTCGCCGATGCACAGATAATGATAAAAGTTTTGGGTTCGAGCTTTCGCCCGGTCATTTTTCACGCGAAATCCGATGCCAACGGTATCGCACGCGTCCATTTGCAACTGCCTCATTTCCAGGCCGGACGCGCCGCCCTGCTTGTACGCGCAATGACCGACGGTGAAGAGATTGAATTAAGGCGTGTAGTGACACCGGGCTGAGAAAATTTATATTCAAATCTCAGATTTCAGATTAGATAATAAATTTTAAGGTTTTAGATTGTATTTGATCTCCAGGGCAAGATTTACCACAATGGTTCCAATCAAAATATTACTAAATGGTGAGACCCGTGAAGTTCCCCAAGAGATAAATCTTGATTACCTCCTCGAACTTTTTCACCTGCCAAAACAACGCGTCGCCATTGAGTTAAATAAATCGGTCGTCCGCCGGGCCGAATGGCCGTCAACCGCCATTCAAGAAAACGATCAGATCGAGGTCGTCCACTTCGTCGGCGGCGGGTAAACATTTGCTCCATAGAGAGCACAAAAGAATCTTAAACATTTAAGAAGGTCTGATTATGCATATGCTGGGGCTGATTGTATTTCTTACTCTCTATGCTTGTGTGGCAAATCTTCCTTTGCGTTCTTAGCGGCTTTGCGTAAAAATTGATTTATCACATGGTGGATAATTTTTTACTTGCAGGCACAACTTTTACATCGCGGTTAATCATCGGCACCGGCAAATACCGCTCTTACGAGGAGATGAAAGCCGCCCACACCGCCTCAGGGGCCGAAATGGTTACGGTCGCGGTCAACCGTGTCCCGCTCGATGGTAAGAGTGAATCGTTTCTCGACCATCTCAACCCCAAAATGAAGATCCTGCCAAACACGGCCGGATGCTACGACGCCGAACACGCGATACGCACCGCACGTCTTGCCCGCGAAGCGCTTGATACTGAGTGGATAAAACTCGAGGTCATCGGCGACCCCATAACACTTTTACCTGACAATGAGCAAACTCTCGAAGCTGCTAAAATACTGGTAAAAGAAGGCTTTATCGTGCTGCCGTATTTCACAGACGACCTGATAATGGCCAAAAAGCTACTTGCTGCCGGCTGCCCCGCGGTTATGCCGCTCGCGGCGCCGATAGGTTCCGGAATGGGTGTGCAAAATCCCTCTAATTTACGCATTATGCGCGAACAGTTACCTGATGCAATAATCATCGTCGATGCCGGAGTCGGCGTTCCTTCGGACGCAGCGATTGCAATGGAACTAGGCGCTGACGCGATCCTGATGAACACGGCCATTGCCGAGGCACAAGACCCCGCCCAGATGGCCACCGCTATGAAGCTCGCCGTCGAGGCCGGCCGCCTCGGCCATCTCGCCGGACGTATGCCCAAACGCCTCTACGCCTCGGCATCCAGCCCAATCGAAGGCTCGATAAGGTAATTGCACAAGCCCGCACGTAAGTAAGGGCGGCAAACGAACGTGAATATTAACGTCCTATTCTTTGGAGCCACCGCCGACATCACCGGCCAACGTCGTGTTGAGGTCGCGATAGCGCCAGAGACAACAGCGAGCGAGGTTTCCCAAAATATCATCGCAGAGTATCCGCGACTCGCCTCGCACAAGATCCACATCTCGCTGAATCAACAGTTTGCATCCGGCGATGAGATAGTCCGAGATGGTGATGAGTTAGCTATCTTCACCGCCGTGAGCGGTGGTTAGTCGACCACACGCACGCCGCGGATTTACGTTCCGATATGGACTTTTTTGAGCTAACATCTAATCCCATCGACATAGCCCGCGTCTCTCGCCGGGTGGTCCCGTCCGAATGCGGGGCGACCGTGACACTTGACGGTTACGCTCGTAAATACACAAAAGATAAAGCATCCGGCGAGATCCGCGAGACTGAGTATCTCGAATACGAAGCCTACGAGGCGATGGCCCTGAAAGAGATGCAAAAGCTCATCGACGCGGCCAAACAGCAGTTCGAGATCGCGAACGTCGGTATCGTCCACCGCATCGGCCGCCTCGACATCGGCGAAACGAGCGTCGTCATTTCCGTCGCCGCACCCCATCGCAAACCCGCCTTCGCCGCCTGCGAATGGCTCATCCGCGAACTGAAACGCACCGTTCCGATTTGGAAAAAAGAGGTTTACTCCGATGGTGAAAAGTGGATCGAGGGAGATGCGGAGACACCCGAGGACGTTACAAAGTAGATAAAAATTTGCCCGCAAATTAAACTAAAAAACGCGAATAAGAAAGAATAATTTTCTTCTCATTATTCGCGTTTTTTAGTTTAATTCGCGGGCAAAGTTTCTAAAAAACTATTTTACAAACGCATTGGCCATCGGTTTGTCGCCCCGAAGGCCGAAGGGAATCGTAATTTGGCCGGCGGTGCTGCGGTTGATCCACCATTTCCCGTCAGACGGGCGAAATATTGCGACGTCCGATCGCCCGTCACCATCATAATCGCCAGGCGATGGCAGGTCGGCCGACAGCCCAAACCTCACATATTCCGGTTGTTGAGTGGAGCTCAGCCACTGATACCAAGTTCCATCTGAGGGCCGATAAACTGTGAGGTCCGTCTTTCCGTCGCCGTCATAGTCGGCGGGAGTCGGAATATCGCTGGCGAGTCCCCATCTCATTGAAATATTGCCATCCTGCGACTGATTAATGTGCCAGATGCCGTCGGATGGGCGGTATATGGCAACATCAGCCCTACCATCACCGTCATAATCGGCGGGCACAGGTTTATCTTCCGACAAACCGTATTGCAACGTCGTCGATCCGCTTGCTGAGAAATTTATCCACCATTGTCCGGTTGACGGTCGAAAAACAGCCATGTCGGCTTTCCCGTCGCCATCATAATCAGCAGGTACGGGGATGTCATCTGGCAAGCCAAATTTGAACTGCGCGGGTGTCGAGGTCGAGCTTTGAAATATATACCAAATGCCTTCGTGGGCCCGGTACACGGCCATATCCGTCTTGCCGTCGCCATCGTAATCGGCCGGCACGACAGTATCGGTTGAGATGCCAAAATGCATCTGAAAGCCGCCATCCCGCGATTTATCAATATACCAACGAGAGTCCGAAGGCCGATAAACAGACAGGTCCGATCTGCCATCTCCATCAAAATCAAAAAGAGAGTGTTTCTGCTGGTTGGCCCCGTATGCCATCGAAGAAAACACAAGGCAAATAGCCGCTGAAAACAGACCCATTATTGCTACCGCAGATTTGTTGAAAACTCGCATGCTGATTTCCTTATAAATAATTCTCGAAAAAATAGTTGAAATTCGAGAAAACCGGTTCTCACTGTATCATTAGCAAAAAAAATTATGGGAACCTCTAAAAATCGTTTCCACAAAGTTCACAGAGGGACACATTAAATGATCCTTTTTAAAGATGCCCTTATATTAACTAGTATGGATGCTGCTTAGATGCCGCCGGATGCTTTTAATCTGTTTGACTCGCGAATACAGAAATAGGCAACCTCACCGGCTGCCTATTGCACATTTAGGAGTATTGAACGAGAGTGCCGGTCAACATCCGGATAGTGTTCGAGGGCGCTGTTCGACAGTATACCTCGGGCGACAGATTACGATACTCGCACTGTAACTATTCGGTAATATGAATATCTTCCTTCTTATTTACACGTCCCGAGAGAAACAGTCCTCCCAGTACGATTGTCGCCAAAACACAGATTACAAACACGACAAGAAAAGTCTTATTATCGTTACTGTTTGTATATGTATAAAATGAGAATGCCGCCGCGATAGCGGAAACAAGAGCTAATATGGCAAAAAGCATGTCTTTCACAAAAATCACCTCCAACCGTAAAAAGGTCCGACCTTGCTGAGTTAAGATGGCGAAAACATGAGCAAAAACCACGCTTCGCCCTGATGATACGGATCACAACCGCTACTTTTTCAAACTGCCTAGTACTAAAAGAGTTAACACAATCTTACTCCCACTTGTGCATTAAATGCAAGCGATTTGCCGCCGTCCCCAAAAACCGGTCTCCATCGCCGCAAGATATTCGTCTAAAATAACTAAACGTCATCACAACTTAAAATGTTTCGATGCTACGGCTAGCTGCGAAGGCAAGCTTTCGCAACCCGTGGAATGCCCTGCAAATCCGGCAGAAACTCTACGCGTTCCCACACGGTAGTATGAAACATCTCTTTGACGCTTTCTGACTGGCCAAAGCCGATTTCTATTAATATAGTTCCGTGCGGGTTTAGGAAGGCGGGAGCGCGGTCGATGATTCTACGGACCACATCGAGGCCATCCGATCCACCAAACAATGCCTGATGTGGTTCAAACAGCCCAACCTCAATTTGTAGCGAGCCGAGATCGCCGTCGGGGACATACGGCGGATTAGAGACTATCAGATCAAAGATGCTGTCGAGGGCCTCGTAAACGTCAGCCTTGCGAAACATTATTCGATCCGAGACGCTATGATTTTCTGCATTATTTTGTGCAGTTGAGAGCGCAGTGTCAGAGATATCAACGCCGACGGCCCGTGCCGTTTTTACATTGTGTAGGATCGAAACTGAGATACAGCCCGAACCGACGCCAATCTCGCAGAATGATGGATTTACCAGTTTTGATAATATTTCTATCGCGTCCTCGACGAGAATCTCGGTTTCCGGCCTCGGTATTAGCACATCAGGCGAGACTACAAAATCTAGGCCGTAAAACTCTTTACGGCCTGTTATATATTGAAAAGGCTCACGGCCCGCACGGCGGCGGATTACGCAGTCAAATGCGACGGCCTGTCTCTCTGTGAGCAGATATTCGGGATGAGCAATTAGAAAAACCGCATCTTTTTCGAGGATGAAAGCGAGCAGAGAGGCGGCCTCGCGGCGACATTCTTTGACGCCAACGTTTTTTAGGGCCTCAGCCGCAGATTTGAGTGATGCGGCGATATTCAACCGGTCAGTTTCGGTGAGGTCATTTATCACAACGCTCTCCGTTCGTAAACCTTTATAAAATATGGTGGTTTGCCGGTTTCCGGTTTTTGCCCCTCTGAAATCCCAAAAACTCGGACAACCTGATAATTATCCTCGATCCAGTTTCCGAGTGTTTGATTATAATCGCGGCCAAATTCGACCTTGCCAAACTCTTGCATTGCGCGATTTGGCATAAAAATATAGCGGACATTATCGCGTGACAACGCCTCGATTGCATCAAGCTCATCCTGAGCGCTCAGAAAATCGGGCTGCAAAACCTGATGCCGCAGATTGATTCTACGACCGGTGAGAAATGCTAGGTCGTTGCCTTCGGGCACGACAGCGATAAAATCACCGGCGGATGTATTTGCCTCGATAAATTTTAGCGCAGCGTCGATCACAGGACCGCTTTCTTTCTCGATCATGACCGTCCCCCGGGCGGCGGCGATCTCGTAGACGTATTTAGTACGAAACCGGTAGCCAAATGACACAAACATCGCCGCCATCACGACGATACAAAACGAGCGGGTGATAGCTCTTGCTCTAATAAATGATGACTCATCGTCAGTCCATTTCTTTACAGCCAAGGGCAATTCCTGTAGGAGAATGTAGGCGATCAGGCATAGAGAGGCTGGCAGGTAAAAGCTGCCCGAAAAGCCGCCGCTTGGCACACGAAAAATGACGCGGGCAAGTATGATTAGACTATAGACCGCGATGATAAAAAGGAACGCATATGAGGCCTCAATAGATGTCTTTCGCCGCCATGCGACAAAAATAATCCCGGCTAACAGGAAAGGCAGCGCTCGAAGCGGGCTGCCATCCCATTCATCGAAAAAAAAGAACAAAACAACGGCCACGACTATCGCTGAAGCCCCAAACAAAACTAGCAGATTAGATCGAAGTTTGCGGGTACGATCGCTAAAAAAAGTAATAATAATGGTAAACACCATGCACAATGCCGCCGCACCGATCATTTGAATAAACGAACTGACTGGGTGATCTAAACCCGACCGAAAGCGATTGTAATAGAGCAGCGATTCGGGAATGTTTGTATAAAAAAGGTGACTGTCATCGATCAATATCTGCCAATCAATTTTGAGAAACAGCAGAGCAAAAACTGGGATCGCAACCGCCATCGCCGGGACGGCGGCGTAAGCTAAGTCCATTAGTAAACCTATAAAATCCTTTCGGTGAAGGTAGATTAAATAGAGAGTTACAGTCGCGGCACCGGCAAATCCGAATTCCTGTTTTGTAATTGCCGCCAGCCCGATAAAAATTCCTGCTAACACGAGATCTTGTCGATTTTTGTTCTCAGCGTAACGTAGAGTAAATAGAACAGTTGCCAGCGAAAACACGGCAGCATACAGCGCGGCAAATGAGTAGGGCAGAATCAGATTTCCAGCCGGTTTGAAAACACACAGAATTATCACGAGGGCCGTGGCAATCGACGATTCCATCGGCGGCATCAGCTTGCGGTTAATCCGGTAGCAGAGGAACGTGAACAAAGCGGAAAAAACGATACCTATTACAATTAATGTATTGAGATGCGCGCCAAAACCCGCGTACAGTAAAGCATTAAAATACGGTGCAAACGGCGGATAAATATAATGAACGTCGCGGTAAAGCAACTCACCGCCCAGAATCCGTAATGGCAAATGAGTCTCGCGGCCAATATCGACTATCAGCGATGTCCACCGCTGCCACGAAAAAAAAAGCATCGCCGCGTATGTTAAAACAACCAATATCTGAGGCTGGATAAGAGATTTAAGATCGAAGAAAAATACCATTTTTTACCGAAGGAAGTATTTTTTTGATTATAGAAACCAGCAAATCTTAAACACAAAACCGTGGCTTCCCTTGCTGCTCATTGTGTTAACCTCTTTTTGACCTAACGCGAACATTTTTTTAATTCGTGCATTTGTAGCAAAAAAATTCGTGTATACGTGGCAAAATAATCGATACATTCGTGGCAAAAAAGTTACGCCGAATTTTCAGCCGATTATATGACTCAAAAAACAGAACTTCAAGCCGACAGCCAGGCCGAATGTCGCTGTCTGTCTGTAGTCATGCCGGCATTTGACGAGGCGTCGACGCTGGCGTTGATCGTCGCCCGCGTGCTTAAGATTCCGCATCTGCTCGAATTGATCATCGTCGATGACAGTTCAACCGACCAAACACCGGTTATCGCCCGCGAGCTCGCCGAGCGGCACCCTAATATCAAATATGTTCGTCACGAAAAAAACAGCGGCAAGACCGAGGCACTGAAAACGGGATTTGCCTTAACCCAGGGCGAAATCGTGATGGTCCAGGATGCCGATCTGGAATATGACCCCGGCGAAATTGCCGATGTCATACAACCGATCATCGACGGCCATGCCGATGTTGTTTACGGTTCGAGGTTTATGGTCAAAAAAGCCGCACGAATCTTATATTTCACGCATTATCTGGCAAATAAATCCCTCACATTTTTCTCAAACTGCCTGACAAATCTCAATATGAGCGATATCGAGACGTGTTACAAGGCCTTTCGCGGCGACATTATCCGCAATATGGTCATTACGTCACGCGGTTTTGGTTTCGAGGTTGAGGTGACGGCGAAAATCGCCAAATTGAAATGTGCGGTTTACGAGGTGCCGATCAGCTATTACGGCCGAACTTATGACGAGGGAAAAAAGATCGGGTTTACGGATGGCATCGCGGCCTTGGTCTATATTATAAAATATAATTTTCTGACAACGTTAAAACAATCATATCGCGGCTCAAATTACGTGCTGCCACAACGCAGCTCGCACCAACTAGACCTTGATGCAAATGACTAAAGCTCCTGTTTACATCGGCAAAGACCTCGAAGCGATGTCATTTGCCGTCAATTATCATAAATGGATCCTCGATGAGTTTCGCCCGTTCATCGGCGACAATATCGTCGAGGTCGGGGCCGGAACAGGCAGTTTTTCCGAACTGCTGCTCGGCGAAACGCCCGAACGCCTAACCCTGATCGAGCCATCGGAAATGTTTGAGCAGTTAACCAAAAATCTCGAACAAACAGGGACATCGACGGAAGTTACTTTCCACCATTCCATGTTTCTCGACGTATCACCAAAGATCGTCGATATATCTAGGCCCGACACGATCATCTATGTCAATGTTCTCGAACATATCCAGGACGATCTGCTCGAATTGCAAACCATCTACAAAACGCTCGATAACGGCGGCCACTGTCTGATCTTTGTCCCTGCCCTAATGAGTCTATATGGCGAATTTGACCGTAAAGTCGGTCATTTTCGGCGTTATACAAAGAAAGAACTGGAAGACAAATGCCGGTCCGCTGGATTCGAGATCGTGCGTTCAAAATACTTTGACCTCGCCGGCATCCTGCCATGGTTCATCAAATATAAAATCCTCAGATCCGACGTCCTCAGCGCCGGTGCCGTAAGCACCTACGACAATCTTGCCGTCCCGCTGATCAGAAAATTCGAGTCTCGCATAAACATCCCGCTCGGTAAAAACATCCTAATAGCCGTACGCCGGCCCAGAGATTGAATGCCTGATTACGCCCCCAGACTTTGTTTTCGCCGCACCCAGAGAACGCTGAGAAACCATTTAACATCAATACTTTGTGAGCCATGCGTCTCCCTTTTGTGTGCTATGTGTTAATGGATTTCCCATTTTTCAAATCTAAAAACTGAAATCTGAATCTCAAATTTCAAATTTCGATTTCGAATTCCGAACACTCACTCTAAATTCCGAACTCCGAATTCCGCACTTCTCACTCACAATTCCGCACTCCTCCGGTAATGACTGTTTTAGGATCACAATCCTCCATTTTTTAAAATACAAAATCACAACGTAAAAAAATGTCTGGCTAGCCGCGTGTTTTGCCCTTTGTTATGAAAAAATAGATAATAAGGTGCTTCGCATACGGTGTATTTCAATGAAATTCTTTTTCGGCATCAGGTTATTGATACTCGCGATCTGGCTCGGGGCGGCGGTATTTTTTATCGGTGTCGCTCAGTCGGCATTTGCGGTTCTGCCTGAACGCGAGTTGGCAGGTGCTGTCGTCAACCGCACACTCTCAATCCTGAATTACAGCGGCATGGCTATTGCCGTGTTTCTGATTTTGACAACGCTAATAGCTAACTCAGGAATTAATAAATTTTGGCTGTGGGCCGAGCGGTTTCTACTGCTGCTGATTGCGGCGGCGTGTGCGGTCGGGCAATTTGTGATCGGATTTTGGCTTGCATCGGTCAGAACTCAGATGGGTCGGCCAATAGACGAGGTGGCGGCAGACGATCCGTTGCGGGTGCAGTTTAATATGCTGCATGAGTATTCGGTCTGGGTTTTGTTTACTGGAATGATCGCCGCGCTCATCGCATTTTTTATTATCTCAACCCGTAAATTCGGCACCGCAAAGGTAGAGACGGCCGATGTTTACGATTTCCCGACGGAATTTAAGGTCTAGACAAGTTTATGGAATTGATCGAAAATATCAATGTTTTCTCTGGGCGGTTTTCCCGTTGGAAGGTCAACGATGCCCTCGTCTCGTATCCGTGGATCGAGAACGTTCATTCGCCCTTCACGCCTGTCCGCCGGGCGTTGCCGATGCTAAATCTCGCACTCATCTCGTCCGCCGGAGCATATATAGATGGCATGCAGCCGTTTGACACCGATGTCCGCGACGGCGATCTAAATTTTCTCGAGATACCAGTAGAGGTCGACGCCGTGGATATGCGATACGCCGCCAAAGGCTACGATCCGGCTGCGGTCAGGCAGGATAGAAATTCGCAAATACCGATCGACCGTCTGTCGGAATACGAGGCAAACTCGGTCATCGGCGGCCTCAATAACGTCTGGTGGAGCGTTAGCAGCCACATTCCAAACGCCAGCCTCGTCGCGTCGGAACTCGGGCCAAAGATCGCCGAGCGGTTGCATCGATATGAAATTCAGACCGCTCTGTTGATACCGGCATCGCGTCTGTGTCATCAGACGCTCGGAATCGTCGCCCGCGCCATCGAGCAAAGCGGTATTCCGACCATTATGATCGCGGTAGATCCAAAGCTGACAGACAAGGTGCGCCCCCCACGAACAGCGTACTATAATGGCGAACTCGGCTCAGTCGCCGGCAAACCCGACTGGCGCGAATACCAGCTCCGTGTCCTCGACGAAACCCTCCGTTGGACGGAAACATTTGACCAACCAGGCTCACGCAAACTAGCCGTCGATCTCGAAACCCAGGTCGAAACCGCACGTGGCGAACTATAAGATTAATGACAGCAAAAAGACACAAATCCGCAAAAAAAGAATTTAATTTTGTGTTTTTTTTGCCTTTTTATAGCCAAATCATTTTTATCCGCCAATCTGCCAGGCTTTTATTGCTTCGACCGGATAGATGAGCATTATCAGGTTTACTATTAGGCTGTCGCGGATCCAGAGCAACAGGATTGTCTCGGTCGCTACAAATAGGATCAGAGATTTCCAGAACCGCAGTTTGTAGGCAAGTATAAAGCCGATTACACAGCAGATAATATCGCCAATAGAATTGATAATCGAGTCGCCTAAATAGTCGAGCGAGATCGTCGCCTCACGGTATCGATTGATAATATAACTTGAGTTTTCGGCGACTTCCCACGTACTTTCGATCACGATCGCGAGCAATAGACGCCACGCGAGCGGCATTTTCCAAAACAGCAATCCGATCAGCCAAAATTCTACTACGCCGTGCAGAATATGCGTAAACGAATACGGGTCAATGAGATGCTGAGAATTATGCGGTGACCAGATATCCCACGACCACGGCATCATATCCCCAACCTGGCACCACCAGACGCGGCCCTGATAATAAAGCATCAATACCGCCCCGGCAATTACTGCAAAATAACTCGTAAGTGCCAGCGGTGTATTGCGGACATCTTGCCATAGGGTTCGATTTGAAGGGACGTGATCGGACATCACCGAGAATTGTCTTGTGATTCGGCTGATTTTTCAAGCCGGACGAGCCAAAGAACACTGAGAACCGATACGTCTGCTATTCTTTTACTTCTAAAGATGAATCGAAACTCGATACTGGAAAGAGTAAGAGAACGGAATCTGCCGTGGGACATCATAGTCATTGGCGGTGGCGCGACCGGTGTTGGCTGTGCAGTCGATGCGGCGTCTCGCGGACTCGACGTGCTGCTGCTCGAACAACAGGATTTCGGAAAAGGCACATCAAGCCGAAGCACGAAACTCGTCCACGGCGGCGTCCGCTATCTTGCCCAAGGTAATATCTCATTGGTTCGCGAGGCAATCAGGGAACGCGGAATCCTGCTTCGCAATGCCCCGCATATTGTCACCAAACAGGCGTTTATTGTCCCTTGTTACAGCCTTTGGGAGAAGATTTTTTATGGCACGGGGCTTAAGGTTTACGATCTGCTCTCAGGCAAACACAGCTTTGGCCGGTCGCGGATTTTATCGAAAACAGAAACAATCGAATATCTGCCCACTGTCAAAATTGACGGCTTGTCCGGCGGCATTTTGTATTTTGACGGACAGTTTGATGATGCTCATCTTCTCATCGATCTAGTGAAGACCGCGCATAATAATGGGGCCGCCATTCTGAATTATGCAAAGGTCAGTCGACTGTTAAAAACAGACGACGATACTGTTAGCGGCGTTGAATTCGAAGACGCCGAAACCGGTGATGTGGTGACGGTTTCAGCAAAAACAGTCATCAACGCAACCGGAGCTTTTTGCGATGCAGTCAGAGAGATGTCTGATTCGGCGTCACGCCCGATCGTCACGCTCAGCCAAGGCATCCATCTCGTTTTTGACTGCAAATTCCTACCCGGGTCCAGTGCTCTGATGATTCCAAAGACAAGCGATAATCGCATTCTGTTTTGTATTCCATGGCACGGCCACACACTCGTCGGGACAACTGACACGCCAATCGACCATGTCGATCTGGAACCGCACGCTCTCGAATCCGAGATTGAATTCATTATTGCAACAGCAGGTGACTATCTCTCTATTAAGCCTACGCGCGAAGATGTTTTGAGCATCTTCGCCGGTATTCGTCCGTTAGTGAAATCGGGTGCAACCAAAAACACCGCTTCACTGTCGCGCGGCCACACAATCGAAATCGATCGATCAAATTTGATAACGATCACCGGCGGCAAATGGACAACCTATAGGCGTATGGCCGAAGACGTGGTTGATCATGCGATCAAAATTGGAGAAATAACAGCCGGGCCATCTAAAACAAAAGGTCTCAAAATCTCGGGATCTGGATTTCGATCGTTTGTTGACAGTCAAAGCCTACACCCTGCACTTTCTTACACCGAATCAGATGTAATCAGATCGGTGAGAGAAGAAATGGCGCAGACGGTCGAAGATGTTATGGCCAGGCGGACACGGGCATTGTTTTTAAACGCGAAAGCCGCTATTGAAATGGCTCCCAAAGTAGCCCAGTTGATGTCGAAGGAGATGGGAAAAGACTCGTGCTGGGCTGACAAACAGGTTCGCGATTTTATATCAGTCGCAAACTCTTACAAACTCCCATGAATTTGGACTCCGCCATTGAGTCGCTGATTCAAACTATGACCGATCATCCTTGCCCGCAACTTCGCCTCGTCAGCATTATTGCCTGCGAATAAACGATCCACGCTTTGTCCAAAAATCTCGATCCAACGAACAAAATGCTCGAATTTTAATGGCGATTTATTGTTAAGCTCCTGGTGAACGGCCATCGGATTGCCGAAATAGACGGGTTCGTCAAACAAAACCTTCTCCCAAAAATCTGTAATTATCGGAAGGTGTGTATTGAAATCAAGATCAACAAAATGGTGGCCGATCTCCGCATCATCAATAACGATCTTGTAAAATTCGGTCAGCAATTCGTGGATGTCCGCTCGTGTTTCAATATCTGGTTTCACTTAGTGTCCGATATAAACGAATAGTATCAATTTCTAACAATTGATACTATTCGAGATTAACAGATCGCATTCTGTAAGTAGTGTATTTAATTGGGTTTTGTCAAAAACAGAGACTGAAATTATTGCAGAATTTCTTAGGGATAACATTCTAATTTCAGTTCCTGCTTTGCAATTGCGACCATTACCTTAGAACGCCTCGTTAAAACTTACATCCCCCGCCACGGCGACCTGATACGCCGAGACACGGCGTTCGAAGAAGTTGGCGAGTTCCTGGACGTCTTGGAGATCCATAAATGAGAACGGGTTTTTGGCTCCGTAAACCTTTTGGAGTCCGAGCATAGCTAGGCGTTGGTCTGCAATGAATTCGAGATACTGACGCATGTCGGCGATCGAGAGGCCCGAGACGCCGCCGGAGAGGATGTCTTCGGCAAACTGCATTTCGCAGGTGACGGCTTCGTCGATCATCGTGACGATCTGGCGGTGCAGGTGTTCGTCGAAAAGTTCGGGTTCCTCGTTGCGAACTTCTTTGATGACATCGAGTGCAAAAGCCATGTGGGCCGATTCGTCGCGAAAGACCCAGTTCGTCCCCGCCGCGAGGCCGTGAAGCAGGCCTTTCGAACGCAGGAAATAAACGTATGCAAAGGCGGCGAAGAAAAATAGGCCTTCTATACACGTCGCGAAGCAGATCAGATTGAGCAGAAACTGCTTCCGGTCGTCATTTGTCTCAAGAGCGTGCAGATTCTGAATCGAGTCGATCCATTTGAAGCAAAACTCAGCTTTCGTATGGATCGAAGGAATATTCTGCACCGCCGCAAACGCCTGTTCGCGCTCGTGGTGGTCGGGAATGTAGGTATCGAGCAATGTTAGGTAAAACTGGACGTGGACAGCTTCCTCATAAAGCTGCCGCGACAGATACATTCTCGCTTCGGGCGAATTGATGTGTTTGTACAGATTAAGAACAAGATTGTTCGAAACGATCGAATCGCCCGTCGCGAAAAATGCCACCAAACGGTTGATCATATGCCGCTCCGACGGCGTCATTTTATTACGCAGATCGTTTACGTCGGTAGAAAAATCGACCTCCTCGACCGTCCACGTATTCTTGATCGCATTTTTATACATCTCATAAAACTGAGGGTACTTCATGGGGCGAAGCGTTAAATTAAAGCCTGGATTTAACAACATATCTTCTTCCTTTTCTAGCCTTTTCGTCTGGCCTCTTCGTACTTCGAAATCAGGTTTGGCAAAACAGCTCTAAAATTCACAACGACATCATCTAGTGTGTGCATTAACTTTGGAAACGAGATGGCGTAGACACCCCATCTCTGAGATTCCGGCTCCAAAACGGTTGTGATCTCGCCCTCGCCGATATCCCAAACTAGACCGGATCGAGAGTTGTCAGGTGCATAACAAATCCGTCCCCATATTCGCTATCGATGAATTCTGAAATGAATCCAAGCCGCCAACCTTCTGTCTCGGATTCATCAATTATTCGAAACCCGTGATAAACAGCAGCCCCTTCGGGCCTACCGATAAATGCGGGCTCCCCTTTTATTGAACCCTCAGCCTCTGAATCAGTCAGAATCTTTCTGCCTTTGTCTATCACAATTCCTTCATTGGCACGCCTCACAGGCTTCCGGATTTTCCAACGAGCAAACTAACGCTTCCTCGTCCGTATAAACGTTCTTCGGCTCTTCGATCACAGAAGCGATGTTGTCAGCCGCGGCGACCTGAGCTATACGCGTTGCCGGGCGTGAACGTAGGTAATATGTTGTCTTCAACCCTTTCTGCCACGCGTACATATACATCGACGAGAGTTTTCCGATGTTCGGGCTTTCCATGAATAGGTTAAGCGAAGCGCTTTGATCGATGAATGCCCCGCGGTCGGCTTGCATGTCGATCAGCGAACGCATAGGGATCTCCCACGCGGTGCGATAGATCGCTTTTAGGTCGTCGGTGAATTCAGCGATGTCTTGGACCGAGCCTTCGGAGAGCTTGATCGTGTTGCGGATCTCGTCTGTCCACAGGCCTATGGCTTTTAGTTCCTGGACTAGGTATTTGTTGATCTGGACAAAATCGCCCGACAAAGTTTCACGTTTGAAGAGATTAGAGACTTGCGGTTCGATGCACTCGTAACAGCCCGCGATCGAGGCGATCGTTGCTGTCGGTGCGATCGCGATCATCAGGCTATTTCGCAGGCCCGTCATTCTGATCTTTTCACGCAGAGCGTCCCAGCGGCCGAGGTCGTCAGGCGTAATGCCCCAGAAATCGAACTGCAGATCTCCCAATGCCGCCCGCGTGTCGGGGAATGCCGGATGGACGCCGCGTTCGACCGCTAGATCGGATGACGCATCGAGTGCGGCAAAATAAATTTCTTCCTGTATTTTCGCCGAGATTTTGCGGGCTTCATCACTGTCGAATGGCAGGCGCATTTGAAAGAATACATCTTGCAAACCCATCACACCGAGGCCGATGTTGCGCCATCGGCTGTTCGAGTCAGCCGTGCTTGCGATAGCGTAATAATTGAGGTCGATTACGCGATCAAGCTGACGGACAGCGAGGCGAACGTTGCGGCGGAGTTTGTCATAATCCACCTGGCCGTCTTTCAAATACCTCGAAGCGTTGATCGAGCCGAGATTGCACACAGCGGTTTCGCCGTCCGACGTGACCTCGATGATCTCGGTGCATAGATTCGAGAGGTGAACGACATTCTCAGGTCGGGCAGTCTGATTCGATTTGCGATTGCTCGAATCCTTAAACGTCATCCAGCCGTTACCCGTCTGCGCCATCGTCCGCATCATCTTGGCGTACAGATCGCGGGCATTTAGCTGCCGCATAAAAATGCCTTCTTCCTCGGCCTTAACGTAGGCTGCCTCGAATTCCTCACCATAGAGATCAGGAAAATGCGGCACGACCTTGGGGTCGAACAGCGACCATTGGCCGTCGGCCTGGACGCGTTTCATAAACAGATCGGGTATCCAATTCGCGAGATTCAGATTGTGCGTTCGGCTCGCGTCGTCGCCGGTGTTGTCGCGGAGTTCGAGAAAATCATCGATATCGGCGTGCCACGTTTCGAGATAGACGCAGCAAGCACCTTTGCGTTTGCCGCCCTGATTTACAGCAGAAACGCTGGAATCAAGCGTTTTGAGCCAAGGAACGATGCCGTTTGAGTGTCCATTTGTGCCACGAATCAGGCTCCCTCGCGAACGAACCCGGCTATAGGCGATGCCTATCCCGCCGGAGAATTTTGAGAGCATCGCAACATCAGCATATTTCTTGTATATACTTTCGAGGCTGTCGAGCGGAGAATCTAGCAGGAAACACGACGAGAGTTGTTCGTGCTGGGTGCCGGAATTGAAAAGCGTCGGTGTGCTTGGCACATACTCGAGCGAAGAAAAAAGATTATAAAGATCGATCGCCTCGTATGGATTGACCGATAGTCCGCAGGCGACACGCATCCAGAAAAACTGCGGCGATTCGATCACATCGCGTGTTACCGGATTTTTTAACAAATAACGATCATACAATGTTCGCAGACCAAAAAACTCGAACAGATCATTTCGTGATTGGTCAATGGCGTCATTAAGCTTACGGCTGTTTTCGAATACAAAAGCAGCAACCCGTTCGCCGATCAGGCCCTCTTTAACCCCAAAGGCGATTGACTGCGAAAACGAATGTATCTCCTGATTACGAACCTCTTTTTCTATATACTGCCCCAACAATCTGGCACCGAGCCGCGAATATTCCGGTTCCTCAAATATGAGGCTCGCGGCAGTTTGGATCGAAAGCTTGTCGAGTTCCTGTGTTGTTGCCCCGTCATACAAGCCGCTGATTGTTTTCGTGGCGATACGCAGACTGTCCACTGAGGGCAGATTGACGCAGCAGCGTGTGATCGCCCGTACGATCTTGTTGATATCGACCGGCTCGAGGTTGCCGTTTCGCTTGCGAACCTGCATTGTCGTTTGGGCCGAATTTTCTGTTTGTCGTGTTGCCGCGGTCGTCTGTCCGAAAGTATCCATTTCTATTTGCCACTCCTTAGAGCTTACAGCTTTATGTAAGTCGTTCTGTACGTTTGTGAGAGAAAGTCCCTCCAGCCCGCATCTTGCTTATATAAAAAGCGAGGCTATATTGAATCCGGATTTTCTTGTTTTTACACGCCGGTGTCAGGTAATATTTCAAGGCTTTCGCCTGCGTGGATATAGACTATATGGTAGTGACAAAGCTTTGTCAACACAAAATATAGTGGTTTTTAAATTTACTGCTAAGTTCTGTTTTTGCAGCATTTAACGTGCGTGGCGTGACGTAGAGGTTTAATTTATTTGTAACAAGTTGGTAATCTCTTTTATGACAATGAGTTACGACAAAAACACGCGACAAAACCGGCTAATCCACAACAAGCTGGTCGTGGCCAAACCAGACATTGTCAGGCAATAGACCCGAATCGCGCTCGTGCAGGATATCGTGATTGAGATGCGTCAGGTAGGCTCGTTTTGGCCTGAGATCGTGAATAATTTCGAGAGCCTCTTCGAGGCACAGGTGCGTAGTATGCGGCTTGATACGAACGCAGTCGAGCACCAGTACATCCAGATCGCGTAGAGCATCCATCGATGCATCGGGAATTATCTTTAGATCGGTTGCGTAGGCAAAATCGTTAAAACGGTAGGCGATGACCGGAAGTTTGCCGTGGATAACCTCAAGCGGCGTGATTTGCAGGTCTTCGCCGATGAAAAACGGAGCGTTTGGCTCCACCGTATGTGGCACTAGCTGCGGCAGTCCGCCGCCGATGTGTGTCGGGTTAAATATGTACTGAAAAATACGGCGGAGATCAGTCCAGGCGATCTCGTTTGCGTAAACCCCCATGGCTCCGTGACGAAAATTCAAAGGGCGGATATCGTCGAGTCCAAAAACGTGATCTACATGGCAGTGTGTAATCAGAACGGCATCAAGGTGAGTGATCTTTGCCCGCAATGCCTGTTGCCGAAAATCGATGGAGGTATCAACAAGAACCTTTTTATCGCGATGTTCGATCAGTATCGAAACTCTCAGCCGTTTGTCACGCGGATCTTCGGAGAGGCAAGTTTCACAGTCGCACCCGATCGAGGGAACACCGGTCGATGTACCTGTGCCGAGGAACGTCAGTTTCATTTCTATATTCTAACGCAGGGATCGCGGAGAACGTAGAGAAACTTATTTAGATCTCCTCTTCGTCCTCCGCGATCTCTGCATTGTAAATTATTTTTTGCCTAAAATATCAGCGCCTGAGAATTGCTGTGCTGCCTGAGCCTTCAGTTTTTCTTCAGTCGCTTTGACCAGATGAACATACTGCATACGCAGATCGCCGAGCAGGCCTTCGAGCAGGCGGCTTTCTTGTGGATGTAAATTCCCCTTTGTCTTGTCGCGAAGCATCCCGAGGATGTCGAGCCAGTATTTGCCGGATTCGAGATCTAGTGAACGCTGGCCAGTCGCAGGATGCGGAACGGCGCCCAGCGCCGCGGCGGCATTGGTCGCGAGCGTCGACAGAAAATTTACAAAGCTCGCCGGGTCCTGAGCACCAGGAATTTCGTCATCCCCGCCTTCTTCGTTAGAGGTTTCAGCATCGAAACCGGGATCGGAATCCATAGATACTGATTCCGATTCTGTCGGATCAGTCTTGGGTGCGAGTTTGGTTTCGGCTTTTGGCTCCACCTTAGCCGGTTCAAGCGTAACTCCCTCTCTCAACGAGCCGTCCGAGTTGAATTTGCGTCGGTCCGCGACCTTAAAAGTAACTTCTTCCTGATTATCATCATTGCCGATCATATATTTTAAATCCTGTTTTGATATTAGCATTTTGCGGGAAAAGAATTCAAAATCTTCGGTTATTAGGCCGTGTCTTAATTCGACGTTGCCCGCTTCATGCCGTGCACTTGTGTCATCTGTCCGTGTCAGTTGTGTTGAATAAGAACTTAAACACATAGAATACTAAGAGAAGGCAAAATAGATCTTAGCAGAGCGGAACTTCCTGCCAAGTTCCAGCAATAACAAATTAAGGCACTACCGGTTATTAACCATGAAAGGTTATTTTTGATTGTTAATCTCAATTAAGAAATATCCCTTCAATTAACGATTTACGAAATTATGTCAAAATCTTTCGACGAACTTATCACGGTTATGGACCGTCTGCGTGCTCCCGGCGGTTGCCCATGGGACGCCGAGCAGACCTATCAATCGTTGTCACAATACTTGATCGAAGAAGCGTATGAGACCTTTGACGCCATTCAGGAAGCTGATCAAACGGGGGACACGACAAATCTGCGAGAGGAACTTGGCGATCTGCTGCTGCAAGTCGTATTCCACTCGACGATAGGCAAGGAGCGCGGTGATTTTACTATCGACGACGTCGCGGCAGGTGTCACGCAAAAACTGATCTTGCGGCACCCTCACGTTTTCGGCGATGCTAAACTCACCAGCGCCGGGGACGTTTTGGACAATTGGGATCAATTAAAGGCTGCCGAGCGAAAAGCATCTGGAAAGATAGAGAAAATAATGGATTCGATACTCGATGAGATTCCGGTTCATTTCCCTGCTTTGCTTGAGGGATTGAAACTAACAAAAAAAGCAGCGAAAGTCGGATTTGATTGGGAAAATGCAGGACAGATTTTTAATAAGTTAGACGAAGAAACCGCCGAGCTAAAATCCGCTATTGAACGCGGTGAAAAAGATAATATTGCCGAAGAGATCGGCGACCTGCTGTTTGTTGTAATGAATCTCGCCCGCCATCTCGATGTTGAACCCGAAACGGCGCTCAACAAAACTAACCGCAAGTTTAGACAGCGGTTTAGATTTATCGAGGACAATCTACTGAAAGCCGGAGTTTCGCTGGAAACAGCGACTCTTGACCAGATGGATAGTCTTTGGGATAAGTCAAAAACCGTTGGGCACGATTAATTCAATTGCCAAATGAGCACGTAATAAAGAGGTGGTATGTAATCTCTCGCCCTTATCAGCGCTCTAAATTATGAATATTTTTTGGGGTTGGTAACACTCCATACAAAGTTCTGGTTGAAAACCATATACGATTTAACTGTCTAGTTTATGCATTACAAATATGACGCCCGCGACGCTCAATTAAAAGATTTAAAGGTTACGGCTTCGTTAAGGAGAAAAAAAATGTCGAATCAGGAATATAAAAGTGAAGTTAATGAAATGTCGAAAAGTGACAAAACGAGTGGTGGCGGTGCCTCTACAAAAATGGCACGTGATAAGGGGAATGCCGACACAATAGGTTCAACTGCCAATGATCCGGCACGAGGAAACACCGGTAATGGTGAGGACAAATCCTTAAGCGTCGATAATATTAAGAATAAAGCATTGGATACGGCGGGCGGCCTATTGAACCAGGCAAAAGCCTCTGCGGGCGGAGCGTTTGACGCGGTTACTGATAAGGCTTCGTCACTAATCACTGATCAAAAATCAGAGTTATCTGTTGGCTTAACAAGTGTTGCCGATACAGTGCGGCGGGTGAGTGGGGCAATAGGAGAGGGTGACGCACAATTTGGCGTGACAGAGTATGCCCAACAATACACGGAAACCGCAGCTCAAAAACTGGAAACCGTCGCTCAGTATTTCGAGCGAACCGATCTGAAGGGAATGGCTCGCGATGTCGAGTCGTATGCACGCAGAAACCCGGCGATCTTCTTAGGAAGTGCATTTGCTCTCGGAATTCTGGCCGCAAGGTTTATTAAAAGTTCACCGACACGACTAACGGAAGGTGCCGGTGCGTCATTGACACCAGGCGGAAGTAGGGACGAGACGCAGAACTTCCGGGCGGCATCCAGTACGTTGTAATTAAAAAAGGAGGAGTATGATCGCACAACCCAAAATGAACAATGATCCCTCCTTAGGTGATCTCTTTACCGAGCTGGCAAGTGAAACCGGGACACTGATTCGTCAAGAGGTCTCATTGGCCCAGGCGGAGATAACTCAAAAAGCGACGAAGGCAGGTAAAAACATCGGTTTCCTGGCGGTAGGCGGTGCAGTTGCTTACATAGCTGCACTAGCATTTACCGCCGCCGTTATTCTACTTCTGGCTCAATTCATACCAGCATGGCTCTCTGCTTTGCTGGTGGGAGCCGTTATAGGTATATTGGCCTATTTTATGGTCACATCAGCTCTGACAGAACTGCGGAAAACTGAACCATTACCCCAAAATAGTATTGAATCTTTAAAGGAGGACGCAAAATGGCTGAAGAACGAAATTATATAGGCGAGGCAGGTGAGACAGGCGAAGGAACTCTCTCAACAGATGGTTTTAGCGACAAATCTAGTCTTGTCGAGGCTTCGAGAAAAGAAGAGCTTGATGTTGACGGCGATACTGAGGCTGAGGAGACCGAACAGATCAAGGATCAGATAGAAGAAACGCGCGTTCAGATGGGAGAAACGATAGATGCGATTCAAGAGCGTCTTAGCTTCTCAAATTTATCCGAGCAGGTCTCGGAGCATGTGACTAACGCGGTCGAAACGGCTAAAGATGCCGTTTACGCCGCAACCCTGGGGAGGGCTGTAACTATTATGAAAGACATTGGCAACGAACTATCAGGATCATCGATCGTTAAAACGGCACGCAACAATCCGCTCCCGTTTATTCTCATCGGAGCGGGAGCCGGCCTGCTTGCATACCAGAGTTTGTCTGGCAAGAAAAATAACGGTACGAGGCGCAAGCTGTCGGACGATGCCCAATATAGAGTCAAGAGCTTAGCTTCTGCCGAAACAAAGATTTCGTCAGGTGACAGCATGGACGGGGTCGCCGGTAAAGTCGCAGACGCGGCAAGCTCAGCGTATGAAAAAGTAAGCGGAGCGGCTGGGAGCGTGGTATCCGGTGCGGGTGAAGCGGTGAGCAGTGTTTACGGATCCGTGGGGAGCATTGGCTCGGCGGCCCGTGACCAGTACGACACCTACATCGAAGATAATCCGCTTGCAGTCGGAGCAGTCGCTCTTGCGTTAGGAGCGGCCGTGGGTATGGCAATCCCATCGACGAGATACGAGGGCGAGCTGCTGGGTAACGCTCGCGGCGAGATCATTGAAAGAGCTCAAAACACAGCAACCGATATGATCGACAAAACTAAAGAAGCAATTACCGACGCGGGCAAGAATTTTATCGAAAAAACAGCACCGTCCACTTAATCGTTAACCCCTGGAAACACTAATAAAGGGTTTCTGAAAGTTAAAAGACAATTTAATTGACGGAATAAGCGAACGCGGATTTAACTGATTTAGCGGATTATTTGGATATATCCATCTTAATCCGCCTAATCGGTTGAATCAGCGTTCAATTTCTACTGAACTAATGATTTTTATTCCGCAAATATTTCGGCGAGACGTTTTAGAATGTCAGACCGTACCGGGTTATCGATCTCCCCGATTTTTTTGACGAGGCGAGTTTTATCCACGGCCCGGATTTGGTCAAGCACTACATACCGTTCATTTTTCAGAAAGTCTACTACGAGTCGAGTGGGATAATGGACGATGCCCGAGGAAAGGGGAGCGATTATCACATTATTGAGATTGCGATTCATCTCGTCGGGCGAGACCACGACGCAGGGACGCGTGTTTTTAGCGTCTTTTGACGGTACGGCGTCGAGGTTTACAAGATATATGTCAAATCGATTCACCACTGCCACTCCTTCCTTTCGAACGAGGTGGCTGCGTTTCCGCCAGCCAGTTCATCGTCGTCGCTTTCAGCCATTAATTTGAATGCCTCGTCCCATCCGGCACGCGGCTTTTGAGCGTTACGGATTAGTATGCCGTCACGGTGAAGTACGAGGTCAACTTCACCGGTTATCCGGCTTTGCTCGAGCAGGGCCTTTGGAATTCTGATTCCTTGCGAATTGCCGATCTGGATAATCTGGGCTTTCATAATTACATCGTAATTACATCTCTCAAACTGGTCAAATCCTGACGTATTCTATTACGCTCTAATCTTAGTCAACCCGTGCATATACGGTAACAGAATTTCCGGAATATCAATTGAGCCATCGGCCTGCTGATAATTTTCGAGGATCGCAATCCAGGTCCGCCCGACAGCAAGGCCGCTGCCGTTAAGTGTATGAACAAACTCGGGTTTAGCACCGCCTGCCCGGCGAAAACGGGTGTTCATCCGGCGTGCCTGAAAGTCGCCGCAGTTAGAGCAACTCGAGATTTCGCGATACGTTTTTTGGCTCGGCAGCCAAACCTCAATGTCGTAAGTTTTCTTTGCGCCAAAACCCATGTCGCCTGTCGAGAGTACGACCGTCCGGTACGGCAAGCCTAGAAGCTGCAAAATACGTTCGGCGTTTGCGGTCAGTTTTTCGTGTTCATCGTCGGAGCTCTCAGGCAGGCAAAGTTTTATCAGCTCGACCTTTTCAAATTGGTGTTGGCGGATCAACCCGCGCGTGTCGCGTCCGTAACTGCCGGCTTCGCTGCGAAAGCATGGCGTGTACGCAGTGTAATATTTAGGCAGATCGGTCGCGTCTAAAATCTCCTCGGCGTGATAGTTCGTAACCGGAACTTCGGCCGTCGGAATCAGCGCGAAGCCGCGTTCGTCCTTAATATGAAAAAGGTCCTCTTCAAATTTCGGGAGCTGATTTGTACCAAAAAGTGCCGTACGATTTACGAGAAAGGGCGGGAGCGTCTCGGTGTAGTTATGCTCTATAGTATGGATATCGAGCATAAAATTGACTAGCGCCCGGCTCAGGCGGGCACCGGCATCGTTCAGGATGGCAAAGCGCGAACCGGCGATCTTCGTAGCTCGTTCAAAATCCAGAATGCCTAAAGATTCGCCCAGATCAACGTGATCTTTTGCCTCAAAATCAAATTCACGGGGCAACCCCCAGCGTCTGATCTCGACATTGGCAGATTCGTCAACTCCAACGGGAATATCGTCGGCGGGAATATTCGGCAGACCTGCGAGCAGTTCGTGCATCGCCGCCTCGGCCGCATCACGGCTGTGTTCGAGTCCGGCTTGTTTCTCTTTTAGACCGGCAACCTCGGCTTTCTTTGCTTCGGCCTCATCGTGTTTTCCCGACTGCATCAACGCCCCGATCGCTTTACTTGCCGCGTTCCTTTGACCGTTTATGCTGTCAGCTTCACCGATCACACGACGTCGCTCGGCATCGAGCGCGACAAATTTGTCCAGCGGTTCGACAGGAAAATTGCGGTTGGCAAGAGATATGCGAACCGCATCCAAATTCTCTCTTACTAAATTAAGGTCTAACATGTGTCAATAGTCAGTGATTGGGTTAAATGTAAGTACAATGTAACTACAAAGGTCATAGTGTCGCCCTAGAATTATTTCCTGGCCAGATTAGTATGACATGGCTTGAAAATTGCTGCCGGAACTAATGCCGCGTTTGCGTTTGTCTGGGTGATATTTGTTTCCCGGCCATCTTTACACTAAAATTACCTTTCGTATTTGTACATAAAGGACTTTACGAATTTAGCAAAATTGGTATGACAATGAAAATTCGCAAGGCCGTTTTTCCGGCGGCAGGACTCGGCACAAGATTTCTCCCCGCCACAAAAGCATCGCCTAAAGAGATGCTCCCGCTAGTCGATAAACCTCTTATACAGTACGTCGTCGAGGAATCGGTCGCGAGTGGGATCGAATCAATCCTGATTATTACCGGCCGCGACAAGGGGGCGATCGAAAATCATTTTGATATTTCATTTGAACTTGAACAGATGCTCAAGGAACGCGGCAAACAGGATATGTTCGACCAGATTCATGCAATCTCTGACATTGCACAGGTCAGTTATACTCGACAAAAACAGGCCCTCGGACTGGGACATGCTATTTATCAGGCAAAAGATTTTGTCGGTAGCGAGCCGTTTGCCGCATTACTTGCCGATGACATCGTCGACGCCGAAAAACCCGCTCTGCTTCAGATGGTTGAAGTGTTTGAGAAATATAATGCACCGGTCATCGCGACAATGCAGGTCGACGGCGAAGATATTTCGCGATTTGGCGTGATCGACGCTGACGAGGTCGAGCCAAATGTTTATAAGATCAATGATATGGTTGAGAAACCGGCCTTTGCCGACGCCCCGTCTGACCTCGCGATTATCGGCCGTTATATTTTTACGCCCGATATCTTTGAAGCCATTGAGCAGACCGAGCCTGGCTCCGGCGGTGAGATACAGATCACGGATGCGATGCGAATCTTATTAAAAAAACGTCCGTTTTATGCTGTTAAGCTCGAAGGAAAACGGCACGACGCGGGCGACAAGCTCGGATTTCTAATTGCTACCGTCGAGCTTGCCCTGAAACGCGAAGACCTGGGCAGTGATTTTCGCGATTATCTTAAAAACCTCAATTTATCCTCATAATCCTAATCTGAGGATGACGGTTTTCAGGTCTAATCAGGTGAACTCATATTCTTTTTTATCTGGACAATAAATGAGCGGACAGCGGTGGCTTCGATCGTGTCGGGAAAGATTCTAAGAAACTCTTCGTAGGTGGCAATGGCATCTTTGTGCTTTTTCTGACGTTCGTAGATCAGGCCCAGGAGTTGGTAGATGACGACGGTGTCTGGTGCTCCGGAAAGCTGTTTGAGGGCGACTTTTAAATTTTTTGCTGATTCAGCGTAGTTCAAATCTTCGTTTTCAAATTCGCCAGCAGAGCCTGAACCTTCGGCTTTTTCTTTATATAAAAGTCCAAGTCCAGTGTATGCCTCGGGCTGAAAGCCTTTACCCTCGGTTATTGAGCGTTTGAATGCAGCAATTGCCTTATCCTCATTGCCGTTTTCTTTCTGTATACGGCCTTCGACAGCAGCGGCTTCGGCATAACCGGGACGATGCCGACGGGCGGCGACAATCGCAACCAGCGCCGCATTGAGATCGCCGGTCTCGGAAAGTACGCGTGCGAGGCCGAGATGGGCTTCGGGATAATTTGGGCGGAGTTTGAGGGCATTGCTATAGGCCTCGGCGGATTTATCGCGGTCAACGAAGGCTAGGCGTTCGGCCTCCTGAAAGGAAAGCTCGGCTTCGTCGGTCGTCTTGACCAGAGTCACGCTGATCTCTCCTTTTTGGGCCGCAGTCAGTGGTTGAGACTTTTCCTTAAAACCAGCGGCTCGCAACCGCAGCGTGTGTGCTCCGGTTGACACGGTCTTAATCTCAAGCCTTCCCGATCCGTTAGTTTTCCCCCAGTTAACGCCATCAATCCAGACGCTCGCATCGGGCTGCGATACAACCGTAACTGCTCTAAATTGCGTCCCGGCCGCGGCTTTACCGGGTTGGGCAAAAGCGGCCGTCGAATATACCACAACCGCCGCCGCAACGAGAAACATTTTAGAAAAACAAAACCGCATATAGGTATTCTAATATATATCGATTCGACGGCTAAATGTAATGATTGGTTGTTTTAATTCTTAATAGGAGTCGGAAATGTCAAACTTAACCGATCTCAAACTCACACGCCTTGATTTTTCCGCCGGTGAAACTATAATCAAATATTCGTGGCTGGGTAGCTCAGCTGGTTAGAGCGCGGGATTCATAACCCCGAGGTCGAGTGTTCAAGTCACTCTCCAGCCACCATTTAGGTATAAGATCGACGGCTTTCGGGTCGTCTTTTTTTGCTTTTGGATAGTCTGGCTAATCAATAATCACTCAATCTTTTCCGCTAGTACCGCCCAGCGGGTTATGTCGGCTTCCAATTGATTATTTAGATTTTGCTGCTCCAGATATAGGTCGTGAACCTTTCCGGCGTCGGCGGCCGCTAAAGTTAGTTCTTTTTCGAGCTCAGGAATTCTTAGTTCTGTTGCGGCGATGCGTTTTTCGAGGTCTTCGAGTTCGCGGGATTCTTTGAAAGTCAATTTTTTAGATCTGGGTTTTTCGGGTGCGGCCGTTGGCGTTGATACTGCTTGGGTTTCGGTCGGATCGTTATTTTTTTTTTCAGCGATCTCGCGATCAATTGCTTCGAGGTAGGCTGTGTAGTCGCCAGCAAATTCACGCACGTGTCCGCCCGGCTCAAAGCGGAAGACGCTTTCGATCGTGCGGTCGAGGAAGTAGCGGTCATGGCTGACGACGATGAGGGCACCGGCGAAATCGTCCAGGTATTCTTCCAGGGCGATGAGCGTCGGGATGTCGAGGTCGTTGGTCGGCTCATCGAGGAGCAGAACGTTTGGCGAGCCCATTAAAATTCGTAACAAATACAAGCGACGGCGTTCGCCGCCCGACAAATTGCCAATGACTGCATATTGCGCTGCCGGAGTGAAGAGAAATCGCTCAAGCATCTTGCCCGCCGTTATCTGCACGCCTTCGTTGGTGGTGACATATTCGGCGACGTCGCGGATGTAGTCGATGACGCGTTGATCGTCATTCAGGGCACGGCTCTCCTGATCGTAATAGCCTATGTGGACGGTTTTACCAATGTCTATCTCGCCGCTGCTGGGTTGGACGCGGCCGGTGATCATCTCGAGCAAAGTCGTTTTGCCAGAACCATTTGCACCGATAATGCCGATACGGTCGTCGCGTTTTAGCAGATAGGTAAAATCCGTGATCAGCGTCGTCTCGCCGTATGATTTTGAGACATTGTTGATCTCGACGACTTTTGACCCGAGGCGTTTTGAGCCGATCGCGATATCGACCTCGCCCTTTGCCTGTTCCTTTGGAACGGCCATCAGCGTATGAGCGGCTTCGATGCGGTGCTTTGATTTGCGGGTCCGGGCCTTTGCACCGCGGCGGAGCCATGCCAACTCCTTTTTAATTAGCTGGTCGCGTTTATGCCCTTCGACCTCTCGAAGCGTCTCCTGCTCCGCTTTTTTCTCAAGATAATAAGCATAATTCCCACTGAAATTCTGTACCGTCCCGCGATCTACTTCAAAAATACGATCCGTCACGCGGTCGAGAAAATAGCGGTCGTGCGTCACAAGCAAGAGCATTCCCGTATATCGTGCAAGATATGCCTCGAGCCACTCGATCGTGTCGGCGTCGAGGTGATTGGTCGGCTCGTCGAGGATCAGGATGTCTGGTTTAAAGATCAGTTCGTGGGCGAGTGCGACACGCTTTCGCTGGCCGCCGGAGAGTGTACTCATTTTCGCAGCCGTGTCGGTGATATCAAGTTTTGTAAGAACCGCCCGGGCATTGGCCTCGATATCCCAACCGCCATTCATCTCTAGCTCGTGCTGCAGGTCTGACATTCGAGCGAGCGTCGCGGTGTCATGATTCCCTGCAGCCACGTCATGGCAAACTGCCTCATAGTCGCGGATCGTCTGCATTACACCGCTGCTTGAGGCAAAGATAGTTTCGAGAACGGTCAGGTTTTCGTCATATGGGGGGTTCTGCGAGAGATATGCGAGCGTCTGCCCCTTCGCTCTAATGACACGGCCTGTATCTGCAGCCTCAACCCCGGCGATTAGCCTTAAAAGCGTCGTTTTACCGGAACCGTTGGCACCGATTATCCCGATCTTGTCGCGGTCTTCGAGACCGAGTGTCACATTCTCAAAAAGCGGCTTAAATCCGTAGTTCTTCGAGACATTTTCAAGCGAGACGATGTTCATAGCAAAACCTTAACGTTAGCAGAATCATTGGATCGCCGCCAATTGGCAGCTCCGCGAACCCCGCGTCTTCCTCAGCGATCTCAGCGTTAAGAATGGGGTTGAATATTGATAAGCGTAAGTTTAAACGCAGAGGCCGCAGAGGAAGACGCAGAGATTCGCTGAAGGTTTAAAAAGGATTCGATTTCAAGAATGTCGCCGATCCGTTCGACCGTGATGTCATCAGCGGGATATTTTACGACGTGTACGGCGTCGAGTGTGTTATGACCCTACTGGGAAAACGGTGGTTACGTAAGCTGCCTTGGCGTAATCGTGTAAATCGGCAGAAAACTCATACTGTAAGTCAAGCATAAGTCAAGTTAATTTATATGCCCGATGAAGGTCAAATATCCATCATAGTTATTGATCTCAAAGACCCGCCACCTGCTTTTTCGCCAAGGCGAAGAACAACGACCGAAATCGCCTTTTCCAACCATGCTTTTTCGGCTCCAGTTAAATCACCGGACGAAGTCGCCTTGCGTGCGGTGAGCATTGATCCTTTAGTGGAAGTAAGTCTTCCAATCTCACTCAGAACCGCTTTATCGATTTGATATTCGATGCACGCTTGATTCCGCTGATTCCGCCCTCCAGAGGCTTCCAGTACCGTCAATACGAAGTATGCCATCGACTGAAGCGGCTCTTGTCCTGCCTTATAACCGAGCCATCTCAAGTAAGCACTTTCAGTATCAGGGGTAAGATCAAAACCGGCTCTCGGAACGGGAAAAGTCTTACGCGTAAGGTGAAATGAAACTTCTCCAAACGCGGTTATATATTCTCCCGCCTCTAGAAAGATAGTTTGACTCTCTCCGGGAAGTGGTGGGTTTAGATCGATAATCTCCGACTTCAAGAACTTGAAGTTGATCGTCCCTGTTGACTGCGATTCAAGATTGGATGAGGCCTTCCAGGCTTCGAGAAACGGCTCTATGGATGACCGGGCTTCACTTTCCCGCACGAAATGAGCATTAGGTTCAATGGACAATATCCCAGCGGCAGTGAAAAAATGTCCGGAGTCATTTTCAAAATCGAGCTCAGATGGATCGTCGTACGTTAAGTACTTGCTTCCCTCTATTTTGTAGTCAAGTCGCTGTACTTTGGGATCTTTCATCGTCCTAATTTATATCCAACGGCCATAAATACTATATCCAAGTCGGCCTGTAATAAGGTAATCTACTCAAAATCAACAAACTCTATCCCTGATGCGTCAAAGACTATCGACGCTTCGCCCTCCAGGATATCCTTATCAAGGAAAGATAATGGAATTACGGTGCCGTAGCCTAGACTGTCGTAATTACCGTTACCATCCGCCATGTTTACTGAAACTCCAATAATTTGCCCCTTATTGTTAATTACGGGACCGCCACTATTTCCGCCATGAATTTTTGCTGTGATTAGCAGGAGATTTTCACATATCCAGATATCTTCCGCACTAGCGGCGACGGCTCCAACAGTGGCAGTGAATCGTGAAGAAACGGTTGCTGTTTCCGTTGCGAGAAAGTTATGGTAACCGGGAACTCTCGGATACCCGAGAGTCATAACCTCATCAAGTATCTCGGCTTTTCCCGCAAACGGGGGTAGGTGTTCGAGACCGGGCACTTCTACAAAAATTATGTCCATCAAGCTGTTTTCATGAACAATGAAATCAGCGCCTCGAAGATAATCTTTTTGAATGCCTTGAATCGCGATTTTATGAGCACCTTCAAAACAGTGTTTCGCACTAACAATCCCACCTTGATAGCGAAAACAAGTTCCAAGAGATTTGTCGCCGTTTGCATCCTCAAAGAATAATGGAAGAACAAGCGGTTGGTAGTACCGGTAAATATATGGAAAGCCGAAGGCGACAAACCCCAAATGTAGGTTTAGATAATCAAGAGCGTGTTCGTTATTTCGGAGCGAATTATCCTTCAGTATTCCAAAATATCTATTCTGCATCGAATCCATTCCCGCCCGCGAATGGAGACTAAGGTACCCCGAATCAACAAATCGTTCGCATATCATTGCGACGACTCTTGGTTGAGGGAGATCCTCAGTTTCATACTTGGTTTTGTAATACTCACAAAACTCAACGACGGTTTTCGGTAGCCACTTCTCACCTTCCGGTCTCTCGGTAAAAAATAGGAAAGCTTCGATTGGAAGACGCGGATAAATATCAGGATAAGATCTCATTAAATCATTTTCGACTGCTAATCTAACTCGTCAATCTCCGATAAATATTCGGCATTCGCTCTGGCAAACTTAAAACGTCGTCGATGATCGTGTAGCCGACGTTGCCGTAGAGGTCTTTTAGTTCGGCTTCGGATTCGCGGTCGATGGTGATGCAGAATGGGGTG
>JBBSJK010000023.1:0-38433 GCA_038257355.1 Pyrinomonadales bacterium | reverse complement strand
TTGGCACCCAAAAAAGTTATTTTTCATCAAAATAAGTCGGTCAAAAAATGGCCAGACGGCACAGTTCGAACTTCAAAACAAAATTGGAAACTTTTTTAGCGAACAGCGGAACGTGGCAACGTATTGTGTGAAAATAATTAGGATTACGAGGGGATATTACTTGCGGTTACAACAGGTTAGTGCGTCTCACTTTCTGTCTCACTTTAAGTGTTTATGGTTACATTCTAGTTTGCTCAACCTACTGATTACTTTTACAGACAATTTATCAAAAGTGTCAAAATTCAGATATATTTAGCGTGTCCGAGGCCGCAATAGTTTTTTGTTCGTGAATTTCCTGCAAACTACGTACTTTTATGCCTTTCTGTACCGTTTGTGTAGCGATTGCCTCGACCAGAGCCTCGGCCCCGGTTATTGTGGTCACACAGGGCGTGTTAAATTGAAGGGCGGCTTTTCGTATGGCTTGCTCGTCGTAGAATGAAGTTATGCCGAGCGGCGTGTTGATAATGAGGGCGATCTCGCCTTGTTTGATGAGATCGGCAATGTTCGGGCGGCCTTCGTTGACCTTAAACACAGATTCACATTCGAGCCCGACTTCGCGGAGGCGGTTGGTGGTGCCATAGGTCGCCACGAGCGAAAAGCCCAGTTTGTTTAAGCGGCGAGCGAGTACCACAGCCTGCCCTTTGTCTGTGTTGTTTACTGAAATAAATGCTTTTCCGTTGAGCGGCAACGTCAATCCGGCACCTTCCATAGCTTTACCATAGGCCTCGCCGAATGTTGCCCCAACACCCATAACCTCACCAGTTGAGTGCATTTCCGGGCCGAGAATAGGATCTACGCCGGCAAATTTTTTAAATGGGAATACGGGCGATTTGACGAAAATTTTGGGAACCGGAAGGATTGCGGGCAGATTAAAATCAGCAAGTTTTTTTTCACCGACCATGACGAGCGATGCGATTTTGGCTATTGGCACACCGGTCGCTTTCGCAACAAAAGGGACAGTTCGCGACGCCCGCGGATTGACCTCGATCACATAAACACGGTCGTCCTGAATCGCAAACTGGATATTCATCAGGCCCTTTACCTTTAATGCAAATGCGAGCGATCGGGTGTAGTGAGCTATTGTCTCAAGATGTTCAGGAGCAATCTTCTGTGCCGGCAGAACGCTGGACGAATCGCCTGAGTGGATGCCAGCCTCCTCTATATGACCTTGAATTCCCGCAATGACGACGGTGTGGTCGTCAGCCAATGCGTCAACATCTATCTCCGACGCGCGTTCCAGAAACTTGTCGATCAATATCGGTTTTTCCGGTGATGCGTCTACTGCTGATCGCATATAGTCGTCTAGCGACTGATCGTCATAAACGATTGCCATTGCCCGCCCACCAAGTACAAAACTCGGACGAACAATAATCGGGTAACCTATTTTATTTGCAATAGTTTTCGCTTCGTCGGCTGAGGTAACACTGGAATTTTCCGGACAAGGAATTTTGAGTTCATCTAGTAAAGCCCCAAAGCGTTTTCTGTCCTCTGCGAGATCAATCGAATCTGGCGAAGTCCCGACGATAGGCACTCCAGCCGCATGTAGCCGATCCGCTAGATTTAGTGGCGTTTGCCCGCCAAACTGGACGATCACACCTTCGGGCTTTTCCACATCTACGATGTTCATAACATCTTCAAAAGTCAGAGGCTCAAAGTACAAACGGTCGGAAGTATCGTAGTCGGTCGAAACGGTCTCTGGATTGCAGTTAACCATAATGGTTTCAAATCCGGCATCCCGCAGAGCAAAAGAAGCGTGGCAGCAGCAGTAGTCGAATTCGATTCCCTGCCCGATCCGATTCGGCCCAGAGCCGAGGATCATAATTTTTCGGTGGTTTGTCGGTTCGGCCTCGCATTCCTCTTCGTAGGTCGAATAAAGATACGGTGTGAAGGACTCAAACTCAGCTCCGCAGGTATCGACACGTTTGTAAACCGGTCCAATGCCGAGAGATTTACGTAGCTCCCGGACTTCGTTCTCAGGGCTTCCCGTCAAAAAGAATAGACGTCTGTCGGACAAACCGCTTTCTTTTGCCGATCTGATAGTCCCAGAGGAAATTGCTGTCAGTGGTTTTGAGTCGATCTCTGCCTGTAATTCCATTACTTGTTGCAGCTGATCAAGGAACCACGGATCAATCTTAGTCAAACGGTGCAGCTCTTCGATCGAATAGCCGTTTTGCAGGGCGTATGTGATGTACGAGAAACGCTGCGAATTTGGACGGGCAAGTTTACGCTGCAATTCAGAGTCTGGAACATCCTGTAATCGCAATGGTTTAACCGCCTCGAGTGAACGCAAACCCTTAAAGAGAGATTCCTTAAAAGTACGTCCAATAGCCATGACCTCGCCAACGGATTTCATCTGTGTTCCGAGCACATCTTCGGCACCGGGAAACTTCTCAAAAGCCCATTTGGGTATCTTCGTGACTACGTAATCGATGGTTGGCTCGAACGAAGCCGGAGTCTTTTTTGTAATGTCGTTTGGTATCTCGTCGAGCGTGTAGCCGACGGCTAGTTTGGCCGCGATCTTGGCGATGGGAAAACCTGTGGCTTTTGAGGCAAGTGCAGATGAGCGCGAGACACGCGGGTTCATTTCTATAATGCGAACATCGCCATTTTCAGGATTTATCGCAAATTGTATATTCGACCCGCCCGTTTCGACGCCAACCTTGCGGATACATGCTTTGGACATATCACGTAGCCTCTGATATTCCATATCGCTCAATGTCTGGGCCGGTGCAACCGTGATCGAATCGCCAGTATGGACGCCCATCGGGTCAAAGTTTTCGATCGAGCAGATAATGACGACGTTGTCATTGAGGTCGCGCATAACCTCTAGCTCGTATTCCTTCCAGCCAAGTATCGATTCTTCGATCAAAATCTGCGAATTTGGTGATGCCGCGAGACCGCCTTTTGCAATTTCCTCAAATTCGTCAGGATGATAGGCCGTCCCACCGCCGGTACCGCCGAGAGTGAACGAAGGCCGAATGATTGCGGGATAACCGATCTCCTCAACAATTTTTTTCGCTTCTTCCCAAGTGTGTGCAAAACCGCCCTTTGCACTCGGAATCCCGATCTCGTCCATCGCGGCTTTAAACAGTTCGCGATCCTCGCCAACCCTGATAGCGTCTATGTTTGCACCGATCAACTGAACGCCAAATTGGTCCAGAACTCTATTCTCGTACAACTCAACAGACAGATTGAGTCCTGTTTGGCCGCCGACGGTCGGGAGCAGAGCGTCGGGGCGTTCTTTTTTGATGATTGCAGTAACGGTCTCAAGCGTCAGCGGTTCGATATACGTACTGGTGGCGATCTCGGGGTCGGTCATGATCGTCGCTGGGTTTGAGTTGACGAGGACAACCTCATATCCCTCCTGCATCAGAGCACGGCAGGCCTGTGTGCCGGAATAGTCAAATTCGCACGCCTGTCCGATGACAATCGGCCCCGAACCGATGATCAGGATTTTTTGTATATCATTTCGTCTTGGCATTTTTGTAAACTCTTGATTATACAAAAAAAATGCGGCCCACTCGAACCGCACTTCTTTGATATTTTATTACTTACATATTTAAAGCGGAAATCTAGGCCGCTTAAGTATACTGGGTGCTTTGGGTATCGTTTGCTCGACAGTCTGTCTTGCTGCATCGATCACCACTTTACCCGAAAGGACATCATCCAGTCTAGATGCGGCCAATGGGTTGATTCTGCGCAATCTGTCATTGATCTTCTTGGCTTCTTTCTTATTGCCGCTGGCGTTGTAGGTCTCGCCGAGGTTAAAAAGACCGCTGATATTGTTGCCGTCGAGGTCCACCACACGTTTGAATGTCGCAACCGCATTCTTGAAATCTTTAAGTCCTCGATAGCCCATACCGAGTTGGTTTGTCGCAATCAGCCAATCGCGGCGAAAGCTGAGCACTGTTGTAAGAATATTTACCGCCGCCTGAAAATCGCCCAGAGAATTATGAGTCGAGCCGAGATTAAGGTATGCGGCGTCGAGTTTTGGGTCTTGCACCACCGCGACCTCGAGATAAGTTTTGGCGAGTGCGAAATTAACCTTAGCTCCTTCCGTATCTTTGGCGGCAATTTGCGAGTTGGCGAGATTATAATACGCCCAACCGAGGTTTGAGTTGTCGATCGCGACCGGGCTCATCTCCTTCGCAGTCAAGAGCCGTGCGACCGCCTTATCCCATTCATTGGTTTTGCCGAGGCAAAAGCCCCATTCGCTAAATAGATCGACCGTTGTAACACCGGCGGAAGCAAGTTTGTACGATGCGTTTGCATCAGCAAAACGTTCGAGTTGTCGATAGACGCTGGCCAGATTCGCGTGTGCTTGATAATTATTCGGGTCGTTTTTTATCACTTCCTGATATGCGGCGGCGGCATTATTGTAATCGCCAGCATTATAATAGGCAACGCCCAATTCGAATGAGGCAGGGGTAAATTTCGGGTCGATCTGAAGAGTTGTCTTGTATGAGGCTATTGCTTCCTCCGTTTTACCTGTGCGATCTAAGAGTTGACCGCGATAATATTGGGCTTCAGCAAAACGGCCTTCTAGTTCGAGTGCCTGGTTAAATGCCGCTAGCGATTCTTCGTTTTTATTTTGCTTAAAAAACACCAGGCCGCGAAGAAAACGCACATCGACGTTGTCCACGCCAGCCGCATCTGATTTTTTCAGACAAGTTTCGGCTTTCGCTATCTCGCCCGAGTCCATATATTTGAGTCCAAGTGGTGCGTACAGCAATGAATAATCGGGATTTATCGCCACGGCCTTTTCATAGCTGACGACCGCCATGTCTTTTTGCCCGTTTGCGTCGTAAATCGAACCAAGTTTCGCATAGGCTACGTCGTTTTGTTTATCATACTTGACCGCCTCGTCAAAATAAATCGTCGCGGCTGTATTATTCGCATCCCCTGCAACCTCGATACCTTTTGCAGTTAAAGCATTGCTCAGCCCGTCGGAAGCCCGTGTGTTCTTGGGATTTTGAATCAGTGCATCCCGATAATTTTTGATCGCGGCATCAGTTTGATTGTTATCGAGAAAAGTTTCCGCTTTTGCCGTTAAAGTGTTTGACATGGTCACTTTGCGGTTTGCCGCAGCTTTGGCAGCCTGCTTTCGAGCCGCAACAGCCGCCGCACGTCGCTTTTGTGCGGCCGCCGCGATCTGAGCGTTGCTGCGGACAGTCTGGCTCTTTCCGGAGCCGGATGATTTTACACTTCCACCGCCGCCTAGAATCGCAGTTCCGCCGCCGGCTCTCGATTGTGGTCTCTTTCGTGATTCCCGAAACACAAAAACGCTCGACCCGCCGGCTAAATCCTCTGTCGCTACGAGGTCTTGTGCGTTAGCCGCCTGGGGAAATGGCAGCATCGAAACAACCATCGCGAAAGATAATAAAAGTCTTAAATATTTTTTTTGCTTTAACATAGGCACTCTCAAATCGTAAATATTATACATCAATCGACGGTATCAATTCGATAGTTATTTTCGGCTCAAAAACCAATGAATACAGGCTCGGGTTGTAGGTCAATGCCAAATTTTCCGGCAACCGCCGCCTGAATTCTCTCTTTTAGAACGATAATTTCTGCGGAAGTTGCATTGCCACGATTTATAAGTGCCAAAGTATGGTTCGACGAAATGCCTGCATTGCCAATCGAAAACCCTTTGTAAAAACCTGCATTTTCAATTAGCCACGCAGCCGGAATCTTGATTTTGTCACCAAAAACAAAATTTGGAATGTGTTCAAACTCCGATCTTATTTCATTCAGCTTATCCCTCTCGATTATCGGATTCTTAAAAAACGACCCGGCACTTCTAAAATTAGGATCGGCATCATCGAGAACCATCGATTTTTTGCGTCGAATATTTAGAACAGCTTCGCGAACGTTTGCAAGTGTAGGCTGTCCTCCGTCGAAATGCTCTAGCAAGTCCTTGTACTCGACCTTTGGCTCGCCATTCATCTTCAACAAATATGTTACCGCCAAAACAATATAAAGATCACGCGAAGAGGAGTTAAAAATGGAAGTTCGGTAACCAAACCCACATTCTTTAACGGAAAGATCAATAAAACTGCTGGTTTCACGTTCGAGACATCGCACGGAAATGATTGACTCAGACACCTCTTGGCCGTATGCACCGACGTTTTGGACTGGAGTTCCGCCAACCGAACCCGGTATCCCACTAAGGCATTCCAAACCGGCAAAGTCTCTTGAAACACATAGTTGGACAAATGCATCCCATTCCTCTCCAGCACCGGCCGTGATCGATACTTTGTTTCCTATGTAGTCTGTCTGATTGCCCTTTAATGCTATTTGCAAGACCAGGCCATTAAAACCCGAATCCGAGACTAATGCATTGCTGCCGCCGCCAAGTACAAATAATTTTAGTCTCTTGGCTTTCGCATAACGAACCGCGTCAGCAACTTGCAGCTCCGTCTCGGCACGTATGAAATAACGGGCGTTGCCGCCAATCTTGAGGGTCGTAAATGGGGCGAGCGGTATATCCTGCTGAATTTGCAGAGGTTTTTCCAAAACAATGAATTTCGATCATTCCCGAGACTCTCTTCGCCCGGATATAATTCTGATTTATTTGTAGTCCCTATTACACAGGATTTAGACCAATTTCAAAGCCTAAACGCCTGGCGCCTTTTTTCAAGCACATCTGCGCTGGCCGGATCGAGGGCTTTGAGCTGTTGGATAAGCAGTTTTAGGCCTTTGCCGTCTTTGCGGCTTATCAGCGTGTTTCCGAGGGCTATCAAATATGTAACATTCTTAGGTTCTTTGTCGATTGCCGCCCGGAACCATTTCTCGGCGTTTGTAAAATCATTGTTCTTAAAATAAGCGACCCCGAGCGCGTATCGGGCAAAGTCCAGGTCGGGGCGCGTTGCGATGAGTTTGTTCAGCGTATCGATTGCTGCTTTGTTATCACCCAGATCGATCTGAACAGAGGCCAGGTTTTGCAGTGCAAAATCAGATGCGGGTGGTCCGGCATCGACCGCTTTTTGCAGAGCAGTTTGAGCAGATTCAAGAAATGGGCGGGCGGCTGGCATGTTCCGGCGTTCCGCTTGCTCGTGCCCCGCCCTAAAATATGCCCACCCTAGATTTACGTAATCTACCGGATTGTCCGTCGCATCAACTGCCCGTTGAAGTGCCTTTATAGCCGAAGTCCAGTTACATGTAATATTTTTGGCAGTATTTATATCACATTGCTGGCCGATGACGAGTCCGATTTTGCTGTTAAAATCAGCCTCTTTTGCCTTGTCATAGTCTTTAATCTGTGCCAGAAAGAGGCTGGCCAGCCGGTAATTGGCTTCGGCCTTTTCAAACTCATTAGATAACCGATATGACTCGCCCAATCCCGAAAAAACCTCCCAGTTGTTGTTCTTTAATTTAGCTGCTGCCTGGTAAGCTTTTGAAGCGTTCAGATGATCGCCCAAAGACAGATGCGCTTCACCAAGATTAAACCACGCATCAAAAAAGTCCGGCCTGATCTCGGTCGCTTTTTGATAGTCAGGTATCGCGTCGCTCACACGCTTAAGCCGGGCCAGTGTTTCAGCTGTGTTATAAAATGCGTCGGCGTTGGTCGGATCGAGCGTCTTGGCCTTTGTAAAGGCGACTAGAGCCTCTTCATCACGGACTTGGGCCGTTCTTACTAGTCCCATGAAAAATTGAGTTTCAGCCGATTCCGCTGAGTTTCCTATAGCTTTTGTGAGCATATCGTCAGCTTTTGTAATCTCACCGGATTGGTAATAGAGAATGCCGAGCGGGACGTAGATCTCCGTCAAGTCCTTATTATTTTCCAGGGCATTTTCATAGTTGGTAATGGCCTCGGCGGTCTGATCCAGATCGGCGTAGGCCTCACCAAGACCGGAATACGCCGCCGAATTTTTAGGATCATATTTCAAAGCTTCCAAAAACATACCTTTGGCCGTACTTGCCTCATCTTTCAAAAGCAGTTCGTTGCCCCGTGTCGCGAGAGCCTCGCTAAACCCTGTCTTGGCCGCGATATTGGTTTCATCGAGTCTGATTGCGTCTCTGAATGCCTCAAATGCCTTGTCAATCTCTCCTTTTTCCAGGTAGAATTCACCGATTCCGGCAAATCGTATCGATCCCTGTGCCGGCACCAGTGCCTGTGAGACCGCTTTGGCCGGATCCACTGTCTGGGCCTTTTCTCGCCGTGGAGTCGTCCTTGCAATGGTTTCGTATTGCCTCTTGATCTTTCTCACCGTCTCGATTCGCTGTTCTTTAGTTCTTTTTGGTTTATTAGTAGCGACATATCGTTTTGCCGCCCGAGCGGTATTTCTGAAAACAAAAACGCTCGAGCCGCCAGTGATGCTGCTGACCGGTACCAGATCCTGAGCGACGATGGCAACCGGTGTCAATGCAGACGAGGCAAAGAGAATTGCCGACAAGCAAAATTGTAAAGGCCGCAATTTATCGAACATTAGCTATTCCTCACATTAAATGGATTCGAGAACTAAATATAATGATCTCTAAATAAAATGATTTCTTTGTGTACTCTGTGTCATCGTTTTGTGTCCTTTGTGCTTCTATTTTAGAGATGCCCTTGAAAACACTGCATAAAATCCGTATGATGCCAAAACAAAACTAAAACGTTTACCGATACCGAACAAAACTTTATGGGCTTTTATTCGCTGCTATTTACGCCTTTGATCTTTAGGATCAGTCTCCGCAGAAAACCGAACGGAAAACGTGTTGCAAAATTGCGAAAATGATCGTTATCCTTCAACGAAAATAGGTAACCATGGTGATTATCAATCAGTATTTCACTGATTCTTTCACTCTTGTGAAGCGGGAAATCGCCGATCTCCACAACAAATACAGTATGTGCGAGAATATAGGCACGAAAATCTATATTATTTGCCGTCAAATAGCCTAGTGCCGTTGAGATAGCATTATATATTATCTGAGCGTCGTGAAAAATGATCGCGCCGTTTGCCGCCAGCACATCCAGACAAAACCTAAAATCAGTCGCAACCGATGCATCCGTATGTTCGCCGTCGATAAAACAAAGCTCGATCTTATCAGTAATGCGGCTGCGATCAATCAAATTCGTATCGCCGTCGATGGTTTTTATCTTGCTTGTATCGGCCGCGACCTCGCCAAGCATGTTTATCATTCTTGCGGTCGAATTATTACGGTATTCCCAGTCGTAACCGCGGGCATCGGGCTGTGAAAGCGGTCGTTTGTCTATCGAATAGATCCTGCGGCACAGAGGGTCAAGCAGATGCGGTTGGATGCTGCCGCCGAGATACGAGCCGATCTCGAGATAATTGTAACCGGGCGCGAGCTGCCTGACCGCGAGTTGACAGGCGAGCAGCGACCGCTTGTCATGGTCGGTGGATTGACTTGTAATCTTCTCAAAGAGCCGCAGATCGAGCTCGCTGATGGCCTGTTCAAACTTTATCATTTTTGCCGTTGTATTTTATCATTGTGCGGCTTTATTGAGTTTTTTGAAAATCTAAACACAAATTTTTGTGGAGATTATTTTTGATTTTAAAATTTCACTTGATTGTGACGTTTTGAAACACAGTTTTTAAATGTGGCACGTGCCACATTTTGTGCAAAGCGGTCTTGAAATGATGATATTTACAAGAAATTTCATTTACCTCCGTCCCGATTCACAGGTAAAAATACACGCCTTTGGTCAAAGGCCTTTGGAATATTAGTGACTAATTTTGACCACATTGGTAACAGGACTTTGCCAGATTGGTGAAAGGTGTTTGAAGCGAAAAAAACTGTACCAATTAGCCCAAACCAGAATTGAACGCAAAATACACACATTGAGCAGATTCTATAATTATCCACGAATGCATAAATGATGGATACCGATCTATTCGTGCAATTTTCCTCTTCGGGGCTTTGCTTATTTGCGTTTTTGCGTTAAAAATTTTAGAGCCGTGAATATCAAAATCGTAATTTCCCCGGTCGCCCTCGTCGTGATCGCCGTACTGCTCTGGAGCACCGGCGGGCTGTTTATCAAACTCACGACGCTAGATGCGTACCAGGTCACATTCTTTCGCTCGCTGCTGGCGGGATTGACCGTACTCATCGTCACGCGAAAGGCGGGATTGCGGATAAATGCATTCGGCGTGATGTGCTCGGTGATCTATGCGACGCTACTGTTCCTGTTTGTCTGGGCAACTAAGCAGACTACCGCCGCCAACGCCATCTTCCTCCAATACACTGCCCCGGTTTACATCTTGATCCTCGCTCCATTTGTCATTGGCGAAAAATTTCATGGACGTGATGTGATCACCATCATCTTTTGCCTCGCGGGGATGAGCCTGTTCTTCGTCGGCGACCTGACCATCGGCGATTACCAAGGCAACATCGCCGCTCTCGGCTCCGGCATTTTTCTCGGCCTGTACATCATGTTGCTCAAACATCCGCGAGCGATAGGAAGTGGGGTAGTAGAGGAGAAAAGGAGGGGAGGTGATTCGAGTAGCGAGTTAGTCTTGGCGGCCGAAAACGTTGGGGACGGCGTCTCCTCCACTCGTCCACTCCTCCATTCCCCCACTCCGCTAAACCCAGTAATTACAGTCATCTACGGCAATTTTATCCTCGCGATCCTGACGCTGCCGTCTGGCGTCGCGGCGCTCCCGACGATGACCGTAATGGACGCCGTTGCCGTCGGGTTCCTCGGCATTTTCCAGATCGGCATCGCCTACATCCTCTTTATCAAAGGTGTCCACGGCGGCACACGCCCGCTCGACGCCAGCATCATCGGCTACATCGAACCCCTGCTGAACCCCGTCTGGGTATTCCTCTTCGTCGGCGAACGCCCTTCAAACTGGGCCATCCTCGGCGGCCTGATAATCATCACCACCGTCATCGCCCACACCCTCGTGCAGTACAGAAATAAGGCGCCCGTTACAGCCTAAATATCCATTGGTCAGAGCGGAAAAAGACAGAGGAAGGTAAAGCAGGATCTCAGGGCTGTAAAAGGTAATTAAGGACGTGTGTGAAGCCCGCACCGGCGTTTATCCGGTAGGTTGCCATCAGGTTCAGAAGTTGTCTTTCGGTTTCATTAGTCGCCGAGGGGCGTTATAAAAAGTCTTAAGCATGAAATAAGCCCGTCAATATTTGAAAGATGATCGCGATCAAAAACCAAAATGTATAAATGTATAGCTTATTAGCATGCTTAATTTGATGTCTGCGCGTCAACTTTCTTAGGCTCGATAGAGCGGTCGATCGCTTCGTCCTCAATCTCACCGCCTTTACTAATCGGTATGTCGGCCGGGTTTTTGTATTTCATCAGGCCGCGTTCCTCGCTGTCGTTTTCAGCCAATGGAAATTTAAATTGACCCGAATTCGGCGGTACGTAGCCGGGATAATCGACTCTCGAATGGTATATCGCGATGAGCGATTTGATCATGGATTCGCGGATCTGTGTTAATTCGCGAAGCGTCAGATCGCATTCGTCGAGTTGATCGTCCTGCAGAATCGCGTCGATGATCTTTGTCACAATAAATCGAATGTTCTCCGGCGACGGCTCGGCCAGCGATCGGGCGGCAGCTTCGCAGGAATCGGCGATCATCATTATTGCAGCCTCTTTAAACTGCGGCTTCGGGCCAGGATATCTAAAGTCATTTTCCGAGATATCGCCTTTATCTCGAGCTTCAGCCTGAGCTTTCTTCAGAAAGTAATGGAGCGTACGGGTACCGTGATGCTGCGGAATAAAATCGATTATCCGTGACGGCAACCCCATTTCTTTCGCCAATTTAACTCCGTATGTGACATGGCTGATAATTATCTTTGCACTTTGAGTTGGTTTCAGACGGTCGTGAGGGTTTTTGTTGGCCTGATTCTCGACAAAATGCTCTGGGGCGGCTGTTTTGCCAATATCGTGATATAGTGCACCGATTCTGGCTAGCAGTCCATTGGCTCCAACGGTACGGCAGGCTTCCTCGGCAAGTTGGCCGACAGCATGCGAATGCTGATTCGTGCCCGGTGCACGCATGGCAAGCTGGCCAAGAACTGGCAGATCCGCATTAGAAAGCTCGAGCAATTTTACATCGGTCAGAATGCCAAAGAAATTTTCGCACAAAGGCAACAGCGCAGCGGTTACGGAGGACGTGATTATACCGCTCGCCAACCCGCATGCGATAGCGAGTAGCAATGTATTGAGAACGATAGGCTGCTGGGTATAGGCAATCAGAGCTAATGAGAGGATCGCACTCGCTGCTCCGACAAGACCACCTGCAATCGTAACTGTTTGGCGGCTGCGGTAGCGTCCGATACCGTATACCGCAACCGCAGAGACAAGTGCCGAAAATATGGCAAATTCAAACCCACGTGGAGCCAGAAAACCGGCTATAAACGATCCGAATATTCCACTAAAAAGAGCTGTTGGACGATCAGCAAGCAAAGTCATTAACAAGCTGGCAGTCGCAAACGGAACCGCAAATGACCAGAGCATCGGGTCATTAAGTGGGGCTTTTATATTTTGGATCGCCGTAAACTCAGCAAGACGAAAAAAAACCGCCATTAGACCCGTTTGCACGACAATGACAACACCTAACAATGCAAACGTTTTTCTCGGCGATAACGCGAGCCGAGGAACAATGCCACGATGCTGAACAAATTGCCAAGCGAGCCAAAACAGCCCGGTCACAAGCATCAATATCCCAAAAAAGCGGTTGATTTGGCGCGAAGATGATGCATAACTCCTAAGAGCAGCAATCTTGGATAGCATCGCGGGCGTAATAATATCGCCCTCGTCGGTGATCTTTTGACCACGCTTAAGCGAGATCGTCCGGGGCACAATGTTGTCGGCGGCGGCCTGACGGGCAGTTTCTGTAGCAACGCTGTCATAGGTAACGCTCGGTTCGACAAGTATTTCGGTTGCCGTGTAAAAAGCTTCGATCTCCTCTGCGGAAAAACTCTTTACCGCTGCCAACCGAGCTTTTAATCTAGCACGAGCAGCCGAGAGAGACAGCCAGTTGCTCTCCGGCATCGATACCGTCGACTGCTGGTTAGGTTTTGCCCGGTCAAAAACAAAAACGTCATTCTGAAAATACTGTCTGTCTGAATCGTCAAATATATATCCGACGGCACTTTCCCCTAAAGCGCTCTGTACTGTGTCTAGTTCATTGCGGCTAAATGTGCGTGCCGCAAGTGTCTTGCCTACCTCCGCTCCTCCAGCACCGGTCCAATGTGCTTCGCTCTTAGAATCTGTGTTTGATTGTTTTGTGTTAGATTGTTTTGTTTTAGATTCTTCATCGATGTGACGCTGCAGTCTTTCCCACGACGAAAGAAACCTCTGTACTGACTGCTCAGATTTGTTCGACTCAAAACGAAAAATAGGTTTTACCGCATTTCTTGCTTCGAGTTTAAGCTTGTCCGATTCTTCCGTGTCTGTGAAATCAACATCCGCGGGTGCAATTATGCTTTCGCGGGCGATATCACCCTCTTTATAGAGTTGCTCACCGATAGCACGCCAAAATGGATTGTGGATCAAAAAAGTGGTTACCAAACACAATGCCGCAAATCCGATCCAAAACTGTTGGCCGGTGGACAGACGATCAAAAGGCTTTGCCAATTCCGCAAAAACCTTTTCCCTCCAACGCGTGACGGGCGATTTCAACTCCTGAATTCGTTTGTTCATTTTGAATGTAATTTAACCGCGAAACATACTGAATACGCAAAAGTATTTGTATAGTATGTGAGTTTGGCGGTAAAAAATATTTAAACGGCCGCGACGGCTCCCGTTTCGGTCAGATCAAAATTACTCATCATTTCCGCTATCGATTCGACCATAGGCTTAAGCGTTTCGCGTTGGACAGCTGAAATTGATACACACGGTGCACCACTGTCAAGCATGATCTGTCTCGACAGATTGTCAACCGCGTCTAGGTCTATCAAGTCGGTTTTATTTAAAACTATTAATTGTGGAATCTCATTAAAATGCAAGTCACTAATAATCTTAGCGACCGACGCGATTTGCTGCAACGCTTGCGGATGTGACGCATCGACGACATGGACTAGCAGATCGCTGTCTGCTATCTCTTCGAGCGTTGCTCGAAAAGCCGATACCAGTGTCTCAGGCAGATCGCGTATAAAGCCGACCGTGTCGTTTATAATTACTTCCTGATCGTAAGGCAGACGCAGACGGCGAGATGTTGGGTCGAGCGTCGCAAACATCTTCTTCTCAGCATAAACCCCGCTCTGTGTCAGAGAGTTTAGCAACGTTGATTTTCCAGCGTTTGTGTAACCTACAAGCGAGATGATCGGCAGATGTTTTTGCACACGCGATTTGCGGCGTTCCTGGCGTTGACGGCCAAGGTTATCTACTTGTTTGTCGAGTTGAGCGATCCGGTCACGAACGCGGCGGCGGTCTGTTTCAAGCTTCGTTTCGCCGGGCCCACGTCCACCGATGCCGCCAGCGAGTCGCGAAAATGCTGAATTCTGACCAATAACCAGCCTCGGCAAAAGATATTTTAATTGGGCAAGTTCGACCTGTAATTTACCTTCCCTGCTCTGCGCCCTTTGAGCGAAAATATCTAAAATTAGTTGCGGGCGGTCAATGACTTTTAGCTCTGTCGCATCACTTAGTGAGCGTACCTGGGCGGGAGACAGTTCGGTGTCGAATACCAAAATGTCTGCCCCCAGCCGCATCGAGCGTACTAGCAGATCGTCAAGCTTGCCTTTACCAAGAACCGTTTTAGGGTCAATCTTCGGACGGCGCTGTATGATCGTATCGAGCACCACGACATTCGCAGACTCAGATAGCTCTCTGAGTTCGGTCAGAGATTCGGCAGCCTCATCAACATCGCCTGTCGTGACACCGACGAGAATTGCGCGGTCGCGTCCCGTCTGTCGGCTACGGGCCGTCAGACGAATTCGGGCCATCTCGTCCTCTAGTGAATTTATCAATAAGGTAAAGTCTGTATCGAGTTGGGATGGAATATTAGGTTCTAGAAATTCATACGGCAATGACTGGGCCTCGGCCTCCAGGCTTTCGGCAGTCGTTGGCACGAGATGGGCGGAATAAACCATGCCTGGCAGGCCGTTTTTGCGGTCAACCTGAATGATCGACATCAGATCAAGTCTCAGCAGGGCGAGGTCGGTCAGGTCGTCTTGAGTCAGCTTCTCACCGAGAAGATGCGTATGCACGCATCTCAGCCCGCGAAAGCGGTCCTCTGACACGCGGGAGCGGCCAAAATCAGGAAGTTCGATCTGTTTGGCCGTACCGACCATAACGTACTCGATCTGACCTTTGCGATTAATCAAAACACCTATCTGACGGCCTGTCTCGGTCGATATCTCGGACATCTGACGAGCTAGTTCGGGTGAAACGATAGTGTCTGCAGATACCCGACGTGTGCCTAACTTTTCGATAAGGCGTAACTGATTATGTTTAAGACCGCGTGTAAAACCGTGAACGATATTAATAAAGATCAAATCCTCCGTATTTAAGTATTATTATAGCAAAGTCAAAGAAAGTCTTGTGCCTAGTCCAATGCAGCGACGCAACATATCTAAAATCATAGACTTACACATTTTGGAATTTAGTTTTTGAACTTTCATCGGTTGAACTCTAAACTGCTCGTATGCACGCACAGACGAGGCGGCAGCGTGAGGTGCTCGACCTCATCGCCCGTTATATAGACACGCACGGCTACCAACCTTCATATCAGGTGATTGCACGCCTCTTAGGACTGAGGTCACGCGCCGGTATCGCACGTATAGTACACGATCTTGAATCACAAGGCTTACTCGCCCGCCATCGAGAGGATGGACATTTTCATATTGAGATGAAAAGCGGTGAGGCAGGTTTATCAATACAGTGGCTCGACACTCCAGACGATGGGGAAACCCGGCATGAATGGCAAAATCACCCGTTGACACTTCCAGAATTTATGTTGGGAGGATACGATCAAACTTTGATGCGAGCTTTCAGAGTTCGTGACAATTCAATCGCCGCCGACAACGTATGCGAGGACGACATCGCCCTTATTGAACTGCGAGATTTTTCACGTTACGGCCAGATTGTCGTTGCCATCCTCAATAAACAACAGACCCTCCTGAGAAGATACTATCGTGTCGGTGCGGAAATCGAACTAAGAACTGCCGACGAAGACACCGAGACTATCACCATCGCGGCCAATCGAGTTGAAATTATTGGCGTCTATCGCGGCCTTATACGCCCAGCAATCTAATTCATTGGCAAAAGGTTCGCTTGCTTACCAGTCAAATTTGCCCTAACCCACCTTTTTCGGCATACTTTTTATTTCGTCTCCTCACAAAACTACTTGCCCGAGCGGGTGGTACTGACTGTTTTATGACCAACAAACCAACACCGAACGCTAGTTACAGCCTTACACTTCGCGTCAGAATTCAGAATCAACCGGGCAAGCTTGGCCAGATAACTACCGCTATCGGGATAGCGGGTGGGGATATTGAGGGAATCGATATTGTCAGCGTCGGCAAGGATTTTTTGATCCGCGATATAACAGTTAACGCCGCGAGCGAGTCCCACGATCAGGAAATTATTGCTTCTGTAAAAGATATTGACGGCGTCGAAGTTGTAAATATTTCTGACCGGACATTTTTGATGCATCTCGGCGGTAAGATCGAGGTTACGTCGAAGATGCAGCTAAAGACACGTTCCGACCTCTCGATGGCCTATACACCCGGTGTCGCACGAGTATGCGAGGCTATCGCGAAGGATCCGGAAAAGGTTTTCAACCTAACTATAAAGAAAAATACCGTTGCCGTTGTCTCAGACGGAACTGCTGTTCTCGGACTGGGCGACATCGGCCCGGCGGCAGCGATGCCCGTGATGGAAGGCAAATGTCAATTGTTCAAGGAATTCGGTGGTGTGGATGCATTTCCAATATGCTTGAACACGAAAGATCCTCATGAGATTGTTCAAACTATTAAAAATATCTCGGTTGCGTTTGGTGGGATCAATCTCGAAGACATCTCGGCTCCACGATGTTTTGAGATTGAAGACAGGCTGAAAGAGGAACTGGATATCCCCGTCTTTCACGACGATCAGCACGGAACGGCTGTCGTCGTTCTTGCCGCTCTGATCAACGCTCTAAAGATAGTGGGTAAGCGAATGGATGAGGTAAAAATCGTTGTCAACGGAATCGGAGCCGCCGGAGTCGCATGCTCAAAAATCGTCATGGCAGCCGGTGTGACAAATATTATAGGCTGTGACACAACCGGTGCAATCTATAACGGCCGTAGGGAAAATATGAACTGGGTAAAAGATTGGTACGCCCGCAATACCAATCCAAATGCCGAGAAAGGGAAGATTCATGATGTCATAAAAGGAGCGGACGTGTTCTTCGGCCTGTCGGCTCCGGGCGTCATAGACGTAACCGATCTGGCCAACATGGCCAAGGACCCGATCGTTTTTGCGATGGCAAATCCGACACCTGAGATAATGCCCGAGGACGCTGTGGGCCACGTAGCTGTTATGGCAACCGGACGGTCGGATTATCCCAATCAGATCAACAACGTTCTATGCTTTCCTGGTATTTTTCGCGGCGCATTGAATTGCCGTGCTTCACGAATCAACGAGCCAATGAAACTTGCCGCCGCCACCGCTATTGCCGACATAATTGGCCCCGACGAATTGCATCCTGATTACATTATCCCGTCTGTATTTGATCGACGCGTCGGCGAGGCAGTCGCCGCCAAGGTCGAGGAAGCCGCCTACGAATCAGGCGTCGCCCGCCGCCTTCGCTCAACATCCGACTCGGAGTTCTGATTATAAAAGCCCTACGTAAGCTATGTTTTCCACAACCTTGTGTTTTCTCGCTTATTAGCTAGCTCGCCGTGGATACCATTACGGAATTATTACGCTAAGATACTATTAACCCTGTTAATATACTGGTTGTGACGACACTTATAAAAACGAAACTTGACGCTCTTTCGATTGAGGAACTCGCAAATACGATCACCCACGGCTTTGGGCTATTCCTGAGCGTAATTGGCTTTGCGGTGCTTGTTTCACTTTCTGCTCTTCGCGGTGACCTTTGGGCCATTGCTGGCTGCTTCATTTATGGCTCGTCGCTAGTTATCCTCTATGCGGCTTCAACCTTTTATCACAGTTCAACTTCACCCCGGCTCAAGAAAAACTTGCAGATTGTTGATCATTGCTGCATTTACCTGTTAATTGCGGGCAGCTATACGCCGTTTGGAATAGTGATCGCCGGCGAGGCTTGGGGCCGCGAATTGCTCGCAGGTATTTGGGCTTTTGCGGCTGTCGGCATTATTCTTAAACTGATCTTTAGAGACCGTTATCCGGCAATTTCCGTCACGTCGTATGTTGTAATGGGCTGGCTTGGAGTTTTTGCTATTCAACCCATATTCAATACGCTTGGAATAATACCGGTTATCTTGGCCATCACGGGCGGAATTGCCTACACCCTCGGAGTGATATTTTTTCCATGGAAATCGATCAAACATCATCATGCTATTTTTCACGTTTTCGTATTGCTCGGGAGCGTTATTCACTATGCCGCCGTTGTGCTTTATGTCGTTCCACATGCCATAACCCTCTAATTTCCCCCAATGGATAAAACCATCAAGATCGGCACCTGCGGCTTTCGCAACACTAAGGATGAGTACGCCGAGGTTCTGTCAACCGTCGAGATACAGCACACATTTTATCAGCCACCGCAGATTAAGACCCTCGAGAAATGGCGTGCCGAAATGCCTGATTGGTTCGAGTTTACGTTGAAAGCCTGGCAATTGATCACGCACGAATCGTCCAGTCCAACTTATCGTCGTCTAAAACGAATACTGACCGAGCAGGAGGCCGCTGAAGCCGGCTTTTTCAAACCCACGGAAATTGTCAAAGAGGCTCTCGATACCACGCTCACGTGCGCCGCTGCTCTGCACGCCCAGACGATCTTGTTTCAATGCCCCGCAAGATTTCGCCAAACCGAAGAAAACATATCTAACCTCAAACTTTTCTTCACAAAGATAGAGCGCGGAACATTAAATTTGTGTTGGGAACCGCGGGGAGATTGGGACGATAAGGTCGTTAAAAAAATATGTAAAGATCTGGATCTCTGGCATGTTGTAGATCCATTTTCGCGGCTCACACTGACGCCTGACAATTGTTATTACCGGCTTCATGGCATACCTCGTTGGCGATATACCTATGAGGATGGCGAACTCGACGAACTAGTGTCGCTCCTGCCTAACGACCGTCTTTCATACGTTTTCTTCAATAATATTACGATGAAGGAAGACGCGATCAAATTTCAAAAAATAGTTAGGGGTGGCGTTTGATCAGACAACAAATTTGTATCCCATGCCGTGAACAGTTCTGTATAAATTGCGGATCAGGCAGGAATCGATCGTTTCTGCCTTTCTTATTTTGCATGATTTTTATTTTTCGCGGTCATCTTTGCTTTTATAAGCGGTATCAATGATTTAGAAGCGTCAATCGCACCTTTTATATGTCTCTGATGTGTAAAATGTCCGGCAACATATATGCCAGGAATGCTTGTTTCGAACGATTCCGGATCATAAACCGGAACCTCTCCGTCTTTACCGATTTCGGTCTCTACTCCCAAACTCTTTAGCATCGTCAAATCAGCGTCCGAACCGATCAGGACAAAGACGACATCGTTTTCCAGAAGCTCGACCTCGCCAGCCTCATTTTCTAGAACGACTACGTCCTCGCGAATCTCGACGACCTTACCGAGAAAAAACAGTTTGAGGCAATGTTTCTTGAGCTCTTCCTGAAGCGGCTGTTTGACCCAGTATTTGATACACCCTTGTTTCGGATCGTCGTTCTCCCAATCGCTGCGAAAGATCGCAAGCGTCGTATCTGCACCTTCCTCAGCCAAAAACAGGGCCGCCTCGCCCGCCGAATTTCCACCGCCGATGATCAACGCCCGTTTTTTTACCCACGGATACGTCTCGCGAAACATATCCTGAACTTTTGGCAGATCCTCGCCCGGAACATTGAGCTTTCGCGGAAAATCCATGGCCCCGATGGCAAAAAGGATGTTATTCGATTTGTATTCATCCTTGTCGGTCGTAACTGTAAATCCTGTGCCAGTACCACCTGTGTTAGCGGGGTGGACGGATGCGGCATTTGAGGCAACGCTGACAACCATCTCCTCAGTCTGAATATTAAGCTCGTGTTCCAAAACAAACCTGACGTAATACGAAAGCAATTCTTCACGAGTCGGTTTTTCACGAGCGGGTTTTAGCTCACCGTGAACAATCTCGAGCTCATTTGTCGTAGAAAAAACCGTCAGGCCGACGGGATAATTATAAACAGTATTGCCGATAAGGCCTTTTTCGATAACGAGATAGCTAAGACCGTGCTGTTTGGCCTCATACGCTGCTGTGATGCCTGCTGGGCCGGCTCCGATGATGATTAGATCAAACATTTCTCAGTGTCAAATGAAAGTTAACCCCCACGAACTTCCAGCCCTTTTAGCACCTCGGTCAGTTTCTCGATCTGAATATGAGTCGACTCCAGGTTTCGTTTTGATTCGAGGTATTTCTCCCATTCCTTGGTATTTGTCATCGCTTTTAGGACGTCTTCGTCGACGGCATGAGACATCAGGACGAGCAGGTCGCTGAGGGCCTCGTGGCCGTCGAGGAGCGTCTGGATGATGGTATACGCAAGTTTTGCGTTGTGTAGATCAATGTCAGTTCCTTCCATATCAAGGCAAATGTTATCACCTATATCATTTCTGCTCACCGCGAAATGATAGCAATAAATGAGTTCCTCGATATAAAATGAGTCGTCCGTCACTTATTTCGTAGCGATTTGCTTTTCTCAGCCCATCGAGAAATTCGCGCTCGATCTGCATTTTGTCCACCTCTTCGCAAGCTCGCATGGTTGAGATAATCTCGGTTATGGTGAGAGTTTTGTTCGCTGATGTATAGCTGCCGCCAAAGACGTTGCACCCCGAATTGCCGCCTGCACTCTCCCTTGTCCGGTCAAAGGCAACAAAAGCGTCGCTAACGGTAACCTTCCGGTTTCCTATGGCATCGAGCATCCATTTTTTATCTTCGAGCCGGCCAGCATTGTTATCGACCGGCGGTTGTTTGACCAAAATTCGAAACCTTAAAATCGTCCGGCCGCGTCGGTCAAAAAAGTTCATCTGATTTCCGTTTTGTCGATACCGGACAGTATCATTTAGACCTTTTAAAAACGTTGCTTCGGCGACACCGCCGGGCCTTGGTTGGCAAGCCATTTTCGTCGAGCCGATATCTGCAAAATCTATCTGACGCCCTTTCACCGTAACGCTGCCAAACATCTGATTGCAGCCCGTGTTACCCATAAACCTCGTCCGTCCGATGTTGATCTCAAAAAAGGCAGACGAGTCAGTCAAACGTTTCCCATACGCTTGAGTAAGTTTCCATTGCTCGGTGCTCAAATTGTCTCTCTGGGCAAATGCATTAATGCCAGTAAATGCTAATATTGCGGTCAAAATTAAAAGTGTTTTTGTCGCTGTGTAAATCATAATTCCCCTTTTCAATGCCCGTTATCGGCATCACTTAAGGAACGTTCGGCCCACAGGTTTCTTGCATCATTTTGGCATTCTGACAAATGGCAGACTCTTAACATTCGCCGACTGTTTATCTACAAAAAGCTCAGTTCCATCGGCCAGATATTCGTATCGAACGTATGCAAGTGCAATCGTTTTATCCAGTGCTCGTGAATAAGTTACGGAGGTTATTCGTCCGGCATTTTTGCCGTCTGCGGTCGAAAGCTCCGTATTAGTCAATGCCCCGCCTTCTGCCTCAAATGCTAAGACGATCCCGGACAGCAGCTTTGCCACGTGGCCGCGAAAATGGATGCGGGCAATGATCTCCTGTCCGATATAGCAGCCTTTGTTGTATGAGATCAGGCCGTCGAGGCCGAGTTCGGGGACGATGGTCGTCTCGTCCATATCGATGCCGTATTTTGGAACTCCGTTTTCGATGCGGAGTATTTCGTGGAGGTCGTCGGTGATTTTGACAGATCCGTCACGGAGAAGGTTTGAATGAAATTCTTTCGCTTGATCGTCCTCAACGAACCAGTCAGTCGAGGTACCCGCTTCGAAGAAGACCCCACTCGCTGCAGCAGTCGGTAATGATTCGCCAGTTCCGTAGAGTTCGAAATACCTGTACTGATCCGATAAGTCCTCGACAAAAAAATCCCCGGCGAAAGTAAATCTAAATAAATTCTGAAAAACCTTTTCCCTGGTCGCGTCCTCAGTCTCAAACAAAAACCTGTCGCCCTGACGCAGCACTCGAACAACCGCGAGTAAGCGGCCCTTGGCGTTGGGAAAGGCGGCGAGCATTTGACCGCCCTCTTCCAGAGTTTTCATATCGTTGGTGATCAGACCATCCAAAAACTGAAGGGCTTCCTTTCCCCATACAGATATAAGGCCGCGTTTCTGTTCATAAAAGCCTTGGCCGTTACTGCGAATATGTTCGTAATTTTCGGGTACTTCGTTGTTCATCTTGCCGCTAGTGCGTTTCTTCAAAAAAAGTAATAAGTGCGGAGATCCTAATTTATAACTTATCACTTTTAATCTATCATTTATTCCGGATCAGCCTGTTCCTTTCGCAACCGTATTTGTTACAATAAATTTAAACTTTATTACGCTGGACGCAGTTTTACATAATGACCCAAATTTCAGAAGCAATCGTTTTAGAATCGTTAAAGCAGATCATCGACCCCGATCTGCGAAAGGATATTGTCACGCTCGGATTTATCCACAATCTGGAGGTCTCGGGCGGTGATGTTTCGTTTACGATCATGCTGACGACACCGGCTTGCCCAGTCAAAGAGCAGATGGAGGCCCAGGCGATCGAGATCGTCACGGCCCTCGAAGGTGTTACAAACGTGAAGGTCACAATGGATGCCGAGGTGCCGCAGGGACGCGGCATCGCCAATAATATCGCCATTCCCGGCGTCAAAAACATTATCGCCGTATCAAGCGGCAAAGGCGGCGTCGGCAAATCGACCGTTGCGGTCAATCTTGCCGTTTCGTTGTCGAAAGACGGAGCGAAGGTCGGCATTATGGACGCCGACGTTTACGGGCCAAATGTACCGATGATGCTCGGCACCGGTTACGATCAACCTGAGGTTTTTGAGGGCAAGCTGATACCGATCGAGGCCCACGGCGTCAAAATGATCTCCATGGCCGTGCTTGTGCCGCCTGACAAGCCGATGATCCTTCGCGGCCCGATGCTGCACGGTGTTGTGCGACAGTTTTTGACGGACGTTAACTGGGGCGATCTCGACTATCTGATCGTCGATATGCCGCCGGGAACAGGCGATGTGCAGCTTTCGCTTGCACAGCTTGTGCCCGTGCAGGGCGCGGTTTTGGTGACGACGCCGCAGGAAGTTTCGCTCTCAGACGTAAGGCGTGCCGTCAAGATGTTTGAGCAAGTCAATATACCCATACTCGGCGTGATCGAAAATATGTCGTACTTTATCGCACCCGACACGGGCAATAAATACGAAATATTTGGGAGCGGCGGCGGCCAAAAACTCTGTGAAGAATACGCATTAAACTTCCTCGGCGAAGTCCCGATGGGCATGGAAGTCCGCGAAGGCGGTGACCTGGGCATTCCCGTCGTCGTTTCATTCCCCGATTCGCCGCAATCGCTCGCCTTTGACAAAGTAGCCGAAGAAGTCGCACGGCATATCTCGATCGAGGCGATGAAGCCGGAGCTTGTGATCATGAGTCGTGCCTAGTATTTCGACGTTTACGCGACACTAGCCAATATGAAGCAATTACGCTAGTTTATATTTCGTACAAAATACTAATTTAAGGATGATCTGCCGATACTATGTTGTTTTTAGACAGACCTTCTTCGCGTCGAACGGCTATTATTGCGTTTAGGACGACCGTTTTCGCCACAGTCTTATTTGGACTTTTAACACCGCAGTTTCTTGCCCAGTCCGGCAAACGTCCGCTTTCGCCGAATGATTTCGACTCATGGAGGAGTCTGCAAGGAACGCAGATCTCGCGTGACGGTAAGTTCGTTGCATATGTGATGCAACCGCAGGATGGCGACGGCGAGCTTTTTGTTAGGAGTACGTCGAGTGAGACGGAGTGGCGTGCGCCTCGCGGTTATCGTCCGCCGACACCACCGCCAGATGCGTCAGATCCGGCCGCGACAATGGCTTTTCTGGCGCTTGGGCGTTTGCTTCGCCCGATATTTTCGGCGGATAGTAAATTTTTGTTTTTTAACATCGAACCCAACAAGGCCGACATTCTCAAGGCGAGACGGGACAAGAAACGGCCCGAAGAGTTGCCTAAAAACGCTCTTGGAATCATGGAACTCACCACCGGCAAGGTCACGCGGATCGAGGATGTAAAATCGTATCAGGTCCCGGAAGACGGAACAGGGTTTGTCGCTGCCCTCAGAAATCCGACTCCCGAACCGCGAAGCACGCCATCAGCCTCGAACGCGAACACCGCTTCTGCAAATACGAATTCCCAGCCGCGTCCCGCCACTACGCCGACACCACCAGTTGGGCGACGAAAAGAGTATGGCTCAACGCTCATTCTTAGAAACCTCGCTGACGGGAAAGAACGCACTTTTGCAGATGTTCTAGATTACAATTTCGCAAAGGATGCCCGGTCGCTAATCTATGCCGTTTCGTCCCGTAAAGAAGAAACGAACGGTGCGTTTGTGGTTACTCCTCAGTCCGACGCCGGGCCGGTCGCTCTGCTTTCGGGTGCTGGAAAATATACAAAATTTACTTGGGATGAAAACCAGACACAGCTCGCTTTTATCAGCGATAAGGACGATGCGACGGCCAAACAGCCAAAATTCAAGGTATATCACTGGTTGCGTACCGCTCCGACGGCTACCGAGGTTGTTTCGGTGAAAACGGCAGGATTTCGTCCCGAGTTTGTTGTCAGCGAAAAAGGCACGCTGGCATTTTCATTCGACTCGAGCCGACTGTTTATCAGCAGTTCGCCTCCACCGCCTGCCGAACCTGATCCAAATAACGAAGTTCCAGACGAAGAGAAAGTGACGGTCGATCTATGGCATTGGAAGGATGACTATGTCCAGCCACAGCAGAAGGTGCGAATGATCGGCGACCGCGACCGTTCTTACCGGGCCGTCTGGCATATCGCTGACAAAAAATTGTTCAGCTTGCGGACACGACGATGGAGAACGTCAATCCAAGCTCGAACGGCCTTTACGCCCTCGGAACGGACGACCGTCCATACCGCCTCCAAAACAATTACGATCCCGGTTATACCGACTATTATCTCGTAAACACGAATGATGGGACCCGGTTGAGTTTACGTAAAGGAGCTCGATTTGGGATGAGCTGGTCGCCCGATGGTCGATATGCTGCGTATTTTGACGGCAAAGATTGGAATTCAATCTCAATTCCTGACGGAAAAGTCACAAATTTGACTGGAAAGTTGAAAACATCATTCGTTCGAGAAGATCATGACTCTCCAAGCCCCGCCCCTTCCTACGGGATCGCAGGGTGGACCAAAGATGACAGAGAGGTGCTGATCAACGACCGCTTCGACATCTGGCAGGTCGCCGCGGATGGCAGCGGTGCCAAAATGTTGACAGGCGGCATCGGCCGTCGTGAGAAGACCGAGATGCGATATCTACGGCTCGATCCGGACGAACGTTTCGTAGAACCCGGTCAAACGATGCTGCTGCGGGCCGAGAACGAGGAAACACGGGATTCGGGATTTTATCGCGTCAAGTTGGACGGAACAGCCGAGAAGTTGTTAATGGACTCTAAGAATTTTGGCAATCCGGTAAAGGCGAAAGATGCCGATATGCTGATGTTCTCAGCCTCGCGCTTTGATACTTTTCCTGATATGTGGGCATCGGCCCCAGATTTTCAATCTCTGAAAAAGTTAAGCAACGGCGATGCCCAGCGGGATCGATTTAATTGGGGAAGATCAGAGCTTATCCGGTACAAGGGCGATGGCGTTTCGCTGCAAGGAGTTGTGATCAAACCCGACAACTTCGACCCAAAGAAGAAATATCCGATGATCGTTTACCTGTACGAGAAACTCTCGGACACCGTTCACAACTTCCGGCATCCAGGCCCCGGAACCTCGGTAAATTTGAGCTACTACGCCAGTAACGACTATGTGATCTTTTTGCCGGACATTGTTTATAAAACCGGGTATCCGGGCCGAAGCGCATTGAGGAGCATCATGCCAGGCGTCGAGTCGGTCGTTAAAATGGGCTTTGTCGATGAAAATGCGATCGGCATACAGGGCCATAGCTGGGGCGGTTATCAGATCGCCTATATGGTCACGCAGACCAATAAATTTAAGGCCGCGGCACCCGGGGCTATAGTCGCCAATATGTTTAGCGCTTACAATGGCATTCGCTGGGGTACGGGTTTGCCACGTCAGTTCCAGTACGAGCGAACTCAAAGCCGTATCGGCGGAACCCCGTGGAATGCGACGGAGAAATTTATCGAAAATTCACCGCTGTTTTACGTCGATAGGGTGCAGACTCCTATCCTGATGATCCATAACGACAATGACGACGCCGTCCCGTGGTACCAGGGCATCGAGTTCTACCTGTCGCTGCGGCGGCTAGGGAAAGAGATCTATTTTCTAAATTATAATGGCGAGTTTCACGGCCTGCGAAAACGCCAGAATCAGAAAGATTACTCGCGCCGGATGCAAGAATTTTTTGATCATCACCTAAAAGGCTCCCCCGCACCGGAATGGATGAAGACCGGAATTCCCTATCTCGAGCGCGAGAAAGAGAAGGAAAAATACCGCCGACCTGTTGGCGACGTGACAAAATGATGAGTTAGAACAGGAACGATAGTAACGGGGTCTTGAATTTTTGTAAGAAAAGAACTAACATTTACATTAAAGTAAGGATTCGCTTTGGCGTATCCTAGTTTATGATAGGAGAACAAAATTATTATGTCAGCAGTTGCAGCACCTTCAGTCGAATTAACAGTTACAGATAGCGCCGTCGTCGAGATAAAGAAATTTCTCTCGAGCGAAGATGATCTGCCGGAAACAGCTGGTCTTCGAGTTAGGGTCGTACCAGGCGGATGCTCGGGGTTTCAATACAGCCTCAACATCGAGGAAGAGCAGAAACCGGGTGATTTTGTTATGGATAAACAGGGCATCAGGCTATTTGTCGATATGTTTTCAGCACAATACCTTAACGGCATCACGGTTGATCATACAACAAATATGATGGGGTCGGGTTTTACATTCGAAAATCCAAATGCTACCGGCGGCTGCGGCTGCGGAACGTCGTTCTCGGCATAGTCCGGCAACAATTTTTTTCAAACATCAAAGGCTCGAAATTATTTTCGGGCCTTTTTCACGATTTGTTGGAACCCGGGACCGATTGGGTGTGTCTTGAGTTATACAACGACAACCAGGGAACGGAGAAGGCGGAAAGGTGAGACGGTGAACGGGGCCTTTTCTATCGAAAGATAGAGAAGGCCCCAAACCTAATCGAACGATTAGCAGCCAGTGGTTTTGGCTGAGAGTACACAAAGATTAAGACTTATCACAAACTTCACAGAGTTCACAAAGAACTGAAAACCTGAAGAATTTCACCTCCTGCTTGCATCTGCTTTTCTTATCAGGCATAATCAAAGGCTAGTTAGATTCAAGGTACAAACAAGGTAACAATTTGAGGTTAGTTAAACGAATTTCTTGAAATTTTCAGGAATTGTTCGTTCGTTATATGTTTTTATATTCAGGTGATTAAAATCACCTCTTCTCAAATTTCCCCTTTCAGTAAATAAAATAATTTGGAGTTATAATTTGATTTTTTTAAAAAAGATGCTTTTTCTTTCGGTTAGCGTTTCGATCGCGGCCGTGTGTGTTTCAGGTACGGTGTCGGCGCAAAACCGCGACAGGGTCGTCAAACCTTCGACGAGTCAACCGACAAATCTACCGACACCAGCACAACCCATCGTAGTTGTAAAAACAACATCCTCATCACGCCCAACACTTACAAACGAAATTAACGTAGTCAGACGTGACGCCGCTTACGAGCCATTGGTTGCTAAGACCGGATCGTCCGCCCCATTGGGTGTTGCCGCGATGGCTGCCTCCGGAAAATCGGTTTACGCTACGTCAACCAGTATACGACTAGATGAGGCCATTAAATCGCGATACGGCATCCGTTATCTCTACGGATCGAGCGGGCCTAACACGTACGATTGCTCAGGGTTTGTCTGGGCCGCATTTCAGGACGCCGGCATGCCGTTTGCTCGCACGAGCGCCCGCAGCCTTTGGTCCCAATCGGAGCCAGTCTATGGCGAAGATCAGTTCAAATTTGGCACACTCGTATTCCTAAACGGCCTCGGTCACATGGGTATCGTCGCCGACGAAAAAGGTTTTTACCACGCCTCGTCCAGCAAAGGCATCACTTATTCGCCATTCAAAGGCTACTGGGCAAACCGCATTGTCGGTTTTCGCAAATTGTTAACCTCTGAATCCGCACAGGATAAGAAATAGGTTTTATCGATTAAATCATTACAAGCCCGGCGTTCCTTGCGGAATACCGGGCTTTTTTTGTTAAGCATGGAGTCTAGACTACAAAACCGGGCCGCGTTTGCGGATCTTTGCATTCGTATATCACCGCGATCTTGTCGATCGCGACATATGCAACCTCGCCGTCCTCATCACGCAGATACAGAACGCCGCTTTTCACATCCACGACATCACCGCGAAACGTCGCGTTTATGCCGCAGGTCACATCGATTTTTTTGCTAAGCAAGTTTTTTAATAGTTCTTCCATATTTTAAGTTTGGAGTCCCACATTCACGCGTCCCTCGAACGCACCGCTAAATTCTATTCGTTTTCATCGCCGATCTGCCCGCCATTATCCAACGGCTGGGCTTTGATAATTTGCCGGCTGCGTTAGGCGGAACCACCTTTTGTATTTTTTTATATGCAAGTGCCGCTGCGATCAGAGCCATATCCCGGGTAATCTCTTTCGTCTCAATATTAACTCTACGCTCTTTAAACCGGTTGATAAACCCGGTATCGAGTTTGCCGTCGATAAACTCCTGATCGTCCATTATCTGCCGGAAAAACGGCAGCGTCGTTTTTATGCCGCCTATCTCATATTCCCTTAGTGCCCGGCGCATACGGTCAATAGCCTCGGAACGGTCTTTACCAAACACTGCAAATTTCGAGATCATCGGATCGTAATAAATTGAGACCTCGGCCCCCTCATAAACTCCGCCGTCGTCGCGAACTCCCGGCCCCTGTGGCACGCGGAGCCGTGTGATCCGTCCTGGCGAAGGCAGAAAATTATTGTCAGGGTCTTCGGCATAAACACGGCACTCGATGGCGTGGCCTTTGAGCCTAACGTCATCCTGCGTAAACGAGAGCTTTTCACCCCACGCGACGCTGATCTGTTCGCGGACGAGGTCGATGCCTGTGACCAGTTCGGTCACTGGATGCTCAACCTGAAGGCGCGTATTCATCTCGAGAAAATAGAATGATCTATCGAGGTCGGAGACAAGAAACTCGACTGTTCCCGCACCGACATAACCCACTGCCGCCGCAACCTTGACTGCACACGCTCCCATCTCGGCCCTCAGTTCGGCGGAATTTATCGGCGATGGAGCTTCTTCGATTACTTTCTGATGCCGCCTTTGAATTGAGCATTCGCGTTCGCCGAGATGAACGTGATTGCCATGTTTATCGGAGAAAACCTGTATCTCAATATGCCTGGGACGGACAATCGCCTTCTCGACATAGACTGCGTCGTCCCCAAAACTCGCGAGGGCCTCGGACTGTGAATTTTCGAGCGCGGATTTGAGCTCGCTTTCATCCATCACTAAGCGCATTCCCTTTCCGCCGCCGCCGGCCGATGCTTTGAGCATAACCGGATAGCCAAATCTCGCTGCTGTTTCTTTGGCGTCTTCAAATGAGGCAAGTGGCTCGGTTGTACCCGGCACGACCGGTACCCCGGCCTCGATGGCAATCTTGCGGGCCGAAATCTTGCCGCCCATACCCTCCATTACTTCGGGCGGCGGGCCGATAAACGTGATGCCGGCATTGGTCACTTCGCGGACAAAATCTGCGTTCTCCGACAAAAATCCGTAGCCCGGATGTATCGCATCAACACCCGCGGATTTGGCGACCTTGATGATCATTTCCCAACGCAGATAGCTCTCATTCGAAGGAGGCGGCCCGATACGAAAGGCCTCATCCGCCATTCGCACATGCATCCCGTCACTGTCCGCGTCGGAATAAACTGCGACCGTAGCGATCCGCATCTCGCGGCAGGCCCGGATCACGCGACAGGCGATTTCTCCACGGTTGGCGATAAGAATCTTACTAAACATAACGGATGCAATCTTCGTGTACAATTTGAAAATTAACAGATAGCTGCTAGCTAATAGCTGTTTTAATTTTCTTATTCGACGACCGAATTCCCTTGATTTTTGGGGTCGTAACGGATTCCGACTTTTGCCCCCGGGGCATATTTTATGCGGTCGAGACGTTGCGACGAGGTCAGGATATCGGACGATTCAAAATCAACCCCATTTAGTGTATATAGAAAAAAAACAACTTCGTCACCTTCTGCATTGGACTCTACATCCAGGATAATACCATCTGTTATACGCCCGTTCGCGAGCAGTTTAGACCTACGTGTATCCGGGTCGATACTCTTTCCTCTCCACAGTTTGCTGAGAAAACTCATTTTAATCCAACTCCAGCGGAGGCTTGTGATATCGCTCACGCAGATTATTCACGGCTGTTAAAACCGCCGGACGTTTTATTAGTCTTGCCTCGAAGGGACGTTTCCCCGGTATATCCAACAGGACCAGTCCGATAAGAATTGTGAGAATTCCTTGCCCCGGTCCTATAAGCATCACGATACCCGCGAGGATTAATATCACCCCCGCTATATTTTTTGCAATTACGGCCCCCCAGCGGGTCAGCCATGGACTGTTGGGAAGAAAATCGCGCTGGTAGTGAGAACTAAAATAATTTGCCGGCACCTTTACAAGTACGATGCCAACGAGAAATGCGCTCAGAGCTACCGAAAATACAAACACCCCCAGGCCGATAAGTATCCTGGCAAATGTCAAAGATTCTCCAAATTCGGTCAGCCAAATCATTTTTCGTCCTTCTCGGTTTTGTCCATAAACATCAATTCGCGTCTGATGAAAATTATACGCTGAATAAGGGTCCATAAGGAACCAATCGCCAAAACCCAGAGCACCTGCGGCATTCTGTTTGACCAGAAGCTGTTTGATGTCCAATCCCACGTCGAGAGAGCCCCTATTATCAGCAACACAATACGTTCTGGCCGCTGTAGAAAACCGACGTTTGCCTTAACACCGAGCCCCTCGCTACGGGCCGTCGTGTAGCTAACCAAAACCGAGGCAACCATGCCAGTACCTGCAAGTACGACATTTAAAACCGAATGTTCGGGCGTTGCTCTCGAATAAAAGATAATGATGCCGAGAAACGCTCCCATATCAGAGAGCCGGTCGAGCGTAGAATCGAGAAAACCGCCGTACTTTGTTACGCGGCCGCTCAGACGCGCCACGTTTCCGTCGAGCATATCAAAAAGATTTGCGACGATCAGCACGATCCCAGCCCAGAAAAATTCGCCGAATCCAAATAAAACGCCACATGCAAGATTGATTATCAGGCCGATCGTGGTCAGAACGTTGGGCGGAATACCGGCAGACGCGAGGACCCGCACCATCGCGTCGATGATCCACATTGCTCCTCGTCCTATGCTTGACCCAAACATTGATTTCGCAAGGTAAAAGTAAATAGTACTGATATTAGGCATCTGGCATGCCCACTATTAATTTTGACTTTAACTTTTTACTTTTTTCTTATTCTTTCTAATCCTCTTTCTCGTGTATCGTCTTAAGTCGGCTGATTTCAAAATTTCGCCAGCCGTTTGGTGTTTTGACCTTGACTTCGTCGCCCTCTTCTCTGCCCATCAGAGCTTGGCCGATTGGCGAAACGGTCGATATAAGGCCGTTTTCCGGGTCACTTTCTTCTGAGGTGACGAGTTTATATTTAATCTTTTCTTCACGCTCTAGATCGTACAGGATCAGTGTCGATCCATAGGCAGCACTGTCGGTCGGAATCTTTGTCAGATCGATCTCGTCAAGCTCAAAAAGGCGGGTCCTGACTTGCATTATCCGGGCCTGGACCATCGATTGACGTTCCATTGCAGCCTTATACTCGGCGTTTTCGCGCAAATCGCCAAATTCACGTGCCTTTTGTATCTCTCTCGGCAGTTTGAAATGAAGTTCTTCCTGGAGTTGGTCGAGTTCATCCTCCAGCTTTTTCTTTACAGCTTCCATATATTTTAATCGAATGACAAATGTGTTCGTGGTGGCGGAGGCGATGTTCGAGATCCATAATTTGCGGTCTCGGATAGTTTTGATTCTCTCGGGGCGGCAAACGAAATGCCAATGTCGCGGGCCGTCCGAACCAATTGGCCATCGACCGGGACCGTCTTAATATTTGCACACGCCTCGCTCAGCGGCACGGTCACGATCGTCCCGGCCTGGAGAGCGACCATTTTCCCGGTCTCTCCATTATTAAGTGCTCTCACAGCACACGCTCCAAAATTGGTCCCGAGCATCCGGTCAAAGGCATTTGGGCTGCCGCCACGCTGCAAATGTCCTAGTACTACGCATCTGGCTTCTTTGTCCGTCAATGTTTCGACCTGTTGCCGCAAATAGTCGCCAACTCCGCCGAGACGCATGGACTCGGAATCCTGATACATCTCTGATTTGCCGACCTCGACGGCTCCCTCCGCGACTACAATATTTGTAAATCGTGAGCCGGAATCCTCACGTGACTGCACTTTCCTAAGAATTGACTCGAACGAAAACGGAATCTCAGGAATAAGAATAATATCGGCGCTACCAGCAAGACCGGCATGGAGCGCGATCCAGCCCGTGTTTCGGCCCATCACCTCGAGGATCATCACGCGGTCATGCGATGCGGCAGTAGTATGCAAACGGTCTAGAGCCTCGGTCGCGATGTCGATCGCGGTCATAAATCCAAAAGTGAGTTCGGTCGCTGCGAGATCGTTGTCGATCGTCTTAGGCACACCGATAACGGGAAACCCGCGTTTGTGAAACTGCTCGGCAATGCCGAGTGTACCCTCGCCGCCGAGAACGACCAGAGCCTCTATTCCAAGAATATCAAGATTTGCGAGCGCCTCGCCAATAGGCATTTCCGGATAGTTGGCCTTGCCATCGACCGTTACCACAAAACTGCCCCGATTACGCGTTCCAAGTATCGTTCCGCCGCGCGGCAAAATACCGCTAACCGTCTTTGTAGTAAGTTTTACCGTGTGCGTCTCGCCGAGTATGCCCTCAAAGCTGTCTTCGATTCCGATACAGGTCATCCCATACTCGCCGATAGCGGTTCTGACAACTGCTCTGATAGCCGCATTTAACCCGGGTGCATCTCCTCCGCCTGTCAGTATCCCGATCTGTTTATACATACAAAATGAGTGCGCAAAGCAAAATTATACTTTACTCCACACACTCACAAATGCGAAGGACGAATGATTTTTGAGTATTGGGCAGTTTTGAAATTTTTTATGAATTTTGACCGATCGTCAGAGATCTCCGCGCTTTACTCAGTGCTCTCAGCGTTGAGCTTATTTATTCAACACAGTGGACGGGAGATATTCACAGAGATCGCTGAGAACTCTTTTTTTGTTTTAAAACTGACCACTTCCAGTTTTTTAAGTGCAATCGGAGAAGCACTCGCTTCACCGTAGAAAGCTGGCTACGAGAGTGCTGGACTGCGGCATTGCTTCTATTGCTTTCAATATCTGCGGATCGGCTTCGAGCAGGACTTGAACACCGGCCTCGGTCGAGTAGTTGGCGGTGGCAATCTCCTCACGCAGGCGGCGGCGGGCGTATTCTGCCTGATTATTAATATTTTCAGCGGTCAGGCCATTTTCTTTATCTGACGCAGCTAGAGTTCGAAATGCCTCAAACAGTTTTTCGGATACATTGAATTCGTTGAGCTGAAGCGTCGGTTTGAAATTTTGCTTATCAACCTTAAAATTCTCTAATCCAGCAATTTTTCCGGCAACCAACTGGCGAACAAAAAAGAATGCCGCCTCGTTAATACGTCCTCGAAGAGGATTTGGGGCCGGTCCCGCCGCGATCACATCTGGCTCGATACCGCGTCCGCCATAAAAAACGCGTCCATTTGCGGTATTTACGGGACTACCAGCGGGTTTTGGTTTAACCTCAAGCTCCTCCGCCGTCCTTTCGTCACCATTGGTGTAATAATCGTATATCGAACCGCTTGAATAATCACGCTGGAGCGAACGGCCAAAAGGTGTGTAATACCGTGCAGTGGTTAGCGTCAGACCCGTGCCGTAAGGCAGCCGAAAGACGCGCTGTACCAGACCCTTTCCAAAACTTTCATTACCGACGATCAGACCTCGCGAATAATCCTGAACTGCACCGGCAACGATCTCAGACGCCGAGGCCGAGCCGCCGTTAATCATCACTACTAATGGAAAATTTTCGGGATTTCCGCCTGTTGAACGGAGTTCGCGGGATTGCTGTCCGCCGACACCTTTTACGGAAACGACCGTATGCCCACCGGGAATAAATTTGCTGACAACGGCCACAGCCTGCTCCAAAATACCGCCCGGATTACCGCGCAGATCGAGGATCAGGCTCTTCATACCGCGTTTTTTGAGATCTTCGATCGCGATTGATAGTTCTTCAGATGTAGTTTGTTGAAAACCGCCCGTCAACCCAACATAACCGACAGAATTTGGCAACATAAAGAAATTTCGGATCGATGGCAGCGGCACGCCGCCGCGAACGATCTCGAAATCAAGCGGAGCAGTACTGCTGACGCGTTCGATCTGAATCTTTACTGATGTTCCGCGTTCGCCGCGAACATTTTTTGAGACCTCGCTACTTGTCCACTTTTTAGCATCTTTACCTTCGACCGTAACAAATCTGTCACCGTATCGTAGCCCTGCCTTATCGGCGGGCGTATTTGGAATGATTGATTGAACATAGACACCGTCGCGATGCTGGAGGATCGATACTCCAATACCGTAGAATTGTGACGATTGCTCTTCGTCGAGCTTGCGAAACTCCTCTCGCGTAAAAAACGCCGAATGCGGATCGAGCGTCCAGAGCATGCCCTGAATGGAACTTTCACTGATCTTTTCGCCATCTACCTTGCCGACATAGCCTTTTTCGATCACTTCCAGAGCTTCTCGGTAATCGGCGAGCAAACGCTCGGATGTAACGCCGCTCTCTGCCGAGGTACGTGCAGGCAATCTCCCGAAAATACCGCCTGCCACTGCTCCTGCGATAATTAAAATGATCGTTAAAAATATAAATTGTCTATTCATAGGAAAGATTGTCCTGGCAAATATCAATATAACATAGACGCTAAGCTCGCGGCGGCTGGTTGGCTAAGCTAATCTCACCTCTCTAAATTTACTTTTCTCCGCCAAAAATTTAACATTACACTTTTGTGAAATGAAACCTGACATCTCAATAGTAATTCCCGCCTATAACGAAAGCGAGCGCCTCGGTGCTCCGCTCACGATTATTCTTGAATTTGTTTCAGTTAACTGCTTCAATGCCGAGGTGATCGTCATCGATGACGGTTCGACCGATGATACGGCAAAAGTCGCCGACGCTGTATTCGCGGCTAAGCCGGATATAGATGCCCGGGTCATCAGATATGAGCAGAACAGAGGAAAAGGGTTCGCCGTCAAAACCGGTTTGTTGGCGGCTAAAGGCGATATCGCTTTATTCACCGATGCCGATCTCTCGACGCCGATCGAAGAGATGTCAAAGCTCATTGAACCGATAAGTAATGGTGATTTTGACGTAGCATTCGGCTCGCGGGCGCTCGACCGTACGCTGATCGGTACGCATCAGCCTTGGCGCCGCGAACAGGGCGGTCGCGTGATGAATATGATTATTAAAACGATGTCAGGACTGCCGTTTTTTGACACACAGTGTGGCTTTAAGGCATTTAATATGACAAAGTTTCGCCCGTTGCTCGATGTTATGCAGATCGACCGGTTTGGCTTCGATGTCGAATTTCTCTTTGTCGCAAATCACCACAAGCTCCGCCTCGCCGAGATCCCTGTCCGATGGAACGACGTCGCAGGGTCAAAGGTCAGCGTCTTTCGCGACACCCGGCGGATGTTCAGCGAGCTGATGCAGATACGACGGAATGCGAAGAAAGGGGTCTATGAAATTCCAGCCATTTAGCATTATAATTCTGATATGAATTGGGAAGATCGTATAGTTTTAAACCCGGATATCTTAGTAGGTAAGCCCACGATCAAGGAAACCCCCAGCGTTATTCGAAAAATGAACCGGGCCGAAGGTTGCTGGCCTTAATCGGGTGCGAAGCAAATTCCAATGGCTTTTTCATAGTTGTTAGATCGTCGGGAATGAGAAGAAGGGCATTATGGTTGCGAAGTTAAACGTCAACATCGATCACGTCGCCACGATCCGCGAGGCACGAAAGACTATCGAACCGAGCATCATCACTGCCGCCGTTATCTGCGAACAAGCTGGTGCGGATGGCATTACCGTTCACCTTCGCGGTGATCGCAGGCATATTCAGGACCGCGATATCGAATTGCTGCGATATGTCGTAACAACCTATCTAAACGTCGAAATGGCCGCAACCGACGAGATGGTCGCCATTGCCGAACGTACGAAGCCAGATGCCGTTTCGCTCGTTCCTGAAAATCCAACTGAGGTCACAACCGAGGGCGGTCTAAATGTCATTAGCAACTTGGAAACGGTAAAATCCGCCATCGAAAAGCTAAAAGCTGCCGGAATTTTCGTCAGCATTTTCATCGATCCCGATCTCGACCAAATCACCGCTGCTAAAAACGCCGGTGCCCAGCAGGTCGAGCTCTGTACCGCCGAATACGCCGAGCTAACCCTCAGCTCCCGTGCCGCCCACGGCGATGGGGCTCAACGTGCCGCCGCCGAAGTCACACGTATAGCCCAAGCTGCCGCCCACGCCAAATGCCTCGGCCTAATCACCGCCGCCGGCCACGGACTAACCTACCGCAACGTCGGTGCTCTCGCTGCCATTCCCGAAATCACCGAATTCAACATCGGCCACAACATCATTTCGCGAGCCGTTTTTGTCGGTTTGAATCAGGCAGTTAAAGAGATGATCGCGGCGATAAACGATTAGCACTTTTCAAACAAGGAAATTGTTTGTATTTAGCCATGACCTATTGCCTCAGATCCCTCGCCGCATCGATCGGGCGAGAGGTTCAAGTCGCTCCGCTATTGTTTACGCAGCGTTCCGCCTGCCGCTTCACCGCCTTTCCCGGCTCTTTTTCTTTTCTTAGATACAGGCATATTTAGCTTGTCTCCAACGGAGACGGATAATATAGCGTAGGGTGGAACCCTACGAATACGATCATTATGAATGCGTCCCCAACGGGGACGAATATCAATCCCAAACACGTGTTCGTCACCTTCGGCGACGGTTCGTTGTTGATTCCTACGTAGGGTTCCACCCTACGCTATAGTTTTCGTCACCGTTGGTGACAAGACCGGCGTGTGCAACACGCGGCAGACGTAAACGCCCGGATGCGTTCGGTACTAAACATCACGCACCAGCACCGCCTGCCGCGTCACCTTCTTCCCCGCTCTTATTCCTTTTCTTAGATGCAGGCATATTTTATTAAGCTCCTGTGAAGCTAATTTTAGTACGTCCCCTCTGCAGACCAAAACCCGCGACGGACACAGGAAGTCTTATATCAAAAAATCGGTGAGGGGTTAGTCGATACGAGTATGCTCAATTCAGGGCGATGATGTAGCGTTGATCGATTGTCACAACGTCTCGTTCCGCAAGCTCGCTAACTATTGCGGTTAGATTCTTCGAAAACATCTCGATCAGCCTGTCGTTACTAATGTTTCCTGTCTTGACGTGCAACAGCTTGTAAGGTTCTTTCGTCGCGGAAAAACTATCGTAAAAATCACCGTCTTTGGAGATGACGATCCGTCGTTCGGCAATGGAAATGGCGTTTATTTGAGCGTCGGTCGTGTCGTTGCCGTTCGGCAGGTCTTTAGTGTGGATAGTGTCAAAACCTTTGTCGCAAAGAAAGGCAACGAGCGTCTGCGGCAATTGTGCATCGACAATAAACTTCATAACGCAAGTTCACTGATCGAGCCGACGCTAGCGAGCTTTGCGGCAAACATCAGACAGGCGTCGAGGTCGGCTTTTTCGAGGTCGTCATAATCCGCGAGTATCTCGCTATTCGTCATTCCGGACGCCATCAGCTCAAGCATATTTTCCACCGGATAACGCTTATTTCGGATCGTGGGCTTACCGTGACAGATCTCAGAATTTATCGTAATACGTTGTAAAAGCTCGTTGTCCATGCCACCAATTCTATCACATTTGGCGGAACGCCCGCGGT
>JBBSJK010000022.1:0-41913 GCA_038257355.1 Pyrinomonadales bacterium | reverse complement strand
GAGTATTTGTTGGACGGTTACTATTTGGAGTTTGTCGAAGGGTTGGAACATTTCGGGTTTGAATGTTCCGGCTTCTTTGGCTTCTTGCTTCATCGGGCCGGTCGGTTCGTTGCGTGTTATTAGAATTGCGCACGCGGCGCCTTCGCGTTCGGCATCTCCGCGTAGTTAGGCGACTTCTTTTCTGCCTAAGGCTCAATACCCAATATTAGCAACGGAACCGGAGGACTATTGCGCCCTTGACGCATGACGTTGTAAACCTCACCTTCGTAATAAGCAACGCCACTACTCATTTGCGACTGCATTTTCTTAGTAGGAAGTATTTCAACGCCCAGATTTATCTTTCCGCCGGAGTAAAACAGCATGTGCTTTACGAAGAGGTCGTAAGCAACGAAGGAATATTTGCCGAACTGCACCTCGACGGCAATCATGTTTTTAACAAAATCCGTCTGGTTATAACTAAAAATCGGATTCGTTTCGCCGTTTTCAATAAAGAAGGCCTTCTGCTCCTTCGCTGACATCGGGATGCTTGCATCCATGAGCTCCCGATCCAAAGTTATGTAGTAGTTATAACGGCTTTCTTCCCAACCAAGATCGCGAAATTCGTTTTTGAATGCAGCGTTGATTTCTGTCGGTGAATATAAAGCCTTTCCAACCATTGTCTTTTCTTTACTTACTTTGGTTTTGTAAAGCTCGGCATCAATCGCCGCAATAACACGTTCGATTTCTTTGTATAGTTTTTTGTGGTGAACGATTAAATATTCTTCACCGTTAAGATGCGAGTACTTTTGAGCTATCTTCATTTATTTTGGAAAAGGTTGATCTGTTTTTCTCTGTTGAAAAGAATACCGTTTTCCACCCATTCTTGTGGAATCCTTGCAATCTTATCGTTCGCCGACGGAACATGAATTACTTTTGTCATTGGTCTTGTCTTTAACTTTCCTTCGCGAAGGTCATCGACACGTTGTTCTGCGATTGCACAGTATTCCTTATCGCGTTCAATTCCAACCGCGTTGCGGTTATGCATAATTGCCCCGATAACGGTCGAGCAAACGCCCGCGAACGGATCAAGTACCCAACTGCTTTCGTTTGAAAGCGCCAAGACACAACGCTCAACAAGTTCGATCGGAAACTGACATGGATGTTCAGTCTTTTCTGGATGATTGGATTTGACGTTAGGAATGTTCCACAACCCTGTATCCCAATCCTGTTCCATAATCTCCCAAATGTCGCTCGGGTTTTTTCCCAAAGGATTGCCTGACGGTGTTCCCCGCTTCGGTCCTTTGAAGTGAAGCTTGCCCGGATATTTTGCAGGAACGCGAACGTTGTCCAGGTTGAAAATGTATTCGTCCGTTTTGCTGAACCAAAGTAATGTTTCGTATCGTCCACTAAAGCGATTCGAAGCATGAAGTCCATGTCCGAAGTGCCAAATGATCCGGTTGCGAAGTTTCATACCGTGTTTCTTGAAAATTTGATAGTAATAAATGTCGAGCGGAAAAATTTCACCCCGGTCAACGTAGTTGCCGACCTGCCAACAGAGGTTTCCCTTGTCGGAAAGTGTCCTGACGAGTTCGTCTATGATTGGCTCTTGGCTATCAAGGTACTTTTCGATGCTTGTCTTCGTTTCGTATTCCTTGCCTACATTGTACGGTGGCGAAGAAAGTATGAGATCAAATTTTCCTGGCTCAGTCTCCTTAAGAGTCTTGAGACATTCCGCATTCTTAATCTCATAGGACACGCCGTCTATTACGTCATTAAACAATTTGCTCATTTCGGATGATTATATTCGATTTATATCAAGACTGTAAGCTAACCGGTCTGGACGCCGTTTTTGTTTGTGAGAATGTCTTCGTAACACTGGTTGGCGTGGTCGTCCCACGTCCATGTGTCGGTGAAAGCCTGTGCCTGCGCACGGTCTTCGGTGCCGATGTTGTTGTATATCTGGTTGTAATTGCGTTTCGAGTTGAACGGCGGATCAATGTAACAAAGATCAACCGTCTCGTCGCGGATAAACTTTCGCAAAATATCCAGGTTATCGCCGTAGTAGAGTTTGTTCATTTGGTTCTTGCCGGAACCGCAATGGTTGTGACCGGGTTCTTCAACCATTTAACACGACAAAGCCTGATCTTTCAAGAATCCCGCCGCTGGCGTCTTTCAATCCCGGTGGGATTTCATGTTATAGAACAATTATGCCCAAAAATATCGTGCGACCACCGGCGGGTTCGAATAGTGACCCAGTTGTTTTCCCAGAACAAAATTTATACTGTCACTTTCGCCAAAAACAACTGTACCAAACTGGCAAAACAACTGTACCAAACTACCCAAAATCAGCGACCAATCGCCACATTTAACTGTACCAATCCAGGCCCTGAATTTCCCAAATAAATTACACCGCAAATCATCAAAACCCTGTATTTACAGCTTTGAGCTAATTCAAATCTTTAAATTGTGGCACGTGCCACATTTAAAAACACCCCGAAATTACTGCGCTGGCACCTACAATTTTAAAATACAAAAAAAATCACAAAAAAAATGTAATTTATAGGTGGTTATAATTGAATCAGACTCTCAACTTTTGATGTCGAAGTCTGCGAATCTCACGAATGGAATTTTGGTTTGTCATAATTTATCCGTAAAATAGAGTCATGGCATTGTTGCAGATAATTCATTATCCTGAGCCGGTATTGCTGACTGTTGGGAAACCGGTCAAAGACGGTGACTTTGACAGCGAGCTGGCGGATTTGGTCGCTGATATGTTTGCGACTATGGAATCGGCGGGAGGTGTTGGGTTGGCGGCGCCGCAGGTTGGCGTGGGAAAGCGTTTGTTTGTAATGGACACGCCGAATGAGGATGAGACACGCGAGCGACACGTGCTGATAAATCCGGAGATAATTCATGTCGAGGGCGAACAGACTGGGGATGAAGGCTGCCTGTCATTTCCCGGTCTGTATCAGGTGGTCAAACGGGAGATGCGTGTCATCGCCCGCGCTCAGGATTTACGCGGCGAGATGTTCGAAATAGATGTTCGAGACCTGGCTGCAAGGTGTATACTGCATGAAACAGATCATTGCGACGGCATCGTCTTTCTCGACCGCATGACCCTGCTCAAACGGCAACTTGCACGCCGCAAGATCAAAGCATTGCAAAAAACAGGGAAGTGGAATTAAATTGAATATCCAAGAAACAAAACTGACTGCCGAACTCGGCTCGAGCGGCGAACTAAACAAATATCTAAGCGAAGGCTGGGTCTTGATCCTCAGCTATGTAAAACACCAGTGCGACTCTCAACAGCCGCGGTTTGTGGTTGCATGGCAAGACGACGGGCCGGCGATATTTCCGGAAATACTCGATGAGTGGGAACAGAGAGAAATGAAGAGGCAATCGTCGCGGTGATCAGTTTAGCCGAAATTTATGCCCCCGAAAGTACGAGATATTATCGACCCAAGGAACTGAGTGTAGCAGTTGACGACGCTATCGAGATATATATAGAGGATGGAAAACCCTTGCCTCAAACACAAAGCGTCGTGCTAAAGGCGGCCTAGTTATTGGTGGTTATCATTATGCAAACACAACAAACACTGGATGAATTCAGAAATGAGCCTTTTACAGATTTTTCGACGACCGATAATGCCGAGTCGATGCTTGCGGCGATTGAAAAGGTGCGGGGCGAGCTTGGCCGTGAATATCCGGTCATCATAAACGGTGAGAATATCTCGCTGGACGCAAAATTTAACAGCATCAATCCATCTAAGACAACCGAGGTGGTCGGAGTCTTTTCTGAGGGCGATACTGATTTGGATTTGGTTGAGCAAGCGATCACGGCGGCTACCAAGGCTTTTCAAACCTGGCGTAATGTCGATCCGGCTGTGCGGGCCGACTATCTCTTTAAGATTGCGGACATTATGCGCCAGCGTAAGCACGAGCTTTCGGCGTGGATGGTATTTGAGGTGTCAAAGACCTGGGCCGAGGCTGATGGTGATACGGCGGAGGCGATAGATTTTTGTGAGTTTTATGGCCGCGAAATGCTCCGATGGGCCGGCGAACAGCCGATCACGCCAACTCAGGGTGAGCGAAATCGCTTTGAATATATACCGCTCGGTGTCGGTGCGATCATACCGCCATGGAATTTCCCGCTCGCAATCATGGCCGGTATGACAATGGCTGCGGTTGTAACGGGCAACACCGTGGTATTAAAGCCATCATCCGATTCGCCGACAATTGCTGCTAAATTTATGGAGATCGTCGAGGAAGCCGGGTTGCCCGCCGGCGTCGTCAATTTTATCAGCGGCAGCGCCAAGACCGGCGAGGCGATGGTGACACATCCGAAGACAAGATTTATTTCATTTACAGGCTCAAAAGGAGTCGGACTGCATATAAACGAAGAGGCGGCAAAGGCCCGGCCCGGACAGATTTGGATAAAACGCGTTGTCGCCGAGATGGGCGGCAAAGATGCGATTGTGGTAGCTGATGACGCGGCAAATCTTGACGAAGTGGCAAGCGGCGTAGTTGCGGCTGCATTTGGTTTTCAGGGACAGAAATGCTCTGCCTGTTCGCGTCTGATCGTTGATGAAAAAATTCATGACGAGCTTCTCGAAAAGGTCGTTGCCCTGACCAAAAATCTCAAAATCGGCCAGCCTACTGAGGGCGACACCAACGTTTCCGCCGTTATCAATAAAAAATCGTTTGATAACACGCTCGATTATATAAAGAAAGGCGTTGATGAAGGCGGCACTGTCGTGACCGGCGGCAGCGGCGATGACACTAAAGGCTTTTATATCGAGCCGACAATAATCGACAATGTCGCTCCCGGCTCCACTATCGAGCAGGAAGAGGTTTTTGCACCCGTTCTTGCGGTTATCAAGGCCCGTGATTTTGACCACGCGCTTGAGATCGCCAACGGAACGGAGTTTGGCCTCACCGGTGCATTGTATTCTGCATCTCAGGAACGCCTTGACCGTGCACATCGTGATTTTCACGTCGGCAATCTATACTTAAATCGAAAATGCACGGGAGCACTGGTCGGCGTTCATCCATTTGGCGGATTTAATATGAGCGGAACCGACTCTAAAGCCGGGGGCCGGGAATATCTGCTGCAGTTTATGCAGGGAAAATCGACCGCTCAGAAAATTTGAGTGCATCTGAATTTTCGATTCTAATTTCTTAGTTATAATTAATTCTGACTAAACTTTGTTTATCCGTCATTTAGATTTAAGACTGATATCTTAAAATCGGGACTTAAAGGTGTCACTCGCCTGGCGGGTTATCAGAAATCCGAACGGTAGGTAGATATGAGAATACTTAATTTCCACAAAGGCCTTTTACTTTTTGGTGCACTACTGCTTATCGCTCCTGCGGGAATCGCGCAAAAGGCAAGTAAGGCAGCAACACCGAAGCCTATAATTTTTGCTGTTTTGAGTGACGCAACGACGTTGGAACCTATTGCATATATCAATAAGGGCAAGCTTGAACCACCGGTGAACGGAAGCGATGAGCAAAGCCGTTTGACCGCTTTCAATCGGTCGTATTACAAGAAAGGTGCCGTATATCGCGTGATTTTTGGCGGGGCTAATGTCGGAACCGCAACTGTCACTACTTCAAATCCAAATTCGGATTGTGCCAAGAATATGGCGACTGTCGCGGCTAAAACCTCTAACGCATCACTCAAGGGCCTAGTAATGGGGCTGGCGACAAACTCCGCAGTCAAATCTAAAGTTAGTTTTCGCAGGCGCCCGACACCCGCTGAAAAAGACGAAGCAGACGCATTAGCACGGGCCGAGTTTTCTAAACAAAAATTGACGCCCACTGTTCTCAGATTTCAAAATTTGACCACCCTCGATCTCGATAACGACGGCAAACCCGAAATGGTCGGCTCATATTGGGTCGAGATCGACAAATTGACCCGCGGCCTCTTATTTTTTATCGCCGGCAAGGACAGCAGTGGAAAATACTCTATCGGCTATCACGAATATCGCACCATAGATCAGGCAAGCGTTATGAGCCGCGAGATAAAATCAGTAGATGACGGAGTTTATCACGAGTTGCTTCTAGATGTTTTTGACTATGATGCCGACGGCACGAGCGAGATATTTACGTATGTCCAATCATTTGAAGCTGCTGGATTCAATGTCTATCGCCGAAACGGGGGCAAATGGACTCGCTCATTTGAAGTCACTAATTATCATTGCGGTTATTAAACTGCCGATATTAAATAGGTGTTCAACTTGTGACAGTAAGAGATTAGTGGATGGCTGATAGATTTGATCCCTAGTTGTCTTTCGTCTTGTCATCCGGAGATTTTTACTGAATTCTTGAAGAATTTTTTTTCGCAAGGATCCAAGTTTCAAATTTACTCCAACACTTTATGAGAATTATAATTGTCCGAAAAATAGTTGCCACCACTGTGCTATTTGTATTTACAATATCAACCATTGCCCAGGTTGATCAGTATCCAGTTAAACGCGTCGAGTCGGCCGAAACCTGGAGCCGCGACGGGTGGAATGCGATCGAAAGGGCAAAGAAAACTCCGATTCGAACCGGTAAGGCTAAAAATGTAATACTTTTTATCGGAGACGGTATGGGTGTTTCGACCCTGACCGCCGCCCGCATTTTTGAGGGACAGACGCGTGGTGAAAGTGGTGAAGAAAATAGGCTTAGTTTTGAGGAATTTCCTTTTTCGGGCCTATCAAAAACTTACTCTACCAATCAACAGACATCAGACTCGGCCCCCACTATGGTTGCGATGGTTACAGGCGTCAAGACCGGTGACGGCATAATTTCGCTTAATCAGAATGCACGTCGCAATGATCAAAACACCGTGGCCGGAAACGAGACAAAAACGCTTTTGGAGTATGCCGAGGAAGACGGCAAATCGACCGGCGTCGTTTCAACCGCTCGCCTAACTCATGCCACGCCAGCCGCCTGCTACGCCCACTCGCCGTCACGCGACTGGGAATCCGACGCTGATATTTTCTTACGCAAAAAGGATGCGTACAATGTTAAGTTTCCTGATATTGCAAGACAGATGATCGAATTTGGGTATGGCGATGGCATCGAGGTCGCTCTCGGCGGCGGACGTTCCAAATATATGCCCAAAGAAACGACCGACCCCGAATATACGACACTCAAAGGTGAACGGCTCGATGGCCGCAATCTGATTCAAGAATGGATCGCTAAATATAAGAATTCGGCATATGTCTGGAACAAACAGCAGTTTAATTCGATCGATCCAAAGAAAACTAAACATTTGCTTGGTCTATTTGAGCCGTCGCATATGAAATATGAATATGACCGGCAAAAAAACACTTCCGAGGAACCGTCACTCTCCGAGATGACGTCAAAAGCAATCGACATTCTCGCCAACAATAACAAAGGTTATTTTCTGATGGTCGAGGCCGGACGCATCGATCACGCACACCACGACGGCAATGCCTTTCGTGCCCTAGGAGATACGGTCGCACTCTCGGACGCTGTTCGAACCACTCTCGCTAAAGTAAATCTAGATGAAACACTAATCATAGTTACTGCCGATCACAGCCACACGCTGTTTATTCAAGGGTATCCTGGCCGGGGAAATAATATAATGGGACTTGTCAGACAAGCTGGGGCGGAATTACACACCTTAGACCGCAATAAGCTGCCCTTTACGACACTCGGTTACGCTAATGGACCGGGTGCGAGAGGCTCTGAGCGGCCCGCTCTTAACAATGGGACTGTACTAAATCCGGATTATAAGCAGGAGGCGGGTATCCCGTTAATGTCGGAGACTCATAGCGGCGAGGACGTTCCAATCTTTGCAATAGGTGTAAATGCTCACCTTGTTAGAGGTTCGATGGAACAGAACTGGATATATTACGTCATGGCCGACGCTATGCGCCTGGGCCGAAAATGAAGATAGTTTTTATGGGAACACCCCAAGCGGCGGTGCCGTCGCTTGCGCGATGTTTGAGCGACGCTCATGAGGTCGTCGCGGTTTATACGCAGCCCGACCGGCCGTCGGGACGGGGAAATAAAATTACTTTTTCGCCAGTTAAGGTATTTGCGCTAGCTAACGGTCTGCCGATCTATCAGCCACTTAAGATTAAAGTTCCAGAGACATTTGATCTCTTTGTTTCACATTCTGCTGATCTAGCTGTTGTCGCAGCTTACGGACGAATTCTACCTGAAAGTTACCTCACTGCATATCCAAAAGGTGCTGTAAATGTCCATTTCTCGCTTCTGCCAAAATATCGGGGAGCTGCGCCGGTTAACTGGGCAATCGTCAACGGCGAGGCCGAAACCGGCGTTACCACGATGCAGATGGATTCGGGTCTCGACACCGGTGCGATACTGATGCAGCGGGCGATTCCTATCGCCGAAGATGAGACAGCAATTGATCTAATGTCCCGCCTCTCATTTTTAGGCGCGGATCTTTTGTCGGAAACACTCGCGTCGTTCAGTACTCTGATTGCAACAGCCCAAGATCATATGTCCGCCACGTTTGCTCCTATAATGAAAAGAGAAGACGGGCTGATCGACTGGCGAATGCCTGCGACTCAAATTGCCAATCGTGTCCGTGGCTTTCAACCGTTTCCTGCGACTTTTACCTACTTTCGGAAAACAAAATTGACCATCTGGGCTGCATCTAAATTATCTGAATTTGTTGGTGCTGGGACGACACCAGGCGAAATAATTGAGGCTCACGGTGATGACTTTTATATTTATTGCGGCGGCGGATCGGTATTGAAGGTCGTTGATGTGCAGCCCGAAGGCAAACGCCGAATTGCGGTCCGCGATTTTATAAATGGATTTAGGCCTCAGAAAGGCGAGGTGTTTGGAGTATAGTTTTAATAATGGACGAGACAAAAAACAGCCAGATAATTGCATTTTACGAGTTCAAAGACCTTTTGACTGTCGGAGAACTTAGTGAAATAAAAACTGAGATTAAAGAGATGTTTGTCGAAATCGGCATTCGCGGCACGATAATCGTAGCGGCCGAGGGCTACAACGGTATGGTTTGCGGCGATGCTGCTCAAATCAATACATTTATTGAGCGAATCGAGAAAATCCTGCAAACATCTCTTGTTTACAAATCTTCGATCCACGAAACTCCCCCGTTTCGCAAGATCGATGTGAAGATTAAGCCGGAGATCGTTACTCTAAAACAGAAAGTCGATATTTCGCTTGGTCACGGTACGCATGTGAAACCGCGCGAATGGAACAACGTCATTTCCGATCCGGGAACTCTGTTGCTTGACGCTAGAAATGATTATGAGTACAAGACCGGCACTTTTCGCGGGGCGCTCAATCCAAATACCGAAAAATTTAGCGATCTACCTGCGTTTGTAGCTGCAAACCTCGATCCTGACAAACATAAACGTGTAGCAATGTTTTGCACAGGTGGAATCAGGTGCGAAAAATTTGCACCTTATCTGATACAGATCGGTTTTGAAGAAGTCTTTCAACTTGAGGGCGGCATTTTGAAATATCTCGAGGAAACTCCAATCGAGGACATGCTCTGGGAAGGTGAATGTTATGTGTTCGACGAACGCGTGACGGTCGATGCTCGGTTACAAAAAGGCACTCGAACTGACTTTTCGCAACGCATACAGAAACGCAAAAAGCCGCAGTATAAGGTTGCGGAATGAACATTTCACCGGCACGTACCGCCGCCTTTGACATCCTGCTTCGCATCGAGAGTGAAAAGGCTTATTCGTCGGTTCTGCTACATATTTTTGAGGCCGGACTTTCACAGGCCGATCGAGGACTTTGTCACGAGTTGACACTTGGCACCCTTCGCCGGCAAATGTATTTGGACAAGATCATTGATAATCTGACAGCCGGAAAAAAACTCGATGTTCAGGTTCGCATTGCACTCCGTTTGGCCCTTTATCAATTAAATTTCCTCGATAAAATTCCTCAATATTCCGCTATAAACGAAAGCGTAAATCTCGTTCAACGGGCAAAAAAAACCTCAGCAAAAGGGTTTGTAAATGCAATTTTACGACGTGCAATCCGCGAAAAACTGGAATTGTTATTCGCCGATGATGTAGAGCGAATTTCGGTGGAAACCTCCCACCCGCGATGGTTGATCGAGAAATGGATCGAATCGAACGGAATCGACGTTGCCACGGAATTCGCTCACTCCAATAATGAGATACCAAATGTAGCTTTCCGTCTGACCGGGGAATTGAGCGATATTGATTACCGCCTTATCGAGTCATCGCGCCCGTCTCACAATGTCGATGGTTGTTATCTTCTAGATAATCACGATCATCGGCTATATGATCTGGTTGAGACCGGCGAGGTCTATATTCAGGACGAAGCCTCGCAAATGGCGGCTCAATCCGTCAAAATATCCAAAAATGGGAAATTTCTAGATGTCTGTGCGGCCCCCGGCGGTAAAACCGGAATGATTGCGGGCTTTAATGAGGTTGCTTCGCGTCTCTTGGTCGCCGGCGATCTGCATTCGCAGCGAGTGCAGTTTCTGCGTGACAACTGCCGCCGCCAAGGGGCAGATTCTGTCCGGATCGTCCAATATGATGCTGAGAAAGGTTTGCCATTTGAAAACGGTAGTTTCGACACCGTTCTGGTTGACGCGCCGTGCTCCGGCACCGGTACCATCCGCCACAATCCCGAACTCCGATACTTTCTCGATCCTTTGGATTTTACAGAACTATCATCTAAACAACTCTCGATACTCGAAAACGCATCAAAGCTAATTAGCTCAGGCGGCACGATGATTTACTCGACTTGTTCGGTCGAAACTGAAGAGAACGAAGATGTTAGCAGAGACTTTCTGCTCAGGAACAAGGAATTTCAAAAGTTTCGACCAAATGTCCCAGGAAATTTTATCACCGCCGACGGCTTTGCCCGGACATGGCCGCAACGCGATGCGATGGATGGTTTTTTTATCGCAGCGTTCCGTCGAAAATGAGTACGGAGCATTCGCAAAGTTGTTTTACGCATGAACCAATTATTTGGTTAATATTCTCCAGTTTATAGGGAAAATAAGGTGTTGTGTTAGGAAATAAAACACTGGAAAGCGGGACAAAACGGACATAATGGATATTTAATGCTTATACTCATACGAGGGGTTAGCGTGTCTCACTTGTTGCCCACTTTAAATAGTGATGGAGGTTCGTAACGGATATATGGGAAGCCTTATTGCCGATTAGTTCCTTGTTGTTTTAATTAGTGATAGACTAAATTTCATTTTTTGGGGGTTTGAATGTGAGTATTGTCAGTACCGGTTTATCAGCAATCGGCAGATTAGCGGCCATAGGCTTGTTGGCTGCAGTGTTTTTATTTGCTCTTGCCGGCGTAGTTTATATGTCGCTCCAAGGTGATGAAGTTACGGTGCCTGAGATTACCGGAAAAGACCTCTCGGCCAGCGAGAAAGAACTGGCTTTACTGGGTCTTAAGATTAGAAAGCGCTCCGACCGTGTCAGTGCTGAAAAGCCCGGCACGGTTATCGAACAGCTTCCCAAACCCGGGGACACTGTCAAAACCGGTCAATGGATTTCTGTCGTGACCAGTAAAGGCGGCGGCGAGGCTGACCTGCCGGCAAGTCTCAAAGAGACTATTAATGATGACGACACCGAAAAGATCGAAGAGATGATCTCGGACAAACCGAAAAAGCCTAAAGCCAATTCTAATACAAACCGTAAAAAAGCTGACACTGCAAGAGATGTAAACACTAACAGCTCCAATTCAGTTTTGGCTGATTCGAACTCAAACAAGAAAGATCCGGGGTCGAACAATAATTCGACCGATAAACCAAATAAGAATACGCAAACACCGTCCGTTACTCGGTCACCGGCACCGGCCGCGCCAAAACCTGCCGTGCAGAAATCGCCAGCACGGCAATAACCTTGATGCAACTGGAAATGCGTTTTTTGCAACAAACACAGAAGATAAAAGCAGAATGTTTGAAATAGCTCCGTCGATCTTATCGGCAGATTTTACAAAGCTTGCCGAGGAAATAAATGCCGTGAAGGCAGGTGGAGCAAAAACGCTTCATGTTGATGTGATGGACGGTCATTTTGTGCCGAATATTACAATTGGCTTGCCAGTCGTCAAATCAATAAGAAAAGCGACTGACATGCTTATCGATACACATTTGATGATCTCGGAACCGGGTCGTTATGCAGTTGATTTTGTAAATGCGGGTGCCGATATGGTTTCGGTCCACGTCGAGGCCGATGCACATCTGCACCGCACGCTGACCGCTATCAGGGAAGCGGGCGGACAAGCCGGAATCGCAATAAATCCGGCGACACCTCTCGAAAGTTTAACCGAAGGCTTGCCTTATGCCGATTTTATTTTACTGATGTCGGTCAATCCTGGGTTTGGCGGACAAAAATTTATACCTACGATGATGGATAAGCTGAGCCGGTTAAAACAAATGGTCTCAGACAGCGGCCTACCGGTCAGGATTGAGATTGACGGCGGCATTGACGGGACTAACATAGCCGCTATTGTAAAGGCAGGTGCTCAGTTGATAGTCGCGGGTTCGGCGGTTTTTGTCGGTGGAAATCCTGCGGCTTCGGTAAAAAGTCTTATTGAAAAAGGAACGGAATGGGTTTAGTTAGGCATAGCCCGCTAATACCCCGATATATTATGTTTTTTGATCTTAAAAAAGCGGTCTTTATTTCATTGCTTGTGTGCATGGCCTTTGCTGCCATTGGATTAGGACAGGTCACTCCAGGTGACGGTACCGATTCACAACGACTTGATGTAATGCGAGAGAAGCTTGAGCGTATCCGGCGCTCCCTCGGCAGCGTCATATCTGTCCTGAAAGATGAAAACAAGGAAGATAATGCGAAAAAGGACGACGCTAAAAAGCTTGAAACGCCTCTCGGACGTTTAGTTGCTCTCGAGAAGGATGCCTCCAGAATACAATCCGATGTTAATAGTCTGCGCGGCAAGGTCGATCGTGGGGAAAAATTTGAGCGTTCCGATGTCGATACGATCGAACAATCGGTATCTGAATTTCAGGCCCGCTCAGACACGGCTCAGTTAGAAACTGCAGCCGGGCGTGCAAACCCCGTCTCTAATATCGGGCAACCACGCGAAAAGAAGAAAAAGAAGAAATTTCTAGGTATCTTTGGCGGCGGTGGCAGTGACGAATATGAAGAACTGCTAGGCAGCGTCCAGGTGGGACGCGACCGTGAATTATTTGTCTTCGCGACCCGCGAGGTGCGAAAGCGTAACTACGATGTCGGTCGTCTCCTGTTTCAAACCATCATTACGACATATCCAGATTCACCTTATTTACCTATGTCTAAGCTCGCAGTGGGCGATTCGTTCTTTTTAGAAGGGTCGTCAAGTTCGCTTATACAGGCGATCGGAGCTTACCAGGAATGGCTTACATTTTTTCCGACACATCCACTGGCCGATAGAGTTGTTTTAAAGATCGCTGAATCCGAAATGCGTCAAATCGGTCTGCCGGATCGTGACGCAACTCGCGCCAAACGGGCTGAAACCAGGCTTAAAGCCCTGATGCAGCAGTATCCGAATTCAACCCTCCGAAACGAAGCTGAGGCCCGACTAAAGCAGGTGCAGGACAATCTTGGCCTACACAACATTCTGATTGCTAATTACTATTACACGCTCTCAGTCGATCAGAAAAAAGGCGGTCTCAAAGGGTCACAGTCGCGATATCGCGAGATTATCGACAAATATCCAAATTTCAGTTTTATGGACGAGGTTTTGTATAAACTTGCCGTCACATACCTAGTCGAAGAAGAAACCGACCAGGCCGCTCGTTATTTTCAAAGGATTGTCAGCGACTATCCGAACAGCGATTATGTCGCGAAATCAAAAGAACAGCTCGAGTTGATCGGAGCAACTGTTCCTGCCCCAAACCCGGAAAGGCTAAGTGTTATGCCACCTGAAGATGTTTCCTTTTTCCAGAATTTTAAGAATCAGCTATTTGGCATCTACCCTATGACGATCGATAAAGATGGCGTGTTGATGACCAAAGATTTTGAGAAAGAGAAGTTTGAGATGATCGATCAGATCATTGAGAATCAGGGCGATATACTAGTAAATCAGATTCCGCCATCCTTGACTACTGTCGTGAAAACTACTACGATTCAGCCCAAAACGGCGGTGCAAGTAGCTCCACCGGTGAAGGTGCCTGAGAAGTAAGAATATCTTCTAGTCAAGACAAACATTAGAATCTTCCATTGACTCTCTTACTGAGTTTTTGCTCGGCGATTTCAGCGTTCTCCCTAGCTCATCGCGTCGAAATCAGTTTAATATTCGTCTACAGAATCTACGCAGAGTCCGGAGAGCAGTACGCAGAGTTTGCGGTGGTTCTCTCTTCTAAAATAATACGTAATCCGGTTTAAAGAGCCCATCTCTACCATCCCCTGACCTAAAAAAAAGCACGAACCGCATTGTGCGAGTTCGTGCTTTTTATATTATCGATTGATTAAGGCTATGGTTTAGGAGTCGGCATTGGATCGGGTTCGCCTCTTTTCTTTAGCTTTGGCGGGCCTTCCGAAGACGATGAGCCGTCGCCGTTGAGCACAGGTGCCTCTGATCCCTCGGGTTGCCGTTTCTTGAGAGTTGGCTTGCTGTCATCTGTTTGGTCGTAATCAGTAACAACACCTGCCTTGGCATTTGTAACTTTAAATAAATGGCTTTTTACCCTTTGAAATTCCGATGTGCTGATAACATACTCTTCCTTTTCGGGGAAGCGTGCAACGAGCTGTAAACTCTCATCGCGACGATCTAAAGACTGGGGATGCGAGGAAAAGAGCTTGGATAAAGTGCCTGGTTTTTTCTTGTTCTGTGATGCCAGCTTTTCAAACATCGTCGACATACCATTTGGATCGTAACCGGAAGCATATAAATATTGCACACCTAACCTATCAGCCTCACCCTCAGCACCTCGGCTAAACTTGAAAAAAGCTAATGCCTGTGTAATTCCTGCAGTATTTTGTAATATGCCACTGGCGATTCCGCCACCAAAAATCATGCCGGCGAGCATTCCATATTGCAGCAACGCTCCTTTGCCTTGATTTTCCATTGCATGGCGGGCTGCTACGTGGGCGATCTCGTGTGCCATCACACCAGCGAGCTCGGACTCATTATCGGCGGCCAGGATCAAACCTTTATTTACAAAGAAAAACCCGCCAGGCAAAGCAAAAGCATTAACTTCGTCGCTATCGATAACCTTAATAGTGAACGGGATTTTGGCATCCGAATGCAAAACAATATTCTGGCCGACGCGGTTAATATATTCGGTGACGACCGGATCTTCGACCATTTTGCCCTGCTGCTCTACCTCTAATGCAAGTTGCCGTCCAATTTGCATTTCCTTTTCCATTGAGCCGCCAAACCATCCGGTTATCTTATCGAAACCACCATTAATATTGCGCTTTCCAATCTGGGCCGGGTCCTCGTTCGTACCTAATGCCGAATGAGTCGGTGCAGGTTTGGTAGATTTTTTCTTGGTGTCTTTTTTAGTACTGTCTTTCTTTGCAACAGTTTTTTTGTTGTCTTGAGACACGCTTGAAAAAGGCATTGTCACGATCGCCCCTGTCGTCCATACGCTCATTACCAGTAGCGATGCCCCGAATCGTCGTCGAATTCCGCTTTGCATAATTGTCTCCCACTCACATTCGCTGAGCCACGGGAATTGTAGCTCGAACTCTTATCTTAAATCAACGATGTTATGATGCAATGGTTAAGAATTAAGTTGTGAAAGTTAAGCAAAAGCAAAAATAAAATTTCATCTTTATAGAAACAATTAGATGTTTAAAAAAGTGATAAAACTTGTTAAAATAATTTAGCGTCCACGTCGGACCAATGACTACGAAAATTAAAAGTTACTGTTTGGCGGTTATTACCGCTTATTTCGTGTCCATTTTTAAGACGAATTTAATAACTAGATGAAACGTGTCGCAGAAAAGGTAAAGGACATAGTCGAAATTTGTCCATTCACACATCTCCACGATTTTGCGGCCGATCCCGGACTGACGCTTGCCAGTTATCATTTTACTGATATTACCGCCGATCTGATGTCAAAGTGGATCGACCGGGCGTCTGGCGTCAGGACCGGTCAGGGGGCCGCATTGGCACTGGCCGGCTTTCGCGGCGTCGGCAAAAGTCATTTTATCTCGGTTCTCGCCGCTATTGTTTCGCGTCCAGAGCTCAGATCCAGAATCTCCGATGGATACGTTGCATCGAGCGCCGAAAGGCTCTCGCGCCGTCACGGCCCGGTTGCGTTTGTCAGACGAGGATCGGGGACATCTTTACTCGACGAATTAAAAAGAGCGGTCGGGCTGATACTCGAAGTAAATCCCTCAACACTCAGCGATTCACTCTACGATTTACTTCTCCGGGCTTCGGAACAAGCAGGCGAATTGCCGCTTGTCCTTTTGATCGATACTGCTCTCGGACGTGATTCACGTGTGGCCCGCGACGATGGCATTTTGCTGAGTGAGATCGCTGATGCAGCCAGAACTCTCGGCATATTTGTCGGGGTCGCTCTCGACGACGATATTTCGGGTGCAGACGGTCCGAACGCGTCAATCGCCGGTAGTTTTAACATCGACTATCTTGATCAGGAACATCTCTATAAGATTGTTGACTCGCACATCTTCTCAAAGCATAGTCATATGTTGCCTGTGCTACATGATATTTATGAAGATTACCGCGCGGCTTTACCGGGATTTCGATGGAGTGAGCAACGGTTCACATCGCTTTACCCTCTGCATCCGGCAACGGTCGAGATCGCTCCGCTAATACGGCTTTATATCCATGACTTTGCATTGCTTGGATTTGCTGCCGAGGCTGGTGTTAAGATTTTGGGCCGTCCGGCGAATTCATTGATTGGTATCGACGAAGTCTTTGACAGCGTCGAGAGCAAACTCCGTCATGTCCCTGCATTGGCGGAAGCCTTCGCCGCTTTTGAAAAGCTCGAACGCGAGGTTGTTTCGAAAACGCCTGTCCAGTTTAGGCACCCTGCAAAACTGATCTTGAAAGGCCTTTTAATGCTCTCACTAAATGGGGAAGGTGCGTCGGCTCCTGAGATAGCGGCCTCGATGATGATTTTTCATGACCAGTCATCCGCTGCTCCATCTCTCGATATACAGGCATTGCTTGATTCGTTTGTCGACGCTTTGCCGAAATCGGTTGTAAAGGTCGTCAACGACACTTTATCTCCAAAATATTCGTTCAAACTTAAGACAAAATTAGATTTCGACGGAGTTCTGGCGGAATCGGTAGATCGTGTTCCTGACGAGTTAATTTGGAATATTCTGCTAAGTCAAACCGCTGAAAAATACTCTGATTTTGACGCCTCGAAGGATCTAGGACTGCATCCGACTATTTGCAGCGTGGAATGGCGTGGTGCGGTAAGGCGCGGTGAAATCGTGTGGAATCCGCGAGTGGCTGGCGACGAGATACATGCTCGTGAAGAACTGCTCGACTGGTCTATACATGTCGCTTTTGGAACCGGTTTTGCTCCGCTCGCTGTGAACTCTGCGATTATATGGAAACTGGCCGAGATTGCAAACGACGAAAAAGATATAATCCGCCGTTATTATCTGCTACATAATGATCCCGATGTCCGTGAGCAATTTGGCGAAGGCTTGTCGACTGCAATGCATATGCACTCGATAGCTGTCGAGAAGATATGGCAGCGAGTGTTTTTGCTTGACGGTGCGCTAACCGCAAATGATCAGAAATATCAATTTACCGAAGAGGCCCAGTCAGCACATAGTTTGACTCAGTTATTTACGCTGATGCTGGCCCCGGTATTTAAGAGTCAATACCCATCGCATCCAGAGTTTCTTGAGCACCTCGACATGAAACAGTCTTCGAGCCTTGTCGCAAATTTCTTCAGCGGCTCAGGTTTGAATAATGCCGATGCTCAAAAGCTTGCCGAGACATTCGCCTATCCACTCGGTCTGGCGGTTAAGAACGGAGACGTTTACGTTCCGGTATCATCAGAAACATTGATCGAACTTGATATCGTTAAATCGGCTTTTGAGGGATCTGAATCAGACGAGGTATTACCACTCAAACAAATATCCGAGCGGCTAAGTGCTCCGCCAACTGGTCTGACACGTGACGCCCAACATCTGATCCTCGCTGCGCTGGTCGCTCAACGCAAATACGAATTTGTCACATCTAGCGGCAATCGTATCAATTACCGGTCCCTCGATCTGCAAATATTATGGGATGATATCGTCGGCGTCGCCAAACCGCTCAATGAGCTTTATTCACCGGAACGGCTCCTTTTATGGTCTAAACTAATTACCGGCAACACGGGCCTCAAATCGCTTACTCGCTCAGAAGATAGGCTGCTTATCATCGATTCGCTATCTGGATGGCTCAGCGGGTGGAAGCAAAGCCGGACGATAGACGAATTCGATGCTCTGCCGGACGAAAATCTGAACGCCGGTATCTGGCGAACTGCTGCCAACCTCCGTAAGTCATTTGGGGCGATGGCCGACATTATTGACTCGCTCGTTAAAAACGACCTGTCTCTTGATGAATGCCTGCAACTAATTGCGGATCTTTTTTCGGATTCAGAAGCTGAATTTGAGAAAAAGAAAAGTGATTTACGTATTCTGAGAGATTTCACAGCCGATGTATCCAAACGAAGTGAGATCGCATCATATCTATCTTTATGCGAGGTGGCTGATGATTCTGATCTTGAGCGGTCGCGTCTTACATTGCTCGAATCCATCAGTTCAGGCCAACTCTGTGCAAATACGCCTGAAAACGATCAGATCGAGGTGGTTTGGACTAATTTCAGAGAGATGTATTCCAATTATTACGCCGAAAAACACGATTTGGTGATGAATTCGGTCGCTTCCGGCGAAAAGTTAAGAGAAATTATACGATCGGACGAATGGTCTACATTTGAGAGTTTTTCGATGATATCTTGGGTGGATCAACGCTATTTCACAAAAGCTAAAACTCTGATCCGTGAGATCCGACAATTGTACTGTAATACCAAGGTGAGGGAATCACTTTCAACCAAACCATATTGCGGCTGTTCATTCAGCTTGTCCGAAACTAGGCGTCTCATTGACTTGCCAAAGCAACTTCACAAAACCGTCAATAGCGGGCTGGAATCATTTAGGTCCCGGTATGTGGAAAATACTAAAAACCTCATCGATGCTGCTGATTCCGATGCTATGGCCACTTCTATCAAGACGATACTATCGAATTTTAATGACAGCGAATCATTTTCAACGCTTTCCAGTCAGGACATCCGTATTCTTAAACTCGCAGCCGAACGCATAACCGAAGAAAAGGTTACTGACAATGTTATATCCGACGATGAATTTGCAGACGACTTTTCTCCAGCCATGCACCTTTGGGAACAAGAGGTCGAGCAGCTCGAGGCTTTTGTTAATACTGAGCGTTAGTCCAGCATTTCCCATTGACTCATTTTCAACCAGCCATTCTTTGAACTATATTCTATCCATATGGTTAGCGTATCGATTATCGGTGTTGGGCGAGTCGGTGGGGCATTGGCACTCAGTCTGCCTGCCGAAAAATATTTCGTCGAAAATTTGATATATCGCGGTGATTCTGACATCTCCGCAATTACTGAAAAGCTTTTACGCGTACCCGCTGTCGTATCCTTCGACGTATTGGGATCAATTTCCTCGGACATTATTTTTATTGCAACCCAGGATGCTTACATTGTGCCTGTCGCGAGGGAATTGACGGCTAAGATTACGGGTTCGCCGATAGTTTTTCACACAAGTGGCTCTTATGCATCGTCGATACTCGACGATCTTAGAGCCTTTGGTTGTGTGACCGGTTCTATTCACCCGCTTGTTTCTATCAGTCACGCTGAATTCGGTCCATCTCGATTTCGCGACGCTTTTTTCTGTGTCGAAGGGGACTCTAGAGCGACCCAAACAGGCACTCAGTTAGTCGTTGATCTCGGCGGACGTCCTTTTTCGATCGATACGAAATTTAAAACCCTCTATCATGCGGCGGCGGTGACTGCCTGCGGGCATTTAGTAGCATTGTTTGATGCTGCGGTTGAGATGATGTCTAAGACCGGGCTTTCGTCCGAAGAATCCAAAAAAATCCTTATGCCGCTAGTCACTAGCACAATTCAAAATCTCAGTGAACAAAGCATTTCAGCTGCCCTGACCGGTACCTTTGCCCGCGCTGACATCGACACGTTTACACGGCACCTGACAACTTTGAATGAAAACGTTTCAGACGATTTGCTCGAAATTTATCTGCTTTTGGGGGAACGCTCTCTCGAGCTTGCGACAAAACAAGGTGTTAGCCCAGAGCGGATCGATACGCTCAAGACAAAAGTTTCGATAGCGAAATCAAAACTGAAATGGTAGTATCGACACTATAGATAAGGGTGTAATTTGGTAAAGAAGAAAGACAAATTTGAAGTAGAAAGGGCTATCTTTCTCGACCATATTCAAACGGCGGGGTTACGTCGCACGGGTCAGCGCGACCTGATTCTTGAAATTTTTCTTAGCACCGAGGAACATCTAACGAGTGAAGACCTTTATGGCCTTGTGGTCAAAAAAGATTCATCTGTCGGACTGACGACCGTTTACCGGACCCTTAAACTCTTGACCGAGGCAGGGCTCGCCCGAGAAGTTCGTTTTGGCGATAACAAGACCTATTACGAACATCATTACAATCATGAACATCACGATCACATGATTTGCACTGAATGCGGCAAGGTTATCGAATTTTTTTCGGCGGCCATCGAAGACCTGCAGGATCAAATGGCGAGCAACTTTGGGTTCAAGCCGACTCATCACAGTTTACGAATGTGGGGCTTATGTTCAGATTGTCAGCAAAATACGGCGGATTCATACACAACACCACCGGGAGCACAGCCGCGTGTCCGCGTTAAAACAGCAATTCACTAAATAAATGTCTGATGTTGAAATAAGATTTGAAAGGGAAGGCATCGAGGGCATAGTTGCCGTCGGTACATCATTGATCGATGCGGCGCGTCGATTCGGGATCAGGTTTGAAGGCTGCAAACCAGCACAGGCCGATCACAGCTGCTTTCTAATTGTATCGAGCGGAACGGCGATGCTGTCTCCACTGACAGAAACTGAGACGGAACATTTTGCAGCGAAAGGGCGTAGTTCAAATGAACGTCTTGCATGCGAAGCAAAAATTATTAGTCCGGGAGAGATTGTGATTATGACCGAACAAAAAACTGAAAGGCCGACGAATACTAAAGACCCAAAGGTCGGTTTTCAAGAGGAATTTAACTCATTACCCTTAGACAAGAAATTTGCCAATTTGCTCCAAATGGAGGTCGCGACACTAAGTGAAACATTTACTTATGTCGCAAATTCATCTCTAAAGGTGATAGAAAAGTTTGGCGATGTCATAAGCGATTTTGGTACTAAGGTTGAGGAAGAAGCAAAAAAAACCACTGAATCAAATTATACTAAGCCTGTGGAAAAAAAACCAAACGCTTCGACCGCCCCACCTAAAAGGGCGGCTAAACCAAAATCAACGCGGCCCCAGGATCCAAAAGGTTGATCTTTGGCTCAAATATATTGTGAGTGAAACCGGTTTAGATAAAAGGCCTACTGGCACGCTAAAGGAAAAGGGACAATATGCGATGGCGTTTGGCATCATCGGTATAATGTTGTTTGTCGCCGGTTTTCCGATTTTCCTTTTATTTTTTGTGGGTGTCTTGACCTTCTTTATTTGGAAGGTCTTTACAGCCGAGGGACGAAATGAAACCCGTCGTATCTTTGAATTTTATCTCTCCGCAAACGAGATACTCCGTGACGACGAACGCCGCTGGTATGGTTTTGAGATACAAGAGACGATCGCCCGCGGTGAAGCAATTGTCCGCTCGATGAGCGCCGCTCCGCCGCTAGTGTACTTTAGCCTGGGCGCTTTATATCAAAAGATTGACGACCACAGTTGTGCAGTCAAAAATTTATCTCAGGTAGTTGAGGAAAACGCGCCGAACGAGACCGCCATTGTATATCCTAACAGGGAACTCCGTGATTACGTCCGCATGCTTCGGAAAATTGAACGTGCTCCGGCCGAGGCCCCAATGACCTCATCCGCTGTCCGCTCACTCGAACGAGCCCGCAAAAATCGTGGCGGGAAACTTTTAGAATACAGCCGCCTACAACTCACCAAACAAGTTCTCCCGTTGCCGCAAAGCGAGCAGACGCTGGAGTCGGTTGTCGATATTTCAAATTTTGCTGAGTCATTTACAGCCAATGGCAGTGGTTCACATTATCAAGAAATTCAGGAAGTGAACGAACCGATCTCTGCAAATTTCACATCGGCGGTTAAACGCAGAACTTCAAAACGACCTGAAACAAGTTTGTCGCCACCCGACCGCAAAACAATTTCCGAGGTTCTGCATGATATCTACGATAAGAATGTGCAATAGTGATTCGTACTCAGATGCATAACTGTCACTAGCCTTCAATCACTTTAACCCGAAAAATTTCTTTATTGTTTTCAACACACCTCTTTTGGGCGAGGTTTGGTCTTCTGCTTTCTCCCCCGTTTGATGTGTTAGTAACACTTTTCTTTCCTCGATGAGTTCCGAGACTGTTTCGACTAAGGCGGGATTACCTTCAAAGATCGGTTTTAGGCCATTTTTATCGATTCGTATAACCTCGGTTTCTTCGGCGGCGATAACGTTAGCAGAGCGTAGTTCGCCGGTAAGTAGACTCATTTCGCCAAAGAAATCATTTTCATTTAATGTATTTACGGTCTTTTGATAGTCAAGTTCCTGTATCTGTACTTTGACGGATCCGCGAATAATAACGAACATCGAGTTGCCAACCTGTCCGGCCCGGACAATGGCTTCGCCAGGTGCATAAATGCGTGAGGCCGAGGCGCTTGCGAGACGCTCGATCTCCTCGTCTGACAACGGATTAAAAATTGGAACGCGGTGAAGGCTCTCGGCAATGGCACTAAATACATCAGTGGGCTCGACATCTTCAGGTTTTGGTTCTATATGAACAGTCCGCGTGGGATAGGCAAAATCAATCTTCTCGCGTTGGAATAAATACCATATTCGCTGACGAATTAGGGCGTCACTGTCTTGCTGTTTGGAGTAATCGTCAAGCCAATATTTAACCTCAAAATCAATACCGTTGTCACCAAGATTTCGAATGCGAACGACCGGACGCATTTTCTTAGAAACGTTTTCGACCTGACGGACTGTATCACGAACAAGTTGAATCGTACGGGCGGGTGAGTGCGAATATAACGTGTTAAAAAATACGGCCTTAGCGTTAAGATTATCTTTCGGAGCCACCTCAATAGTCTCTTTGCCCAAAACGGAATTGCTCATTACAAGCAATTTATTCTGAAACGTTCGAATCTTTATTCCGCGCCAGGACACCATCTCGACGACACCCTCGCCACGTCCTGAAATTACAACGACATCACCCACCTGAAACGGCTGATCCGCCTGAAGAGCCAGTCCCGCAAACAGGTTGCCTAAAGTATCCTGAAGTGCAAGACCTACGACAATGCCAATGATCGTTGAACCGGTAAATAGTGGAGTGAGCTGAACTGCAGGAAAATATGATTGAAAAATGATAAAAAACGAGACTATATAAATGCCCACCGAAACAACTGTCTGGAGGATCGAAGAAACCTCGCCCGGTGAGGCATTTCGATAGAATGTTTTTGCGATCAGTTGTAATATAAACCTCACAACTGTTACGACGAGTACCATCCATAGAATAATGTTGAGGATATGCAGAAGATTGACGATAAGACCTATTGTGGTTTCCACCACCATAGATGCCTTTTCGCCGTTTGCCAATACTACGGCAGCGTCCTCACCTATAATTAGCCCAAACTGTGCTGCTAAATAGACACGACACCAATCCGTGAAGGCAGGAAATAATAACAAAAGCATTCCCAGCAAACCAATAAAAACAAATTGGTAGATGAGTCTTTTTTGGAATTCGGTTGATGCCATATTTTAGTGCTAAAACATATCAGTAATCGTTTTCCCAATCAATGCTAACGAGAGCAGTGAGACCGTTGCTGTTACCAGCCAGGCAAAAATATTAAAGATGTTCCCATTTTTATGCTTGCCCATAATCTCCTCGTTATTAGCAAGCGAGACAACGGCAAATAGGATTATAGGCAATAGCAATCCGTTGACGGTCTGCGTAGCCAGTAAAAGCCGAATCTGAGGTATGCCGGGGATCAATGCAACTGTTGCACCGATCACGATCAAACTTGTGAATATGCCGATAAAGATCGGTGCTTCGCGAAAGCTTCGCGAAAGGCCTTTTTCAAATCCTAAAGCCTCACTTAAACTATATGCTGTTGCAAGCGGCAGCACGCCCATTGCCAGCATCGCTGCTCCAAAAAGTCCAATTCCGAACAGGTATTTGGCATAGACACCGGCAATCGGTACAAACGCTTCGGCGGCGGTCGCAGCCGAATCGATTGTCGTGATTCCGTTAATGTGAAGCGTCGCTGCTGAGCAGATCACAATGAAGCCCGCAATTGCACATGCAAAGATTGATCCAGAGATTACATCGGCCCGTACTACGGCGAGATCCTCGATATCCATCTGCTTTTCAACTACTGCTGACTGAACATATACCTGCATAAACGGAGTAATTGTTGTGCCGATAAGTGCCATAATAATAAACAGATATGCACTATCACTGCTAAATGTCGGCTCAAGAAATGATTCGCCGACCTTGTCCCATTCCGGACGGGCGAGAAATGCCGAGATAACATAGCACAAAAAAACTAAAGACATAGCCAGAAACACGCGTTCGACACTCTTTTGCGAGCCTTTAACAACAAGCCACCAGATCAGGCCCGCTGTGAGCGGAATCGTTATGTAACGCGGAATGCCAAATAGCTCAGACGCCTGAGCAATACCGACAAATTCGGAAATAATTACACCGGTATTAGCTATCAGCAGGGCCAGCATCACAAATGCCGTCCATCGAACGCCAAATTGTTCGCGTATCAGATCGGCAAGTCCCTGACCCGTGACTACACCCATTCTTACGCACATTTCCTGTACTATAATCAGGCTGATGATCATTGGAACAAAAATCCAGAGAAGAGAGTATCCGTAAGCGGCCCCAACACTTGAGTAGGTGGCGATTCCGCTGGCATCATTCCCCGCATTTGCTGCGATTATACCGGGTCCGAGAATCGCTAAGTAGGCAAATAAGCGGTATTGAGATAGAGTCCGGTGAAGCTGCGAAGGAGCCCGGCGCACCTTTTGCACAAACTTTTTTGGTGAAAAGCGTAATCGTTCCATTCCTGCTAGTACCGTAATGCATAAGTCCGCACGTAATTTGGGGCGTATTCCGCAAATTGAATGTTACGCCCTAAAGAGGTGCGGACTCTACAATAAAAAATTGACTATAACTCTTTTGAATTAAATAGGAAAGTCAGTCATTGCTGCACATATTTGTCCTAAATCATGACATTTGTTAGAGTTCCAGTATGAAAAACAATCTAATCAGATATACCTTCTCGGCTCTATTCGCGTTGGCGTTATCCGTTGCGATGTTGCCAGTTAAACAGCGCATATTTGCGTCTTCACCCGCGCCTGTGCGGGGAAAGCACGCGATGGTCGCTTCGCAGCATGAGCTCGCCTCTAAGATCGGGGCCGATATTATGAAACGCGGTGGAAATGCGGTTGATGCCGCAATCGCAGTCGGATTAGCTCTCGCCGTTGTTTATCCCGAGGCAGGCAACATAGGCGGCGGCGGCTTTATGCTTATTCGAAATGCTAAAGGTGTAACACATGCAATCGACTACCGCGAGATGGCGCCAAAAGCCGCACGCCGTGACATATTTATCGATAAAGACGGCAATCTGATCAGAGGCGAGGGATCATCCACGATCGGTTATCGGGCATCTGGAGTGCCAGGAACATTAGCAGGATTTGACTTAGCATTCAAAAAATACGGATCTGGAAAGGTGACGTGGGCGGATCTTGTCCGCCCGGCACGTCTGTTGGCGGAGAATGGCTATATTCTTACCTACCGGTTAGCCGAGTTGTTCAAATCGTACAAGTCTAACCTGGCAAAATACGAAGACAGTAATCGTATTTTCTTAAACAACGGCAAATATTACGATGAAGGCGATCTTTTTAGGCAGCCTGATCTCGCACGTACATTGATGCGTATAGAACGTAAAGGCGCCCGTGAATTTTATACCGGCCTGACCGCCAAGATGATCGCCGATGATATGAAAGCCAATAATGGTTTGATAACACAAGACGATCTCAAAAACTACGTCGCTAAAGAACGAACTCCGCTAAAAGGAAACTACCGGGGTTACGAGATTATCTCTATGCCGCCGCCGAGTTCGGGCGGGGTCGTGATGCTCCAGGTTCTGAATATCCTTGAGGGTTTCGACGTTCGTAAAATGCAGAGCAATTCTGCGGCGAAATATCATGTTTTGACTGAAGCGATGCGACTTGCATTTGCAGATCGCGCCGAGTACATGGCCGATCCCGATTTTGCAGATGTGCCGGCCGCAGCACTAATCGAAAAAAAATATGCTGAGAATCGCCGTTCCAATATCAGTCTGACAAGAGCATCAACCAGCAAAGACACCACCCACGGCCATGTTGCCCGGGCAGAATCGATGGACACGACCCATTACACCGTGGTTGATCCGGCAGGCACAGTCGTTTCAAACACCTATACGATCAATGATCTCTATGGCTCGCGTGTGACGGCTAAGGGTACTGGCGTACTTTTAAATGATGAAATGGATGATTTTGCAGCCCAGCCGGGAAAGGCAAATTTATTTGGATTGATCCAGGGTGAGCGAAATAAGGTTGAACCTCGCAAACGACCGCTTTCATCGATGACTCCGACAATTGTATTGCGCAAAGACGGCTCGGTCTGGTTTGCACTCGGTGCCCGCGGCGGCCCGCGAATTATATCCGCAGTAATGCAGTCCGTAATAAATGTGATCGATCATGATATGGATATACAAGAGGCGATTGACGCTCCGCGTATCCATCATCAGTGGTTTCCGGATGTGATGTTGTACGAACCATTTGGGCTGTCACCCGATACGATTTCGATACTTGCCGGATACGGGCATAAATTCCCTTCAAATCCAGGAAACATTGCATCGGCGACCGGGATTATGATCGATAGCCATGGGGTTCGCCTAGGAGCCATCGATTCGCGAAGTGATGGAGTGGCCGTCGGTTACTGATCAGCCGTTGTGTTTTTGAGGTGTCTTGTCGTATGTTCGGTCACGCTGCGAGGTTCGAGATCCCTTGTGTCAGGCCCCTTACCGGGAGCGGCGTAAGATGAGGCTGGATATGTTTGCTGCGGGGGCAACTCTGCGTTTGCCGTTCGCTTGTGGAAGCTTGGCGAGGCTGACAAGGTGTTTTCCTCAAATGAAAAGCCGCCCCGAACGGGTGATTCAAACATCCATGCATACGCCATTCTGAGCATTCCACCGCTCAGTAGCAGTATTGCGGCAACGATAACGAGAGCCGGTGTTCTAAGATTAATTAATATCGAAAAGACAGTCAGTAGCGGAATAATTAAAATCGAAAGCAGAAGTATAAAAGCACCTTGTTTTATGCCTCGGCTACGTGGCGACGGAGGTTGATACGACGGTTCTGATGATAGACGCGGGAGCAATCCGCCTAATTGTAAAATATCAGCCGTACCAGTCAGTAAAAATCCGCATCGCGAGCAAAAGCTCGTATCCATCGATATCCTTTCCTGTCCGCATTTTGGACAAAACATCGCTGTCTCCTAGATCTCGTCCTTATCCAACAGTTTTGTTGTTCCTTCAGTAACACTCGTCGGTTGAAGGTCGTTAGTGTCGCGCCAATTGCCTGCTTGAGGAACGCCGTACACTTCCGCTGGGATCGACTTCGCGGACGGCAATCCCGAACGGCCGCTCTGGCCATGAACATTATACTGTCCGGGCGATGGCAGGTATGCGTTCCGATCCAATGAGAAATGGCTCAAATCTTTCTTCAGAAAAAGAAAGGATGAGATCACCATAATAAGGCCGCCAAAAATACCTACGATCGCTGATATTCCTGCTAATTCCTCCACGTTCATGATTCCCCAAAACGGAGCCATTATCAACAGGAAAAATAAAAACCAAATTAGGCTAAAACCGAGGCCATTCCTCCTGGAAAAAAAAGGTTTCTTTTTTTGGTTGAGAGCAGCCAATTGCGGCAAATAACCTCCATGGGTCAAAACCTCAGCCACCACGACAAGCGGAAGTCCACATCGGGAACAGAACTTCGTCTCATTAGATATTTGCTGCTGTCCGCAGCCGGGACAATGCATGTGTATTTCTCCGTTAGATTTCTGACTTCAAATCTAACGAATTCTTACACGAAAAAGTTCGTAATGCAAAAAAAGTTTTAAGAACAGCTTTGACGGCTCTTTGCAGTGATTGCCATTATAGCCTAGCTTTCACCTCAGAGCCTTGGCAACTTTTGGCCGGTGACCATTTGAAATAGAGCAAATGCTCTACCTTGATAATGCCCAGCGCTTGCAAGTGTCCCGATGAGGATGTCGATAATCGGAGTGAGATTTTCTGGTGCCGGGATTTCGCGTTTGAGATCATCGTCCGATTTAAAAAACCCGAAGCCTTTCACACGGGTTTCTTCCACTTCATTCAGATATCGCAATATACTTTGTTTATCAGCCAGTTTTTCCGGCAGTGTCCATTCGAATGGGTCGTCCCAGAGCCTGGTCGTAATTCCGCCAAACGTTTTCTCGATCATTGCCGCCGAGCGCAAAATATACTCACCGCACGAGAACATCGCCATCGAGTTATTTAATTCGCGCGGCTTTATAAAAAGCTCGTTATCCGAGATCTTGGCCAACAAATCACGCGAACGCCGGTCGAGTGATATAAACCCCCGGTCAAAAGCATTTAAAATCTGACCCATAAAAAATTCTCAATTATAAATTGCCAATGATCATATTGATAACTCACATCATAACTCGATTTATTGAGAATTGGGTTGTCGTCTAGCGCTTTCGATATCTCCGGTCTTTTTCGTGCATTCCGAGGCCGTAATTTCGCCCTTTCCAGTTTATGCCGGTGCCGATTCTGCCTTTGACACCTATCTCGTCCCCCTTAGACGGAACGTTACCGTCAGAGACGACGACCCACATTGAACCGGTGCCGTCATCGATTTTATATGCCCCGCCGCCCATATTTGTGCCTGGTATCGAAAGGCCGTAGCTGTCCTTGACCACTCCTGCGATCGCAACTTCTTTATTCTGATATTTCCCCGGATTTGCCTCGATATCCGCTATCTTTGTGCGGTCTGGACACGCGGCGGTGAGTAGTACGGCAGATGCAACCGTAGCAAGCAAAAGAATCTTTGTAATGATATTCATGGTTTCTCCTCTTAGTTCAAGTTAGGGAAGAGCAGATCAATCATAGAGATTCAGAATAATACTCAAAGTTTGCCATATTTTTATTTATCTGCGATTCTGAAGACGATTTCTACTTTCTGTCCGCTATGCAGATATGTACGAGACACGGGAAAACAGAGGCAAGCGATCGGTCACATTCTCATCTAGTTTGGAGGATGATGTTTGGCACGGCCAAGCAGGGGCAAGCGCCTTTGAATCGTGGCATTTTGACGCCTTATCCGATGACGGACGTGAGGCCCTGATCATAAAATTTCACGACAACTACCGCTTTTCTCCCAGATATCTCCGGCAATCAAAAACCGTCGATAGATGCCCGGCAATCCGGTGCCCGGCTGTATCGTTAACCTACTCGGTTGACGGCAAGATCATTTTGCGAACAGTCAACGAATATAGCCATGACGAATTTAGTGCCCAAAAAGAAGGTGTCGGATGCACGATTGGAGCCTCGTCCTTTCATGTCGAGTTTGCGGAGTATGGATCGGGTTTTGTTGTTCAGATAGATCTGTTGACAGCTGGACATCGGCGTATATTAGCTGAGATTGAATGGCTGTCAGTCGAGGCCGATCTGTTAATTAGCCCGGATGATGCCGAGACGGCTGAATTCAAATGGAATATGGTTGCACCGCGTTCTGATGTCAGCGGCCGAATCGAACTAATCGAACGTCGAGGCAAAACGCGTAAGATGATACATTTTCGCGGTAGTGGATATCATGATCATCTTCGCTCGGAGCGGCCGGCGTCGGAAATTCTCGGGGCCAGATGTTGGGGTAGGGCCCATTTTACGGATCAGACGGTCATTTTCCAACATATAGACGAACATGCTGGCACAAATTCTTCTAACATCTTTCTGATACACGACGGAGTTATAAATGAAAGAGAAACCCGGAGTGAGGTGCAAAATATTACCCGTGATAGATACGGGTTTAAGGCTCCATCGCGACTTTCTTTTTTGTCGGATGACGGTATCAAACTAAGAGTAAAGCCCATGCAATCAATCCAAGCCGGATTTTTTGAATCTAAGATGATTAGCGAGATGACGCTGATGCTGGGTGACGGGAAACCGAGAAAGACTATGGGAATAACCGAGTTTGCAAACACCGTGCGAATGAGAAATCCACTATTTCGAGCAATTTCCGATCTCCGCGTGGGGCGGAATGGTCGATCGCCTATATTTTAATTGTGGCTCAGCTTTACTGCTGTTCCGTATGCCAGTACCTCGGTCGATCCCTGCGAAAACTCAGTCGCGTCATACCGCATCCCGATGATCGCATCAGCACCGATCTCGTGGGCGTGCTGGACAAGACGGTTAAATGCCTCTTTACGGGCCTCTTCGCAGACGACCGTCCATTCCTCGATATTACCGCCAACAATCGATTTTAACCCGCCAACGATACCGCGCCCGATACCCGTCGCCCGCACCACGATTCCTCGCACGACGCCAAGATACTCAACGACCTGCATACCCTGAACGTCAAAACCAGTGGTAACAATCATAATGGAATTACGAATTACAAATTCTCAGTTAGGGAACGATCTTTTCCTCATTCGAAATTGGTAGTGGTAGCGCCTAGGGGAGTTGAACCCCTCTTTCCAGGTTGAGAACCTAGCGTCCTAACCGATAGACGAAGGCGCCGTATATCAAGACAATGCAAAGTATAGAACATCAATCCTCGTTCGGCAAAATGTCAAAGAATAGCTGTTATCATGTCAATTTTTTTGGTGTGATTTTTTTGCGCCGAAAAATTTTCAAGATTGTGAAAATTTGGGAATTATTTTAAATGTGGGACGTGCCACAATTTTGAGCATAATCTGGCACTCGCACCTTATTTTACTGCGTTTCTCTTCTAGATTAATACCAGTTCAACGACTAAAGTAGCGGTAATTGGTCGAGGTATTTTGTGTATTTGGTCTTAGATTTTGGCCTGATTGGTGACAGGACTTTTGTAGTTTGGTGAAAGGTGTTTTTTTGTCTAAAAACTGTACCAAATGCGAGGACTGAGGTGTCCGGCCTTGCTACCTTCGCACGCTCGACTTTCAGACCGTCAATAACTACCGGACCACTTTCCACGACAAATCTATGGCATTACCAATAGGGCAGGCTCCTTGACCTTGACCGTAATGGTTTTTAAACTGTTAGTTGGATTGAACTTGGAAAAATCACTATGACACACAACCTTTTTGATACGCGTCAGACATTTACAAATGGTTTTGGCAAAGAGAGTTTTTATTATTCGCTGCCGCAGCTTGAGAAAAACGGGCTCGGTGCGATCTCTCGGCTGCCGGTCTCGATCCGCATAGTTCTCGAATCGGTCCTTAGAAGTTTTGACAACGGCCGTAAGGTGAGCGAGGCGAATATAAAGGCACTCGCTGCATGGCAGGCGAATGAGGAACGCACCGAGGAGATCCCGTTTGTTGTGGCGCGGGTTATTTTACAGGATTTTACTGGGGTCCCGCTGCTGGTCGATCTGGCGGCGATGCGGTCGGCGGTGCAGCGAATGGGCAAAGATCCGGGTGTGATCGAGCCGCTCGTGCCGGTTGATCTGGTGATCGATCATTCTGTGCAGGTTGATTTTGCGGGTAGCGAGGCGGCATATCAGCGGAATATGGAGATGGAGTTCAAGCGTAACGACCAACGTTACCGCTTTTTGAAATGGGGAACTCAGGCATTTAGTGGATTTAGCGTCGTCCCGCCGGGGATCGGTATCGTTCATCAGGTAAACCTCGAATATCTCGCCAAAGGCGTTTTCGAGCGTGAGAATGTCTATTTTCCCGATTCGCTCGTCGGCACTGATTCGCACACGACGATGATCAATGGCCTCGGTATCGTCGGCTGGGGCGTCGGCGGCATCGAGGCTGAGGCCGGAATGCTTGGCCAGCCGGTCTATTTCCTGACCCCGGATGTGGTTGGCGTTCATTTAACTGGCGAGCTTTCGCAAGGCGCGACGGCGACTGATCTTGTATTAAGAATCACGGAAATGCTCAGAAAGGCTAACGTCGTTGGTAAATTTGTCGAATTCTTTGGTGAAGGTGCGGCAGCCCTTGGTGCAACGGATAGAACCACAATCGCCAATATGGCACCGGAATACGGCGCTACGATGGGATTTTTTGCGACTGACGAAAAAACACTGGAATATTTTACAAATACCGGACGAAGCCGGGAACAAATTGAGACTATCCGGGCATATTATAGTGCACAGCAAATGTTTGGAATCCCTAGGAAAGGCGAAGTGGACTATACAACCGTCGTAGAATTAAGCCTCGAAACGATCAACCCGTCGGTCGCAGGGCCAAAGCGTCCGCAGGACCGCATCGAGCTTTCAAATCTCGACGACCGGTTTGTTGAGCTGTTTACAAAACCCGTCGCCGATGGCGGCTATGGCAAATCACCGGGCGATCTAGAAAAGCGTTATAGCGTTGTGATGGGCTCGCACCCATCACAGATGGTCGCCGGCGGCGGCGAGCAGAGCTCGAAATCGATTCCTGAATCCATTCACAATACAACTTCGCCTAAAGACACTAATGTCGAGACTGAGATAGAGATGGTCAATAACCGTCCGACGCCCAACCGCGTGGAGTATGACGAAAGGGAAAGAGCGGACGTCGCAACAAACATTGGTAGCGGCGATGTTCTGATCGCCGCGATCACGTCCTGTACCAACACATCAAACCCGGCTGTGATGATCGCCGCCGGTATCGTTGCAAAAAAAGCTGTACAAAAGGGAATGCAAGTTCCGCCCTATGTCAAAACCTCGCTCGCCCCCGGTTCCCGTGTCGTGACGGAGTATCTGGAAAAGACCGGATTGCAGCGTTATCTCAACGAGATCGGATTTGATCTAGTCGGTTACGGATGCACGACATGCATCGGTAATTCCGGCCCGCTCGACCCGTCGATCGAGGAAGAGATTGTCGAAAACGACCTCATTGCGGCATCTGTGCTATCCGGCAACCGAAACTTCGAGGCCCGCGTCCATCAAAATATTAAAGCAAATTTCCTGATGTCACCGCCGCTGGTCGTCGCCTATGCTCTGGCCGGAACTGTCATAAAAGATATCTATCTTCACCCGATCGGCCAGGACCGTGACGGCAATGATGTGTTTTTGAAAGACATTTGGGCCACGCTTGACGAGGTCAAAGAGATGCTAAGCGCGGCAAATGACCCCGAAACTTACAAACGGCTTTATTCGGAGTTTGCTGAGCAGAATCCGCTCTGGAACAACATCGAATCGAGCGTCGGACAGATATATGAGTGGGATTCAAACTCGACGTATATCCAAGAACCACCATTTTTCGATAAATTCTCTATGTCTATAGGTGTGTTTAAGGATATTCGTGGTGCGAGGGCTTTGGCGATATTTGGTGACTCGGTGACAACCGACCACATATCGCCGGCCGGTGCGATCAAGGCTAATTCTCCGGCGGGCCGGTATTTGCAGAAACTGGGTGTTGTCCCGGAGGATTTTAACTCGTATGGCTCTCGCCGCGGCAACGACCGTGTGATGCTGCGCGGAACCTTTGCCAATGTGCGTATCAAAAACCTGATGTGCTCGCCAACCGAAGGCGGACTGACGAAACATCAGCCTGACGGAGGGGAAAATACAATTTATGACGCTGCTATGCAGTATAAAGATGAAAATACGCATCTAATGATCTTTGCAGGCAAGGAATATGGAACGGGGAGCTCGCGCGATTGGGCGGCAAAAGGTACGGCTCTGATGGGCGTTAAAGCCGTGATCACCGAATCTTTCGAACGCATTCACCGTTCTAACCTTGTCGGCATGGGCGTTTTGCCGCTCCAGTTTAAGGACGGTCAGAATGCCCAAAGCTTAGGCATCGATGGCACGGAAAAATTTGATCTGATCGGTCTTGAGGGCACGCAGGTGCTCCCTATGCAGGATGCGACTCTCCGCATTACACGGGCCACCGGCGAGACCGAAGATGTCACTCTAACGCTGCGGATCGATACGCCGATCGAGATCGAATATTACAAGAATGGCGGCATTTTGCCGTATGTGCTGCGTCAGCTGGTAAGTTAAGTGTTAAATCTCAATTTGAGATTTCAAATGTAAAATTTAATTTTAGAAATTAATAAAGCCGCAAAAGGTTTTTTACCTGATGCTGGTGAAGTTTAACTATAAGTTTACAAATGAATGAGAATATCATTCGGCGAACACAAAATTTGGATGCTAAGTTAAAGGTCCATCTAAAATGACTAAATTCGTTAACACAACTGGCTAACGGAAGATAAAGGCCAAGTGTTGAAATTAGATTTCTTTCTGTGCTCTGTATCATCGCTTAGTGTCCTTTGTGTTTAAATGATCTATTTTTAGAAATGCCCTTGAAGTTAAATTGTCTTGTTTAATAAGGCAATCTTTGTTAGTTTTACAATAGATATAACTGCGCCGACCCCTTCCGGCTTATTTGGAGAATTATAATGAGAAAAACCGTATCGGTTGCGCTTTTGTTTATTTTTTTATTTTCTGCGATTAGCCCGTCGTTTGCCCAAAAGACGACAGCCCGCTTAACTGACCAAGCTAAGTCACGAACCCAATTTGGTGAGGTAAAAGCACTCACCGAGGGAACCGGCGTGCTCATCCGATGGGTGATGGACACCGAGGTCGCGACAGCCGGGTATAACGTTTACCGCATCGGCACTAGCGGCACCGAACTCGTCAATGAAACAACTCGCGTCGGCTCATGGGCGAGGCATCGTGACCGCGTCGCCCTGGGGGAAATGTATCAGATCTTTGATCCAAACGGTGAGTTTGGCTCGACATATTTTATCGTCGGACGTGACATAAAAGGCGGGAGCTTTAGCAGTAAGCCGGTCAGTGCAGTCATTACAAAAGATCTGGAAACGGTCACCGGTATCTCATCAGAAAAATTTATGTCAGCGGCGCTCGGGCAAAATCATAATATCGAGCAGAGGACGGCAGCATTACCATCGGAATTGCGTGATCTGGTCTCCGCCTCACAACTGGCACCTGACCCGGAAAACCAATGGTGGGTCGCGTCACAGCACGGTGCAAAAATCGCTGTCAAAAAGGATGGTTTTTACAGAATTCCAGCGGCCCAGCTACAGGCGGCAAACTTCCCGGTCAACGAGAACCCCGCCAACTGGCGACTCTTTCTCGATGGAGTCGAGCAGGCCATAATTGTCCCGCCAGGCGGTGAGTACATCGAGTTTTATGGCAAAGGAATCGATATTGCCCAGACCGACACGCGAATCTATTATCTGCTGACCGGCAGTGTGCCGGGCAAACGTATCGGAACCCGCATAGCACGTCCGATAAGTGGTTTTGCGGTATCGAAAAGTTATCCGGTTACCGCCCAGAAAAAAGAGCGGACAGGCTATGCATACTCTACCCTTTTTAATGGTGACGGTGATAACTTTCTTGGCCGCCTGATCCAGTTTCCGGTCGAGGGTTTCCCGCCTCCGCCACCCATTCCTTTCACGATAACAGGAATCGATACTTCGGTGCCAAACGCTCAAGTGACGATCAACCTTCGTGGGTTTACAAATAATGCTCATAACGTCCGGGTCCTTGTTAACGGCAATGAGCTGCCCGCAATATCTGATTTTGGCGATGGTGCTTATTCGGCTACTCGGACGATACCGACCAGCCAATTGACAGAGGGCGTTAACGCACTTGATCTTATCCCCTCAGGCCCGGCTGATTCAAATGTATTTGATTCGGTAACGGTAAATTATTTACGAAAATATCAAGCGGACGACAACAAAATATCGTTCTTTACACCTGGTTATCGTAAGGTCGATGTGACGGGTTTTACGACCCCGAATGTGCGTATTTTTGATTTGACGATTGATGGTTCACCGTCGCTCGTCTCAAATATCCCGATCGTTGAGGAGGGCGGAACATACACGGCAAAAATACCTACAAGCCGGCCAATGGTCGCTTACGGTCTCGAGGATTCGGGCCTGCTGCAGTCGTCAGCGGTCACTGAGAATAAAGCCTCGACTCTCTCATTAACCACAAATGGCGCCGATATGCTTATCATATCGTTCTCGGCATCGACCTTTATGTCGGCCTCAGAAAACTGGGCGGCATACCGGCGTAGCCCGGCGGGTGGTAGTTTTACTGTCAAAGTTATCGATGTTGCAGACATTTATGACGAATTCAATTTTGGCACGTTTGGTTCAGCCGGCATCAAATCCTTTTTGGAACATGCCCACACCGAATGGCAGACGGCGCCTAAATATGTGATGCTGGTTGGCGATGGTTCAAATGACCCGCGCAACTACTTAGGCACCAGCTTCTCTGATCTTATACCGACGAAAAGCGTTACGCTTATCCTCGGTGAAAGCATTAGTGACGAAGCTCTCGGGGATTTTGACGATGATGGCCTGGCCGAGATGGCTATCGGCCGCATTCCGGCCCGGCAAGTTTCGACGATCACAACGGTATACAACAAGACCGTGCTCTTTGAGACGCCCGAACAACAATCTCTTAACCGAGGTGCCCTCTTTGCTCATGATCTGCCAAATGGCTACGATTTTGCAGGTATGAATCTGGATATGAGTAATCAGTTGCCCCGGAGTGTCCCGATCTCAATGGTTGACCGTGCCTCCCCGACGGCTCAATCTGAACTTATAAGCCAAATGAATAGTGGCAAATTTATTATTAACTACTCTGGTCACGGGTCGACCGGTTTGTGGGCCAGTAGTGCCTTCTTTTCAAGTACGGTAGTGCCTCAGCTGACCAACGTTGGGAGCCCTTCCATTTACAGTATGCTGACCTGTCTTAACGGCTATTTTGCATTGCCCGAGGGTGATTCACTGTCTGAGGTTTTATTAAAACATACTAACGGCGGAGCGGTCGCGACCTGGTCCTCTGCATCGCTGACCACACCTGATATTCAACAAACAATGGGCACCCGATTTTTTAACCAACTGGCGGCGGGTGAGATAACACGAATTGGCGACCTGATAAGAGATGCCAAGACATCGATCCCGTTTGGGGCCGACGTGAGACTATCATGGGGATTGCTCGGCGATCCGGCGTTAAAGGTTAGATAATTACCCGGTTTAAGCGGGTGAATGACCGCTATCTGAACACAATAAAAAGGCTGTCTGAAAATTTGGGTTTTTTCAGATAGCCTTTTTTCTGATTGGGTGCTCGAGGCGGGTTCGAACCTGCGAACTCTTACTTTGGAGAGGAGCATTCTATATTACAAGTAGGCCGTATTTTTCGCGTGTTTGTCCCCTCCCCACCAAGTTCCAACCATAATCCCCCCTTTCCATTACCGGACAAACTGTTATGAGGTATGTCTGAAAGAAGACAGTCTCGCACCAAACCGTATCGTTTAATTGTAAAGGATAATTCGTCGTGATTGTGCAATCTATTTCTCCCAATGGACGGGATAATTACCTCGATTCTAGTCGTCTCTTTTTAAGTTTGCGATCGACTAGCATTTGTGTGAAGAAATGACACGGAGTGGAAAAATGAAAGTCGAATCAACCCAAATATTTCCAGGTGTCAATTTTTACACTCATCAGCCTGCGGTTGTAGCCCGGGTGAACTACAAAAGTTTACCCGATGCTAATTCTCGGGAGTGGCACGGTTTTAGCGTTCGTTTATATGAAATATTGCCGTCGATTGGCAGGCATTTTTGCAAAGTAGAGGATGCGTTACGCTTTTCTGAACAGCTACTAAAGGGAATACATGTTAATCATGTAATTGAGCATATCGTCCTCGAACTTCTAATTCAAGTATCAGGGGCGGACAGAGGGATAACTCATTGCTGCCAACCGAGAACCCCAACAGACTATGTGGTCGTAGAAACCCGTTCCGGTGAAGCCGTCCGATATCTAGTTCCGAGGGCGGTAAGAATCGTAGAAGATTTAATTTTTAACCAAACGCCTTTCTTAGAAAATATTCTTGAGCCTGCCCACGAAATTTTTAGATACTCGCAACTGGGCCCAAGCGGTCGATGCATTATCGAGGCAGCCGAGCGGAGGGGTATTCCCTGGAGCCGAGAAAACGATTGGAGTTTAGTCCAATTTGGTTACGGGCGAAACCTTCATCTGGTACAGGCTGCTGCAACTGACCTTTCTTCTGATATAGCTGTCGATATTGTTGGAAATAAACATGAGACCAAAAAACTGCTTGAGAAATTCTCTATACCCACTCCCGCCGGATACGTAGTGTGTACGGAAGATGAGGCGGTGAAAGCATTCGAGAGTATGCCGTCGGGTGTTGTATTAAAACCGTTAAATGATAATCAGGGACAAGGGGTGTCGCTTAATCCTAGCGATCCCACGGCAGTGAAATTAGCATTTCATCACGCTCAACAGTTTTCATCGAAGGTAATGGTTGAGGAATTCCTCTCCGGGAAAAACTACAGAGTTCTTCTGGTAGGCGGAAAAATGGTAGGGGCAAGTGAACGTCAGGCTTGTAAAGTTACAGGCGACGGAGTAAGCACGCTTGAAGAACTCGTCAGTCGTGAGAACGAAAACCCTTTAAGAGGTGAAGGCCATGAAAAGTCGCTAACTAAGATCACATTAACGCCTAATCTAAGGTCTGGATTATTGAAAATGAGATCTGTCCCCAGGATCGGGTTTGAAATAGAGAACAGTGCTGACATTAACCTTTCCACAGGGGCCACTGCGAAAGATGTCACTGACGAAGTTCACGTGTCGGTTCGGCTTATGTGCGAGCGGTCCGCTAGGCTAGTAAATCTGGACATTTGCGGTATCGACCTAATGTTAGCGGATATATCGAAGCCGCTTCCGCAAGACGGTGGAGGGATTATTGAGATAAACGCTGCCCCCGACCTGCGGATGCATATTCACCCAGACGCGGAAAAGTCCCGTGACGTAGGCGGAGCAATCGTCGAAATGTTGTATCCCAATAATGCTCCCAGCCGCATCCCCATTGTCGCTATAACCGGAACAAACGGCAAAACCACCGTCACGCGGATGATCGCACACATATTGCAAGCGACCGGAATGAACATCGGTACAACTACCACCGATGGCATAATGATCAACGGAGAAAACATCGTTTTTGGGGATACTACAGGCCCTGCATCAGCGAAAACGATATTAAGCGATCGGTTGATCGACGTTGCCATACTTGAAACCGCTCGCGGAGGAATCCTCCGTCGAGGTCTAGGCTGGGACTGGGCAGATGTAGGTGTAATTACGAATATAACCGAGGATCACATTGGGCAAGATGGCATTAGGACAGTCTCCGACCTTGTCGAGATCAAAGCTCTAATTGCGGAAAGGGTTCGCGAGGGCGGGACACTCATCTTAAATGCCGACGATCCCGAATCCGTGAGTCTCGCCGATCGGCCTTCGGTAACTAGCCTCAAAAGGAACATCGTTTACTTCACCTTAAAGGACCTGACACCCAAGCTACAACAACACAGCCTGAACGGCGGGAAAGTATTTTTTCTCCAAAATAATTGGGTCTGTGAAACAGTTCAAGGTGTCGTTAAACCGATCCTCGACATCCGGAACGCACCTATAACTATCCAAGGTACCGCTGACTATCAAATACAGAATGTAATGGCGGCAGCAGCAGTTGCTCGGGCAATGGAAATAGACGTTCAGAAGATTGCTCAGTCACTAGAAAAGTTCTTGGGCAGCAAAAAAAACGAGGGCAGGACTAACCTATTCCGCGTAAACGAAGGTTACGTCCTTATTGACTACGGCCACAACCCTAAGGCAATCGAAAGTGTTTGCAGAATGATCTCGAAGTGGGGAATGAGAACGACAGCTATCGTTAGCTTTCCAGGAGATCGTAGCGACAATGTCATAGAAGCGTGTACCAAGATTGCTGCCTGCGGATTCGACCGAATAATTATAAAAGGGGACAAAAACCTGAGGGGGCGACTCGAAGGCGAAGTCGGGGCAATGATGATGCGAATAATTGCTGAAAGCGGCGGCCCCTCGGATTCAACTTTTGAGATTGACGGAAATGCAGCTCTTGAGCGGGAGGTTTCTAAAGTAGGTGAACGAGAAGTGATCGTCTTCTTCTATGAAAAACTAGAACCTGTAATAGAGATATTAAACAGATGCGGTGCTATTCCGACCGACGAAATCCGCGGTTTATCTTTAACGCCATTTGCATCGGGAAAACGAATATGACCACATCGTCAACAGTTATAAACCCATACGGGTCAGAATACAGTTCGTATTCCGAGGTTCTGAACGAAGAACTCGTTTATGCCGAAGATCAGGAACGAAATGTTTCGGGTGAAGCATTATTGGCCTATGATTCTTTTCAGAAACACGTTTTGAACTCTGAATTTCCCTGTTTAGGTGCGAAGGCATCACTACATGGAAATTTCTATCGCTATGGCTTTTATGAAACCATTAATTCATTGAACGCAACTCAGGGCTTAGCTCATGACTTATGGAATTATGCTCGGGATGAGCGAGGATTCTCGACGAACTATGCGACTTTTATAGCGTGTTTTCGCGGCCCGAAAACATTGGACGAGGGAGCTTGGGAGGATATTCTTTGGCAACAGTTACAAAGCCTTCATGAATGCGATAGGTCGGACTGGGACGACACGGTGAGCAGCGACCCGGAAGATTCTCATTTTTCTTTTAGTTTCGCCGGTACCGGTTTTTTTATAGTTGGCTTACACGACGGCGCGTCCCGACTTTCCCGGAAGTTTGGATGGCCAACTTTGGTTTTTAATGTCCACTCGCAGTTCGAACGGCTACGAGACGAAGGTCTTTTCGAAAGAATGCAGGAGACAATTCGTGTCAAAGATCGTAAGCTTCAGGGCACCCTAAATCCTAACTTAAGCGACTTTGGAAAACAGAGCGAAGTAAAACAATATTCGGGGCGGGCGGTTGAAGCGGAGTGGAAATGTCCGTTTCACCGGCTTTTTGGCCGATTCATGAAAAGTCCACACAATTGAAGAAAAAACTATGTCAAACACGATCCGTATTGAACCGCAGTCAGGAACCGCCGTAGAACTCAAAAAAGGACAAGTTCTTAAAGTTATTGATGTACACGGCGAACAAGTAGCTGATCTAATAGCATTTTCTGCTTCCGATAACGATGAATGGATGTCATCTGGAAGGACGATTGACTACGCGAATACAATCTATCTCACCACTGGAAACATCCTGTATTCGAATCGAAGTAATCCGATGATGACAATTATTGCGGATTCAGTCGGCAGACACGATTTTCTGTTAACACCGTGCAGCCGAGAGACTTTTGAGATCCTTTATGACAACCATGTTTATGTCGCAAGCTGTTATGAAAATCTTTGCCGCAACCTAAAGCCTTACGGAATAAAGCCGGATATGATACCAACAACGCTCAATGTTTTTATGAATGTCGGAGTGGGCACAAAAGGGGAGCTAAGTATTGATCCCCCAATGTCTAAAGCTGACGACTTTACCATGTTTAGGGCAGAAATGGATCTTATCGTAGGGGTCACCGCGTGTTCTGCACCAAAATCAAATAATGGCGGATTCAAGCCTATAGACGTGGAGATACTTTCTGACCCCACGGACTAAAGTGAATTTGTGTCGGAACAAAAT
>JBBSJK010000021.1:0-42855 GCA_038257355.1 Pyrinomonadales bacterium | reverse complement strand
GCGGAAAAGCGGGAAGTTTCGCGTGGGGAATTGTCGGCCTGGCTGGATGAGGTGCGGCCAATCGGGTTTGAGAATATTCCGCTGCAGGGCGTTGCGGAAGAGGATTTTGACGACGCTCTGCTGTGGTCGTTTGCCAATGGTTTTGACGATAATGCTCCAAATCTGGGGCTTTATAACACGAGCGATTTTTTGCGGAAAGATCTGCTGCTCGCCGTCGGCACGACTGATGAATTTTTTCCGACGGTCGCGGCCCTGCTTTTATTTGGCAAAAATGAGAAGGTCGCTGAATTATTACCAAGATCTAATGTGACGGTCGCGAGATTTTCGGGTGAGAATGGGACGGCTCAATTGATCGAGGCGGTCGAGGTGAAGGGAAATTTGCTTAACCAGTTCGAGACGGTCCTCGAATTTATCAAACGCTACACCGATCTCGGCAAAGAGCGTCCGAAACGCAAGCTCGCTCTCGTCACCGACGCCGTAGCGCAGGCCCGCGGGCATTATCATTTCTACTCCGTCGCCGAGGCGATCATCAACGCCCTAATGCACCGTGATCTCGCCATGCGCGACATCCGCACGCGGATAAATATTTACGACAACGCTATCGAATTTATCAATCCTCGGCGGACAAACGGCTTTTCGCCACCCGCCGCCCGGGCCATCCGCTACGGCATCACACAGCGGGTCAATCCGCAGCTCGCCGCAATTTTCACCCGCCGCGAATACGGCATTAACGTCCCCCACGGCGGCCTGCCCATGATCCTGCGCCAATCAAACCGCTTCGCCACTCGCAAACCCGAAGTCTATATCGCGAATGATGAGTTTAAATTGAAGATCTATGCGGCTTAAATAGTCTTAAACAATAGTTGGTTTACATTAGGGTTGCTGAGACCGACGGATTGTATGATCTTCCTCTATATTTAGAGACGGATCGGTCTGTGGAGCCGGCATCCGTCCTGCAAGTTGCGGTAAAAAAAGCTTGAGACGTAGGGACAAGAGTGTAAACGCTCCATTTATGATCTCGCGAAGACCCATTTTGCTGGTTCCAGCGGTCCGTTCGATGAAGCAAATTGGTGACTCACGAACGTCGAGCGGGCCAGTGACTGCAATTCTCAAAGCCTCGACGAGAAAAGAATATCCTTGTGAACGCGGTGCGGCCCTCAGAATATCTTGTATGATACGTCGGCGATACAGCCGATAACCTGACGTACAATCGCGTACCTGCATTTCAAAAATTATTCTCACAAAACGATTAGCTGCAGCGCTCAAGATTCGTCGCCGTTTTGGCCAGTTCTCGATGCTTCCGCCCTCAACATAACGTGATCCCACTACCAGTCCCGCATCTCCCATCAAGCTGATCATAGATGGCAGCTCCTCAGGTTGGTGCGAGAGGTCGCTATCCATCGTAATCACGAAGTCAGCATTTGCCTCCAAAGCGTAGTCAAATCCCGCTAAATAAGCGGTTCCAAGTCCGGTTTTGCCCTTTCGTCTAAGAATGTGAATATGGGGATTATCCTCTGCGTGGTCAGCTGCGATGTCGGCCGTGCCATCTGGTGAATTATCGTCAACGACCAAAATGTTAAGTTTGAGGTCTAGATTGCTAAGGCGCGTTAGTATCTTTGGCAGGTTTTCGGCCTCGCAGTAGGTTGGCAATATCAACCAATAGCTGGGGCCGTTGTTTCGAAGTGTCATAAGCCGGTAAATAAGCCGTTTATCAATGTATCATAACGGACTATGTCGCGTTGGGGGTTAATTCGGTAAATCATCCGTCGTAGGACGAGTTTTAGGGTGATAAATGAGCCATAAAAATAGTCCAACGGTCAGTAATACGCAGGCGGCACTGATCCATTCTGCGATAAATTCGGGCCACAGTTCATCAAGTGTAACTTTAACGTATCGATTACCCGGCGGCACCGTGATACTTATCAGTCCGAGATCCGGCGTGGGCCGAATCGGCAAATCTTCAGCTAAACCTGGGATTCTTGCCCGCCAGCCGTGAAAGTGAAATTGCGATACATTGACAGTAACCTCTGATGTCGCCTCTATATTGAGGTCAATCTCTCGAGGCCGCCATTTTAGAACATTGATGTTTGCTGTTCCGGCTGTCACATATGCTTTTGCCCGTTCGCCGTCAATAGTCGGAATTTTGGCGAGATTTTTCTCGAGGTCTCCGTCTCCGAACGGCACGGTTCGGGGCCAGCGGCCATGCGTTTCCAATTGCATTCGATGGACTCGGGCGTGAACAGCAAGTATCCCATCCCCCGGGACAAAAAATGCCTCGGAGGCAACCTTGCGAAAGTCGTTAGCCCAATAAACACCAAAACCGGTAACCATGATCATTATAACCATGGAATGCCATTTGAACGGCCGCTTTACCGTAGAGATGGCGAGTACGATAAGAGGAAGGGCGGCAATGCTGCTGATTGCGTTGACACGAAAAGGGAATTGAAGGGCCTGTAAATAAAGGAATGTTTCCCAAATTGGGGAACTTATATGCAGCATCATGAAAAAGCTGGCGATGAGAATTACCACCCAGAATAAGAGTTCGCGGCGTCGATCCGAGGAAACTAAAAAACTTCCGGCGATAAACGAGGCGACTCCGGCAAGACTGACAGAGACAGGCATCCAGAAGTATGTCCAAGACCCTCTAATGGCCAATTCGCTCGTCATCAACCAAAATGAATAATGAAAATGCCCCTCTCGCAGTTCGTGCAGGTTAGCATAGCTCTGATATGCTACGGCCGGAATAATATACATTGCGGCAATTCCAGCGCCGAGTAACATCCCGCCAATCGTCATGGCAAAATATCGATGGCTCTGTTCTTTTACCGCCAAGAACCACACGTAGAGAACGGGAATCCCGCTAAAGATCACCGTAATCGGCAGATGCGTCAGACAAAGTGCGGCGTAGGAAACGACAAGTCCGAGTACAGCCAACCTTCCGCCCCGGCTGATCCTGACCACAAAGAAGAGGATCAGTGGCATCAGAACAAACGTGAATGCCTCTCCAAATGCAGATCGGACATAAACATCATGAGCGACTGGATAGGGCATAATCATATAAAGAAATGCCCCGATCAATGCGAAGCGGGTCTCGACAATCTCGCGAAGCCAAAGAACCGCAAAAATTCCGGAAAGAATCACCCCAAACGCCGCCGCTGCGCCGAGTTGATGCATAACATCGGAAGGGAGCAGCGTAAAAATGTGCGCAATGTAATAAGGAAGTGGCTGATACGAAAAGAAGGTGGGCGCGCCAAGCCCGCCATTCGCGAGGTAAAGCCATCTTGGATAAATTTCTCCCAACGAGAGTTGATGCGAAAAATTGTTAGCGTAAAACGCATGTGATACGGCATCATGACTCCCGACCGGAAGTCCGAATAAGATAAGCGGAAGCGAAATCAGCAAACCAAAGAACGATATCGTCACAAACGGATGCAGGGAAAGCCAATCGAGAGCAGTCGCCAACCGATCCAGGACGTCGGGTTGAGACAGTGTCGTATCAGGTTTTGTCATACTAATTTTTGGGATTTTACAGTATAAATATGCAAAATAGCCTGGTAACGCAGCGAGAAAGAGCTATTTTGCAGGAACATAAACAGTGTTCTGAACAGATTGAGATTGACCACGACTAATCAACTGGGTGATTAGGATTGGCTTTCATTTTTTGAGTTCCATACAATCTACCGTTCGGGACGTTCGGAGTCAAGGAAAAAGGATGGTGGTAGATACAAAGTGGATTGAATGGTATATTGTTTGTGTCAACATCAGCTTGGATCTCAAACCCTTAGTAATTTACGATTTTTAATGAAAAACGCTGGTCGGTTAAACGGCCGCTTCAGCGAGTCGGGGGGGAATTACTAACGGGTAAGAATTTATGACCGAAAATAATACAGTCGATGAAACTGAACCACTAGCGTCGCCGCCTTCACGGTTATCGAATCAGGCGATAGCCATTATCTCAGCGGCGGCCGGTGTGATTTACTTCTTTTCCAACCAGAAAGGGCAGAGTCCGTTTGATTATACTTTTCGCGTTGCCGAAAATTTTCTTCGCGGCAGTGTGGGTTTTGTCGAGAAACCGCCTTCATGGTTGAACGAATTTGTCCTCGTCGATGGTTTTTACTATTCGGTGTTTTCTCTTGGCTCAGTGATTTCCATGCTGCCGTTCGCCATTTTAAAAGCGATTGGTTTTGTCAAAGAAGTGCCACCATCGTGGATCGTCGCTTTACTTGCGGTGGCTATAACATTTTTTCTACTCAAGATCGCGTCCCGTTACGACATTTCACGGTTTAGGCAAATCGTGCTTAGCCTGGCGATCGTTTTTGGCACATTTATGTGGGCCAACCTAGTGTTCGGTGGGGCCTGGCAGGTGGCACTCGGCTTTGCAATGGTAGGTGAGCTCGGGGCAATTTATTTCACTGTTTACAATCGTCGTCCGATACTTGCGGGTTTATTCTTTGCCATGGCCTTTGGGAACCGGACTGAAATCTTGTTAACCGCCCCGGTATTTATTTACTTGTTGTCGAGGACTGAATATAGTGCTGGCGAGTCGTCAGTTTTACCTAAAACATCTGAAGTTGTCGAAGAGGCTGAAAGCGGGGAACCGGAGACAGATGTTGATATATCTACTGGGAAAGTCGTTGGTAAAAAAACTGCAGAGTACACCGTTCCTGTTGAAAACCCGCCGAATACGACATCTTTTTCACTCAATTACTTACTTTCCCGGTTTCCGGTTCGCCGGGTTGCCGAATTTTGCTTGATTCCATTTATCCTGGGCGTTGCGACGCTGGGTTACAACTATATACGCTTTCAGTCGTTCAGCGATTTTGGCCACGCGCGTATACCTGGGGTTTTGGAGGAACCTTGGTATAATCACGGTATTTTTTCCGTGAACTACATTCCGCGGCAGGCATTTGAAATGATCGTCAGAGCTACGTGGGATTGGAAAAATAACCACCCTTACTTGCATGCAAATGGTTTCGGCGGGTCGATACTTTTGTGCAGTCCTTTCCTATTGTTCTGCTTGAGAGACGGTGCACGTGATATTGCTCTCAAATACGCTGGTTGGGCGGCGATATTATTTATGACTATCGTTCTCTGGATGCACGGAAATGCCGGCGGGTGGCAATTTAGCTATCGGTACGCGATGGTTTTGCTGCCGTGGATCTTCGTCATAATTCTAGAAACGTCCCGCCGCAGGCCAGCTACTGTTGAGTGGGTAGCTTACGCACTGTCTTTCGCCGCCAATATTTACGCAACGTGGCTTTATCACTGGGGCGACTATATGAAAGTGTAAGTACTGGGAAATAGACCGACAGGTTTGATTATTAAAACTTATGACTAATATCACGGATTCCGAGGTGATGGGCCAAACCTACCGAAAACAACCCAGGCATTACAAGTTTGAAATTTTCCTACTCATTCTTGTATGGTTTGTTGTCGGGTTGACTATAAACTCTCGCAATCTCGTCAGTTTTAATTTACAGCAGATGGGTGTCGAGTCCATCGTCGAACGAGGCACCTTTTATGTCGAGGGGTCAAAATCGCCGACACTCCAGCCACTCGGCGATGTCTTTGAATATGAAGGGCATAAATATGCGGCAAAGCAGCCCGGACAATTCATGATCGGAGCGATTTGCTACTTTTTTTTGACACTCTTTGGACTCGATTATGTTAGTTATTATTTGCTAACCTCGGCCCTCGTTACCTTTTTTTCCGCATCGCTACTAACGGCAATCTCGACTGTAGCCGTGTATCGCGCAGCTCAGTTGCTGTCTAAAGCAGGTTCATCTCGTATTTTTCCGCTTGCGACAGCGCTATTTTATGCGTTGGGAACGACGGTACTCCCTTATGCCGGAATCGCTCATCATGACTCGATTGCCTCGTCATTTTTGGCGATTGCCTTCTACTTAGTCCTGTCCTTGGTCCACGGCGATCCGGAAAAAGCAGATGAGCGCACTCGCATTGTGATTATAGGTGTCTTTCTCGGACTCATAGTCACCACATCGATGCTCGTGTTCTGGCCTGCAATTGCTGTCGGGTTATATTTTGTTTCGTTGGGCCGCTGGCGGCAACTGCCATACTTTATTCTCGGAGGCGTGCTCGGCCTGCTTCCATTGCTAATTTACGATACGGTTAACTTTGGCAATCCCTTTTTGTTGCCTAATGTAGCAGGAAATTACTCAGACACTTTCTTTCACTTTACGGTCAGCAATTTTCAGGACAAGTTCTGGTATTATTTGAAATCCACTATAACCTATGCGCCGATTATACTGCTCGGACTTGTAGGGCTTTGGTTCTTACCTCGACTCTTTTTTCGAGAAAAGCTGGCGATTGCCGGAGCATTTGTCATGCTTTGCGGTTACATTTTTAATATCGACTCAGTTGGCACATGTGCCTACGGGGCACGATATTTCCTGCCGCTTATGGGAGTTGGCTGTCTTGGGCTGGTAGGATTTAGCTATTTGGAACCAAACGGGCAACGCTACAAGTGGACGGCGTTGGTATTGGTTGTTGGCCTAGTCGGAGTTGTCATCAACATCGTCGGTGGTCTTGGCGGTGCGATGTATTGCGATCTGGGCAAGCACGCATTTATGCCTCACATTGAATTACTAAAGGGAGCCGAACTCAGCACATTTCCGCTTTTACCATGGCTTTTTATCCCTACATTAATGACTGCCTATTTTTTCATCAAACATCTACCAGACAAGAAAATGGAAAGGTAAGTCTAAAAATTCATGTAGATACATTTACGGTGCCCTCTTTACCTTATAGATAGAAATGCTCGCGTTTTTGAAGACGAGAATGTGACGATCATTAAAATATCTTTCATTGGCCTTCGATTCCTTTCTTTCATTCTCTCCTATGTAAACGTAGTCGATCTTTTTACTTTCTAGCATGTTTTCGGTTGTCGCATTCCCTAAGTATATTTGTCTCACCTCTTCCTTCATCATGTCATACATTTCCCGTTTGTATCCGTGGCTGAGAATCCAGAAATCATATCCAAGTACAATACGTTTTCCGGCTAAACCGAGAGCCGGCTGATTGTGGTATTGTCCGGTCAGGAATAAAGCGTGTGGCTCGGTTTGGTCTCTTGAAAAGATACCAGCCTCGATTTCATCGGGCGAATAGATCCGGTAGATAAGGCGGGTTTCCCGGATGGTCGCTAAAATACCGGATGCAGTACAGACTAACACTATCAGGACAACCAGAACGCGCAATTTGGGGCTGGCCGCCAGTTGACCTAACCAAACCGCGATAACCACGGCGTTACCCGCGTACCAATAATAAATGAGCTTTATATTGTCAAAATCATTTGGGGAAATTCTGAAGATGAAGCAAAAGATCATCAGAGCGGCAAATGCTACGTAAAAGGTTTGAACATATCGCGGAACGTAAAATAGGGCAGGTACGATGATTATTAACGGAAGTCCAAAATTGAGAAGCATGAAGACTAAAAAGTTGTCGCCGCTATGACTCATCCAACCAAGTTGAATTTGTAAAAATTCGCTGGTAGTCAGATTACCTCCGGAACTAATGATCTGAGGTAAGGCTAGCAAAACAGCCGGCAGCCAAAAAATTACCCACTCAAACCTGGGCCTGATAAGGAACAAGAAACCACTGATCAAACCGACTGACATATACGAATGCACATGAAACAATGGAAGCAGTCCGGTCAATATCCCTGCGGCAAATAAGATTTGAGAATTGTCCCATCTCGATTTGTCATCAGATTCCCACCAATTTTTCCACACTATCGCGATCAGCGAGAGGATGAAAAAAGTGATCGGCATTCCATAAAGCATTGCTCGTTGGGGTATAAGCCCGCTGGTAATTAAGCTGACAAATTTGACGCCACGCGAAAGCATATCGGTGTAGTTTTCCTTCATCTCAAAATAATGGGTGATGAAGGATTTGTCGCCAGAATACCAGTCGGACAAGAACAAGAGGAAGCCAAATCCGCCGCTAAAAAGAAAGATAAGAGCCGCAATAAATGCAGAAGAATTTGTATTCGCCAGCCGGCGTGCGAAACAGTAAAATGTTCCGACAAGCGCGACAGCTGCCCACAACGAGGTGACTGCAAAAGTAGACCATAAGCCCCAACCGAATTTCAAAAATATAGCCGCGTGAAAGTCGGGCAAAAACGGGTAACGCATTGGTTCGTCGGGCATTACCATGTACTGGGGCGGGAAATTTTGCCCGTAAACAAACGAGTTTGAAATGGCGAGATGCAATGCCATGTCATACCAACTCGTAGCCGTCAGGTACAACCCGTCAGCCTCGGACCTGAACATACCGGCATTGAAAAAAAAGTAAAATACCGGCATGATCAACGCTAAAAGTAAAATTAAATATTTATTGTCCCGAAGAGATTCAGATAAGTCGTTGGAGAGCACTTCTCGGAGGTAAGAGCGTAGGAGAAAAAGGGCGAACACCCAGATAGTAATTGTCAGTATTATGAGGGCTGAAAAATTTACCTCATACAAGCTGCGGGAGATCAAATAGGCCAGCCACGTTGGGATTTGAATGCCTAATGCCATTCCCCAAAATAATGTTTCGGGGCCATCCGCAAAGGGAAATATTTTTCTGATCAGCCCCATTCCAAACAGAACTGAACCGATTAAGTATAGTATTCCCTCCATAGAGATTAGACCGCGTTATATTCTGTGCTTAGAACGGGAACCGATGGATTACTCAGGTCTTTAGATGAAGATTAGACCAGAGTATTAATAGTGTCAAACGTCTGATTGCCACACTCGCAGGGCTCTTCGTAATCTGTAAGTTTTTCCTGCAAAACAGATTCACAATGAGTGCTAAAATGGATTGTGAATTTGTAATCGAGAGAAGGACTAATTGGAGAATCAGAAATTTTTATTTGAAATTTCATATGTTAGTAATAAAATATGGCAATTTTACGAAAGCGGCAGATCGAGAATCTTGAACAATTAAGCGGCGAGGAGCTGCAGGGCTTTATTGATTCGCTGCCGGCGGGGCAGGATACGATAAGCGAACTGATCGATTATGTCGAGGACGAGCTGTACGAGGCGGAGTGCAATCACAGCCTGCAATACTCGATGCGATATATGATGGAAAATCATCTGGATTTTGGCAAGATAACCTCGTGGCTCACTAATAATGGCGGTTACTGTGACTGCAAAGTTTTAGAGCAGATCGCACCTCATTGGCGAGGGAAGTTTGGCGATGATTAGCTGAGAATATGAAGATCGTCACACTATTATTCACCGTCATCGCATTTTCGGCCATCTCGTTCGGCCAGAAAGCGTCGACCATGACGGTTAAGGTCTTTTTTCACAACGAAAAGCTAAACCCCGAAATGCTCGATTGCAACAAAGCCTTTCTGACATGCGCACGATCCCAAAAACTGCCACGCCGGCTAGTGCCGCCCTCGACGAGCTTTTCAAAGGCGTGACGGATTGACGAAAAGGCGAAAGGTTTCTGGTCTTTCGACCGCGATGCGACCACGGGCATCGTAAAGAGTCTGAATGTTAAAAACAAAGCGCCTATCTTAATTTCACTAAGCGGGCTTTCGAAACGCTCGGCAACGCGACAACGAGTTGCGGCAGCGGATTCTTTGCCATGGTCGAGAAAACGTTGACCCAATTCCCAACCATCAAAAGAGTCTATTACGCCGTCGAGGGCAACGCCAACGATTACTACGAATGGGTACAGTTAGGTGAGTGTCCGTACGGGAACCACAGCGCGAAGAGCAATTTCAAATAGTATCAGAAACGATCCAAAATAATTTCGATTGATTCGCGCTTGACAGTCAGAGAGCTTTCTTATGTAATGTAAGAGTTTAGTCATAGTGATTGTAAGATAGGATAAATGCATATGAAAAAGTCTTCACATGATGAATTTCCGAGACTGTCGCGGAAAGAGACGTTGATCTTGGAAATGCTCTTGAGCAAAGACGAAATGTTTGGTCTTGAGATGGTCGAGGCATCCGAAGGCGGGCTCAAACGCGGGACGATCTATGTCACATTGCAGCGAATGGCCGATAAAGGTTACGTCGAGTCACGCGAAGAACCGCGCCCAGTACCAGAGATTGGCATTCCGCGACGTAAATATAAAGCCGCAGGGCTGGGAGAAAGAGTTTTCCGGGCAAATGCAAAAGCACTTGAGTTTTTTAATACGAATCTTGTCTGGAGGGAGAGCAATTAAATGGACGAGGAAAAATTACGCAACCAAATCCCGATCCTCAAGTTTTTGAATAAACATAAGTGCCGTATTGTCTTGCCGACCCTGCTTTTTTTGGGCTATTGGAGCTATCCATTTTATTATGCTGTCAATATTCAGCAGTCTTATCTGTATGCGACATCGACCCAGAACGCGTCAATGGAAACTGTTAATCAAGAAGTTACAAATATTTCCGCTGAGTTGCAGAGCGAAGAATCGATGCGCGCGTTGATGAAAAAATATGACCTTTTTAAAAAGGATCGACGACAGGGAATGCCGGACGATCAGCTAATAGAGAAAATGCGAATGGCGATGGTGGTCGGTCCGGACTCATCTAAACCTCGCGACGGAATAGTTATAACTAAACCTGCCGACGGGGTTAATGTATACGTCCTGGTACGTTTACCGGATGAGGAGCGGGAAATGTCCGCCGCTCTTATGAATGAAATCACCAACAGATTTCAGTCTCAACCCACTCTGAGCGTTATGAAGGTTGTCAACGCTCCACTGCCAAGGTCACGTTTGATGTCAATTGGGTTGATCATAATGATCGTGGGTCCAGGAATGGTTTTCTCAATGATCCTAATTTTCATCTGGGAGATCCCATTTCTGTTTTATTCACAGAAAACGCAGGAAATGGTTTTTGATCCAATAAGATCCGACTGGCAGGACGAACGAATCGAGGCCAAGAATCACGGAAACATTGGGGATACAATTGCAGTAAATATTCGATATTCGTTTGCGTTTATCGGAGCGATGCTGGCTAAGAGCCCGATAGGTGAATTATTTGAATTTGTAGGAAAAGTGGCTAGATAAAGATAAGCGATTTCGAGCGAATACTGGGTTTGACTGTCGAAGACTGGACCATAGAATCCTATATCAACTAACCCAAATATTCCTTCAAGTATTTCCCGGTAAACGATCCCTCAACTTTCGCCACTTCCTCCGGCGTTCCCGTTGCGACTATTCGGCCACCGCCGAAGCCGCCTTCGGGGCCGAGGTCGATTACCCAGTCAGCCGTTTTTATTACGTCCATATTATGCTCGATCACGAGAAGGCTGCCGCCGTTGTCAATCAGGGCGCGAAAGGCGGTCAGCAGTTTGTTGATGTCGTCAAAGTGCAATCCCGTCGTTGGCTCGTCAAAGATAAACAACGTCTGCGAGGATGTTTTCTGAGCGAGATGCGAGGCGAGTTTTACGCGTTGGGCCTCGCCGCCTGAGAGGGTTGTGGCCGATTGGCCGAGACGCAGATAGCCGAGGCCGACTGAGTCGAGCACCTTTAGTTTCGATGTTAATTTATTAACATCCTTAAAGAACAGGATCGCCTCGCGAATCGTCAGTTGTAGAGATTCGTGGATGTTTTTGCCTTTATATTTGACGTCGAGGATCTCTTGTTTGAATCGCATCCCGCGACAGTCTTCGCAGGTTAGCTCGACATCGGCGAGAAACTGCATCTCGATGGTCACCGTGCCGCTGCCCTGACAAATTTCGCAGCGTCCGCCGGGGACGTTGAATGAAAAATGCGATGCGTTGTAGCCCTTCGATTTAGCCGTGTTGGTCGCGGCAAAGGTTTCGCGGATCGCGTCGTAGGCTTTGATGTAGGTGACCGGATTAGAACGCGGGGTGCGGCCGATGGGCGATTGATCGACGAGGATAATGTCATCGACGAGATCTGCTCCCTTGATCTCTTTGACAAATCCGACGGGAGCGTTCCATTCGCCGCGTTTCTTTTTCAGCCCGGCGTAGAGAACGTCGTGGACTAGCGTCGATTTGCCCGAACCGGAAACGCCGGTGACGCAGACCAGCATATTAAGCGGAATATCGACCGATACGTCTTTCAGGTTGTGCTCGCGGGCGCCGATTATCTCAATCTTTTGTTTTGTGACGGGCCGGCGTTTTTGCGGTATTTTTATCTCGGTCTCACCACGTAAATATTTGGCTGTGAGAGAAGTTTCGCTCTTCATCAACGCCTCAAAATCGCCCTCGAAAACCAGTTCGCCGCCAAATTCTCCGGCATGCAAGCCAATGTCCACAATATGATCGGCGGCGCGCATCGTTTCTTCGTCGTGCTCAACGACGAGCACGGTGTTGCCGATATCGCGCAGGTTTTCGAGGATTTTGATGAGCCGTGAATTGTCTCGCGGGTGTAGCCCGATGCTTGGCTCGTCGAGAACATAGAGCGTGCCAACCAGGAGCGATCCTAGGTTGGTCGCGAGCTGGATTCGTTGGGCCTCGCCGCCAGAGAGTGTGGCGGCGAGACGGCTAAGAGTCAGATATTCTAGACCGACCTCGACGAGGAATTTTAGTCGGCGGCGGATTTCGAGCAGCAATTTGTCGGCGATCTGGGCGCGTTCCGCATCCAGTTCTAGCTTTTCAAAAAATGCAGAGGCCTCGCTGATCGATAGCTCTAGAATCTCAGGCAGAGATCTCATACCAATCTTTACATCGCGTGCCGCCTGCCTGAGACGCTGGCCGTCGCAGCCGGGGCATTTTGTGTAACCGCGAAATTTGGCGAGGAACACACGGACGTGGAGCTTGTATTTTTTTGTTTCAAGAAACTGGAAAAACCCCTTCAAACCACGCCAGCCCTCGTCGCCATAGATGATGCAGTTTTGCTGGTAATCGGGCAGATCGGCGAACGGTGTGTTCATATCGATATTCGCGTGTGCCGCATATTTTACAAGCTCTTTCTGGGCCCACGAGTGTGTTGGCCGAGTAAAAGGCTCGATCGCACCCTGCTTTAGCGAAAGCAGAGGATTTGGAATTACAAGCCCGTAATCGATTCCGATCGTATTGCCAAATCCCTGACAGGTCGGACAAGCACCAAACGGGGAATTAAAGCTGAACAGGTGCGGTTCCGGCTCTTCGTAACGAGTACCGTCGTATTTGCAGATGAAGCGGTCGGAGAATTTAAGTATGGTTTTTGGTCGGTCAGTCGTCTTTTTCGCCCTTGCTGACACTTTGGTTTCGGCAGCCGGCGATGACGCTACTTCGATCACTGCCGCATGGCCCTCGCGGAAGCAGATTTCAAGCGAATCTACCAAGCGCTGACGGATATCCGGTGCTGAAGCGAGCCGGTCGATCAATACGAAAGTGTTATCGAAATTATCGAATGGATAATCCTCAGGCTTTTGCAGTTCGATCATTGCTCCGTCGCGAAACAAACGAGAAAAACCTTGCTGAAGGAGCGAGATGAGAAAGGCCTGGGTGCTGAGGGCAGCTGATTTTTTGTCTGTATTGCCCTTACTTACGTGCGGACTACTGACACGTTTTTTCGCGGTTTTGACAATTTCTCGTGAAACTTCGTCCTGAATCGGGAAAAGGACATAGAACCTCGTGCCTTCAGTAAGTTCACTCAAAATCTCATCTGCCGCCGATTCCGGCGAATCTTTTTTAACCTCGCGTCGGCAAACGTGGCAGATCGTCGTGCCCGCACGGGCGAATAGCAGACGGAGATAATCATAAATCTCAGTCTGCGTCGCGACGGTCGAGCGCGGATTTTTTGTCGTATTTTTTTGCCTGATCGCGATAGCCGGTGAGATGCCGGTGATCTCATCGACATCGGGCTTGTCCATGCGTTCGAGAAACTGGCGGGCATAGGCCGACAGCGATTCGACATAGCGCCGCTGCCCCTCGGCATACAGTGTGTCGAAAGCGAGCGAAGATTTGCCAGAACCCGAAACGCCGGTCACGACCGTCAATTTATTAAGCGGCAGCGAGACGGTAATATTCTTAAGATTATGAACGCGGGCGCCGCGAACGATGATCTGTTCTTCCTCTTTCTGTTTAGCAGCCTGCATAGTTCACTTTCCGGGACTTAGAGCAAATATATATCTTAACATTCAGGATTTCTTGTTCAAAAGAGCGACTATTGCTCACTTGAATTCATATAATAAGTGAATATCTGGAATAACATCCCAGCTTTGACGCATTGCGTATATATGAAATATATAATGATCATGATTTTGGTACTAGGAAGCGGGCTGGTCGGGTCGTGGGTCGCGTTTAGTGGTAGCGATATGGCCGCTTCAGAAATTGTCTCCGCAGAGTCGAATTCTGCGACTGCAACTGACAAAAAGCGCCTAGTCCTCGTAGAGCTTTTTACGTCCGAAGGATGTTCGAGCTGTCCACCGGCAGATCGTGTGTTGACAACGCTGGAGAATGACCAGCTCGTTCCGAATGCCAATGTGGTCACGCTCGCCTTTCACGTTGACTACTGGAACTATCTTGGCTGGAAAGATCGATTCTCATCGTCTGCCTTTTCGAAACGACAAGAGGAATACGCACGGCGATTTAGAAATAATTCGAGCTATACTCCGCAGATAGTTGTTGACGGTACAGCGGAATTCGTCGGTTCGAATCGGGCTAAGGCAAACGAGGTGATCGGTAAAAGTGCCGCTGAGGCAAAGGCAACCATCGATCTTGCTCTCAATGCCAATAAGCTGACTGTCACTACGTCCGATCTCGGCAAGCATTCTGAGGCGACGGTCTATCTCGCCGTGGCGGAAAGCAAACTCTTCACCAACGTAGCGGGTGGTGAGAATCGCGGCGAAAAGCTCGAACATACCTCGGTCGTTCGTGATCTGATCAAGATCGGGAAGATCAAGAGTAGTGAAGGCTTTTTTCGCGGTGAGGCCGACATTCCCGTTAATTCCGAATGGAAAAGTGAGAATGTGAAGTATGTTGTATTCGTTCAGGAGAACGAAGGAACAAAGGTATTGGCGGTTGGGCAGATTACGCGGCGGTAATGTCGGTTTTTGCCGAAGTAATTTGCCGGTACGCTCGAACGGGCTATGGACAGTGACGGAGTTTTACCAACGGGTGTCGTAGTTGCAGAAGTTGTCTCGCCATGTGTCGTCGGTGTCGTAGGGCAGGACGGGTATTAGGCCTTCCATTTGTATTTCGGCGTCAAAGTCACGGCGCAGCCGGTATGTGCGGCCGGATGGCGAACAAACGGTCAGAGTGATGCGTTCCTCAACGATCTTTGACACGGCGGCAAATCGCCAGTCGGTACGCGAACGTACGATCAGTCGTGAACCCACGGCTAATTTATCGAGCGTTATTTGAGTTTTGGCAGTTTCCATGCTTTGCGGCGAGAATCATATATCTTTTTAGGCATCTGCACGAGATACGGATTTTTTGCGGGCGAAAGCCATCCGACGATGCGTTCCAGATTGCGGCGTTCCATCGCGGTACAGCCTGAGGTCGGGGTATTGGCGTCCTTCCAAATGTGTAAAAAGATGCAAGAACCGCGGCCTTTTTCGACCGGATAGGTGTTGTAGGCCACAAAAACGCCGAGTTCATATTCGGGGCCGACAGCGAGCATCTTTTCGGAGCTTTTCCAGTCAAAATTGCCGACCTGCATTCGATTGACAATACGGTTGTAAAAATTTGATTTTTGGTCATCCACGCACTCCGTGGATTGATCTAGTTTGGTGTAGGGCAACTCGAGGGCGTTTGGTTTCGAGCCGGAGCCGAAGGCAGAGGTCATAGGGAATAGGCCAGCGGGAGCATTACCGTCACCTTCGTGCTTGATCTTTGCCATATCGATGTCGCCGCTCAGCAGATCGGCCCAAGCAAGACCGTTGCGGCCAACCACGACTGGGAAAGCCTCTCCCGTCGATTTCCAGGCACCCTTTTCGTTTTTTCGTTCGTAGAGAATTGCTGATCCGTTAGTGTTGTCCCAATCGTCCGTGACGACGACGACGGCTTGAAGAGATTTGTTAAAAGGGGATTTTAAGGCCGGCACGACAGGTTTCTTTACCTGTGAGCTGATCGTGAGGCTAAGTGAGAATAAGCTGATAAGGGTAAAAAGTACCTTCATAATGCAATTCTTTCTTTTTTGAGTATGCCCGCATCATGAGCGGAAAAGGTTGTGCCTTTCCGCTCATCCCTTCAGCAAAGCCGCATAGGGCGAGGCCCGATCAATCGACAAACAGTGAATCCGCCGCCTTCGAACCACGGCTGGCGTAAAGCCTGATGCCGACAAAAATCATTACCAGCGAGATAGCTATCCAGAGGATGACCCACGCAAGAGCGGGAATCCCGGTTGCCGCTGCCATATTTGCAGCGTCGGACGAAGCTCCGGTTGAAGCTGAGATGACGAAAAGTGTCTTAAGACTGAAGAATGCGTTGAGGAGACATTGGACGGCCAGGAACGCAAGCGAGAAATTCACCCATTTATCCGAGGCAAATCTCGCGATCGCAAAAAGTCCGGCGGTCAGTGCGGCCCCGGAGAGAACTGTGAAAATGACGCTGAAAAAGGTGACATTGGCCAAAAAATTCCAAAACGGAGCAATAAAGCCAAAGACGATCGTCATGACCGCGATCAGACCCGAACAAATGTATAACGCAACTCGCGATCTCAATCCGTATCTCATCCACACAAGCAGGAGCGTACCGAAAAGGGTCGTTCCCATATACCCGGCGCTCGAGATAAACAATGAAGAAAATCCGGACGATTGCGACCAGACCATCCCGCTCGTATCGGGCGAAACGGTTAGGCTCATAACTGAATTACCGGTTATCAAAGCCGCGAGAGCGTGACAGCTTTCGTGAACAAAAGTCGCAAAAAGCTGGATCGGATAAACGACATACCCGGCAATCGGAATATACCATCCGACCACCCAAAGCCCGACGCTGACAGCGGTTGCGATCAAAAGAAGAGTAATCTGCGGTCTGGCGTCGTTGGCAATTTGATAATTTAACGGCATAAAAAACTCCTTGTACCAGCTAAAGGTGATTACGTTTATTCTACCTTAAAGTTCGCGAAATGGGTGTTAAATAATAGCTGATAGCTTTTAGCCGTTAGCTGTTAGTTGCTTTGAAATCCGATTTACCGCCGGTTTTTGATAACAATTTAATATCTGATATTACGATGTTTTTTTGCACCGCTTTGCACATGTCGTAGATCGTCAGAGCAGCGACCGAGACGGCGGTCAGAGCTTCCATTTCGATGCCGGTTTGGGCCGTAGTGATGGCTTCAGCCTCGAGATAGATGCCGAAATCGCGGAATTCGGCAATGATATTTACTTTTGAAAGATTGATCTGATGACAGAGCGGAATCAGTTCCGAAGTCTTTTTTGCCGCCATAATTCCGGCAATACGGGCGATCTCGAGCGGATCACCTTTTGGATTTTGTAGAGTTTGGAGGGTTTCTAGAGTTTGGGGAGAAAGAAGAACTTTTCCCGAAGCGACCGCTAGTCGTGACGTCGTTGCTTTGTTTGAAACATCGACCATTTTGACCTTTCCGGCCTTATCAAAATGCGAAAGTTCGTTCATAAACTTGTTATAAAAACACTATTTCCACGACCTCGCCTTTCGATGACTGTTGGCCTTGCGGCAAAAATATCAGCGAATCAGCCTGTGAAAATCCAATAAAATCGGATGACCCTTGCCATTTTAGTGGATAAACAACCAATTGGCCCAACTCATTTGTAACGAGGCGGGCCGGCAAATATGTATCGCGTTGAGGGGCGGCCCTCGCGTTTGAGGCCAATACTGCAGAACCAGTTCTCATTTCGATGTTTGAAGCTCCTTGCAGTTTTAAGATGGCTCGGCGTGCAAACAGATGAAACGTGACCGCCGCAGAAACCGGATTGCCGGGTAGGCCAAACACCATAGTCTTGCCGAGCCGTGCAAAAACCACCGGTTTGCCGGGTTTTAGTCGCACCTTATCAAAAAAAATCTCGGCCCCGAGTTCGGTGAGCGACGTTTTTGTGTGGTCATATTTTCCGACGGAAACGCCGCCGGTAAGGATTAGAATATCAGAACGCTTTGCCGCATTTGAAATTTCAAATTTGAGATCTGATATTTTGTCCTCGACATTTGGCAAAATCGTGGGCTCTGCTCCGAATTTCTGGCAAATGACGGCAAGCATCACTGAATTTGAATTGCGTATCTGATCAAGCCCTGGTTTTTTGATAATCTCGACGATCTCGCTGCCGGTGCCGATGATCGCGACTCGTGGTTGTTTAGCAACCTTGACCTTTGCGTAGCCAAATGCGGCGAGCGTGGGAATCATGTTTTCAGTGATGATCTCCCCGGTTTTGAAAATCGTTTTGCCTTTTCTTATTTCCGCAGCTTTACGAATGATGTAGCGGCCTTTTTCTGTCGGATCGAGTATCTCGACTCTGCCAGCATTCTCATGAGTAAGCTCAACCTTTTGAACAGCATCGGCACCTTTGGGAACAGGTGCACCCGTCATTATCGTTACGGCTTCGCCGCGTTTCATAGTTTTATGCCATCCGCGACCGGCGGCGGATTCACCAACAATCTTTAGAGATACGGGCGCAGTTTTGGTATCTGCGGCGACAACCGCATAGCCGTCCATTTGAGAGCGGTCGAAGGGGGGCAGGTCGGTATCGGCGATGATGTTTTCGGCGAGGACATGGCAGACCGAGGACGCTATATCGATCTTTTCAGAGCTGAGGGTAGAGACCTCATTATCGATAAACTTAAACGCTCGTGAGATCGGTATCATAAATGGAGCTCGGGCATCTTGCCCGCACGTAAACACACGGGCAGGATGCCCCCGCGTTCAAGTTATCGGATTAAGTAAAATTTCGTTTGTCTTGGCCGGATGAATTTGTAGCCATTTTCGGTCATCACTGCGTCGTCCTCAGCCATAATTGTTACTTTTTGACCGTTCCATTCGGCGACAGGGGTTGAGGTGTTAAGTTCGATCGACATGTACGATCCGGGCAAAATTTTATTTACACCCCCGCCGATGTTGCCGCGAAAATCTATCGATGGCCCGAGGCCGTGCCCGTGTGTGCCGATCGGGTGCGAGTAGATCATTGCTTCGATGCCCTGACGTTTGACCTCGGACATCGTTTGCTCATAGACATCAGTGCCGGTCATGCCAGAGCGGGCGACCCGAATCATTGCGTCCTGGAGCTTATTTGTATTCTTGAGCGCCGTTTTGAGACCAGCCGGAGCGTCCCGTTCGCCCGGCTTCAAAACATAGGCGTGCTTTTGCCAATCGGTACTAAGGCCCATATAGTTCAGTCCAAAATCGACGTGCAGCAGATCGCCGGGTTTGATTACATCATCTTCTTTAGCCGTGCTCAGGAACTGGCCGGTCGTGCCCGTCTCTGTCTTCTGCCGTTGAATACGCAGATCGGGTTGGAACCAGATCGAAAGGCCGAGTTTGTTGACCTGTTCGATCATCCACCAACGGACATCGCCGACGGTTGTGATGCCCGGTTTAATGACTTGGTTTGAGAACGCCCGACGAGTAATAACGTCGGTTGCTAGGACGGCCTTTTCGTATTCCGCATATTCCTCGGGTAAACGTGTATCGAAGAATTCGATCAGCAAATTACTCGCTGAAACAAATTTTTTCTCGTTCTCGGCCCCAAGAGAATCAGTTAAAAATTTGTACGAATCGTGTGACAAACCGCTCTGCTGTCCACGACTCCCACCGATGTTTAGGGCAATTGTTTTAGGGTTGCGTCCGTCGACGATTTTACGAAGTTCCTCGCCAAATTTATCACGTGCGGGCATGACAAAACGATAGTGATTTCTCAGACGCTCTTCATCGTAACGAACCATCGCGATCCGCTCGATCCGCTGGCCTTCATCGATGAAGATGAACAAGTCGCGGCGTCCGACCATCGGTATCGGCGGCACGATATGTTCCGTGACCGGATCGCTGTTAAATTCTTCGTTCACCACGATCCACATCTCGACGCCGTGGCGCTTCATCATCGGCAAGAGTAGCGAACCGAGCCGTTTCATTAACCACTTTTCGCGAACATCCATCTGCTGTCGTTGATCAAGTAGTTTGGGCATCGGGGGAATCGGCTCAATCGACCTGTTCTGCGCGACGAAGGTTGTGGCTAGATTTAGGAAAATAAACGCAATAATTAATAGTTTTTTTGTCGACATGGTTTAAGTCGAAAGTTTTTCTCTCGTTTCGCAGAAATTTCTATGAAATGTTAGACTTTGGTTTTGTTTTACGACCAAATACTATCATACAAACTAATTAGCGAGGATATTCAAACAACGTGATCGAACTAGAATTGACTGAAGAGCACATAGCCCTGCAAAATACCGTCCGCGAATTTGTTGCGGGCGAGGTCGCACCTTATATAAAAGAATGGGATGAAAAATCTCATTTCGAACGCAGCGTTTTTGACAAGATGGCCGATCTTGGGCTGATGGGTGTCTGTATTCCGGAGCAATACGGCGGGGCGGGATTTGATTATATCTCGCTTGGGATCGTTTGTGAGGAACTTGAGGCGTGCGATACATTTTTGCGGGTGGCAATGTCGGTCCACGTCGGGCTCAACAGCCTCAGTGTTTTTAGCTGGGGGACTGAGGAGCAGAAGCAGAAATATCTCGTCCCCCAGGCGAAAGGCGAAAAGCTCGCGACATTCGGGCTGACCGAGCCAAATGCGGGCAGCGACGTCGTTGGGATGAAATCGTATGCCCGCCGTGATGGCGACGACTGGATCTTAAACGGCGAAAAGATGTGGATCTCGCTTGGCGATGTTGCCGATCATTTCCTTTTTTTCTGTTGGACCGACGCCGAGAAGCAAAAAAATCGCGATCATTCGGGTATTAGCTGCTTTATCATCGAGCGGACAATGCCAGGCTTTTCGAGCGGAACGCTGCACGGCAAACTTGGAATCCGTGCAGGTAACACAGGATATTTTTCGCTTCAGGATGTCCGAGTTCCGAAAGATAATATGCTCGGTGCCGAGGGCGAAGGGTTTAAGATCGCTATGTTTTCGCTCGAGAACGGTCGTTATACGGTTGCCTCGGGTGCGACTGGTGTTATCCGTGCCGCCCGGGACGCATCAGTTGCGTACGCAAATACACGTGAAGTACAGGGACAGACGATTGGTAATTTTCAGCTCGTCAAACAAAAGATTGCCAATATGGAAGCGGATTATCAGATGTCGCATCTGTTGTGGCTTAAAACGGGATATTTAAAAAACGAAGGTCTGCCGTCGGCCCGAGCAGCCAGCCTTGCCAAATGGCAGGCGACCATTCGCAGCGAGACAGCGGCGTCAATGGCAATTGAGATTCACGGTGCAAATGGTTATACCAACGACTATCCGGTCGAGCGATACCTGAGAAATTGTAAGGCGGCGGTGATCTATGAGGGAACGCGTGATATTCACACGCTGATGCAGGCCGATTGGGCATTGGGCATGAAAAAGGAAAAGGCGGCACGAGTTATTTTGCCTCCATATAAATCGACGGATAGCAAAGATGCAGCGGCGTAGAACAAACTCAAGAGATGCGAAAGGGAACCGGTCGTAGGATCGGAAACGAGCGGTTTGCGAAAATATCTAAAATTCATTCTTCTGTTTCTGTTTGCGGTCTTTCTACTCTGGTTCTTTGGCCGGAATCTTGACTGGCAGGCGGTCGGCGCGAGTTTGCGACAGGCAAACCCGTGGTATTTAATTGCGGCCGTTCTAATTATCTGTCTCGGCTACCTGCTACGGGCGATTAGGTGGAAATTTTTGCTGGCGCCGATAACAGAGTCCAGCCTGAAAGAACTTTTTGCGACGACTACCGTGGGTTTTGCCGCTATCTTTTTGATTGGGCGAATGGGCGAGATCGTCCGTCCGATGTGGCTGCCTATGCGTGATCGTCGCGTGCGGCCTTCAGCAGCCCTCGTCACTCTCGCGCTCGAACGTGTTTTTGACATGGCGGCTCTCACAAGTTTTTTTGCCTTTAACCTATTATGGTTCAGCCCCCGACCGGGCCGTGAAGCTGATTTTGAATACGTACAATGGGTCGGTTGGCTTATGCTTGTCGGTGTGATTTTGGGGTTTGTCGCTCTCGCCGTGTATCAGCGAGTCTCGCCTCGGGTAATCGCATGGGCCGAGGCCACCATAACGAAAACGTGGATACCGCAGCGGCTGCAATCCATAATTCTAAGCGTCCTGAGACAGCTTGCGTCGGCACTTGAAATTCTAAGAGACTGGCGTCAGACTTTTTGGGTCAGTTTTTGGACCTTGCTATTATGGCTGGCGATCGCTGTCCCAACTTGGCTGATCCTGCTCGCATTTAATTTACCACTGACATTTGGCGATTCTCTCTTTATCATGGGGTTTGCCACCGTTAGCTCGATCGTACCAACGCCTGGCGGCGCAGCCGGGGCTTTTCACGCGGCGACCGCACTCGGTTTGATCTTTTTGGGTGTCCCGCAGGATGACGCTGCTGCGACGTCGATAGTAATGCACCTGATCTATTTCGCTCCAGCGGTGTTTTTCGGTTTATACTATTTCATCCATGGTGATATAAGTATTGAGCGGTTCCGTAGTTTACTCTCAAGCGAAAATGCTGAGAAAGAAATCAAATCAGACTCTCCGGATTTTGCTTGAAGTTTGGTGTTCCTGTTAAGTGGAGAGTGCCGCATAAGAGGCGGGACTTCGAACGGTTGATTTTATGCGCTGTCCATTTTGTTCACATATCGAGGATAAGGTTGTCGATTCGCGTGAGTCGAAGGATGGCGATTCGATCCGCCGCCGCCGCGAATGCCTGGGCTGCGGCCGCCGTTTTACGTCCTACGAACGCATTGACGAAATCCCATATATGGTCGTCAAGAAAGACGGCAAACGCGAGAGTTGGGACCGTAATAAGGTTTTATCAGGCCTATTCCGAGCCTCGGAAAAACGCCCGATCTCTACCGGACAACTCGAAAGCATCGTCGATGAAGTAGAAAAAAATGTTCAAGATTCGCTTGACCGCGAACTGGCGACCAGCGAAGTTGGCAAGATCATCATGAGGCGTCTGAAAACACTCGATAAAGTCGCCTATGTCCGCTTTGCCTCGGTTTATCTCGAATTTGCCGACGTGTCGGAATTTATGGATGAGCTAAAGGTCCTCGTCGGTTCAAGAACCCGCCCACTCCCAGAGAAAAAGAAAAAAAAGAAATAGAAGAGAGAAGAGATTAACGCAAAGACACTAAGCCGCAAAAGAAGAGAATTAATACAGTTGAATAATGCTCAATTGATTTCTTTGTGTCTGGCGGGATCGCGCTAAATTGCCATCTTTGCCCTTTCCGCCTAATTTTCCTAACATAGAAGGTTATGGTTGATATCGATGAATTCCCCGTCCCAATTGCTGAATCGGATGCAATCGAGCCGATGATGCAGATCCCGGCCGAGCTGCCGGTGCTACCGTTGCGCGATATTGTGATCTATCCTTTTATGATCGTGCCGCTATTTGTTTCGCGGGATAGATCGATTCGGGCTGTCGAACAGGCGCTCGGACAGGACCGGATGATTCTGCTGGTTTCGCAGAAAGACGTAAACAAAGAGGAGCCTGAACAGGATGATCTGTACACGGTCGGAACGGTGGCGATCATTATGCGCATGCTCAAGCTGCCGGACGGCCGCATTCGTATCCTGATACAGGGGCTGTCGCGTTGCCGTGTCAACTCAGTTACCGGCAGCGGCGAATATGTAAAAGCTAGTGTGACACCGATCATCGAACCGCTGGCACCCGATAATTCGCTCGAGGTCGAGGCACTAGTGCGTAACGTTCGGGGGGCGATGGAGCGTGCCGCGAGCCTTGGTAAAAATATCTCGCCTGAGGTCCTTGCGATCATCGCAAATCTGGACGACGCCGGGCGTCTCGCCGATCTTGCCGCCTCTAACTTAGAACTTAAGGTTGAGGACGCTCAAACAGTGCTCGATGTCGAAGATCCGACGCCGCGGCTGCGACGCGTCAATGATCTGTTGAGCAAAGAGATAGATGTTCTGACCGTTCAGCAAGAGATAAATACACAGGCCCGGGCCGACATCGACCGTTCACAGCGGGAGTATTTTTTGCGCCAGCAGCTAAAGGCGATTCAATCAGAACTCGGCGAGGGCAATGAGCTTTACGAGGAGATTGAGCAGTATCGGGACAAGATCCTAAAGGCAAAAATGCCTGAAAATGCCGAGGAAGAGTCGCTTCGTCAACTCAAAAAGCTTGAACGCATGCATCCTGATACAGCCGAAACAGCGACGCTACGCAATTGGCTCGACATCATGACCGACCTGCCATGGGCCACGGCCTCAAAGGATAATCTCAATCTCAAAAAGGCTGAAAAGATACTCGACGACGATCATTATGGCCTTGAGCGGGTAAAGGAAAGGATCGTCGAATCGCTCGCCGTCCGCAAACTTCGTGAGAAACCAAAAGGCTCGATCTTATGTCTCGTCGGCCCGCCGGGAGTCGGTAAAACATCGCTTGGCCGCTCGGTTGCGAGGGCTCTCAACCGCAAATTTGTCCGGCTGTCGCTCGGCGGATTGCACGACGAAGCCGAGATTCGCGGTCATCGACGAACGTATGTGGGTGCGATGCCGGGACGAATCATTCAGGCGATACAGCAAGTCGGGACGAATAATCCGTTGATAATGCTCGATGAGATCGATAAGGTTGGAGCAGATTTTCGCGGCGACCCTTCGAGTGCTCTGCTTGAGGTACTCGATCCTGAGCAGAACGCGACATTTCGCGACAATTATCTTGGCATCACATTTGATCTATCGAACGTGATGTTTATGACAACCGCGAATGTACTCGATACTGTCCAACCGGCACTGCGCGACCGTATGGAGATCATTTCGCTCTCCGGTTATACCGAGGAAGAAAAGTTGGAGATCGCCAAACGGCACCTGATCCCGAAACAAATTGAGGAAAACGGGCTAATCAAGAGCGACGTTAAATTTGAGCGAAAGGCGATTACAAAAATTATCTCTGAATACACACAAGAAGCTGGTTTACGCCAACTCGAACGTGAGATCGGTAAAGTCTGCCGCAAGGTCGCCCGCAGCAAGGCGGAACTCGAAGGTGAGTTTAACCAGATGCGAATCACACCGGATAACCTTAAAGGGTTTTTGCGGGTATCACGCATATTTAACGAGGGAGCGCTCAAAAAAGACGAGATCGGCACCGTTACAGGTCTCGCCTGGACCGCGGTCGGCGGCGATATCTTATTTATCGAAGCATTGAAAACAAAAGGTAAAGGCAAATTGATGCTCACCGGCCAGCTTGGCGACGTGATGCAGGAATCAGCTCAAGCCGCCTTTTCATATGCAAAGGCCCGGTCGAAAGATCTCGGCATCGACGAGACGGTGCTCGATAATTTTGACATCCATATTCACCTGCCAGAGGGTGCGATACCAAAGGACGGCCCGAGTGCCGGGATCACGATGGCGACGGCGCTCGTATCGGTTCTGTCGCAGCGTCCGGTGCGAAAAGATATTGCTATGACCGGCGAAATAACCTTGCGCGGCAACGTTCTGCCCGTCGGCGGCGTCAAAGAAAAATTACTGGCGGCGCGACGGGCAAAGATCAAGACTGTAATACTGCCCGCGCCAAATGAACGCGACCTCGAAGATCTTCCACAGGAAGTTAGGGACGATTTAACGTTTATATTTGTTGAGAACGTGCGGCAGGTTTTTGACATTGCCCTACGCGAAGCAAAGATCACGGTCGAAAAGCCGAACGCTAAGGCCTCCAAAGCTTCTTAAGATACTGCAGAAAGAGCGGATGTCCTTATTCTAATGAGGGTTGCGCGGTTTTGGTGAAAGTAGTATATTAATAAGATTGTCGTGCCCACCTATACAATCGGCACAGTTACGGGAACTTTTAATGAACGACAGCGTTAGAATTATTTGCAGGTAAATGACTTACATCGTTTGCCTGTTCGCGATAAAGGCGAAATATCTATACATAGAGATTGATGAAAATAAACATTTTTAAAATTATAAGTTTTACAGCATTTTTATTTTTGGTATTCAGTTCGGTTGGCAGCGCTCAGATTACGAGTACCAGATCGAGCAATGATACACGGACTCAGGACGTTATCAGAGCACAGGAGGCTGTCAATGAGGTCCTGCTCAAGGCGGGCACGTCTTTTAAAGAAGGATTGCTCGCCTACGAAGATAGCAGACGATCTGATGCCGGTGAGAAATTTGACAAATCGGTCGAGGTTTTCCTTTATTCGACCCTAAACACTCAGCGCGAATCAAGACTGCAAAATTGCTATAACCAACTGATCGAAACGATCTATCGAATTGAATTTCCTCTCGATAATCAACTGCCGCAGGTGCGAAATCTGTCACTGACATGCGGTTGGACAAATATTGACGCGGCCCAGGCGGACAAAATCACGACAATCGCTAAAAATTCGATCACAAAGCCATTTGGCCCGCCATCGCCAACCAACACAGCGGTAAACTCAGCGGCCACACCGAGTCAGATCGCGGTCGGGTTTAATACACAGGAGTTTGAACCTTCGCCGCTTGATGAGCTTTCAAAACTTGAACTGACACAGGAAGAACAGCAGATCGACACAAATCCGGTCGCACAGCAGCAATATCAATACATTCAAACGGCAGTTGCCAATAAATCTCTCGGGTTTTCATTTCAGGTCCACCCGATGATTCAGCAATATATCAACTATTATCGCGGCCGCGGACAAAAAACGATGGAAGTCGGGTTGTACCGGTCGGGTATGTTTATGCTGATGGCCCGCCGCATCTTTAAGGAAGAAGGCATTCCTGAGAATGTCGCGTGGCTCGGTCAGGTCGAGAGCGCGTGGAAGCCAAGTGCAATGTCGCACATGGCGGCATCGGGCCTATGGCAGTTTATACCCGGCACAGGAGTTCGTTACGGGCTTCGCCGCACTGCTTACGTCGATGAGCGAAACAGTTTTGACGAAGCGACGAGAGCCTCCGCACGATACTTAAAATTTCTATTTAATCGATACGGCAACTGGGAACTCGCGATCGCCGGTTATAATTGCGGCGAGGGAAATGTGGATAAGGCGATACGCCGTGCGGGTGTCAAAAATTTCTGGGCCGCCTATCCGTATCTGCCGCGAGAGACCCGCAATTACGTGCCAAATATTCTGGCGACGATCCTGATCGCAAACAATCCAAATCAATATGGTTTTGGCCATATCCGTCCGGCCGCGCCGCTCAGATATGACCGCCTCAGAATCCCGGCGTCGACAAATCTTAGCTTGCTGGCTCAGGCCTCGGACACGAGCATTCAATATCTGCGATACCTTAATCCGCACCTCCGCAGCAATCAGACTCCGCCCGAGCCCTACATAATTAACGTCCCGTCCGGTAAGGCCAACGAGGTCGTTGCATTGTTTAGGCGTATTCCGGCCTCGAAGATCAATAATACTAATCTCGCAAACTCGTCGTCAGGCGAAACATGGCAAAACATCTCAAACCGTACCGGCGTCAGCGTAGACGACCTGATGGCGGCAAACCCGGGTATGGCATCTCCACGTGGCAAGGTATTTGTGCCGGTTGCCGGTAACAATGTCCAGGCGACCAGCTATTCGAGGCCGACCAATGCCGGCAACTCGACGGTGGCAAACGGTGTACGGACAGTCAGAGCGAAAGCGGGCGATACCGTAGCAAAGATAGCAGAAAGGGAAAAGCTGAATCCCTCAGAGGTCGCAAAATTTAATGGCCTATTGCCGAACTCGGTCCTCGGTGCCGGACGCGAGATTAAAATACCAGGTAAATAATCTTATTGACATCGATAAAGCAAAGAAAGCCGGATTTCGATCCGGCTTTTTTAATTTCACTTGACACACACATCAATTGTAACTATACTTGTTACAGATATGGCGGCGAATAGTCAATTTTCGATGGCGGTACATATTTTGACGCTGCTCGCAGAGGGGGGCGATGAGAATATGAAATCTGAATATATTGCGGGGAGCGTAAACACAAACGCTGTCGTGATACGCCGTGTTTTAGGGCAGCTAAGCCAGGCCGGCCTTGTTTCGTCGCAGACCGGGGCTTTTGGCGGGACGCGCCTTGCTAAACCGCCGGAGCAGATCCGCCTGTCCGAGATATATGACGCTGTTTCGTGTGGCGAGGTTTTTGCTCTTCATGCAAAAGCACCAAATCAGGATTGCCCGATCGGCAAGAATATCGAGGCTGTCCTCTGCAATCTACAAAAAGAGATTGACGAGGCCGTGGTGGACAAGTTGGGTCAATATACGTTGGCAAACATTACTGAAAAGATGTTTGCCTAAAGGTGCAATCAATGATTTTAAGGAGAAAACCTATGAAAACTATTTCTTTAGCATTTCTATCTGTCTCAGTCTTTATTTCAGCCTGTGCCGATCCGGCCGCCGACAAACCAAAGGCCCAGACAACGTCCCCCAGCGTAACCACCGATGACGAGAGTGCAGCAAAGAGAGGTTCAGAGAGAAGGGATGTGCTGGCCCGCTTTAAGGCGACCGGAACCGAGCTCGCGATCGTGCCGGAAACATCAAAGGTGGAATTTACAGGATCTAAAGTCACCGGCAAGCACGACGGCGGTTTTAAGATATTTAAGGGTGTGATAGATCTGGTTGGTGACAAGGCCGAATCAAGCAATGTTTTATTTGAGATCGATATGGCCTCAGTGTTTACAGATACCGATGACGTGACAAAACATCTGCAGACGGCTGATTTTTTCTACGTTGAAAAATATCCAAAATCGACATTTGTCTCGACAAATATTGTCCCTGACACGTCAGGGGGCGGTAAATTTACCGTAACCGGGGAACTAGTGATGCGAGGTGTAAGTAAAACGGTCACTTTTCCGGCAGATATTACCGTTACACCCGATAGCGCCTCGATTAAAGCCGAATTCTCGATCAACCGCAAGGATTTTGGCATCGTTTATGCCGGCAAAGCCGACGATCTCATTCGCGAAGATGTCGTACTGCGGCTTGATCTGAAAGCGGCGAAAAAGTAATGAAAGCATTTGAGATACAAAAGTTTGGGATCGACAAACTGGCACTTGTCGAACGTGAAACCCCAATACCTGGGTCAAAAGAGGTACTCGTCAGGCTGCACACCGTATCGCTCAATTATCGTGATGTGATGGTCGTGACCGGAACCTATAATCCTCGGATGAAGCTGCCGGCCATACCATTTTCGGATGGAGCCGGCGAGGTGATCGCGATCGGCGATGAGGTAACCAAATGGACCATAGGTGACCGCATTTGCTCGACAGTGATTGCGGATTGGCACGAGGGCGGGCCGACGGCTGAGAAATCTAAATCAGCTATAGGGGCCGGAAATTTTGACGGAGTTCTGAGGGAATACGCTGCTTTCAATGAGGAATCCATAGTTCGTATTCCAGAACATTTATCCTTTGATGAAGCGGCAACACTCCCCTGTGCGGCTGTGACGGCGTGGAATGCTCTGGTCGTTTCGGGCAGAATTAAGTCTGGTGACACGGTTCTGACACTCGGCACGGGTGGCGTTTCGATCTTTGCCCTGCAGATCGCTAAACATTTTGGGGCAAGAGTTATCTCCACATCCAGCAGCGATGAAAAGCTCGAACGGGTAAGGCGATTGGGAGCCGACGAGACAATCAACTACCGGACGCGAGAGGATTGGGACAAAGCGGTGATTGAATTAACAGACGGACGCGGCGTCGATCATGTCGTCGAGATCGGCGGCACCGGAACGCTTTCACGATCTGTAAAAGCGGTTCGCGTCGGCGGCCACATTGCTCTGATCGGCGGATTGGATATGGGCGGCGAATTTAACCCCATACCAATTTTTATGAAGGGAATCCGCGTTCAGGGAATATTCGTCGGTTCGATGGAGATGTTTGAAGGTTTGAATGCGATGATCGAGACCTCAGAGATGAGACCTGTGATCGATCGCGTTTTTGATTTTGAAGAGGTGAGCGAGGCATTGAAATACATGGAAAGCGGATCGCATTTTGGAAAGATCGTAATCCGAATCGGAGATTAACTGCCCGTTTTCTTTTCTGCGGACTGAGCGATCTCTGCGTTAAATAGTCTTCATCTGTCCGCGAAGATATTTAACGCCAATATCGTGGATCACGCATAGAGGAGATAGTATAAGTGGTCTCGCTCAAGGTTTGATCGGGTTTGCGATACAATTCGCGGCTGGGATATAATTTTTTTAGGTTAATATTAGGAGATTTTAATGGCACATTTTGCAAATGAGATAACAGATACAAATTTTGAGGCCGATGTTTTAGGTTCGGACAAACCGGTTTTGGTTGATTTTTGGGCGGAATGGTGTGGACCGTGCCGCATGATCGCTCCGACGGTCGAGGCTGTCGCCGAGGAATATCAAGGCAAGGCCGGTGTTTTTAAGATGAATGTGGATGAGAATATGAATATCCCGCAGCAATACGGTATTCGCGGTATTCCGACGCTCATTCTTTTTAAGGGCGGGCAGGAACAGGAGCGTATTGTCGGAGCTGTGACTCGCGAAGCGATAATCCGAGTTATAGACAAATATGTATAACTAAACACCGAACAAGTGTTTAGCGTTAATTCGGCTATTACAAAACGAGGCTGGTTGAAAAATTAGATTTTCAGCCAGCCTCTTTTTATGTATCCAATGTCCCCTAGGTTAGCGAACAGCGAGATAGCGGGGGGTAAAGTCGAAGAAATAGATTATTTATTCTTTGAACCAGTAAATGCCACTGAGCCAAAACCGGGATTAGTAAAAGTTCCCGTGATTTTATCGCCGTCGATGGTGCCATTGATCGCAAAATCGACCATTTGGCCCTGAACGTCTGTGTGGAGTACGCCGGTAAAGGTCTTACTGCTTACCTTACCTCCCTCTATCTTGCCATTGCCAAGAGCGGAGGTTGTTGAGCCGGTAAAATCGGCACCTGTTTGATTCATTTCCACAGCTATGTCGATTAATTGACCGCCGGCATCAGCGACTAATGCCCATTTGCCGGAAAGACTGGCGGCAGGAAGGGCGGTCGCGGCAGCCGGCTCGATGATCTTGACATTCTTAGGATCGACTGTGATCTCCCCAAGTCTTTTTTGCACCTCAGGCGTCATCGTGGCCTGATAGCGGCCGCCAAGGTGCTTGGCGAGAAACTTCTCAGAAGCCGCGATCATGGCCATGTTATTGACCGGACGGGCAAAACCGTGGCCTTCGTCGGGGGCGAGAATGTACTCGACCGGATAATTTCTATCGCGTAGGGCGATCACGATCTGATCCGATTCACGTTGTTTGACACGCGGGTCATTGGCTCCCTGAACGACCATCAGCGGCGTCTTTATCTTGTCCGCATGCGCGTGCGGTGATTGCCGCTTCATCTGAGCGAGGCCTTCGGGCGTACGTGGGTCGCCCATCCGTTTATAAAATGTTTCGCGGATCGCTTCCCAGTATGGCGGGATCGAATCTAGCAGAGTTTGTAGATTTGACGGAGGAACGATTGCGACCGAAGCCGCGTAAACATCCGGCGTAAATGCAACACCCGCGAGTGCCGCATAGCCGCCATAGCTGCCGCCCATTATGCCGACGCGTTTGGGGTCGGCGATGCCCTGTTCGACGAGATACTTGACGCCCCAGGTTATGTCATCCTGCATCTTTTGTCCCCATTCGTTATTACCGGCGTTGAGAAATTTCTTGCCATATCCGGTCGAGGCACGGAAATTTGGCTGCAAAACGGCGTAACCTCGATTTGCCAAAAATTGTGCATACGAATGATAACCCCACGAATCACGTCCCCATGGACCACCGTGAATATACATAACGACAGGCAGATTTTTTCCCGACGAACCTTTGGGAATTGTCAGATAGGCGGGAATCTCGAGGCCGTCAGACGATTTGTATTTGACGGCGGTCATTGGCGAGAGGGCTTTACGATCAAGCTTTTCACGAATTTGATAGAGAGTTTTCAGGTTCTTTGATTTGCGGTCGTACAGCCACACCGTACCAGGATCGACATCGCTTGAGGTTACGACAATGAACTTGCTCTCGTCTTTTGTCGCTGACTGGAAATTGATCTCGCGATCACCGAGCTGTTTCTTTATATGATTATAATCATTCTCAAAGTCTTTGTTTTTCCAGTAGATACGGTTGCGGTCGTCTTCGTAGGTGGTTGCGATCAACTCGTCGGTCACGTCTGAAAAATTAGCACCGCCAAAATCGACCTTGCCGAGCGGGTCGCTTTCGACCGTTGTGATGGCACCTGTCTCGGCGTCCATCAGTACAAACTCGATCAAATCGGGATTGCCTTTATTCGTTTGCATATAGATGCGTTTGTTGTCTTTATGAAAACGAATTGGGCCGCATGACTCAAACGAATTGCAGTCATATATCTTCGCCGCTTTTCCATCCGCACCGATCTTGAGGATCTCGGTGTCTCCGTTTTGAGCTGATCTAACGGCAAGCCTGAGTTTGTCGTCATTATCAAAAACCATACCCTGATAACGGTCACGATTTTCGTTGATCAACGTTCGTTCGCCGGTCGAAATTTTTACTTTGTAAAGGTCGTGCCACGCCTTGTCACGGTCGTTGAGGCCGACATAGATCGCATCGGGATCGGATTTTGGCACGGACTGCAACATTGCCCTGACGCCTTTCGCGTCTGTAATGTTTCTTGCCGCAGGTACGTCCGAACCTGTCGCGGGCTTGTCGGTCGGATTTACAGCGTAAACATTAAAATTTTCGTCACCGCCTTTGTCCTGAACGAATAAAATATATTTGCTGTCATGCGACCAGAAATAGTTGCGTACCGGCCGCGTCGTGTCGGCGGTCATCGGGCGGGCAGATTCAAACGAGGCGTCCGTTTCTTTGACCCAGACGTTCATCGTGCCCTTGAGCGGCTTGATAAATGAAATATACTTGCCATCGGGTGATATCTGGGCTCCGGCGTATTCCGGGTTGCCAAAGATCAATTCGCGGTCAAGCAAGGCCGGTTGTTGGGCCGATACCGCAGTGATTAATGGGCTAAGCGTAAGGACGAATATCGCGAGAAATATTAGATTTTTCATAATTTTTGGTGGTTGTAAAAATTGCATACGAATTTAATTGGTGTTGAGTTCACACAAAATCCTGCCAGACTGGAGGTTCCCATTGCCTTTTACGAAATTTGCTTGTCTTCCAAAATCCCTTGATCAACTCGATCTCCGGCTCGGAATAATCAGGTAGCAAAACAGTCACTACATCGAACCGGCATTTCATTTCGCGTAGGCCAAAAATGCGCTGGTAAACTTTTGCCGTTCGAGTTATCTGCCGCTGCTTTTGCGTATCGACATTAGTAATAATAGGTGTAAATTCGTCCGAGCGGCGTGTCTTAACTTCAATAAAACAAAGAGTTTCGCCATCGAGAGCGATGATATCTATCTCACCTGTGACCTGTACGCCCTTACTATTGCGGCCGACCGGAACTTTGAAATTTGTGACGACGATGCGATAGCCAACTTTAACGAGGTGGTTGGCTGCCAAAGCTTCGCCCCGAAGTCCAAGTGAACTTGTGCTATTGGACTCCGGACGTTTATCCTTGGGAATGACCGTTAAAATTTCCGACATTCGATATTTAGAAATGAAAGCACAGTATATCAAAGATCTCATCGCCGCTCTAGCAATTTTGCTAACCGTTTCGTTCGCGGCCTACAATCAAACACCGACGCCGAGCCCGACACCGTTTGTTGCTCCGCCGTTGCCGCAGATCGTAAATGTTGAGAGGCCGAGCGCATTCTCCTACGATCCTGCGAAACTTCCACCTCCATACCATACCGAGAGCGCCCGACGCGGATCGCGTGTCATTCCGCAGCCGGCAAATGCAAAGCTCACGGTGCCGAAAGGGTTTAAGGTGAATGTTTTTGCTGAGGGTGATTTTCGTTACCCACGATGGATGGCGCTTGCCCCAAATGGCGATGTGTTTGTCGCGGACTCGCGTGCGAATTCGGTGATCGTGTTACGTGATACAAATAAAGACGGCAAGGCGGATCAGCGTTTTACTTTTTCCAGCAAACTGGCCCAGCCGTTCGGGATGGCTTTTCACAACGGCTGGTTTTACGTCGCAAATACCGATTCAGTCGTGCGTTTCAAATACAAGAGCGGCCAAACTATCGCGGATGGGGATCCGGAAAGGGTCGTCGAACTCACGCCCGGCGGTTACAACCAGCATTGGACGCGTAACATTCTTTTTTCGAAGGACGGCAAGCAGATGTTCGTTTCGATCGGTTCTGCGTCAAATGTCGACGTCGAGGCCGATCCGCGACGGGCGGCGATCTCGGTCTACGATCCAGACGGTAAGAACCATCGCATCTACGCCGCCGGCCTGCGAAATCCCATCGGCCTTGCCTGGAATCCGAAAACCGGCGAACTCTGGACCGCCGTAAACGAACGTGACGGCCTCGGCGACGATCTAGTACCCGATTACGCGACCTCTGTTAGAGACGGTGGCTTTTACGGGTGGCCCTATTCCTACATAGGCCAGAACGAAGAACCACGCCGTAAAGGCGAAAACCCGGAACTTGTAAAGAAAGCGATAGTTCCCGACGTGATTTTTCAGTCACACGTCGCCGCCCTCGGCATTCAATTCTATACAGGCAAGATGTTTCCTAAGGAATATCAGGGCGATGCATTCGTGGCATTTCACGGCTCATGGAACCGGGCAAAACTCTCGGGCTACACTGTCGTTCGCATTCCGTTTGACGAGAAAGGAAAGCTCGAAGGTAATCGCTATGAGAATTTTGTCTCAGGCTGGCTCCCCGACGAAAACTCAAACGAAGTTTGGGGCCGCCCCGTGGGCCTCCTGGTCCACGCCGACGGCTCGCTGCTCATCGCTGATGATGGTGCGAGGAAGATATGGCGGGTTAGCTATGGGAAATAGGTCTATCGAAGCAGATCGAGAAATTCGTCTAGCGTAAGGACGCGTTTCGGATAAGAGATCGAAAAGGTTTTACAATAGCGGTCCGCCAGCGAGCTTTCGGGAGAATCCAGCCGTCATTTTCTTGACCTCAACGATATCTTCTCGAAATCGATCATAGTTCGCATCGCCCAGCATTTTTAGATCGTGGGCCATCAATGCATAATATTCGAGCCGATTTGCGAACGCAAGAGCAACGCCGAGACACTTTGCAAAATCGAGATCGTTCGATTTTCCGCAGCCTCGGCAATGTAGGCCGGGATATCGACACTGGTTTTCCGCAGTGAATTCCTAAGACCAAAAAGTTCCTAACGCGGAAAATCAGACGTCAATCGATAAGTCAGCAGGGCGAGTTCGTGAGCTTTTTGCCAGACCTGAACATTTCTGAAATCCTGCATAAAAATGTGGCTTAAATTAAATACAGCTGACAGCTATGAGCTAAAAGCTGTCAGCTCTTTTTATCAAAACGCCGGTTCCTCATAGATCCCGTACACATCCCGTAATGCCACACATATCTCCTCAACGGTCGCGTATGCGGCAACCGCTTCGATAATGGCGGGCATTGAGTTTTCGCCGGATTTGGCAGATTGTTTGACCTTTTCTAGTGAGATGGCGACGGCTCCCTGATCTCGGATGGATTTTACGTGTTCCATTCGGAGGAGTTGGTGGTCACGGATGCCTTCGTCGATTTGTAGTATTTCGTATTTTGAAACGCCTTCGTCCATGGTGTATTTGTTGACGCCTACTATGACCTGTTCTTTGCGCTCGACCGCTTTTTGGTATTGATAGGCTGATTCCTGTATCTCACGCTGCGGAAAACCGGCCTCGACCGCCTCGACCATACCGCCGAAACCATCGATCTTTTCGAAATAATCCATGCAGCCGTCGATCATTTTCTGGGTCAGTGATTCGACATAGTAGCTGCCGCCGAGCGGATCGACGGTGTTTGCGACGCCGGTTTCCTCGGCGATTATCTGCTGTGTGCGGAGTGCGATCAGGGCCGCCTCGTCAGAAGGCAATGCAAGGGCCTCATCAAAGGAATCGGTGTGCAGCGACTGCGTCCCGCCCAGCACGCCGGCGAGAGCCTGTATCGCAACACGAGCAATATTATTGAGCGGTTGCTGCACGGTCAGCGAAACTCCCGCCGTCTGCGTATGAAAGCGCATCTGCATCGTTCGCGGATTCTTTGCTCCGAATCGTTCTTTCATCGTCTGAGCCCAGACAACGCGGGCGGCACGGTATTTCGCGATCTCTTCGAAAAAGTCGTTGTGGGCGTTAAAGAAAAACGAGATACGCGGGACGAATTCGTCGACGTCCATACCTCGATCGACGCCGTATTTAACGTATTCAACGCCATCTCTTAATGTAAAAGCAAGTTCCTGCAAAGCGGTCGATCCGGCCTCGCGGATGTGATAGCCGGAAACAGAGATCGGATTGTATTTCGGTACGTGTTTGGTCGTGTACTCGAACGTGTCGATGACGAGCTTCATCGCCGGTTTGATCGGGTAGATCCATTCTTTTTGGGCGATGTATTCTTTGAGAATATCGTTTTGGAGTGTGCCTGAAATTTTTGTGAAATCTGCTTTCTGTTTCTCGGCAACAACCAGATACATTGCCAAAAATATCGGTGCCGGAGCATTGATTGTCTGCGAAACCGTGACCTGATCCAGCGGAATGCCGTCAAACAAAACCTCAAAATCCGCCAGCGACGACACAGCCACGCCGCATTTGCCAACCTCGCCCTCGCTGAGCGGCGAATCGCAATCCAGGCCCATCAGAGCCGGGAGATCGTAGGCGACGCTCAATCCCGTCTGCCCCTGCGCCATTAAATACTTGAATCGCCGATTCGTCTCCTCAGGCGACGAAAAACCGGCAAACTGCCGCATCGTCCACAGCTTGCCGCGATAACCAGTCGGATGAATGCCGCGCTTATACGGAAACTCGCCGGGAAATCCGATCTCGTCGATATTATCCGTATCCGAATCGGTGTAAAGCCGATCGACGGGCTCAAGCGAAACGCCCTCAAAAGATGTTTTCCGCTCGGCTGTTTTATCGAGTACTTTTTGTAAAGTTTTCTCTTCCCAACGTTGTTTCTCGGCTTCGGTTTCGGTTAGTGCTTCTTTAAATTCGGGTGTCATAATATTGATAAATAAAACGTAATTTTATCACATTGGTGGACGGGACGACTCACGCATCCATTCCTGCATCCGTTCTATGTCGCCGGTCACAGTCCTCGACGCGGCGTACAGAACTCCTGCCAGAATTACACTTAATACTGGCACGATATACATCGCCGAATTCAGTCCGGCGGCCCGGAAAGGCTCAAGTGTGGCGGTTGTAAAATCGACGACGCCGGCTGCGGAAGCCGCATTACGAGTGAAATAGTCGCTGACGGCACCAATCACAAACGGCCCGAGAGCTCCGCCGAGCAAGTACATCGCCATAAAATAGACCGACATCGCCGTCCCGCGCAGACTTGGCTCGGTCACGTCCTGAATCGCGGAATAAACGTTGGCGTAGTAAAAATAGACTAATGCAAAAGCGCCACCCATTGCGAATATAAAAAGATAGATATTATCGGCAGCGGCTCCATTTGCAAGTATGAAAAGTGGGGCGGCCAAAAAGGCGCCGAGGGCAGCAATCAGCAATCCGCCGTTAGAACGCCATTTTTTCGCAGCGTCACCAATAAAGCCGCCAAAAAGCAAACCCGGCAGCGTGAATATGCCGTTGATAAGCATAGAGCAGAGATTTGCATCGAGGATATCGAGTCCGTAATAACGCATCAGGTACGGCGTCATAAACGAGCTCAAGGCGTAGAGGCTGAAATTGTGCAGTGCCCCCGAGATTATAAGCCACCGCATTGTCCGCGAGGCTAATATCAGCCGGTACGGCGAGCCGGGCCGCGTTTGAGCGCCAACGTTATGAGTTTCGGTGGCCCCACGCAGCGGCTCGCGAATAAACAGGGCCGCAATTGCAAGAATTATTCCGGGTATTCCCGCGACGAGGAAAGCGGCCCGCCAGCCGTATTGCTTGGCTACCGAACCGCTCACAGCAAAGCTCAGTGCAATGCCAACTGGGAGTCCGAGCATAAAAATGCTGATCGCACGCGCTCGTTTATCCGCCGGAAACAGATCACCGATCAGCGATGTTGCTGCCGGAGCGCATGACGCTTCGCCAACACCGACGCCGAGACGTAGAGCAAATATCTGCCAGAAATTCTGTGCAAACCCTGATGCTGCCGTAAGTAGACTCCAGATAAACACACCGGCTGAGAGTATTCGCTTTCGAGGAAATTTATCCGCCATCCGGCCAAACGGAATTCCGACAAATGCGTAGAGCAGCGTAAACGCCGTACCCAGCAACCCGAGAGATGTGTCGCTCAACGCAAACTCGATTCGTATTGGTTCGCCGACGGCGCCTATAATGAGCCGATCAAAAAAATTGAGCGTATTGATCGCAAATAGAATCGCCATTGTGTACCAAATGGCATTTTTTGATTGTGTCATTCTGTCATCCATAGAATATGAATTATCGTCTGATTCGGGCCGTGAACAAGCGAAATTGCATAACCTGAGGTTTTACGCATACAATTAGGCAATGAAAGTAATTAAGACTCGTGCGATTTTAGCACTCTTTTTGTCCGCGATGTCGCTTTCTGGCTGTTCGGGTGGAACGACCAATTCCAACATTCCTTTATCCACAACCACATCAAACAGCGACACAAATAACGCAAATGCTACAAAAACAAATGTTGAAGAACTCGGTCTGTTGGTAAATATTCCGTACGAGGCTCTGGACATCGTCTGGAAACAGGACACCGCATCCAAAAAGGTTGTGGCAGTTTTACGGTTCTCAACCGAAGATGCTAATAAGATCGTCGCCGAATCTGAAAAGTTCGGCCCGTCTCAAAACGTCAGTCTTAGCGTCGAAACCTGGTTCCCCGACGAACTCACAGCCCAAGGCGAAATGAGCGGTGACAGCTCGCTCAAAGGCCTCACCTACCCGGCAAATGCGTTTTATCTTGCCCCATACACATCTGGCCGCATCACTCGTATCGAGAGAGGCGATTTTTTTGTGCTTGTGTTAAACGCCCAATGATTTAATCGTCATAGCGTTTCAACTTTCGATAGAGGGTAGATAGATCAATCCCCAAAATACTCGCGGCCGCGACCTTATCGTCATCGACGCTGGCCAAAATCTCCAATACATAACGCCGTTCGATCTCGTCAAGCGGTGGCCGTAAATTGCTTAATTGACCGACTTGCCCGCCGCCTCCAACGCTAATTTTTGGCGGCAAGCTATCCGAATCTATCTCGCCGGAACTCAAAATAACGGCTCGTTCAATAACATGTTCGAGCTCGCGAACATTACCCGGCCATGCATAATTTATCAGAGCACTAAGTGCATCATTCGTCACTGATTTTTCCGGCGAATTCTGTGCGCGGGCCGAGGCCACAACAAAATGTTTGACCAACAAGGGGATATCGTCCCGCCGCTCGCGAAGCGGCGGGACATCGATCTCGACTACGTTGAGACGGTAAAACAGGTCTTCGCGAAACCGGCCGTCCGCGACCTCAGTTTCAAGATTTTTGTTTGTCGCGGCAACGATCCTGGCGTCGAAAGTATCCGGAACGGATGCCCCGACGGGCGTGACCTCGTGTTCCTGCAAGGCTCGCAAGAGTTTTACTTGCAGCGATGGCGGCATTTCGCCGACCTCATCTAAAAAGAGCGTTCCGCCCGCGACAGAACGAAACAGGCCTTTTTTGTCGGCCACTGCACCGGTAAATGCTCCTTTTGTATGGCCAAAAAGCTCGCTTTCGAGCAGTGATTCCGGCAGTGCTCCGCAATTTACCGCGAGAAAAGGCTTATCGCTGCGGCCGCTGGCCGAATGGATCGAGCGTGCGATCAGCTCCTTTCCAGTTCCGCTTTCGCCCTGTATCAAAACGTGGGCCGATGTGCCCGCGACCTTATTGACGAGGTCAAAAACCTTTTGCAACGCATCGCTTTTACCGATTATGTCAGCAAAATTGTATTGCTTACGTAGTTCACGGCGGAGCATCCGGTTTTCCTGAAACAGCCGTCGATGCTGTGCGGCATTAATGATGGTTTGCAGCAGGTCTTCGTTTACGAAAGGCTTTGTAATGTAATCGTAAGCTCCTTTTCTAAGTGCCGCAACGGCCGTATCGACTGACGAATATGCGGTCATGATAATCACTACCGCTTCTTCGTCGAGAGATTTTAATTGATCGAGCAGGGCGAGGCCGTCTTTGCCAGACATTTTAATATCGGTCAGCGTGATGACAATGTCATTTGATGCGAATATCTCGAGCGCGGCCTCGGCGCTGTCGGCTGTAAATACGCTGAAGCCTGCCGCCTCTAAAAGCTGCCTGAGGATCGAGCGCATGATTTCTTCGTCCTCGACAACTAAAATACTATCCGTCGCCATATTGCCTCCTGCGCATTGCACCTCGCACCTTCGTACTAAATCCTCTCTAAAATTGAACTTTTTTTAAGTCTAGCACATGGCTTTATTGTTAGTTCCCGTTCGTGTTAGCATCAAATATCATTTACGCGATTCGATGCGGTTTATTAGATTTACTATCCCATTTTTGATTATGCTTTCGCTCTCCGTTTTTTCGAGTGCGCAGCAGACAAATCCCGTGGAACGCCAGGTCGCAAACCCGATCACCGATACACCAAATATTAACCCCATCTCTGCCGAGCAAAAGGTGACGGCGCCAATTTTGAAAAAGAAGCCGAGTTTTGAGCCCGAGGGCGGTGATGGCGAGGTCATCGTCTATTCCGAACGGAACTCGGTTGAGGGTGAAAAAGACAACCGCATCGTCCGGCATACAGGAAATGTCGATGTCCGCTATGGCATTTATCGCATACAGGCGGATGAGATTGTCATTTACGAGGCTGAAAACAAGATCGTCGCATCGGGCAGCGTCATCTTTGACCAGGGCGATGACCAGCGTATCACCGGAGCCACAGCGGTGTGGAATTATAAGACAAAGCTCGGCACGTTTGAGGACGCTACGGGATTTACAAATCAGACAAATGATGGCACCGTCCTTTATTTTACCGCAGAGCGCGTCGAGCGTATCGGCCTAAACGAAGTGCTTGTCATAAAAGGCAAATTCACTGCCTGCGAAGAGGCCGTGCCAAAGTGGAGCTTTACATCAGACAGGGCCACAATCAAAACCAATGACAAGATCAGCCTAAAAAATGCGAAATTCCGGATCAAGGACATTCCGGTGCTGATCGTGCCGTTTGCCTCGATACCGATCAAGCAGCGCGACCGCAGCTCCGGATTTCTGACACCGACCGCGAGTTATTCTCAGCGAAAGGGCTTTCGGCTCTCGACCGCGTATTATCAAACTCTGGGTGATTCGGCCGATGTGACGTTACGCGGCGACGTTTATACCTCCCGCGGACTCGGTTACGGCCTAGATGTGCGCACGCGTGCAAATTCGCGTTCCTATCTCAATTTCGGTTTCTACGCCGTCAAGGACAGAATATTTGGCGACAAAGCCGATGCGGCCAACCCGGATCAGGGCGGCTCGATCATATTTGCTGATGGCGTCCACTATTTTTCTAACGGTTTTACAGCGGCAGCAGATGTCCGCCTGACATCGAGCCTCGCTTTTAGACAGGAATTCTCGGACGGCGTCCAGCAGATCATCTCGCCGATTGAAGTCTCACAAGTATTTGTAAATAAGAGCTGGAACAACTACACGCTCAATCTGCTCGCACGCTCGCAGGTGATCTCGATCCCAAACGTTCGCGAAAAAACGCGAAATCTGCCAAGCATAAACTTTGATAAACGCCCGTCGATGCTCTCATTTCTGGACGGCGTCTATTTTTCGTTTAAGACCAGTCTAGAAGGCGTGTCCCGCCGCGAAGAGGTCGATGACCTCGACCTCTACCGCCAAATGACCGGTGCCGACCCTGTCATAACGCCATCGCTGGTGCAGCGACTCGATCTCTATCCTCAAATAACGGTGCCGTTTCGCACGAAATATTTTAATTTTACGGCTACCGGTTCGGCGAGAGTGACGTATTATTCCAACTCTTTTAACGATATGCGGCAGGTGTCTGGTCAAAACCTAATCCGCAAATACGGCGAGTTTTCGTTCGACGTGAGGCCGGTGGCATTGGCTAAAAATTTCTATGGCAAGAACAACGAATTCCGCTTTCGCCATGTCATCGAGCCGTATCTGACATACAAATTTGTAAAGGGTATCGACAATTTTAACCGCATCATCCGTTTTGACTATGTCGATACGGCGACAAATACAAACGAGATCGAATTTGGCGTAATCAACCGCTTTTACACCCGCCGGTATGGCGAAGCCGTCACAACCGAAGCACAAAATATGTTGAGGGACGCTTCGTCGCGGGGGTTAGACAATGTAACCGATGATACGGCTGTCAACGGTGCCCAGAGTTCTAATGTGGCTGCGTCAACTGAGATTCAACCCTATGAGATATTCACCCTTGCCGTTCGAGGGAAGTATTTTTTTGACAAAACGTTTGGCGGGGCGTTGATACCGGGCCGCCGAAACCAGATAGAGCCGATCACAGCACTCAGCTTTTACACCTTTGGCGGGGTGCCGCGACGGTTCTCTCCACTAAATATCGACGCGACTTATCGCCCGCTCAGAACGGTTTTTGTAAATACGCGTGTCGATGTCGGGCTGCAGGGCGGCGGTCTCAGGGCTGCCTCGGCGACGGTCGGTTACGACTCGTCGTTCTTCAAACTGTTCCAAACGTTTTACTACACACGGGCCGTCACGCTGATCCCGTCGCTCGCGCAATTCGCCAACGCCGATGGCAAAGAGCCCGGCACACTACGCGGCTCACAATGGAGCCCGTCGGTCTTCGTCGGCAACCGCGACAAAGGCCTCTTCGGCGGCTACTCATTCTTCTTCGATTTCCAAAACCGCCGCGCCACCCGCCAAAGCCCACTTATAAGCTCACTCGTAACCGTCGGCTACACCTACGATTGCTGCTCCCTCGC